>CAVYBJ010000001.1:0-118507 GCA_963766685.1 uncultured Chloroflexia bacterium
GGTGGCCGCCACCGTCAGCCGGTGCCGGGTGGCCGCCGGCGGTCGCGAACCAGGGCGCTCGCCATGGGCGCGGTACCATCGTCTTCGTGCGGCCCCGCCCTTGCGGGGTCGCCGAGCGAGGAGGCCGTGCACCCGTGACCGCATCAGCGCCCGCAGGCTCAGCCATCGTCTTCGGGACCGACGGCTGGCGCGCCAGGATCGGCGAGGAGTACACCTTCGAGAACGTGCGCCGCTGCGCGCAGGGCGTGGCCGAGTGGGTGGTGGCCCAGGGCAGCGCGGCGAAGGGCGTCGTGGTCGGCTACGACCGGCGCTTCGCCAGCGAGCACTTCGCCACCGCGGCCGCGGAGGTCCTGCTCGCACACGACATCCCCGTGCTCTTCGCGGCCGGAGCCATCCCCACCCAGATGACCTCCTACGAGGTCGTCGAGCGGGGTGCCGCCTGCGCGGTCATGATCACCGCCTCGCACAACCCCTGGACGGACAACGGCTTCAAGATCAAGTCTCCGACGGGAGCTGCCGCCGACCCGCCCATCCTGGCTGCCGTCGAGCATGTCATCGCGACCCGAGCCGCGGAGACCCCGCCGCGCCGCCCGTTCGATGACGCGGAGACGGCCGGTGTTCGTCGAACGCTTCGACCCATACACGGGCTACGAGGCCTACGTACGCCGGACGCTGGACCTCGACCGGCTGCGTTCGCAGGACCTCCGTGTGCTGGTCGACCCGCTCTACGGGTCCGGCGCCGGCTGGATCGGGCGCCTGCTGGCGGGCGGGCGCATCGTCGTCGACGAGATCCACAGCGAGCGCAACCCCTGGTTCGGGGGCGTCAACCCGGAGCCCATCCGACCGCATGTGGACGAGGCTCTCGCCCGCGTTCGCGAGGGCGGCTACGACCTGGGACTGCTGCTCGACGGCGACGCCGACCGCGCCGGTGCCGCGGATGAGCGCGGGGAGTTCATCCACCAGCTGCAGTGCATGGGCCTGCTCATGTACTACATGCTCGAGCACCGCGGCGAGCGGGCGCCGGTCGTCTCCACGGTCAACGAGACGTCGATGGCCTTCCGGCTCGGCGAGCGATACGGCGTGGCGGTCCACGAGACCCCGGTCGGCTTCAAGTTCGTGGGCCCGCGCATGATCGAGACCGGGGCCATGATGGGCGGCGAGGAGTCGGGCGGCTACGGCTTCGGCATGCACCTCCCGGAGCGCGACGGCATCTACGCCGACCTTCTCCTGCTGGATCTCTTCGTGCGCGAGCGCGAAGCCGGCCGCGCGCCCGTCTCGGCCGCCGTGGCGCACCTGCACGACATCGCCGGTCCCTCCTTCTACCTGCGGGAGGACGTGCATACCGACCGTGCCTCGTACCCGGCGCTCAAGACGCGCCTGCTCGTCGAGCTGGGAGAGCACTCGCCGACCAGCCTGGGCGGGCGACCGGTGGCGCGCACGGCGCCGCTGGACACGGGAGACGGCTTCAAGTTCTGGGTCGACGACGGCTCCTGGCTGCTGGTCCGCTTCAGCGGCACGGAGCCGCTGGTTCGCGTCTACACGGAGGCCAGCAGCGCGGCCCTCCGCGATGCGCTCCTGGCCGAGGGCGGCCGCATGGTCCAGGGCTAGACGGCCACGCTGACGATGGACACCGCAGCGGTCGACAGCGGCGGCATCCTCGACGACCTCCAAGCCATGCGCCGGGCCGATCCGGGCGGGATGCTCGGCCTCGTCGCCGAGCTCCCGGACCAGGTCGAGGAGGGCTGGCGCCTCTCGCGGGCCCTGAGCCTGCCCTGGGCCTCGCCTCGGGCGGTGGCCGTGCTGGGGATGGGCGGCTCGGCCATCAGCGGCGACCTCGTGCGCGGCATCTGGTCCGACCGCCTGACGGTGCCCCTGGAGGTGGTGCGCAGCGAGGAGTTGCCCGCCTGGGTGGGTCCGGACACCCTCGTCGTCGCCAGTTCCAAGAGTGGCGGCACGGAGGAGACCATCAGCGCGCTCTCCGTCGCCCTCGAGCGTCGCTGCCCGGTCGTGGTGCTGACCTCCGGCGGGCCGCTCAAGACCGTCGCGGAGCGGGCCGGCCTGCCGCTGGCGACGTTCCCGGCCCACGGGACCCCGCGCTCGTCGCTGGGCTACTCCCTGGGCCTGCTGGCCGGCCTCCTGGAACGAGTCGGCGTCCTCGCGCTCGACGAGGCCGAGGTGCGGGCCGGCGCTGCCGCGGCTCGCGAGATGGCGGCCCGCTGCGCGCCAGAGGTGCCGACCGCGGACAACCCCGCCAAGCAGCTCGCCTGGGCGCTCGTGGACCGCTACCCGGTCATCATCGGCGCCGGCTTCCTGGCGCCGGTGGCGCGCCGCTGGAAGACCCAGCTCAACGAGAACGGCAAGTCCACCGCCGCCTTCGAGGAGCTGCCGGAGGCGACGCACAACACCGTCGTGGGCCTGGAGCAGCCCGAGTCGCTGCGCGACCACCTCTTCGTCGTGTTCCTGGCGGGCGATCTCGACCACCCTCGCAGCGTGATCAAGGCGCGGCTCATGGGCGACATCCTCCGGGCCGGCAAGATCTCCTGGCAGGCCGTGCCGGCGACTGGCGAGGGACGACTCGCCCAGTCGCTCTCGGCCGTCACGCTGGGTGACCACCTGAGCGTCTACGTGGCCTTCACCTATGCCATGGACCCCAGCCCGGTCGCCGTCATCGATCACATCAAGCAGCAGCTCGCCCAGGTCGACCAGGACGTCGCTTCGTAACCCTTCCGGCCCTGTCGCTTCTTGGCGGACTCGCTAGTCTAGGAGGCCAGGGATCGGTGACCGGTCGCGGCGGCTGCCCTGGCCCCGCCCGGCACCATGCAGAGGCCACCGCGCGGACGACGGCGGGCCGGAGGTGTGGATCGATGCATTCCAGCGTCATCGGCAAGATCGAGAAGGCGCATCGCTACGCGCGTGAGCGCGACCGCATCACCGTCGAGCGCCTGGCGGTCACGTTCGCTGGCGACAACGATGCCCACCATGTCGTCCTCGAGGCCGATGCATGGCAGTGCAACTGCCACTACTTCGAGAGCTGGAAGACGTGCGCTCACATCCTGGCCCTGCAGGAGATCCTCGGCGTGATGCTGCCGGAGAAGGCACAGACGTCCCTCTTCCCTGCCACCGCCACGGCCGGGGAGGCCAGCGGCGAATAGCCGCTGGCCTCCGGTCACGCGGGTCCTGGTCGGACCCGCCGCTACCTGACGTCCAGGACGTAGAGGGTCCGCATCCAGCCGCGTTCGCGGTCGAACTCCACCTCCAGGTCCAGCAGCCAGCGGCCCGCTGCCGGCGGCTCCAGGCCCGCCAGGTCGACCACGTTCTGCAACGGCTCCTGGAGGGCCGCCCCGGTCCGGACGGTGACCCGCGAGGGGTCGTCGAGCGACGACAGCCGTCCCTTCCAGGAGACGAGGGCCGACCCATCGGCCGGGTGCGCCGCGAGCGGCTCGCCCGGACGGGCGGCGAGCACGGGCAGGTCCTCCACCGGGAGGCGGGTTGCCTACGTCCACGCAGAGGTAGGCGTAGCAGCCGCTGCCCGAGCGGCCGGACGAGGATCCACCATGGGCGGTCACCACGATCTCCGGCGCCGGGATGTCGTAGAGGCCATCCTCTGGCGGTTCCTGGTCGGGTACATCCACGAGCCAGGCCAGTCGGCTGACGACCCCGGACGCGGTGGTCAGGTCGGCCACGATGAGGTACCTCCCGACCGCATCCGGGCCCTCGAAGGCCAGGTCGCCGTTCGAGAGCGGCTCCGGCGCCCGAGGCACGTCGATCGGCTGCGCCGTCACGACGAGGGCGCTGATGTCCTCGCCGCCCGCAGTCTCCAGCGCCAGTGGAGCGCGCCGAACGACCGTCCCGAGCGGCTGACCACCCGGGGGAGCCGTCGCGGGTCCTTCGAACGTGCCTCCGGCGACGCGGCCGAACGGACCGCGCAGCCAGGCGACGGGTGCGGTGACCTCCGTCGGCGGCGAGACGGGCGTGGAGGCCTCCGCGATGGGGGAGGCCGCGGCCTCCTGGCCGCTGGCCCTGGCGCCGGGGACCAGGGCTTGAACGAGGAGGAGCGACACGACCACGCGCGTGAGGATCTGCTGCGCGGTCACCGCCCGACCCTCACCTTCACCACGGCCGACGTGCTGGTCCGCAGGCCTTCACCGGCGGGAGCCGGGAAGACGGCCTGGTACTCCCAGGTGGCCTGGGGAGCGATGGTCAGGCTGTAGCCACCGTTCACGCAGCGGCTCCATCCAGAGCGTGGTCCAGGCGTCGCTGGTGCCGGCACGGCGGTAGCGCAGCTTCACCGACCGGCCGTTGAGGGCATTGCCCGCCAGGCGACCCAGGGACGGGAGCGGTGCGGCCCGAAGGTCAGCCCGGAGCCGAACGGTGCTGCCAGGCAGGACCGAGGTGCTCGACGCACCGAGCGTCAGCTCCGTGGCCACGTCGTTGCAGCTGGAGACCAGCGTCGTGCTGCTGGGCAGGTCGTAGAGCTCCTGGAGCGTCGCCACGTCGCAGCGGCCGAAGGCGTGGCGAGTGCTGCCGGCGTTGGGCTTGGCCGGGGTGATGGCATGCATGACCGTCTCGTTGGCCTCCAGGTTGAAGCCCTCCCGCGAGGGATGGTCGAGCCCGTCGATGTGGCCGAGCTCATGGATGAGGACGCGGCGGATGTCGAAGCAGCCGGAAGCGTCCTCCTTCTGACACCAGCGCAGCGTCCCCCAGCTGAAGTCCGTGCCGTGCGGACGCAGCCAGACCAGCCACGAAACGGGCATGTTGCGGGAGGCGCAGGCGATGCCGTAGCGGCAGAAGTCCGGGAACGAGGGGGTGTAGCGCACCGTATCCGCGACCCCGCTCCGCAGCACGAAGCGCGGGCTGCGCGAGAGGCTCGTGTCCGAGGCGTCAGCTGCCCCGCTCGTGATGGGCGTCTTGGCCCAGTCCGGCGGCACGGCACCGGCAAGCCAGGCGAACGCCAGGACCGTGTCCTTCGGCCAGGCCCCCGCCGGGAACGCGGGCACGGGCCGCGGGGCACCTGCCGGCACGAAGTCGGCCGGCGTCAGCTCGCCGTCGTTGGGCTGACAGGGCGTGTTGCACTGACCCTCGAACATGGCCACCGTGGCACCGCTGTCCGTCTCCAGGAGGAGGTCGCCCACGAACGCGCGCGTCCCGGGTTCATGGATGGCAAGCCGCAGCTCACCGGGATCGGCGACCGGATCGGTCTCGAACGCGAGGCCGTCCAGGGAGCGGTCCCACAGGCGGCAGGCGCGGTCGAGGTCCACCATGGTCACGGACGTGCTGTCAGGGGAGCGCTCACCGACGAGCAGTCGCGATCCCGTCACTGGCACAGAGAAGCCGTGGCGACCGGTGCGCAGGGTGACGTCCCTGCCTTGGCCGCGCAGGACCACCCGGTGTCCGGTGACGACACCGTCATCGTCAAGCACGGCCTGCCAGGGTGTCACCACCCCGGCGTCCATGGCGCGGGCCTCGTCTCCGGGCCCGCACGTCGGCAGCTCAGCCAACCCTGGTGGAGCTGCGTGGGTGGCTGCTGGCAGCAACGCCAGGAGCAGGGTGGTCGACAGCACGGCCCCGGCCGCGTGGCGATCTCGGGCATGGATGCGTCCTTCCATCTGGACCTTCCTCCGGCGGGCTGAGCCGGCGGTGGGGGCGGTAGGGCGCAGTCTCGGGAGCGTCGCTTACGCGCGACTTACGGCACTGGGGGATGCCAGCGGCGGCGCTGCGTGACGGGGCACAGCGGCTTCGCACGGCACGCTAGACTCGGCTCGACAACATCACATAGCAAGAACCTGCGGCACGCGAAGCCGGTGAGATTCCGGCACAGTCCCGCTACGGTGATCAGCGCCACGCGCTGCAAGTCCGGTCGCCGTGTCCAGGTTCGTGCACCAGCCCTTCGCGAGAAAGGGGACCGCACATGGACGTTCGCATCATCGATGGAGCCCTCGGCGCGCGCACCGACCGAGGGCTTTCCCGTGTCCTCGGCCTCGGCCTGGCTCTCAGCCTCGGCCTGGCCGCGCTGCCAGGGCTGGCCGCTGCCGCGGACGCGGCATTCCCCGTGACCGTCTCGGACGACGAGGGCACACAGGTCACCCTGGAGGCTCCACCGGAGCGCATCATCAGCCTCTCCCCGGCCAACACGGAGATCGTCTTCGCGCTCGGCGCGGGCGACCGCCTGGTGGGCGGGACGTCCTTCGACGACTACCCCGCGGAAGCTGTCGACCTGCCCGACGTGGCCACCTACCAGGGCGTCGTCACCGAGCAGGTCGTGGGTCTCGAGCCGGACCTGGTGCTGGCGGCAGGCAACTACTTCACGCCGCCGGATGACGTGGCTCGCCTGCGCGAGCTGGGCTACCCGGTCATCGTCGTGTATGCCCCGGATGTGCCTGCCGTGCTGGCCGACATCGAGCTCATCGGAAGCGCCATCGGCGCCGCCGACGAGGCCGCCGCCATGACCGCGGAGATGTCCGCTCAGCTCGATGCGGTCGCGGCCGCGGCCGCCAAGACAGGCAGCACGCCGCGCACCTTCTACCAGATCGGCTCGGAGCCGGAGATCTACGCGCCGGCGCCCGATTCGTTCGTGGCCGACATGGTGGTCCTGGCGGGCGGCGAGCCCATCACCACCAGCGATCCGGCCGTCTTCTCCATCCCGCTCGAGGACCTCGTGGCGGCCGACCCGGAGGTCATCGTGGTGGGCGACGCCAACTACGGCGTCTGCCCGGCGGACGTGGCCGCCCGACCCGGTTGGGGCGACATGACGGCCGTCGTCAACGGCGACATCCGGCCTGTCGATGACGTGCCCGTGACCCGGCCCGGGCCCCGGCTGCCCCAGGGCCTGGCCTCGCTGGCGCGCGCCATCCATCCCGAGCTCGAGCTGCCCGATGCCCCGCCCGACCCGGTGCTCTGCGGGGCCGGCTGACCCATGACCGCCCCGGACCTGGCACGCGGCCAGGTCGCCGCCCGCCCGACCCGGCTCGCCGGGCTACGCCGCCGCCCGGTCGTGCTGGGCGTGGCCGGCCTGCTCGTGCTGGCGGTCGCGGTCGTGGCGGGCATCGCGCTGGGGACCGTCTCGGTCTCGCCGGCTGACACCGTCGCCATCCTGGCCCGCGACCTGCTGGGCTGGCCCGTCCCGGAGACCTGGTCCAAGTCGACCGAGACCATCGTCATGGAGCTGCGGCTGCCGCGGGTCCTGACGGCGCTGATCGTCGGCCTCGGCCTGGCCGTGGCCGGGGTCACGTTCCAGGGCCTGCTTCGCAACCCGCTGGCCGATCCCTACGTGCTGGGCACGGCCAGCGGCGCCGCGCTCGGTGCCGCCATCGGCGTGCTCATCCCCGTGCAGGTGGCCGTGCTGGGCCTCGGCCTCGTCAACATCCTGGCCTTCGTGGGCGCCCTGGCAGCCGTGCTCATCGTCCACCAGGTGGCCGGCGGGGGCGGACGCGCCACGCTCACGACGCTGCTGCTGACGGGCTATGCGGTGGGGTCCATGCTGGCGGCCGGCCTGGCCATGTCCATGTATCTCGCCGGCTCACAGCTGCGCCAGATCTTCTTCTACCTGCTCGGCAGCCTCAGCGGCGCGGACTGGCAGAGCCTCGTCGTGGGCCTGCCGGTCATCCTCATCGGGACCGTGCTCATCATGGCCCGGGCGCGCTCGCTCAACGGCCTGCTCCTCGGCGACGACACGGCCCAGCACCTGGGCGTGGACGTTCGCCGCGAGCGGGCCATCCTGCTCGGGCTGGCCTCGCTGGTCACGGCCGCCGCGGTGGCCCTGGCGGGGCTCATCGGCTTCGTGGGCCTCGTCGTGCCCCACGTCGTGCGCCTGCTCGTGGGTCCCAATGCGCGACTGGTGCTGCCGCTCTCGGCCATCTTCGGTGGGGCCTTCCTCATCCTGGCGGACCTCGGCGCGCGCATCCAGGGCGAGCTGCCGGTGGGCATCGTGACGGCCGTCATCGGCGCGCCCGTCTTCGTCATCCTGCTGCGTCGCTACCGGGCCGGGTACCAGCTATGAGCCTGCCCGGCGTCAGCGTGGACATCCGCGGACTCGACCTGCGCTACGGCTCGCGGGCCGTGCTCGCCGATGTCAGCCTGCACCTGGATCCCGGCGAGGCCGTCTGCCTCGTGGGGCCCAACGGCGCCGGCAAGTCCAGTCTGCTGCGCTGCCTGACGGGCATCGTGACGCCGACCTCCGGCAGCGTGGCCATCGACGGCGTGGCCCTGCGCGAGATCGGCCGGGCGGCGCTGGCACGCACCATCTCCGTCGTCCCGAGCGGGGTCGAGCTGCCCTTCGCCATGCGCGTCGAGGAGGTCGTTCGCCTGGGCCGCATCCCGCACGAGAACCCCTTCACGGGCGCCAGCTCGTTCGACCACGTGGCTGCTGACGCGGCCATGACGCGGGTGGGCATCGAACACCTGCGAGGACGCGACGTGCGGGAGCTCTCCATGGGCGAGCGCCAGCTGGTGCTGGTGGCCATGGCGGTGGCGCAGGGCGGCCGGCTCATCGTCCTGGACGAGCCCACCGTCCACCTGGACCTGCGACACCAGGTGGAGGTGTTGTCCTTGATGTCCCGCCTCTCCGAGGATGGCCTGACGGTGCTGGCGGTGCTACACGACCTGAGCCTGGCCACCCAGTTCTTCCCGCGCCTGGCGCTGCTGGACGGCGGCCGGCTCGTGGCCGACGGAACGCCCCGCTCGGTCCTCACGCCGGAGCGCATCCGGGAGGTCTACGCGGTCGACCCGCGCTACGTGCCGGCCCTCGCCTGAGGTGGGGCGTCACGATCGCCTGTCATCTGCCAGTCCCAGGCACCGATGCGCTCCAGGAGGCGCCGGGCGGTGAGGTCCAGGTGGATCGGCGTGATGGCCACCTTGCCGGCAAAGACGGCATGGAAGTCGGTGCCCGGCTCGGCCACGCCGCTGGGAGGCGGACCGCCGAACCAGTAGTAGGGCACCCCGCGCGGGTCGAGACGCTCCAGGAGCTGGTCCTGGTAGACGCGCTTGCCCATCCGCGTCAACTCGATGCCGGCCACAGCCTCGCGCTCCGACCGCAGGCACGTTGACGTTCAGCAGCTCGCCGGCGCCGAGGCCGTGCTCGAGGATGTTGCGCGCGACCAGCGCCGCCACCTGGCGCGCCAGCGTGAAGTCGGGCTCGCCGTCGAGCACCTGGCTGATGGCGAAGGCCGGGACAGCCGGAGAGGACGGCCTCCATGGCCGCGCCCACCGTGCCGGAGTAGGTCACGTCGTCGCCCAGGTTGGCGCCGTAGTTGATGCCCGAGGCGACCAGGTCGAAGCCGATGCCGAAGTAGCCCAGGAAGGCGAGGCCGACCGCGTCCGTCGGCGAGCCATCCACCGACCAGCCGCCCGAGCCGTCATCGAGCGTGCGCTCGCGCACGCGCAGTGGGCGCATGAAGGTCATCGAGTGGCCCACGGCCGACTGGTTCGTCTCCGGCGCCAGGACGTAGACGTCGCCGATGGGCTCAAGGGCCTGCTTGAGCATGAGCAGCCCGCGCGACTCGATGCCGTCGTCGTTGGTGACCAGGATGCGTGGTCGCGTCTGCCACTCGGCCAACGGCCGGGCCGTGCGTGGCGTGGCGCGGGCGGACGTGCGGTTCGAGGCCAGGTACCGCTCGCCCGATGCCAGTCGGGCGGGGTCGGCCAGGCTGCCGGTCAGTGCATCGGCAGCTGGTCTGCCGGCGGGCCGCGCCGCGGGCGGGCGTGGACGCTGGTCGGCCGGTCGCTCCTCGTCGTCGCTCACGGCGTCTCGGCCTCCGGCACCCTGGGATCTGGAGCGCTTCCCTGGACACCCGGGTCACCCTGGAGAGCCGAGCCGACCGGGACACCGGGGCCACCCGCGACCGCGGTAGCAGGTGCCGTGGCCAGCGAGGCCCCGCCCGGGGCGGTCACCGGGGGCGGGGCGGGCACGCGCACGGGCCGCCCCTGCCGGGCCTCCAGGCGCCTGGCGGCGCGACTGGTGACGTCCCGCGGCCCGCCCTTCGATCGATTGAGGTAGTGGAAGAAGAAGGCCGAGATGACGGCTGCCACGGGGATGGCGAAGATGGCGCCCACGACGCCCTGGAGGCGCAGGCCGATGAGCACGGAGACCAGCACCACGATGGGGTGGATGCCCACGCTGCTGGCCATGACGCGCGGCTGCACGATGTTCATGGTCACGAACCAGCCCACGGCCATGACGATGATGATGGGGATGATGGCGTCGGGCTGGGTGAGGATGGCGGCCACCACAGGCGGCGCCCACGATACGAAGGGACCGAAGAACGGGATCATCTGGAAGATGGCCACGAGGGCCGTCGTGAGGGGCACGAAGTCGATGCCCAGGGCGATGCTGCCGGCGGCCGCAACGGCGCCGTAGACGAGGCCCTGGACGCCCTGGCCGCGGATGAAGCCGCCGAAGGAGGAGGCCACGCTCGTCTGGAAGAGGCGCATCTCCTCGGCGAACCGGGGCGGCGTGACCTGGTTGACGAAGCCCAGCAGGCGGTCCTTGTCGATGACGATGAAGAGCGACAGGAAGATCATGAACATGAGGTTGCCCAGCGTGTTGAGGCTGGCCAGGGCCAGCTCCTGGAGCGGCCCCAGGAACTGGCCGGACGACTCGGCCACTCCGTCAAGGGCGTCGTTGGCCACGAGCACGAGGTCCACTTGCAGGCCCAGGGCATCCACCCGCTGCTGCCACTCGCCGAGGATCTCCGGCATCCGCTCGCGCAGGGTGGGCAGCTCCTCGGTGAAGCTGACGATGGAGTCGGCCAGCTGGCTGGCGATGACGAGCACGATGGCGCTGAGGGCCACGAAGAGCAGGGCGTAGACGGTGACCACGACCAGCGAGCGCGGAGCCACCGGGAGGAAGCGCTTGATGGCCGTCACGACCGGGGAGAGCACGAAGGCGAACACCCAGGCCATCACGAGGATGAGGATGATGTCGCTGAAGTAGAGGACGACGTTGGCCGCCAGGCCGATGAAGACGAGGGCCACCGTGAGCGTGGCCAGGATGAGCAGGGCGCGGATCCAGCGCCCCTCGGACTCGATGAACCGGCCCATCATGGCCGCAGTCTACCCCGCCCTCTGGCGCGCGCCAGGCCCCCTGCCGGCGCAGCGGCGGCCGCTCATGACCGCGGGGCCAGCCCCATCCGCTCGTGGCACTCGGCCAGCGTGGCGGCGGCCAGTGGGGCGAGCCGCTCCGCGCCGGCGCGCAGGATCTCCTCCACGAGGCCGGGCCGGGCGCTGAAGTCCCGGTAGCGCTCGCGGGCCTCGGCGAAGGTGGCCAGGATGCGCTCGGCGAGCAGCTTCTTGGTGTCCACGCAACCGGTGGTGGCGCTGCGCTCGCCTTCCCAGATGGCCTCGTAGTCGGCCGGGCTGAAGATGCGGTGCAGCTGGCAGACGTTGCAGACCTCCGGGCGGCCTGGGTCGCTGCGCCGCTGCCGCTGCGTGTCCGTGACCATGGACATGACCTGCCGCCGGATGGTGTCCTCGTCGGCGAAGATCTCGATGACGTTGCCGAGCGACTTGGACATCTTGTTGGCGCCGTCGGTGCCCTTCACGATGGGCGCCTCGGAGAAGACCGCGGCCGGCTCCGGGAAGGTCTCCCCGTAGCGGGCGTTGAAGGCGCGCACGATCTCCCGGGCCAGCTCCAGGTGGGCGGCCTGGTCCTTGCCCACCGGCACGTAGCTGGCCTTGTAGATGGCGATGTCGGCGGCCTGCAGCACCGGGTAGTTGAGCAGCGCCAGGTTGACGTCGTCTGGCTGGTTGCGCTTCTTCTCCTTGAAGGAGGGCGTGCGCTCCACCCAGCCGGTCGGCGTCACCGAGGCCAGCAGCCACATGAGCTCCACGTGCTCCGGCCGGTCCGACTGGCGGAAGAGCACGGCCCGCTCGGGGTCCAGGCCCAGGGCCAGCAGGCCCAGCGCCATCTCCCGCGTGTTGCGCCGGATGAGCTCGGCATCGTGGGTGCTGGTCAGGGCGTGGTAGTCGACGATGCAGTAGATGGCCTCGTAGCCGTCCTGCATGGCGATGTAGTTGCTGAAGGCGCCCAGGTGGTTGCCGACGTGGGGCAGGCCGGAGGGCTGCACGCCGGAGAAGACGCGCGCGCGCGGCGGCGGGCTCGGCGAGGGGGCTGGGAGGTCGGGGTCTGCTGTCATCGCCCTGAAGCCTAGCAGGCGGCGTCGGCCGATCGGAGCCGCGGGCCTGCGCTACGATCGGCACATGGATCTGCAACACCCCGGGGTGGACACCTCGGATCGACCCGTGCGCCAGGCCCGGCGTGTCGGTCTGCTGGGCCTCGGCACGGTCGGTTCGGCCGTGGCCGCCCGGCTGCTCGACGCGGACTGGCGATCCAATGCCGTGGCCCGCGGTCACGTCCCACCGACGCTCGTCGCCGTGGCCGCGCGCGACGCTGCCGGCGAGCGCAAGCTGGAGCTGCCGCCGGACGTCCGCCTGACCGATGACGCGATGTCCGTGGCGACCGCCCCGGATGTCGACGTCGTCGTGGAGCTCATGGGCGGCACGGAGGCCGCCGGGAACGCCATCCGGGCGGCCCTCGCGGCCGGCAAGTCGGTCGTCACGGCCAACAAGGAGTTGCTGGCCAAGCAGGGCAGCGCACCTGGAGGCGGCGGCACGCGAGGCGGGCGTGGGCCTTCGCTTCGAGGCCGCGGTGGCCGGCGGCGTGCCGCTGCTGGGTCCGCTCGTCTGGGACCTGGGCGCCAACCGCGTCACGGCCGTGCGCGGCATCGTCAACGGCACGACCAACCACATCCTCTCGACCATGGCAGCCGACGGCCGCGAGTACGACGACGTGCTGCGCGAGGCGCAGGCGCGCGGCTTCGCGGAGGCCGACCCGAGCAGCGACGTCGAGGGGCTGGACGCGGCCTACAAGCTGGCCCTGCTGGCGCGCCTGGCCTTCGACGGCTGGCTGGATGTCAAGGCCCTCCGGCGCAGCATCCCGGTCCTTGGCACGACGGCAACGCCCGGCATCACCGGTGTCACGCGCGCTCACCTCGGGGTGGCTGCCCGCCTCGGGCTGGCCATCAAGCTCGTCGCCCGCGCGGAGCGCAGCCCGGCCGGCCTGGTCCGTGCCGCGGTGACGCCGATGGCCGTGGCCGTCACCTCGCCCCTGGGGGCCACGCGCGGGGTCACCAACCTCATCGAGATCGACGCCGACCCCGTGGGTCGGGTGACGATGTCCGGCCCCGGCGCCGGCGGCCCGCCCACCGCCAGCTCCGTGCTCGCGGACCTGCTCGTCTTCGCCAAGTCGACGGCGTCGATGTGGGAGCAGCTGCCCCCCGCGTCGGACATCGCCATCGAGGACGACCTGGCGGCCGAGCGGGGCTGGATGGTCGTGGCCGAGGGTCTCGGCGTGACGGGCATCCCGGAGGCCATCCGGGAGCTGTCACTGGCGACCACGGACGAGGGCTTCGTGACCCGTCCGCTCTCGCTGGCCGCCCTGGAAGGGCGCCTGGCGCTCCTGGACCAGCCCCTGCACGCCTATCCCGTCCGCTCCGACGCCTGACCCGTGCGCATGAGCCAGGTGCTGCAGCAGCTGCAGCGGGAGCAGACCGCCAACCGCCGCCGGCCGCGGCTCATGGAGCGCTTCGCGGAGTTCCTGCCCATCAGCGCGGCCACGCCGCCGCTCGGCCTGGGCGAGGGCTTCACGCCGCTCGTGCACGCCCGCAGCCTCGGGCGCGCCATCGGCGTGCCGCTGCTGTACCTCAAGGTGGAGGGCCAGCAGCCCACCGGGTCCTTCAAGGACCGGGGCATGGTGGTGGCCGTGGCCAAGGCCCTCGAGGAGGGCGCGCAGGCCATCATCTGCGCCTCGACCGGCAACACCTCCGCGTCCGCGGCGGCCTACGGCGCGGCGGCCGGCATGGAGGTCGTGGTCATCCTGCCCCGCGGCAAGATCGCGGCCGGCAAGCTCCTCCAGGCGCAGGCCGCCGGCGCCAGGGTCGTGGCCGTGGACGGCAACTTCGACGACGCGCTGCGCGTCGTGCGCGACCTGACCGACACGCCCGACCCGGCGCACCGGGTGACGCTCGTCAACTCCGTCAATCCCTATCGCATCGAGGGACAGAAGACGGCCGCCTTCGAGGTCTGCGAGGACCTCGGCGGGGCACCCGACTACCTCGCCATCCCGGTCGGGAACGCCGGCAACATCACGGCCTACTGGCGCGGCTTCACGGAGTACCAGCGGGCCGGCCTGGTGGAGACGACGCCGCGCATGCTGGGCTTCCAGGCGGCGGGGGCGGCGCCGCTCGTGCTCGGACACGACGTCGACGATCCACAGACCGTGGCCACGGCCATCCGCATCGGGCGGCCGGCCAGCGGCACCCTGGCCCTGCAGGCACGCGACGAATCGGGCGGCCTCATCGACAGCGTCAGCGACGACGGAGATCCTGGCCGCCTACCGGGACCTGGCGCGCCTGGAGGGCATCTTCTGCGAGCCCGCCAGCGCGGCATCGGTGGCCGGCGTGCGCAAGGCTGCCGCAGATGGGCGGATCGACCCGGGAGCCACCATCGTGGCGGTGCTCACGGGGCTCGGGCTCAAGGACCCCGACACGGGGGCCTCGCTGGCGACGCCGCCGCTGGACGCCGCGCCCACGGTGGAGTCCGTGCGCTCCGTGCTGGGCTGGTGAGCCGAGCCGTCCACGGCCGCCGGGATCGTCGGGCGCCGGGTGCGCGTCGACGTGCCCGCCACCTCGGCCAACCTGGGGGCCGGCTTCGACAGCCTGGCGCTGGCCCTCGACCTCGCCAACGTCATCGACGTCGAGGTCCTGCCGCCGGGCAGCCGACCGGACGTGCGTGTGGAGGTGGTCGGGGAGGGGGCCGGACAGCTGCCCACGGGGCGGCGCAATCACTTCGTCGTGTCGCTGCTGGCGGGCCTCTCGGACGCCGGGCTGGATGCCAGCACGTTGGGCTGGCGTATCCGCATGGACAACGGCATCCCGGTCTCGCGCGGCCTGGGTTCCTCCGCCGTCTGCGACGGTCGCGGCGCTCGTGGCCGCCGACGCCCTTCTCGACGGAGCCCTGGGACGCGCGCGCATCCTGGAGTTGGCGACCCGTGACGAGGGCCACGCCGACAATGCCGCCGCCGCGCTCTACGGAGGCTTCTGCGTGGCGACCATCGCGGATGGGCAGCCGCTGGCCGTCCGGTTCGACCCGCCGGCGGGCCTCCTGGCGGCCCTCTACGTGCCGGACCGCCACCTCTCGACCTCCGCCATGCGCGCCGCGCTGCCCGTCGCAGGTGCCCTTCGCGGACGCCGTCCACAACGTCGGCGCAGCCGCGCTGGCCGTGGCGGCCCTGGGCCAGGGCCGCCTGGACCTGCTGTCCGCGGCCACCGTGGACCGCCTCCACGAGCCCTACCGCGCCGCGGCCTACCCGGAGCTGCCGGAGCTGGTGGCGGCCGCCCGCGCGGCCGGGGCCATGGGCGCCTGCCTCTCCGGGGCCGGCTCCACGGTCATCGCCTTCAGCGCGGACCCGGCCGCCGCGGCGACCATCGCGTCGGCCATGGAGCGCCGCGCCCTGGCACTCGGCCTGACCGGACGGCCGCTCGTCCAGGCGGCGCGTGCCGAGGGCGCCCGCGTCCTGGCCATGCCCGCCGACGCGCGCGCTCGCCCGGACACGGCGCTCGCGTAGAATCGCGGCCATGTCCCGACTCATCGTCCAGAAGTACGGCGGATCCTCGCTCGCTGACGCCGAGCGCATCCGCCACGTGGCCGGCCGGATCGCGCGCGACCGTCGCGCGGGCGCCGACCTCGTCGTGGTCGTCAGCGCCATGGGTGACACGACCGACCATCTCCTCGACCTGGCAGCCGGCATCACCGATGACCCGGACCCGCGCGAGATGGACCTCCTGCTCTCCACTGGCGAGCACATCAGCGGCACGCTGGTGGCCATGGCCCTGCACGCGCAGGGCGTGGAGGCCATCTCGCTGACCGGGCCACAGGCCGGCATCCGCACGGACACCAGCCACGGCCGGGCCCGCATCGCCACCATCGAGCCAGCCCGCCTGCGCTCCGAGATCGAGCGCGGCCGGGTCGTCATCGTGGCCGGCTTCCAGGGCTCCACGGACAGCACCTTCGCCACGGGCGAGGTGACCACCCTGGGGCGCGGCGGCTCGGACACCACGGCCGTGGCCCTGGCGGCCCGCCTCAAGGCCGATGCCTGCGAGATCTACACCGACGTGGAGGGCATCTTCACGGCTGACCCGCGCGTGGTCCCTGATGCGCGACTCATCCCCGTCATCGGCTACGAGGAGATGCTCGAGCTGGCCCACCAGGGCGCCCAGGTCATGCAGACGCGCGCCGTCGAGCTGGGCTGGGTCAACGACGTCATCATCCGGGTGCGCTCCACGTTCAGCGACCACCCCGGCACCAGCATCCAGGAGGTATCGGCAGTGGAGCTGCGCGACAAGGTCCGCGCCCTGGCGCTCGACCGCAAGGTGGCCAAGGTCACCATCATGGGCGTGCCGGACCGCCCCGGCCTCGCGCGGGCCATCTTCGGGCCCATGGCGGACCAGGGCCTCAACGTGGACATGATCGTCCAGAACGTCGGCCACGACGGCAGCACGGACCTCTCGTTCACCGTGGACCGCACCCAGCTGGCCCGCGCCGAGCGCCTCCTGCAGCTGCTCGCCAAGGACCTCGGGTTCGTCGGCATCGCCACGGACGCCGCCGTGGCCAAGGTCTCCATCGTCGGCGAGGGCATCCACAACTCGCCCGGCTACGCGGCCCAGATGTTCGGGGCCCTCGCGGACGAGGGCATCAACATCACGATGATCTCGACCTCGGAGATCCGCATCACCTGCATCATCGCCGAGGACCAGCTCGATGCGGCCGCCCGCGCCATCCACCGCACCTTCCGGCTGCAGGAGCCCGAGACCGCGGACGCCTGAGCCGGCGGGCATGGCCCCGTCGCCGCCCATGCCGGAGCCACCGACCCGGGAGCCGTCGGGCACGGTGCCGGCCGACCTCGGACCGCCCGTCGCCATCGTCCGCCTGGAGCGCTTCGCCCAGGTCGAGTCGACCCAGGACGTCGTGCGCGGCTGGCTGGCCGAAGGGCAGCCGGAGATCTGCCTGGCCGTGGCCGACGAGCAGACGGGCGGTCGGGGACGCTTCCGGCGACCCTGGCAGGCGCCACCCGGGCGCGCGCTCCTGGTCTCGGCGGGGCTGCGTCCCGTGGACCTGCCGCTGGCGCACGCCTGGCGCCTGCCGGCCGTCGCCGCCATGGCGCTGCTGGACGCGGCCGCACGACGTGCTGGGCTCGGATGCGGACGGGCTGGCCCTCAAGTGGCCCAATGACATCGTGGCCGCCAGCGAGGGTCGCCTGCGCAAGGTGGCCGGCGTGCTCGCCGAGGCGGACCTGGGCGGCGAGCAGCCTGCGCAGCGTGGTCGTGGGCCTGGGCGTCAACGTCGACTGGCCGGCCTCCGACTTCCCGCCGGAGCTGGCGGCACGGCATGGGCAGCCTGAGGGAGACCGCGGGCCGGTCCGTGGGCCGCGACGCCCTGCTGGACGGCCTGGCAGGTCCGCCTCGTGGAGCGCTACGCGGACCTCCTGGGCGGCCGGTTCGATGGACGGCGCTGGGCCGAGGCACAAGCGACCACCGGGGCGGACGTCACCGTGGAGACCCTCGGCGGCCGCCGTCTGGAGGGTCGTGCGACGGGCGTGGACCAGGAAAGCGGCGCGCTGCTGGTGCGGGAGCCGGTCGACGGGACGCTGCACCGCATCAGCGTCGGCGACGTGGTGGCCTGCCGGGTCGGCGGATCTGCCCGGGCCCTGTAACGGCTAGACTGCCCCGGTGTTCTGGAAGGGGAGTGGAGGTGCCGAGGCTGCCAGCGTCGTCGTCCCGTTCGACGTCGATCGGACGGCGGTCGAGGCGGCCCGTCACGACCCTCAAGCCTTCGAGCCGCTCTACCGGAGATACGTGGCCCACATCTACTCGCTTGCTTCTACGAGACCCGCGACCCGCATGCCGCCGAGGACATCACCGAGCAGGTGTTCCTGAGGGCGCTGGACGCGCTGCCCCGCTTCCGGGAGCAGGGGGAAGGCGCCGGGTCCACCTTCAAGGTCTGGCTCTACTCCATCGCCCGGCACGTCATCGCCAACGAGCGGCGCACGCGCCGCCGCCGCCCGGTCGAGGTCATCGACGCTGCCCTTGACCTCCCGGCCGCGGACGATCCGGCCGCCACCGTCGTGGCGCGCCTGGAGGCGGAGCGCGCCATGCGGGCCGTCATGGCGCTGCCGGACGAGCGCCGCCAGGCGCTCCTGCTGCGCCTCGTCCACGAGTTGAGCGCCCGCGAGATCGGCCAGATCATGGGCAAGTCGGAGGGTGCCGTCCGGGTGCTCATCCACCGCGCCCTCGACTCGGTGCGCCGCCAGCTCGCCTCGTGAGCAGCCGGGGCGGACCGGCCGCCGGCCTCGACCTGGCCATCGACGACCTGCTCGCGGACCGGCCGCGGCCCGTGGACGTGGAGACCTCCGAGCTGCTCTCGACGGCCCGTCTCCTGCGTGACAGCCTGCCCCGCTACCACCCCCGTTTCGGCTTCGACGAGCACCTCGCGCGCCGGCTGGCTGCCGCCGGTCGACCGCAGGCGGCGACAGGGCTCGATGGGTCCACCGCCCCGGCGGCTCAGCCCGCCCCCATCATCCCGATGCCCGGAGCGGTCTCGGCTGAGCCGCCGCTGCCGCACCGCCGCCGTCTGGGCCTGCTGGCGAGCGGAGCCATCGCCTCCGGCGTCTCGCTGGCCATCCCGATCGCAGGTGCCGCCCTGGTGGCGTGGCGGCGCGGTCGCACGGCCGGGGGGAGCCTGTAGTGCCCATCCGGCTGCCCTTCCGCCCACGCCCCGAGTCGTCGCGCGCCGAGCTCTGGACCAGCTGCCCGGGCTGCGCGGAGATGATCTACAACAAGCAGCTCGAGAAGAACCTGCGTGTCTGCCCCCGCTGCAACCACCACTTCCGGCTGCGCGTGGACGCCCGCCTGCGCACCCTGCTCGACCCGGACTCCTTCGACGAGCGCGACGCGGGGCTCGAATCGCTCGATCCGCTGGGCTTCGTCGACCTCAAGGCCTACCCGGACCGGATCCGCGAGCAGAAGGGCAAGACCGGCATCCGCGACGCGGCCGCGTGGGGCTTCGGGAGGATCCGCGGCCAGCGCATCGCCATCTGCGTCATGGACTTCGCCTTCATGGGCGGCTCGATGGGCTCGGTCGTCGGCGAGAAGGTGACCCGAGCCGCGGAGGCGGCGCTCGAAGAGCGCGTGCCGCTGGTGGCCGTCAGCGCCTCCGGCGGCGCCCGCATGCAGGAGGGCACGCTGGCTCTCATGCAGCTGGTCAAGACCTGCGCCGCCGTGGAGCGCCTGGCCCTGGCTGGCGTGCCCTACATCAGCGTCCTCACCGACCCCACCACGGGCGGCGTCTTCGCCTCGTTCGCGGCGCTCGGTGACGTCAACCTGGCTGAACCGGATGCCCTCATCGGCTTCGCTGGCGCGCGCGTGGCGGCAGGCACCACCGGGGACGAGCTGCCGGAGGGCTTCCAGAGGGCCGAGTTCCTGTACCGCCACGGCTTCGTCGACCAGGTCGTGCCGCGTTCGGAGCTGCGCGAGCGCCTGGCGCTCCTGCTCCACTACCTGCAGGCCCGCCCCGAGCGCCTCCCGGCGGGCCGGCGACGATGCGCTTCCCGGCGATCGCGCGGTCGTCTCGCGCGCCACTGGCAACGGCAGTCCCGACGCGGAATCCGTCCGTGGCTGAGCGCGGCGTCCGAGGTCCCGGCGGTGGGGCGGCGGCCGTACCCGCGTCCGACACGGTCGCGGAGGCCGAGGCGCGCGACGAGGCCCTGCGCGAGGCGGTCTGGTCACGCGTGCAGCTGGCCCGCAACGTGCGGCGCCCGCACACCCTGGAGCTGCTGGCCCTGCATGGCCGAGGACATCGTGGAGCTGCACGGCGACCGCGGTCACGGCGATGACCCTGCGCTGGTCGGCGGCTTCGCCCGCATCGGCGAGCATCGCGTCGTCTTCATGGGGCACCAGAAGGGCTCGGACGTCGAGGAGAACGTCAAGCGCAACTTCGGGATGCCGCACCCGGAGGGCTACCGCAAGGCCGCCCGGCTCATGAAGCTGGCGGAGCGCCTCGGCCTGCCCGTCCTGACCTTCGTGGACACTCCGGGAGCGGCGCCCGACGCGGCCTCGGAGGAGCGGGGCCAGGCGGAGGCCATCGCCCGCAACATCGCCCTCATGTCCAGCCTGCGCACGCCCATCGTCACCGTCATCACCGGCGAGGGCGGGTCGGGCGGCGCCCTGGCCATCGCGGTCGGCGACGTCGTCATGGCCCTGGAGAACGCCATCTACTCGGTCATCTCGCCGGAGGGTTGCGCCACCATCCTGTGGCGGACGTCGGAGGCCGCGCAGGAGGCGGCGGTCGCCATGCGCCTCACGGCGCGCGAACAACAGGCGCTCGGCGTCATCGACCTGGTCATCGCCGAGCCCGACGGGGGCGCGCACACCGACGCGCGTGAGACGGCCAGCCGCCTGCGCGAGGCCATCGAGGCCCAGCTGGAGGCGCTCGCCCACCAGGATCCGGAAGCCCTCGTGCGAGGGCGCTATGCGCGCTATCGTGACTTCGGCGCGTTCACCACGGCCGACCTGCCGGTCCGCGAGCGCCGCGAGCGGCAGAACATCGTGGAGCGCCTGCGTGCGCTCCTCGATTCGGGTCGCCCGGTCGTGAGCGTCGTGGAGGGCGAGACGGATCGATCCCGGCGTGGCCGATGGGGGCGATGGCGGCCCGGGCAGCGAGGTCGATGGAGAGGCGCGCGTGGCAGCCGAGGAGACTGATCGGTGACGGACGAGACGACCGGGCGCGGGCCCGGCAGGACGCATCGCGGACGAGGCCGTCGACCTGGACGTCCTGACGGACGAGGTCCTGCCCGCTCTCATCGCGCGCCTGCGCGCCAGCCGGCTCGCCGAGCTGGAGGTCCGCGAGGATGGCTGGCGCATCCGGCTGCGCCGCGACCTGCGGGCGGTGCGTCGATCGTCACGGGGGCACGCTGGCGACGCCCACGGAGCGGATGATGAGGATGCCGTCGGGTGAGGCCCGCTCGCCCGCCGTGGGCTACTTCAGTCCGGCCCGCGGGCTCGTGGTCGGGCAGGGCGTGACGGCCGGGGACACGCTTGGCAGCGTCGACGTGCTGGGCATCGCGCAGGAGGTCACGGCCCCCGTGGGCGGCATCGTCAGCGCCGTGCTGGCAGAGGCCGGCCAGGCCGTGGAGTATGGGCAGGTGCTCGTGGAGATCGACCCGCTGGCTGACGACCTCGGCGGTCCCGAGGGTGACGCGGCGGACGGCCTGGCGACCGCGCCCGGGACGGCGGCGGGATGATCGGCCGCGTCCTCATCGCCAACCGCGGCGAGATCGCGGTGCGCATCCTGCGCGCCTGCCGCAGCATGGGCATCGAGGCCGTCGTGGCGCACAGCGAGGCGGACCGCGACTCGCGCGCCGTGCTCATGGCCGACGAGGCCATCTGCATCGGGCCGCCCGAGTCGTCCCGCTCGTACCTCTCCGCGGCCGCCATCATCTCGGCCGCCCTGGTGACCGGCTGCGATGCCATCCACCCGGGCTACGGATTCCTCTCGGAGGACGACGCCTTCGCGGAGATGACGCGGGCACACGACCTCGTCTTCATCGGCCCCTCGGCGGAGGTGCTGGAGCGCTTCGCCTCCAAGGCCGGCACGCGCCAGCTGCTGGCGCGGCACGGCCTGCCCGTGGTGCCCGGCTCGGAGGGCATGCTGCGCGACGACGACCACGCCCTCGCCGAGGCGGAGCGCATCGGCTACCCGCTGCTCATCAAGCCCTCGGCCGGCGGCGGAGGCAAGGGCATGCGCCTGGCCCGCACCGCCCGCGAGCTGCAGCAGGCCCTGACGGTGTGCCGCTCGGAGGCGCGGGCCGCCTTCGGCGATGACTCGCTGTACCTGGAGAAGTGGCTGGAGCGGACGCGGCACGTCGAGGTGCAGGTCATCATCGACAACCACGGCCGCGGCGTGCACGTGGGCGAGCGCGACTGCTCGGTGCAGCGTCGCCACCAGAAGATCGTCGAGGAAGCGCCCAGCCCGGCCATCGACGACGCCACCCGGACGGAGCTCGCGGAGTCGGCCATCCGGGCCGCCCTGGCGGCCGGCTACCGCAACGTGGGCACGCTGGAGTTCCTCGTCGACGGCGAGGGCCGCTACTTCTTCATCGAGATCAACGCCCGCATCCAGGTCGAGCACCCGGTCACGGAGATGCTGTCCGGCATCGACATCGTGGCCGAGCAGATCCGCCTCGCAGCGGGCGAGCCCCTGGGCTACGGACAGGAGGCTGTGCGCCTGCGCGGGCACGCCATCGAGTTCCGCATCAACGCGGAGGACGTGCGCGCCGACTTCCGCCCCCAGGTGGGCACGGTGGAGCACTACGTGCCGCCCGGCGGCGCCGGCGTGCGCATGGAGACGCACCTCTACAGCGGCTACGAGGTGCCGCCCTACTACGACTCCCTGCTCGGCAAGCTCATCGTCTGGGGGCCTGACCGCGACAGCGCCGTGGCGCGCTCGCGCGTGGCGCTCAAGGAGTTGCTGGTGGAGGGCCTGGAGACCAATATCCCCTTCCACCGGGCCATCCTGGAGGATCCCACGTTCCTCTCGGGCGGCTTCGACACGAACCTGCTCGACCGCAAGGGCGCGGCGGCCTTCCTGGACGCCGTGTCCGGCGCCGCGGAGGCCTGACCCGGACCAGACATGAGAGGGAGACCATGACCGACTCGCCGGCCGCCATCGAACCCGCGACCGTGCTGCTCAGCACGGCCGAGCTGCAGCGGCTCATCCCGCACCGCTGGCCGTTCCTGCTCGTGGACCGCGTCCTGGAAGAGGACCGCGAGCGCGGCTACATCCGGGCGGAGAAGGCGGTCACGGCCACGGAGTGGTTCTTCGGCGGCCACTTCCCGGGCCTGCCCGTCATGCCCGGTGTCCTGCAGGTGGAGGCGCTGGCCCAGACGATGGCCATCTACGTCGCCCGCAGCGAGGGCTTCGGCGATCGCATCGGCCTCTTCGCGGGCATCGACGAGTGCCGCTTCAAGCGCATCGTGCAGCCCGGGGACCGCATGACGCTCGAGGTCACCATGGAGAAGCTGGGCCGTCGCTTCGGGAAGGGACGCGCGGTGGCCTCCGTCGACGGCGAGGTCTGCTGCGAGGCCCTCATCTCCTTCGTCATCCCGCCCGCCGACGCGCTCCGGTGAGCGGCCTGCGCATCGCCCTGCTGGGTGACATCCACGGGAACGTGCTGGCCCTGCAGGCCGCCCTGGCGGACATCGAGGCGCGCCAGCCGGACCGCCTGGCCATCCTGGGCGATCTCGTCATGAACGGTCCTCGCCCGGCGGAGGTCATGGCGGCCCTCATGGGGCTGGATGCCGCCGGTGCGCTGGTCATCTCCGGGAACACGGACATCGCCGTGGCGGACGGTGACTTCGCGGCTGCCTTCCCCTGGTTGGACGAGGTTCCGGTCAGCCACCGCGCGGCCGCCGAGTGGGCGCGCGAGCAGCTCAGCCCGGCCCAGCTGGAGTACCTGCGTCGGCTGCCGGCCGAGCGCCGCATCAGCGCCGGCGAAGACCTCGTGCTGGCCTGCCACGCCTCGCCGGGCAGCCAGACGGCGGGCATGCCGGCCGACCTGGACGCGGCCGTGACGATGCAGTACGCGACGCGCACGGACGCCCGGGTCATCTGCTGCGGCCACACCCACGTGGCGGACGTGCGCGAGCTCGGCCGCAGGCTGCTGGTGAACCCGGGCTCCTGCGGCTACGCCTTCGACGGCACCCCGGAAGCCTGCTGGGCGATGCTCACCATGGGCGAGGCTGGCGAGCCGGAGGTCCAGCTCCACCGCGTCGCCTACGATGCCCAGGCGGCCGCGGAGGAGGTCAGCGAGCGCGGCCTGCCCGGTGACGTGTATCGGGCAGCCACCATCCGTACCGGGAGGTTCGTGCGATGAGCGATGTCGCCGGGGGGCGCCGCGTGGTCGTGACGGGCCTGGGTGCCGTCACGCCCCTGGGCAGCGGGGTCGCCCTCTACTGGCGACGCCTCGTGGCGGGCGAATCGGGCGTCCGCCCCATCACGCTCTTCGATGCCTCCGACCTGGCCAGCCGCATCGCCGGCGAGGTGCCCGACTTCGATCCCTCCGGCGTGCTCGAGCGCAAGGAGGTGCGGCGCAACGACCGCACCACGCAGATGGCCCTCGTGGCCACCCGCGAGGCGCTCGACGACGCGGGCCTGCCCGGGCGCCTGGAGGGCAGCCTGGCCGAGCAGACCGGCATCCTCATGTCGACCGGCCTCGGCGGCACTGGCACGCTCATCGAGCAGATCGGCATCTGTGCCACGGTCGGCGCCGGCCGCCTCAGCCCCTTCTTCATCCCCATGGCCATCGCCAACATGGCCTCCGGGGTGGCCGGCATCGTCTTCGGCGCGCTGGGCCCCAACTTCTCGACCACCAGCGCCTGCGCGTCCTCCGGTCACGCCCTCGGCGAGGCCAGCGAGATCGTCCGCCGTGGTGACGCCGACGTCATGGTGGCGGGTGGCTGCGAGGCCTCCGTCTACGCAGCCACGGTGGGCGGCTTCGCGGCCATGCGTGCCCTCTCCACGCGCAACGACGACCCGGCCGCCGCCAGCCGGCCCTTCGATGCCGCTCGTGACGGGTTCGTGGTCGCGGAGGGTTCGGCCGCCCTCATCCTCGAGGAGCTTGGCCACGCGGAGCGTCGCGGGGCCCGCATCTACGCGGAGGTCTGCGGCTATGGCGCCACCGCGGACGGGCACCACATCACGACGCCGTCGCCCGGTGGGGCAGGGGCCGTGCGGGCTGCCCGGCGGGCGCTTGCCAAGGCCGGGATGGAGGCCGGGCGCATCGACCTCGTGAGCGCCCACGCCACGAGCACCGGCGAGGGCGACCCGACGGAGCTGATGGCCATCAACACCCTGGTCGGCGACCACGCCGCGAACGTCAGCGTGACGGCCACCAAGTCGTCCATCGGCCACACCCTGGGGGCGGCCGGCGCCATCGCCGCCGTGGCCACGGTCAAGGCGCTCGAGGAGGGCGTCGTGCCGCCCACCATCAACCTCGTGGACCCGGACGAGCGCGCCGGCGCCCTGGACCTCACGCCACGGGTGGCGCGTCGGCGCGCCCTGGACGTGGCCCTCGTCAACGCCTTTGGCTTCGGTGGCCAGAACGCGGCCATCGTGCTGCAGCGCTGGGCCGGGTCGTGAGCCGCTCGGTGGAGGTGGAGCGCCTCGTCGGCCTCGTCGACCGCCTGGAGACGCTGCTGGAGCGTTCCGGGCTGTCCGAGCTGGAGCTGGAGGCGGGCGGCACGAGCGTCACCCTGCGGACGCCGGCCGCCTTTGCCACCCTGGCTGCCGCCGCGCCCGTCGAGGAGGCCCCCGGCGAGCCGCTGCCGCCGGAGGAGCCGGCCCGGCCGCGTGGCTCGCACGCCATCGTGGCGCCTCTCACCGGCGTCTACTACCGCTCGCCGTCGCCGGGGGCTGAGCCCTACGTGCGCGAGGGCGGCCCGGTCAGCGCCGGCCAGGTCATCGGCCTCATCGAAGCCATGAAGCTCTTCAACGAGATCAAGAGCGACGTCACCGGCACGGTCAGGCACATGGCCGTCGGCGACGGCGAGCTGGTCAAGGTGCGTCAGACGCTCATCGAGGTGGATCCGGCATGAGCGGCCCCGGTTCCTACGCGGCCGGTCCGCCGGCCAGCGTGCGCATCAGCGGCTGGGGCTCGTACGTGCCCGAGCGCGTCCTCTCCAACGCCGATCTCGAGCGCATCGTGGACACGTCGGACGAGTGGATCCGGACGCGCACGGGTATCAGCGAGCGGCGCGTGGCAGCCCCCCACGAGACCACGGCGACCCTGGGCGCCATCGCCTCCAAGCGAGCCATCGCCGTGGCCGGCCTGGCGCCGGATGACATCGACGTCATCGTGGTGGCCACGCTCACGCCGGACTATCCCATGCCCTCCACGGCCGTCCTCGTCAAGGAGGCCATCGGCAACAGCACGGCGGCCGCCTTCGACGTGGCCGCCGCCTGCTCCGGCTTCGTCTACGCCTACGCCACGGCCGACGCCTTCGTGCGCAGCGGGATGGCGCGCCACGTGCTGGTCGTGGGCGCGGAGCTCCTGACGCGCTTCATCGACTTCTCCGACCGCTCCACGTGCATCCTCTTCGGCGACGGCGCCGGCGCCGTGGTGCTCTCCGCTTCGGACGAGGTCGGGGGCGGGCTCGCCGGCCTGGAGATGACGACCGACCCGGACGGCGCCTACATGATCTGGCTGCCCTCCGGCGGCTCGCGCAGTCCGGCCAGCCTGGAGACCGCCAGGCGCGGCGAGCACTTCATTCGCATGGAGGGCCGCGAGACCTACCGCTACGCGACGCGGACCCTGGCGGCCTCGGCCCTGGCGGCCATCGCCAAGGCCGGCTGGCAGCCCGACGAGGTGGACCTCTTCATCCCCCACCAGGCCAACATCCGCATCATCGAGGCGGTCGCCCGGGGCCTCGGCCTGCCCATGGAGAAGATGGTCGTCAACATCGACCGCTACGGCAACACCTCGGCTGCCTCGGTGGGCATCGCCCTCGACGAGGCCGTCCGCGGAGGCCGCGTCCAGCCCGGCGACAAGCTCGTCCTCTTCGCCTTCGGGGCCGGCTTCACGAGCGGTGCCGCGGCGGTCACGTGGACGGCGGACCCGGCCCGTTCCGCCCGCAGCGCGGACATCAAGCCGGTGGCCAGCGTCCGAGCGCCGCTCGACTGGGCATCGGTGGATCCCATGCCGCCGCGGCTGGCGGCTGTGCTGGCCGACCCGGGCGGCCCGCCGGTGCCGCTGGACGACGTCATCCCCGGCGACCCCGCGCCGGCGCATCTGGAGGAGCAGCCATGATCGACCTCTCGGACAGGACCGCCATCGTCACAGGCGGCGCGCGCGGCATCGGGCGCGCCATCGTCCTGAAGCTGGCGACGCAGGGGGCCAACATCGCCTTCATGGATCGCGGCGCCGTGGACGTCGCCGAGCAGACCCGGGCGGATGTCGAAGCGCTGGGCCGGCGCGCGCTCTTCTTCCCCGGCGACGTGACGAACCCCGACGATTGCTCGGCCTTCGTGCAGGCGGCGCTCGAGGCCCATGGGCGCGTGGACATCCTCGTGAACAACGCCGGCATCACCCGCGACGATCTGGTCATGCGGATGGGCATCGACGAGTGGAAGGCGGTCCTGGAGGTCAACCTCTTCGGCGCGTTCTACTGCACCAAGGCCGTGCTGCGACCGATGCTGCGGGCGCGCTCGGGCCGCATCATCAACATGTCGAGCGTGTCGGGGCAGGCCGGGCAGGCCGGGCAGGCCAACTACTCGTCGTCGAAGGCCGGCCTCATCGGTCTCACCAAGGCCACGGCCCGCGAGGTCGCCAGCCGGGGCATCACGGTCAACGCGGTGGCGCCCGGCTTCATCGTGACGGAACTCACGAAGGACCTGCCCGCGGAGCTCCAGGACGCCATCCGCAAGCAGACGCCCCTCGGTCACTTCGGGACCGTCGACGACATCGCCAACGCCGTCGCCTTCCTGGCCTCCGACGAGGCCGGCTATATCACCGGCCAGGTGCTGGCCGTGGATGGCGGCCTCGTGATGATGTAGGCGATTCGGGGTACCGTGTGCCCCGATGGGACGTCGTCGCGGCAGATCCGGCCTCGGGCTGCTCGTCCTGGCGTGCTTGCTGCTGGGCAGCCAGCTGTCGGCCGCGGCCATGGCGCCCGACCCCGTCCAGGGTGAAGTGGGCCTGCGCGTCGCCATCGACGCCATGCGTCAACTGGCCACGGACAGTCGCTCCAACCAGGCACGGGAGGCCACGACGCGACCGCGACCCGGCCTTCCGGTGAGGCTCGGCAGGGACGGCCGGCTGACCGTGCTGCTGCTGGGATCGGATTGGCGACCCGACGCCGGCGGCGAGCGCCTTGACGTGCTCATGGTGGCCACCATCGACCCGACCACCGGTGAGGCGGCCGTGGTGAGCATCCCGCGCGACATGTCCGGCATCCCCTTTGCTGACGGCGGCAACAGCGGAAGCACCCGCATCAACTCCATCTACTACCTGCGCTACCGAGATCCGGCACTGCCCCACGAGGCCCTCGACCGGGATGGGCTGAAGCGGTTCAGCAAGGACGTCGGGACCCTCCTCGGCACGGAGATCGACTACTGGGCCCTGACGCGCTTCGGCACCTTCACCAACCTGGTCAACACGCTGGGTGGCGTGCGCGTGGACGTACGAGGAGGAGGTGCTGGACACCTCGTACCATCACGGCAGCTCACGCGGCGTGTGGTTCCCGGTGCAGGACGATTACCTGCTCAAGGGCGACCCCAAGTGCAAGCCCAAGCCGAAGCGCTGCCACTCTGCGCTCGTCTACGCGCGCTCGCGGCACGGCACCATGGGCGACCAGTACAACGACGACTACCGGCGCGCCGAGCGGCAGCAGGACATCGTGCGCTCCGCCGTCAAGGCCGTCCTGGAGGACCGCGGCGCCGGCGTCGAGCTGCTGGGCACGCTGCTGCGCGTGCGCGACCTCATCGAGACGAACATCCCCAAGACGGCGGAGGCAGCCGGGCAGCTCTACGCGCTCCTGGAGCAGCTCCGACTCCCGGAGTCCAACATGAAGGTCCTGGCACCGGCGACCTGGGCCGGCATGGCCCCGGACGGCACCACCAAGCCGAACCTGCCAGCCATCCGGGACTGGGTGGACAGGCACTTCTCCAAGGTGGCCCGCGAACCTCAGCAGGGCTGACGAGCGGTCCGGGCCGCGTCGTGGCTCGCGGTGGGCGCTCGGCACTCGCGTGGGTGCGCGGCCTGTGCCATCCTCGCCCCGTGACCGCATCGACGAGCGGCCCTGCCGGAGAGCCGGGCGGCCGCGACCTGCAGATGACGCCGGAGACGACCACCGACGCGCAGCTCCTGCGACGGCTCGAGCGGGCCCGCCTGGTGCTCGTGGTCAGCCTGACCGGACTGGCCGTTCTCTGCGTCTGGCTGCTGGCCGACGACGGCATCGCGCCGCTCGACGCGATCCTCGCCCTGGGGCTCGTTGCCCTGGCCCTGGCCCTGTACGCCATGTCCGTGACCTCGGCCGCGCTGACGCGCAATCGCCTCGAGCGGGAGGCCGGCATGCGCCGCATCGTCTCGGGACTGTCGCGCTCGCTCTCACCGGAGGCGGTCGTGGACACCGTCATCTCCGACCTTCGGTCGGCCACCGAGGCGGACCACGTGGTCGTGGCGCGCGTGCGCCAGCCGGACGGCCACGTGGAGGTGACGCTCGTGGCGGCGCGTGCCGACGCCCCGCCGTCGCGGACCACGCTGCGCCCCGAGCTGGAGTCGCCCGCGAGCACCACGGCGGGAGCGGTGGACGAGGGGGTCGGCGAGAGCGCCGGCGGACCGGGGGACGAGGCCGTGGCCGCGGCCGAGGAGATCGCACGGCGCGTGCGCTCGGCCTACGGCCTGCCCCACACGCTGGCCACGCCACTCGTCTCCGAGAAGCGGTTCCTCGGGGCCCTGCTCCTGGCGCGGCGCAGCCGGGGCACCTGGAGCGAGGGCGATCGGCGGCTCCTGAGCTGGGCGGCCGGCGAGGTCGCCACCGCCTTCACTCGCGCCTACGCCCTGGAGGCCGCCGAGCGCGGTGCCAAGATCGACGTCCTGACCGGCCTGCCCAACCGGCGCTACTTCGACGAGGCTCTGGGCATGGAGCGCCCGCGGCGTCGAACGGATGACAGCCTGGGCATCCTCATGATCGACATCGACCACTTCAAGATCCTCAACGACCGCTTCGGGCACGCCACGGGCGACCGCGTCCTGCGCGCCGTCGCGGGCGCCATCGCGCAGACCGTCCGAACGGAGGACACGCCGGCTCGCTACGGCGGGGAGGAGTTCGCGGTGCTCCTGCGGCGGACCTCGGCCGAGCAGGCGGTGGAGGTCGCCGAGCGCGTCCGGCGTGCCGTGGTGCGGCTCCACCCGGCCAGCCTGGGCATCGACGAGCCGGTCACGGTCTCCGTGGGGGTCGCCGTGGCGGAGCCCGACCAGGCCGCCAGCCCGCGCCTGGTCGAACGTGCCGACCAGGCGCTCTACCGCGCCAAGCGGCAGGGCCGCGACCGCGTCGTGTCGGCCTGACCTGCGACGCCCGATGGCCGAAGCGGTCGCAGCCGACCGGACCCCGGGGCGCGACGGCCCCAGCAACGCCGCCATCGCGGCCCTGCTGACGGAGATCGCCGACCTGCTGGAGATCAGGGGCGAGTCGGCCTTCCGGGTGGGGGCCTACCGGCGCGCCGCGGAGTCGGTGGGCCGCTGTCCGCTGGACGTGGCCGCGGAGGTGCGGGCCGGCCACCCGCTCGAGGTGCCGGGCGTTGGTCAGACGATCGCCGAGCGCATCAGCGAGCTCGTCGAGAGCGGGCGCATCGCCTACCTCGACGAGCTGCGGCACGAGGTGCCACCGACGCTGCTGCCCCTGCTGGCCATCCCGGGTGTCGGTCCGCGCACGGTGGGCACGGCCTGGCGCGAGCTGGGCATCGCCACGCCCGAGGACTTCGCGGCGGCCGCACGCGCCGGGCGTCTCCGGGAGCTGCCCGGCTTCGGCCCGCGCACCGAGGCGCGCATCCTGGAGGGCATCGAGCAGTTGACTCGAGGGCCACGGCGCCGCATGCGCATCGGCGAGGCGCAGGCCCTCGCCGCGCGGGTCATCGAGGTCATGGAGGCCCTGCCGGGCGTGCGCTCCGCGACGGCCTGCGGCTCCCTGCGGCGGCGCTGTGAGACCGTGGGCGACCTGGACGTGCTCATCGAGACGGACCAGCCGGAGGCCGCCCTCGCGGCGCTCGCCACGCTGCCGTCGGCGGACCCGGAGGCGGCCGACCTCCCGGTCGCCGGCCACGCCCGGCTCAGCCTCGGGCTGCGGGACGGCCCGCGGCTCGACGTCATGACGACCCCGCCGGGTTCGGTCGGCAGCGCCCTGGTCCACTTCACGGGGTCGGCGGCACACAACGTGGCCCTCCGGCATCGGGCGCGGCAGATGGGCTGGTCGCTCTCCGAGCACGGGCTGGCAGCGCTGGGCGGCGAGGGGGGCGAGGTCCGCACCTTCGCCACGGAGGCCGCGCTCTACGCGGCCCTGGGGCTGTCGGACGATCCCACCGGAGCTGCGCGAGGGACAGGGTGAGCTGGAGGCCGCCGAGGCGGGTCGCCTGCCTGACCTCGTGCGCCTCTCCGACCTGCGCGGCGACTGCCACAGCCACAGCGACTGGTCGGACGGGCGAGAGCCGCTGGAGGTCATGGTCGACTCTGCCCGGGCGGCCGGACGCCGCTACCAGGTGCTCACCGACCACTCCTGGAGCCTGGGCATCGCCAACGGCCTGTCGCCCGCCCGCGTCGAGCAGCAGCGACGGCGTCATCGCCGAGCTCAACGAGCGCTTCGCACGCCAGGCGGCCGCAGGCGACGCTGCCCGTTGGCGCCGCGGCCGAGGGCTTCCGGCTCCTGCACGGCTGCGAGCTGGAGATCACGACGCGACGGCCGGCTGGACTACGACGACGCCCTCCTGGCCCGCTTCGACGTCGTGGTGGCCTCGCTGCACGTCGGTCGGCGCCAGCCCCGCGCCCAGCTCATGGCGCGCTACGAGCTGGCCATGCGCAGCCCGCACGTGGACATCATCAGCCACCCTTCGGGCCGCAAGATCGGCGAGCGGCCGGACCTGGACCTCGACTGGGAGGCGTTCTATGGGCTGGCGGCGGAGACAGGCACGCTGCTGGAGATCAACGGCAGCGAGGCGCGCCTTGACCTGGAGCCGCAGCGCATCCGGGCAGCGCGTGCTGCCGGCTGCAGCTTCGTCATCTCCTCCGACGCCCACGAGCGCGCTGAGTGGCGCCATCTCGACTTCGGCGTGGCCATGGCCAGGCGTGGCTGGCTGGAGGCCGGCCACGTCGCCAACTGCCTGCCCCTCGAGGACTTCCTGGCCCTCATGCGTGACAAGCCGCACCGCCTGCCGGCCTGACAGCGCGGTTGGGCGGCCCGGGGTCGGGGTGGTACGATTTGGCCTCGCGTGGACGCGGCGGCGTCTGGCCGTGCCCGCAACCCGCCGGCACGTGGCCCCGCGCACGTCCACCCACCCACGACCGAGGAACGCATGAGCTTCGATCCCTTGACCGCTAACGAACCCGTCGCCGTCTCCAGCACCATGACGGCCAGCCGCCTCAAGCGCCAGCTCGTCGACCAGGCCATCGACGCGGCCCGCCGGGCCGACTGGGCTGCTGCCGCGGAGACCAACCAGAAGGTCCTCGAGATGGGTCCTGACAGCGCCGCCCAGAACCGCCTCGCCAAGGCCTACTGGGAGATGGGCGAGCTGGCCATGGCTCGCGAGCATTACCAGTCGGCCCTGGCGGTCGATCCCACCAATCGGATCGCGGAGCGCAACATCGGCCGGCTGCGCCAGCTCATGGTGGAGGCCGGCTCGCGCACCGTGGCCGCCACGCCGGGCAGCAAGGCGCCCGTCAGCCTCTTCGTGGAGGAGACCGGCAAGACGGGCTTCGCACATCTCGTGGACCTCGCCAGCCCAGCCGACCTGGCACAGGTCAACCCGGGAGACTTCGTGGAACTGGCGCCGGAAGGCCCGCGCGTGGTGGCTCGCTCCAATGGCGTGGACATCGGTGTCGTCGAGCCGCGCGTGGCGGCCCGCCTGCTGCGCCTCATGGCGGACGGCAACAAGTACGCCGCCGGCGTCACCAGCCTCGGTGACAAGGACGTCCGCATCATCATCCGCGAGGTCTACCAGGACCCGGCCAACTACGGCAAGGTCTCCTTCCCCACGGCAGCCAAGGTCTCCGACCTGCGCCCCTATACCAAGGGCACCCTCGTGCGCGAGGAGTCCGACCTCGAGGAGGAGCTGGAGTTCGACGAGGAGGACGAGTCCATCGAGGACATCGGCTCCGTGCTCGCGGCCCAGACGGAGCCCGAGGAAGGCTTCCAGATCGAGGGCGAGGTGCCGCCCGAAGCGGACGTGCTGGGCGACGACGACGACGAGCTGGACGAGGACGACGAGGACCTCGAGGAGGACTGAGCTCGCCGGCAGCCGGGCGATCCGCTGATCGGGCCGCCCGCCGGCGGCTGACGCGACTCGCTGCCGCTGGCGCCGCCGGCGGATAGACTGGGCCCGCAGATGCCCGACCAGCAGAAGCCCCCCAGGAACCCCGGCCTCCGACCGCTGCTGCCTGCCCTCGAGCGACTGGCACCGGCGCCGGAGATGGCCGCCCTGGCCACGCAGATCGCGACCCGCACCCGCCCCGGGGACGTGGTGCTGGAACTGCACGGTCGCGGTGGCTGGGTCACACGCGGGGCCATCGACCAGTTGCGCCGGGCCTTCACCATCGAGACCACGGCGCTCACGAGACTCGTGGCGGAGGTCGTCCTGCGTCCGCCCGACCTGCGCCACCTGGACGCGGCCGTGTCGGCCATCGCCGTGGACACGCGCGGCACGGAGGGCGGCCTGCGCCTGGCCATCGAGGGGAGCTATGCCTCTCGCTGCCCGACCTGCGGGGGCTCGGTGACCGTCGACGAGTTCATCTGGGACGCGGACGCGGCCGATCCGTCGCGTCGCTCCTTCCGCTGTCCGCGCTGTCGAGACAACCGCTCCGATGGCCGGCCCATCGCCGTGGATCCGGACGACCTCTATCGATCCCGCGCCGTGGACGCTTCGGAGGCCCGGGCGATGCTGCGGGACCGCTTTGCCACCCCGACGCCCGGCCACGCGCTGCCCGACGAGCTCGTGGACCTCTATCCGCCGCGTGCCCAGGTGGCCCTGGCCGCCCTGCTGGAACGCATCGAGGGTGAGCTGCGGGCACCCTCGGTGCAGGCGGCCCTGCGCCTGGCCATCGTGCACATGGTGCTGCAGGTCAGCCGCCTCAACGGCTATCCGGGACGGGTGGCCGGCCTGCGCATCAGCGGCGGCCAGGTTCGCGGCTCCAGCTCCCGTCAGTGGCGTGAACGGAATGCCTGGTCCGTCTTCGAGGAAGGCACCCGCGCCGTGCGAGCCTTCGTGCAGGCGCTGGACGCTGGCGGCTCGCGGACGCCGGCGCGGGTCGGTCCGGACCTCCGCGCGCTCATGGACGGCTCGGCCAACGTGGCCCTTCGCTTCGGCATGCCACTGGGCCGGGAGACCTTCGGCCCACCCCCGCGCCCGGGTGCTGCTCCCGGTCCGCGGCCCCGCGTGGCACCCGCCGTGAAGCTCGTCCTCAGCCAGCCGCCCATCCACTGGTCGGCGGATAACCTCGCCTTCGCCTACCTGGCCACGTCGCTCGCGGTCGGACCGGAGGGCGCGGCGACGCTGCCCCTGGCGGGCATCTTCGGCCCAGCTCCGCGCTCCGAGTGGGCGCGCGACGCCGCCACCCTGCAGCGCGCCCTGGCCGCGGTGCAGCCGGTCCTGCTGCCGGATGCGCAGGCCGTGATCCTCCTCGGCGGCGCCAGCCCGGAGGCGCTCGTGGCGGCCGTCATCGGCGGGGTCGGGGCCGGCATGCGCCTCGACGATGCAGCCCTCTCAGAGACGGAACGCGGCCTGGATGGCTCGGTCGTGTTCGTCCTGCCTCGTGCCCCGGCCACGGGCGCGCGCGAGGTGGCGCTGACACCGACGTCCGAGCGGCCGGGCCCCTTCCAGCTCTCCGCGGTCGAGGCCGCCATCGCCGACGTCGCCGTCGCCGTCGTGCAGCTGCGCGGCGAGCCGACGCGTTTCGACCGTGTCCTTGCCGAGGTCCTGCTGGGGCTGGACCACCTGGGCCACCTGCGCCGCCTGGTGGGCACGCCCCGTCCCGTGGAGGACGCGGACGATGAACCCGCCACGCCCCGCCAGGCGGGGCTCTTCGGGCTCGTCAGCGACCTCGCCGCCGTCCCTGCACCGGCGGCCCCGGACGAGGCGGTCGCGGAGGCGCCCGCTTGGCTCGCGAGCGCTGGCGGTGCTCCGCGCGAAGAGGGCATCCCGGCCTCGGACCCGGTGCGGCTGACGCTGGAGATCATCCGTCGCGAACTCCGTCGTCCCGATCATCCCCGGCTCGTGGAGCTCGAGGAGGACCTCTGGTGGCTGCGCGACCCGCGCGACCTGGCGGGCACCAAGGCGCCGCTCTCCGAGCGACTGGAGTGGGGCATCTTCAGCCTGCTCTCGACGAGCGGCGGGATCAGCCAGGCCTCCTTCGACGAACGGGTCGGCCGCCTGTTCCGCGGCCCCGAGACGGCTGACCCCGAGCTGGTGCGCGCCTGCCTGGAGTCGTACCGCACCCCCGAGCCGTCCCCGGACGGGCTCGTCCGCACCGCGGAGTCCCTGCCGCGGCGCTACGCCGAGCACGGCGAGATGGTGGGCCTGCTCACGGAGTTCGCGCATCGGCTGGGCATGCGGGCCTGGGTCACCAAGCGTGAGCAGCGGCGCATGTACCAGGGCGGGACGCTCGCGGATCTCCTGAGCGACCCCGAGCGGCGCGTGTACCTGCCCCTCGTGGCGCCGGGTCCCCAGGAGGTCCTCGAGGAGATCGACTGCATCTGGTACGTCCGGGGCCGCGGCGCCTTCCTCTTCGACGTGGAGTGGATGGCCGCCCTTGACGACGCGGTCCTCCGGCGTGGCCCCCGGATCGAGACGACGGACGCCCTCGTGCGCTTCCTGGTGGTCGCCGACGAGCGCGTGCCCCTCCTGCGCCTGCGACTGGCTCGCTCGCCCCTCCTGCGAGCACGGCTCGAGGCGGACAACTGGCATATCCTCCGTTGGAGCAATGTCCGCCGTCTGCACGCTTCGAAGCGGGCGAGCCTGGCGGCGCTCGGTCCGCTGCTGGGTATCGACCCCGAGGTCGAGCGGGGCGACGACCAGATGGCCATGTTCAGGTAGTCGGGCGCACTCCCACCAGCGCCTCAGGGGAGGTTCGGTCGTGTCCGTGGCACCGGTCGCCATCAGTCGTGTGCATGCCTTCGCAGATCGCGCCTGGGAGCAGTTCCTGGAGCTCAACCCGCTGTGGGCGACGTCCCAGGGCGACGAACGCTGGGACGACCGGCTGGACGACCCCGGGCCGGACGGCCGCGCCGCCCTGCAGGCTCTGGCCGAGGGCTGGGCATCAGAGCTGCGGGTCTTCGAGGGCATGGACCACCCGACCGAGGACGCTGTCACGCTGGACCTCCTGCGCGTCGTGGTCACGCGCCTGCGCCAGGCCCACGAGCTGCGGCTGTGGGAGATGGAGGCCATCGACCAGTACGGCGGCCCCCAGGGGCTCATCGGCGACCTCGCCCGCCTGCAGCGTGCCGACACGCCGGAACGCCTCGCCCGGCTGCTCGCCCGGCTGGCGGCCTACCCGGCCTGGATGGAGGCCCACCAGGCCAACGTGGAGGCCGGCCTGGCCGCCGGCCGGACCGCCGCCGCGCCGGTCGTGGAGCGCTGCATCACCCAGACGCGACGCATGCTGGAGACGCCTCCCGAGCGATCGCCCATCGTGGTCGCCAACGCCTCGCTGGGCGAGGCCGTCCGCGACGCCCTCACCGAGGCGGTGATCCGGCATGTCCGGCCGGCGCATGCCGCCTGGCTGGCCCTGCTCGAGCGGTATGCGGGCCATGTCCGGGCCGGCGACGGCATCTGCCACCTGGCCGACGGCGACGAGCTCTACCGCCACCACATCCTGGCCTGGACGACGCTCGCCGAGGACCCCCGTGCCGTCCACGAGTACGGCCTGCAGCGGCTGGCCGAGATCGAGGCACAGGAAGGGCGCATCGCGTCGGAGCTCCACCAGGGCGACATCCGCGAACTGCGACGCTTCCTGGATGCCAGCCCGGACAACCACGCCAGCGAGCCGCCCCAGCTCGTGCGCGCCGCGGAGGAGCTCATCGCCCGGGCAGAGGCCCAGGCGGGCCGCTGGTTCGGCCGGCTGCCCGGCGACGGCTGCGAGGTGCGCGCCGTGGAGCCCCACATGGAGCAGGAGGCGCCGCCGGCCTTCTATGTGCCGCCCAGCGAGGACGGCGCTCGTCGGGGCGCCTACTACATCAACACGTTCGACCCGGCCTCGCGGCCGCTGCATCGCCTGCCCGCCACGACCTTCCACGAGGCCGTGCCGGGTCACCACTTCCAGATCGCCATCGAGCAGGAGCTCCGTGACCTGCCCAGCTTCCGGCGCTTCGGCTCACGCCTGGCGGGCGGTGCCTACGTGGAGGGCTGGGCGCTCTACGCGGAGCGGCTGGCCGCCGAGATGGGCCTCTACGCGGACCCGCGAGAACGCTTCGGGGCGCTCGAATCGGAGGGCTGGCGAGCTGCGCGGCTCGTCGTCGACACCGGCATCCACGCCCTGGGCTGGACGCGCCAACGGTCCATCGACCTGTTGCGCGAGCGGGCCGGCCTGTCGCTCCTCGAGGCGGAGACGGAGACCGACCGCTACATCAGCTGGCCCGGCCAGGCGCTCTCCTACATGATCGGACAGCGCGAGATCATGGCCCTGCGAGCCGACCTCGAGCGTCGCGACGGAGCGCGCTTCGACCTGCGTGCCTTCCACGACGAGACCATCGGGCACGGATCGTTGCCGCTCTCGACCCTGCGCGCGCAGCTGCCCGGCTGGGTCAGGCCGCGTGCCGACGACTGACCGCCGGCGGACCTGGCTGGCGCGGCGGTCCGGGTGCTCCGGAGCCGCCCACGGCCCCGGCGATCCTCAGGCGCGGGCGGCCACCAGCGCCTCGAGCGCGTCGCCCAGCCGCTCGACCTCCGCGGCCTCGTTGTAGGCGACGAGCCCGACGCGCACCATGCCGCCCTGCTCGGCCAGGCCCAGGGCCCGGATGAGCTCCCAGGCGTAGTAGTCGCCGTCCCAGGTGTAGATGCCCCGGTCGCCCAGGAAGCGTGCGATGTCCCGGGGGTGATGGCCCTCGATGGTGAAGGCGATGGTCGGACAGCGCTCTGCCGCTCGAGCAGGGTCCGTGATGCCGCGCACCCGGAGCCCCGGTACGGCGCTGACCCGCTCGATGAGCTGGCGCACGAGGGATGACTCGTAGCGTCGCGCGGCGGCCATGGCGGCCAGCAGGCGCGGCCTGCGGTGGCGGTCCGCACTGCCTGGCAGGCCGGGAGCGCCACCCTGCGTGATGCCCACCTTCTCAAGGTAGGCGATCGTGCCGCTCAGGCCGGCCAGCAGCTCGTGCGCCTGGGTGCCGGTCTCGAAGCGGCCGGGGATGGCGTCCCCGGCCGGCCGAACGTGGATGGCTGGCAGCGACTCCAGAAGCTCTCGCCGCCCCCACAGGATGCCCAGGTGCGGCCCGTAGAACTTGTAGGCGGAGCAGACCAGGTAGTCGGCCCCCAGCGCCTGGACGTCGATGGAGAGGTGGGGCGCGGCGTGGACGGCATCCACCCACAGCTGCGCGCCCGCGGCATGCACGAGCTTCGAGATGCGCGGCACGGGGTTGATGGTGCCGACGGCATTGGAGGCGAGGCCCACGGCCACCAGGCGGGTGCGCGGACCGAGCACCCGTTCGAGTTCCTCGAGATCGAGCGTGCAGTCGTCTGGCCGGATGCCCAGCCACCGGATCACCAGGCCGTGCTCCTCGGCCGTGCGCAGCCAGGGGGCCACGTTGGCGTCGTGGTCAAGGCGCGTGACGACGATCTCGTCGCCCGGCGCGAAGGTGGCCCCGATGGCCCGGCTGAGCGCGAACGTGATGGTCGTCATGTTGGGCCCGAAGCTGACCTCGTCGGCGTCGGTGGCGCCGAGCAGGTCGGCCGTGGCCACGCGCACGTCGTGGACGAGCTCGTCGGTCTCGAGGCTGGCGGCAAAGGCGCCGCCGTGGTTGCTGTTGCTGCTCAGCAGGTAGTCGTTGATGGCTCGCAGGCAGGTGTCCACGACCTGCGTGCCCGCCGGCCCGTCAAGCCAGGCGACGGGCCGCCCGTCGGGTCCGGGCCGGCGCAGTGAGGGGAAGCGGGAACGGATGGCGGCGATGTCCCAGTCGGTCATGGGGGCAGTCTAGTGGGGCGACCCGGCGCTCCGTCGCCCCAACGGGTATCGTGCCCGCGTCGCAGGTCCCCGGATCCCCCGGGGCAGGACAGGAGCCCGGAGGAGGCACGACGCGTGACCGACGAGCAGCGCCCGGCAGCCAGCGGCCCGGAGATCGAGCATCTCATGGCGGAGGGCCGCACCTTCCCGCCCGACCCGGCCTTTCGCGCCGCGGCCAATGCCGGCCCGGACCTCTATCGACGCGCGGCGGAGGACGACGAGGGCTTCTGGGCTGAGGAGGCACGTCGCAAGCTGCGCTGGATGGTGCCCTTCAGCCGGACCCTGAGCTGGGAGCCTCCCTTCGCTCGCTGGTTCGAGGACGGCAAGCTCAACGTGACCGACAACTGCCTCGACCGCCACGTGGAGGCCGGTCTCGGCGACAAGGTCGCCTACCACTGGATCGGCGAGCCGGGCGACACGCGCACGCTGACCTATGCCGAGCTGCTCCACGAGGTCCAGCAGGCGGCCAACGCCCTGCTCGAGCTGGGCATCCGCACCGGGGACCGCGTGGCCATCTACATGCCCATGATCCCGGAGCTGCCCATCGCCATGCTGGCCTGCGCCCGCATCGGGGCGCCGCATACCGTCGTCTTCGGCGGCTTCTCCGCGGAGGCGCTGGCCAGCCGCATCAACGATGCGCAGGCGAGGCTGCTCATCACGGCCGACGGCGGCTGGCGCCGCGGTCGCCCGGTGGACCTCAAGTCAGCTGCCGATGAGGCCGTCGAGCAGACGACGAGCATCGAGCACGTCCTGGTGGTGCGGCGCCTCGGAGACGCGGCTCCGGTCGCCATGCGGGCGGGTCGCGATGTCTGGTGGCACGACATCGTGGCGCGCCAGGCTCCCGACTGCCCGCCCGTGGCGCTGGAGGCAGAGCACATGCTCTTCCTGCTCTACACGTCGGGCACGACGGCCAAGCCCAAGGGCATCATGCACAGCTCGGCCGGCTACCTGCTGGGCGCCAGCCTCAGCCACGAGATGGTCTTCGACCTGAAGGCCGACGACGTCTACTGGTGCGCGGCGGACATCGGCTGGGTGACGGGGCACTCCTACATCGTCTACGGCCCGCTGGCCAACGCGGCCACCGGCGTGCTGTACGAGGGCGCCCCGGACACGCCGTCCTGGGAGCGCTGGTGGCAGATCGTGGAGGAGTACGGGGTCACCATCCTGTACACGGCGCCAACGGCCATCCGGGCCTTCATGAAGCAGGGCGAGGCGCTGCCGGCGCGCCACGACCTCTCGTCGCTGCGCCTGCTGGGCAGCGTCGGCGAGCCCATCAACCCGGAAGCGTGGCTCTGGTACCAGGAGCACGTGGGCGGCGGCCGCTGCCCCATCGTGGACACCTGGTGGCAGACCGAGACGGGCCACATCCTCATCACGCCCCTGCCGGGCGTCGTGGCCACCAAGCCCGGCAGCGCCACGCTGCCCTTCCCGGGCATCGCGGCCGACGTCGTCGACGCCACGGGCCAGCCGGTGCCGGCGGGCGAGGGCGGCTTCCTGGTCCTGACGCGGCCCTGGCCGGGCATGCTGCGGGGCATCTACGGCGACCCGGCACGCTACAAGGCGACCTACTGGAGCCGCTTCCCGGGCCGCTACTTCGCAGGTGATGGCGCCCGTCGCGACGCGGACGGCTACTACTGGCTCCTCGGCCGGGTCGACGACGTCATGAACGTGGCCGGCCACCGCATCAGCACCATCGAGGTCGAGTCGGCGCTCGTGGACCATCCCGCGGTGGCCGAGGCGGCCGTGGTGGGCAAGCACGACGCCGTCACGGGCGAGGCCATCTTCGCCTTCGTCACCACGCGCGCCGGCGTCGGATCGGGCGACGAGCTGGCCGCCGAGCTGCGCGCACACGTGGGCCGCGTCATCGGCGCCATCGCCCGGCCCCGCTACCTCGTCTTCACGCCCGACCTGCCCAAGACGCGCTCGGGCAAGATCATGCGCCGGCTGCTCCGTGACGTGGCCGAGGGTCGCTCACTGGGAGATACGACGACGCTCGCCGACGCCTCAGTGGTGGAGGCCATCCGCTCGGGTGCACGCTCGACCGAAGAGGGCTAGGCTCGTGACGCGCGGCGGCTCGCCATCGCGCGCGTGATCAGGCAAGGACAGGAGGGCAGATGGGCTCGCTGGGTCTCGAGCGCGGGTTCGCCCTGGTGACCGGGACGATCCTGGTGGTGCTCGGGGTGCTGGGCACCGTGGGCGGCCCCTTCGTCGGCCGACCCGGGGCCACGGGACTCTTCGTGACCGGCTTCGGGCACGACCTGGTGCACCTGGTCTGCGGCGCTCTCTTCCTCCACGTGGCGGTGGCCTTCGACCGCCGCCAGCGCGCCTACGGCCTCCTCGGGCTGGGCGTCTTCTTCATGGTCACGGGCCTGCTCAGCCTGCTCATCACGGACCTCTTCGGGATCTATGACGCGCCGACTTCTGGACTGGACCAGTTGGCGCACCTCCTGCTCGGCCTGGCCGCCGTGGTCATCGGCTGGATGGGCCGGGGCGTGGAGCGCCGGGAGGTCGGTCGCTCGGCCTCGCGGCCCCTGCGCAGCTGACGCGCACGGTCATCGTGGCTGCGGCTGTCGCCGAGGAGCAGGGGAGGGCGTCGCCCATCCTCGACCGGCTGGCCCGACCGCTCAGGGACCTGCGCGTCTCCGTCACGGACCGCTGCAACTTCCGCTGCACGTACTGCATGCCGCGCGAGGTCTACGGCCAGGCCTTTCGGTTCCTGCCCCACGACCAGCTGCTCACCTTCGAGGAGATCGCGCGGCTGGCGCGCCTGGGCGTGTCGCTCGGCGTGCGCAAGGTGCGGCTGACCGGTGGTGAGCCCTTGCTTCGGCGCGACCTGGAGAAGCTGGTGGCCATGCTGGCGGCGCTCCCCGGGCTCGCGGACCTGACCCTGACCACCAACGGGTCACTGCTGGCGGAGAAGGCGACCGTTCTCGCGCAGGCCGGCCTTGGACGCGTCACCGTCAGCCTCGATTCGCTCGATGACGAGGTCTTCGCCCGCCTCAACGACGTGCGCTTCCCGGTGGCACGCGTGCTGGAGGGCCTGCTCGCCGCCGAGCGGGCCGGCCTGGACCCGATCAAGGTCAACATGGTCGTTCGCCGCGGGGTCAACGAGGACAGCATCCTGCCCATGGCGCGGTTCGCGCGCGAGCGGGGCTACACCCTGCGCTGCATCGAGTACATGGATGTCGGCCACACCAACGGCTGGGACCTCGCCGAGGTCATGTCCGCTGCGGAGATCCTCGAGCGCGTCTCGGCCGAACTGCCCGTGGAGCCGCTGCCGCCCACGGAGCCGGGCGAGGTGGCGAGGCGGTGGCGCTACCTTGACGGCGCCGGCGAGATCGGCATCATCGCCTCCGTCACGCAGCCCTTCTGTGGTGCCTGCACACGCGCCCGCCTCACGGCGGAGGGACTGCTCTACACCTGCCTCTTCGGCGTGCGCGGTCACGACCTGCGTGGACCCCTCCGCCGCGGCGATGACGATGAGGCCCTGCGGGCCCGCCTGGCGGCGGCCTGGCAGCGGCGCGATGATCGCTACTCGGAGGTCCGCTCGGAGGCGACGGAGCGGCTGCCGAAGGTCGAGATGTCACGCATCGGGGGCTGAGGTGACGCGACCGGGCCATCCTGTGCCGGGTATGCTGGCGAGCGCACGGCATCGTCGCGCACGATGGCGGCCGTCCATCGCGCAGGTGCTGGGAGGCCATGGATGACGCAGTCCGGACCATCGCAGGCGTGGCCCCCTGGGGCCGACCAGGAGCCCCTCTGGGAGGCAGCCCCCGCAGAGGGTGAAGACGTCGCCGCGGGGCCGGCCGGGGAGGACGAGGCGTCGAGCGGGTGGCCGCCGGTGCCCCCGCCGTCGCCCGCTCGTGCCACCCGTACGGTCGCTCCCGCCGCAGGCTGGACGCGGTCGCTGACGTCGACCGCGGCCGTGCCCGGGCCATTCGGCTTCATCCTGGCGGACATCCCCAACCGCATCATCGCGATGGTCCTGGACGTGATCCTGCTGGCCGTCGTCGGCCTCGTCCTGGCGCTCGTCCTGGGCGGTCTGTTCGGCGGCCTGACGGGCGGCGCCTCCAGCGCCGGAGGGTCCTTCCAGGGCGCTGGCGGCGACCTCAACGTGGCCGCCTTCCTGGTCGTGGCCATCGCGCAGCTGGCCGTCAGCTTCGGCTACTTCGCGTACGGCTGGGTCATGGTGCGTGGCACGGCGGGCATGAAGATGCTGGGCCTTCGGATCGGCGACCAGGACGATGGCCACGCCATGTCCTGGGACCAGGCGCTGCTGCGCTGGCTGCTGCTGGGCATCCCGGCCACGTTCGCCACGTTCGCGGTCACCATCCCCAGCCTGGTGGGACTGCTCTTCGGCCTCATCGGCTTCCTGTGGCTCCTGGCGCTGCTGGTGACCATGGCGCAGAGCCCCAGCAAGCAGGGGTTGCAGGACCGCCGTCCGCGGACCATCGTCGTGCGATCCGGACGACGCCCGCGCTGACCGATCGTGGCGCACCGCCCATCGGCGCCGTGGTTCTCCACCGTTCATCCACCAGCGCCACGGATCTGTGGATGAAGGGTCGCCGGCGTCGCCGGGTTCGTGGACAACCCGGTTGACCCGTGCCCCCGGCGACGGGCACTATCCGGTTTGCCCGGAGGGGCCACCCGCGAACCGGGTCCGCTGAGATCGCATCAGCGCGGACCGGGAGCGCGAAGGTCGCTCCGGGCGCTTCTCATGTCCGGGAGGCCACGTCCTTCAGGAGCCAGCCCACCATGACGAACGCTGCCGTGCCCTTCAGCCGCCGCCTCGACGAGCTCGAGGCCCGGGTGCGTCGCGAGAGCCATCTGCGGCCTCGGCTCGGGATGGTGCTCGGATCAGGCCTGGGTGGCCTGGCCGATGAGCTGTCGGACAGCGTGACCATCCCCTTCGAGGCGCTCCCGGGCTGGCCTGCTCCGTCCGCGCCCGGCCACAGCGGCCGACTCCTGCTCGGCACCCTGCGGGGCCTGCCCGTGGCCTGCCTGCAGGGGCGCCTGCACATGTACGAGGGCCTGGGCGAGCGGCTGGTCGTGGAGCCGGCGCTGCTCATGGGCCGCCTGGGTGCCTCCATCCTGCTGCTCACGAACGCCTCCGGCGGTGTGGACCCGACCGTTGGCGCCGGGACCCTGATGGTCATCCGCGATCACCTCAACCTGACCGGTCGCCATCCGCTCATGGGCCCCAACGACGACCGCCTTGGCCCGCGCTTCCCGGACATGAGCACGGTGTGGGATGTCGAGCTGCGGGCGGACCTGCGAGCCGCTGCACTGGCCGAGGGCGTCGATCTGGCCGAGGGCGTCTACGCCGGGCTCACGGGGCCCAGCTACGAGACGCCGGCGGAGGTGCGCATGCTGGGCATCCTGGGGGCTCATGCGGTCGGCATGTCGACGGTCATGGAGGCCATCGCGGCCCACTGGGCGGGCATGCGGGTCTGCGGCGTCTCGCTGGTGACCAACGCGGGAGCCGGGCTCTCGGCCACGCCACTCTCGCACGAGGAGGTCCTGGCGGCGGCGGCCATCGCCGGCCCCAGGCTGGCGCGGGTCATCGGCCGTTTCGCGGCGGACCTCGCCTCGCGAGGCACGGCGGGCTGACAGCCCCGGGCTGGGCCCTGTGCGGCGCGATGGGCATCGGCGCCCGCGGTGCGAAGCGGCTCCTTACAGCGTGGGCAGCTCCCGGCCCGCCGCCCGGGCGGCCGCTTTCTTCTCCGCCCAGGCGGTCAGGACGCTGTCCTTGTGGGGCCGGATGGGGCAGTGCTCGTCGCGGTTGCGATCCTCGTCGCAGTAGCCCAGGGGCACGCACTTGGGTGCCAGGAAGGAGCCCAGGAAGGGGCTGACCGTGAAGACCTCGTGGCGGATGAGCTGGAAGAGGCGTCGGATCTCCCATTGGGCCATGGTGCAGAGACGCAGCCCGGACATGTGGATGAGCGCCCGCAGGTTGGTCGTCATGACCAGGTTGGTGCGCGTGGCATTGGGCAGCACGAAGCGCGCGTCCTCGCCCGGGATGCCAGCCTCCAGCATCTCCCCGTAGACGTCGAGCGCGCCGGCCAGCTGGGCCTCGAAGCGCTCACGCACGTCGGCCTCCGCGTCGCTGACGGAGCCCGGCACCATGGTGCTGGGGGCCTTGTAGTCGACGTAGCGCTGCGACTGCTGGTCGAAGGCGAGGCCCGCGCGGTGGCGCACCAGCTGGTGCGAGAGCGTCCTGGTGACGCCGCTGATGGCGAAGGTGAACACGATGTGCTCGATGGTCGAGCCGTGACCCGACTCGATGACCCGCCGCACCAGCTCTTGCTGGCGCTCGCTGGCCACCCGGCCGCTGGTGGCCCGCTCGAAGATGTCCTGCGGCTCGAGCTCGCTGTAGCACGTCCGGCAGGCCGTGTAGACGAGCGGGAGGTAGTAGCGCTCGGTGATCTCGCGGGTGGGGAAGAGCAGCGTCGCTCGCATGCCCAGGTCGCGGCTGGCGGGGCTTCGTGGCGTGGCACTCACGGGTGTCCGGCGCTCGTCACTGGGGGGCTGGCTCACGGCGCGAGTGTACGGGTCGCGGCCCGTCCATGCCGGAAGTCGTCGGGAGACCCCCACGCCTCCTCCTGGCGGCGGCGCCAGCGCCCCCGGTCGACGCGCCGGGTCCACGGCCGCACGGCGCGACGTCTGCGTCCTAGGTCGCCGGTGGCTCCCGCTCCTCGATGAGGACGCGCAGCGTGTCGCGGCTGGCCGAGAGGATGAGCTCCTCGCCGGCCTGCAGGCGCCGCTCGGCCGGAGGGTGCGCATCGTACTCACCCGGACCCCGCACGACGGCCAGGGTGAAGATGCCGCGCTCGAGGAGGTCACCCACGGTCGTGCCATCCAGCGGCCCACCGGCCACCACGCGGTACTCCTCGATGGAGAAGCTGAGGTGCGCGCGGGACAACGCGGCGTCGATGAAGTCGCTGACGGCGGGCCGCACGGCGAGCTCGGCGAGGCGGTGGCCAGCCATCGTGTAGGGCGACACCACGCGGTCGGCGCCGGCGCGCTTGAGACGGGCCTCGGCGGCAGGCAGGTTGGCGCGCCCGACGATGAAGAGCCCGGCGTTCAGCGTTCGCGCCGAGAGGACCACGTAGACGTTGTAGACGTCCTCGTCGATGGTGGCCACGAGACCGGCGGCGCGATCGATGCCGGCGGCCAGGAGGGTGACCTCGGTCGTGGCGTCGCCCTCCACGACGAGGTAGCCGGCCGACCGCGCCCGCTCGATGGACTCGGGCAGGATGTCCACGACGACGACGCCCCGTCCGCTGTCCTTGAGCTCGCCGGCCACCGTGGCGCCGACCCGGCCGAAGCCGCAGACGATGTAGTGACCGGTCATGGTCGCGATCCGTTCCTGCATCTTCCTCCGCTCCCTGCGTCCGCTGCCGATCTCGGCCAGCACGACCTCCGCCATGATGCCCACGCCGCCGAAGAGCAGCATGGCCCCGGTGATGGAGGCAGCCATGGCCACGATGCGCCCGGATTCGTCCAACGGTTGGATCTGCCCGTAGCCCACCGTCGTGAGGGTGGTGACGGTCATGAACAACGCGTCGGAAACGGACCAGCCCTCGAGCGCCCAGAAGAGGAACGTGAAGCCGAGGACGGCGGCCGCGACGGCGACCAGCCACACCCGAACGTGACTGATCGTCACGCGGACGCCGGCGGGGGCCTCGCGGGCCGCCGGACGAGTCGAGCCGTCCTGGCCCTCAGCTGGGCTGGTCACTCGCCCAGTCTACGGACACGCCGCACGCGACGCACCCTGTCCGTCGCACGCGGCCCGGGGCCTGCACGGGCTGGCCGGCGGCCGACGGCGGTCCGTGCTAGCGTCGCTCAGACAGCCCGGGTCTTCAGGCCGGCTGTCTCAGACGGTCCTGCGGCCCACGGTCGGATGCATCCACCGCCTGGCCCGCGCTTCACGAGACGAGGTGACGACATGGTGCTGCGCGGGCTCTTCGGTGGCCACAGCGACCCCGGGCAGGCGGTCGATGCGGACGCCACGCCGACGCCAGTGGTGGACGCCTCCGCCAGGGATACGCAGTCCATCCGTCGCATCTCGGAGGAGCTGGAGGCACTGCCCATCGAGCAGCGCCGCTACGTGGCCGGCTTCGCCTACGTGCTGGCCCGGGTCGCGCACGCAGACCTCGCGGTCAGCGACGCCGAGCTGGGCTACATGGAGGAGGCCGTCGTCAAGGTGGGCCACCTCAGCCAGGCGCAGGCCGCGCTCGTCGTCGAGATGGCCCGCAACATGAACGACCTCTACGGTGCCACCGACGACTTCGTGGTCACCCGGGAGTTCGCGCGGATGGCCAGCCGCGAGCAGTGTGAGGACCTCCTGCGCACCGCGTTCGCGGTCGGCGCGGCCGACGATTCGATCACGGCAGCCGAGGTGGCGGAGCTCAACGAGGTCGGCAAGGAGCTTGGCTTCCGGTCCGATGAGGTGGATTCGATGCGCGACGAGTTCCGCGACCAGCTCTCCTCGATCCAGGCCATGCGCGCCGCGCGGGGGGCCTGACGACGCCGCCCGATCCGGCCGGCCCGGCGACAGGTTCGGACGGCGCCGGGAGCGGCCCCGGTGCCCGTGGCATCATTGGACGTCATGGAGACCGGCCCGACCAGACCCCGTCGGCGCCCTGGTCGCGGGCCGCGCCGCGTGCGCGTGCTGCGCAGGGCCAGGCGCCGCGCCCGGTTCCGCGAGTCGCTCGTGACGCTGGGACCCAAGTCGCGGCAGGTCACGCTGTCGGACGGACGCACCCTCGGCTTCGACGACTTCGGTGACCCGGAGGGGACGCCGGTGCTCTTCTTCCACGGCTTCGGGTCGTCGCGGGTGGTGCGCCATCCGGACGATGACATCGCGGCCCAGCTGGGTGCCCGCATCATCGCCGTGGACCGGCCCGGCATCGGCATCTCGACGCGCCAGTCGAACCGCCGGGTCACCGACTGGCCGCGCGACGTCGACGAGCTGCTGGACATCCTGGGCATCGACCGCTGCTCGATCGTGGCCTGGTCGGGGGGCGGCCCGTACGCGCTCGCCTGTGGCTGGCAGATGCCCGAGCGGTTCTCCGTCATCGGTCTCATCAGCGGACCGGCGCCCCTTTCCGGCGTGCCCGGCAGCACCGGCTACACGTGGCCGCGCCATCGAGCCATGTCACGCACCGCGGACCATGCCCCGTGGGTCATCGCCCTGGCCATGTGGCGCTGGTCGCGCCAGCAGCGCTCTGACCCGGAGAAGCAGCTCGACGACGCCATCGCCGGCATGATCGAGGCCGACCGCGAGATCCTCGGTGACCCCGCCCTGCGCGCCGTCATGATCGCCAACACGACGGAGATGTGGCGCCAGGGCAACCGGGGTGTCTACGACGAGGCGCTGTGCATGGCCCGTCCGTGGGGCTTCCCCATCGACGGCGTGGCGGTCCCGGTGCGCATCTGGCACGGCACCCAGGACCAGGTCGTGCCCGTGGGCATGGGCCGCTACATCGAGCGCACCGTCCCGGCGCGGTGGCCACCTACTACCACGGCGAGGGTCACCACTTCGTGTACGACCGCTGGCGCGAGATCCTGGCCGTCATCGTGGCCGAGGCGCGCTCACGGGAGACGAGCCCCCGCCCCGCTGCTGTCGGGCCCGCGGGTTCGGATCGGCCGGTCGATGTCCGGGTCGCGACGCCCGGGACGCGCGAGCGCGAGGCGGCCCTGGCCGAGCGTGCTGGCGCTGGGGGAGTCGGCCGCCTCGGCCTGAACGTCTCCAGGCTCCGACCCCGGGCATGCGCCCCTGGGACATGACATGCCCGCACGGGCATGGCGCGACCCCACCCGTGGTGCAGGTGGGGTCGGAGCGGCGGCATGCGTGGCGCCGTGCCAGGCGCTAGAGGCGCTTCTCCAGGGTGCCGCCGCGGCCGCGGGGCACGATGCGGTAGTAGGTCTTGTTGAAGAAGATCTTGCCGACGTGCCAGAGGCGGCTCGGCGTCGGGGGGTGCGGCGGGTTCTCGTAGTCGAAGCGCAGCAGCGTGCCCTTGCCGTCGCCGACCTCGAAGAAGCACATCACCTTGCCCGTGTAGACGGACTCCTTGGCGTGCGGCTCGCGTGCCTGGACGCGTGCGGCCACGCGCTCGGCGATGACGGGGGCCTCGAAGTGGGCGGTCGATCCGGCCTTGCTGAGGGGCAGGTCGGTGGCGTCGCCGAGGGCCCAGACGTTCTCGCGGCCGCCGACGTTGAGCGTCTTGGGGTCGGTCGGCAGCCAGCCGCCCGGCCGTGGGGCGAAGCCGCTGTCCATGAGCACCTGGGCGCCCTTGTGCGGCGGCACGAGCACCAACAGGTCGTACTCCAGCTCCTCGCCCTCGAGGCTGAGGACCATCTTGCGCTCGGGGTCGATGGCCTCCACGTTGAAGAAGGTGTGCAGCTCGATGCCCTTCTTCTCCAGCTCCGGAGTGGCCATCTCGCTGACCGACTCGATGGTGAAGGCTCGTGCGATGGGTGAGCAGTAGTGCAGGTCGGACTTGTCACGCAGGCCTCGCTCCCGGAGCTCGGCCTCGATGAGGAAGGCCACCTCCAGCGGGGCCGGCGGGCACTTGTAGGGCATCGAAGCGATGCCCACCACGACCTTGCCGCCCTGGAAGGCATCCAGCGCCTTGCGCAGCCGCTGGGCGGCCTGCTCGCTGTAGAAGTGATGTGCCTCCTGCTCGAAGTGCTCGATGGTCTCGGGCAGGATGCGCGATCCCGGTGGCCAGCACCAGCTCCGTGTAGTCGAGGCGGGTGCCGTCGGCCAGCTCGACCTGGCTGGCCGCCTCATCGATGGCCGTGATGGTGCCGATGACGAGCTCGACGCGGCCGTCCAGCAGGCGTCGCTCGGGCTTGCGCAGTGACTTGGGGTCCTGGTTGCCCATGGCGATGTACATGAAGCCGGGCTGGTAGACGTGCTCGCCCGTCTCGTCCACGACGGTGACCCTGGCCTCACCGGCGTCGATCTGCTTCTTGATCTTGCGGCTGATGAGGTTGGCGACCAGGGTGCCGCCCACGCCACCGCCCAGGACGAGGATGTTCTTCATGTCCGGACCTCCCGAGGCCTCGTTCGACTACTTGAGCTTCTCGACGACGATCTCGTCGTAGCCTTCGTGCGGGAAGACGCCGACGAGCCGATGGCCGGCCTTGGCGACCCAGGCGGGGATGTCCGTCCGGGAGCCGTTGTCGCTGGAGATGACGGCCAGGATGTCGCCGACCTGGCCCTCGCGGATGCCACGGATGAGCTCCATGAGCGGGCCGGGGCAGAAGCTGCCACGCGCGTCGATGGTGCGGGTCGGGTCGGTCTCGAGCTGCAGAGCGGTCACGGGGTGGTCCTTTCGGGTCGTGGAGTGGTCGGGGCTGGTCGGGGATCGGGCGGGTGCCGCCCGGGGCTGCTCGCGGATCAGATGAAGAGGGAGGCCGTGTGGTCCTCGGTCATGAGCTCCAGGACCGTGGCCGCGCCGACGGGCTCCCCGAGGCCGTCGATCATGTCCTCGCGCTTGAGGCCGAACATGTCCATGGTCATCTGGCAGGGCAGGAACTCCACGCCCATGAGCTGGCAGGCCTCCAGCAGCTCCTTGGGGGAGGCCACGTTGTACTGCTTGCTGAGCTTGCCGATCATCCAGGGGCCCATGCCCAGGAAGTTCATCTGCGACATCTTCAGGTGGCTGATGCCGGGCCGCTGCATGGCCGAGAGCATCTTCTGCATCCAGTTCTCGCCGGTGATGCGGCGCTGATCCTTGACGAACGGAAGCAGGCCCCAGAAGGTCAGGAAGACGCTCGACTTGTAGCCGCTGGCCGCGGCCACGCTGGACATGATCAAGCGTGGGCATGACCTTGTCGTACTGGCCGCTCCAGTTGATGATGACGAGCTGGCGCTGGGCCGTGGGCAGGCTGTCCGACGGCTGGGCAGCAGCGGCGATGGCGGCTGTCAGCTGGGCTTCCGGGATCTCGGCGGTGGCGGTCATCGATGTGTCCCTTTCCTGCTCAGGCCTTCTGGATGACGAAGCGGAAGACGCTGCCATCCTGCGTCTGCTCGACGATGGCGTTGCCGGTCGAGCGCGTCCAGGCCGCGAAGTCCTTGACGGATCCAGGGTCGGTGGCCAGCACCTCGACGAGCGCGCCCTGGGGCACGGTCTTGACGTGCTGGGCCGTCTTGACGATGGGCATCGGGCAGGAGAGGCCCTTGGCGTCGACGGTCGAATGGATGGCTTCGGTGGTCATGTCGTCACTCCTCCGGGTGGTTGCCTGGGCGTCTAGATGAAGAGGATCTGGCCGTCACCGGCGTTCAGGTAGAAGGCCGTCACGCCCTCGACGCCATCGACGAGGGGATCGAGGTCCTTCTCCTCGATGCCGAGGACGTCCATGGACAGCGTGCAGGCCTGGATCTCGACGCCGCCCAGGTCCTTGGCCTGGGCCATCGTCTCGTACCAGGGCGCCTGGCCGGCAGCCCGCAGGTGCTCGACCGCGGCCTTCCCCTCGGGTCCGGCTTCGGGAGCCAGGCCGTGGTCGCTGCGGATGCGGTCGGCCCTGAAGGCGTCGAGCGCCCAGTACTGCAGGAAGATGTGGACGGGGCGGCCGAGGGCGGCAGCCCCGGCGGTCATGACCGCGGCGGCATTGAGCTTGTCGTCGGTGCCGCTGAAGAGCACCAGGGCCAGGGGCTGGTCGTCCATGTCGTTCCCTCTTCTTCGTGGCTAGCTGGCGGTGGTCGGTCCGGGCTCGACGCTGCCCTCGATGGCAGCCGAGAGCTCGGCGTAGCGGGCCAGGCGGCGCCGCATGACCTGGGCCATCAGGTCGCAGGCGCCGATGACGCCCGGGTCGGTGAGCCGGTAGACGGCGCCGCGGCCGTCCCGTTCCGCCTCCACCAGCCCCGCGGCCCGCATCACGGCCAGGTGCTGTGAGGCGTTGGGCTGGCTGATGCCGAGCTCGGCCGCGATGCGGCCGACCTCATGCGGCTGGCGGGCAAGGAGGTGCAGGATGGCGATGCGCGCCGGATGCGACAGCGTCCGGCAGATCTCCGCCTGCAGCTCGTGGATGGCGTCCATGACTGGCATCATTCAACATATGCGAACGTGCGCATGAGTGCCATGCGTCACATCGACCCGTGCCAGTCGGCCCCCGGCGGTCTGGGGGCCGGGAGGACGCCATCGGGGCGCAAGGACTGACGGGGGTGACCCCGTGCCGTCAGGAGGCGGCGGAAGGGCTCGGCAGCGGGCTTGGGGCGGGGGAGGGGGCCGGGACGGGCGGGCTGGCAGAGGGCTCCGGGGGCACGTACTCCCCGGGCTCGATGCGCATGCTGTCCACCACGTCCAGGGATGCCTGCAGCAGACCGCCGAAGGGCACGCCCGGGAAGGACTCGATGGCGATGACGATGACGTCCCCGTCGACGTCCAGGGCGAGGAAGCGCGACTGCTGATCGGCGACCTGCACGAACTCGCCGCCCTCGGCGATGGGCAGCGCCCAGATGAGCAGCCAGGGCAGGTCGCATTCCTCGTAGGCCGGCGTGGCGACGTCCATCCAGAGGCCGCTGTACCGATCGACCCGAAGCGGCGGACGGTGGTCCCGGGTTGAGGTACGGGTTGCCGCCGATGACCTCCATGAGGCGCGGCACCGTCACGTCGACGGTCGTCAGCGAGCTCGGGTCGCACGAATCCAGGAACACGTCGCCGTCGAACCGCGTGACGCTCAGGACGGTGCCCGGCTCGTCGACGCGCTCGAGGGTGAAGATGGGGCCGTCGCCCGAGGGGCCCACGAGCCAGCCGTCGTCCACCCGGAACTCGATGCGCGGGCCGACCAGGCTGGACTCGTAGCGGCCCGCCGGCAGCTCCGTTCCCGGTTCCGGCAGGGGCTCGGCCGCGGCGTCCTGACCGAGCGCCGAGGCGGGCAGTGCGAGGGCCAGGGCCACGGCCATGACGAGGCACGCGGCGTGGCTTGCCAGGTGCCGTCGCCGGCGGCCGGTCATGGCTTCTGCCTCAGCCGCCCTCGCCCGCGGCGGCCGCGGCATCCGCGATGCGTGCCTTCAGCGCATTCCACTCGGGCACGCCGGCCATGACCTCGCCATTGACGACCACCGATGGGGTGCTCTTGATGCCGAGCGTGGCGCCCTCCGTGGCCTCGGCCTGCACGGCCTCCAGGTAGGCCGGGTCCTTCATCTCCGTCCAGGAAGGCGGCCCGGTCAAGGCCCAGGAGCTCCGCCATGTCCGCCAGCCGGTCGATCGTGAAGGCACCCTGGTTCTCGCCCTGCTGGTTGTGGAACACGAGCTGGTGGAAGTCCCAGAACTTGCCGTCCATCTCCTCCGCGACGCGCATGGCGACGGCGGCGTCCAGCGACTCCTGCCCGATGAAGGGGTAGTCCTTGTACGTCAGGAAGACCTGGCCGTCGGTCACGGGACCGGCGATGAGGAGGGGCTCGATGCGCTTGGTGTAGAGCCCGCAGGCCGGGCACTGGGGGTCCTCGAAGACATCGATCCTCACCGGCGCCTCCGGGTCACCCAGGCTGCGGCCGACCCGCAGCTCGGCCGCTGGAGCCGGCTCCTCGGGCTTGGCCACGGCAGGCGTCTCATCGTCCGCGAAGCCGCCGCTGGCGATGACCAGTCCCACGATGACCAGCAGGGCGACGGCGATGATGGCGCCCGTGAGAAGCCACATGGATCGGTTCGACGATGTCGGACGGCCGGCAGGTGGCGAGCCCGGCTTGCCCGCCGAGCGCTCTGCGGCGCGGCGCTCCTTGCGGCTGGGGCCCTGGCCGGCCGAGGATGGGTTGGTCTGGCTGGTCATCGTCATCTCACCATGCGGGGGGATTCGATCATGGAGGTGACAGGATAGGGCCGACGCGTCAAGAACGCTGCTGCGGAGGCCCGGTTCGCCCTGCGAACCTGGGTGATCGTCGTGGTCGGGAGACCGGCGCCGTCCGGCAGCCGCTCAGGCTCGGCGTGGCCGCTCGAGGGCCTGGGATCGACGTGCCACGACCACGTCAGCCTTGGCGTGGGCCGCCACGTGCGCGGTCACGCTCTCCGTCCAGGGCAGGCCATCCTTCGCGGCCCGGCTGCCGCCCACGACGATGGTGTCGTACCCGCGCTCGCTGGCAAGCCGCTCGATGGTCTCCGCGGGGTCTCCAGCCGGCTCGATGAGTCCGGCCTCCACGCCGTGGTCGCGCAGGAAGCCGCGCGCCTCCACCAGCTCACGGGCGTGCTGCACGGCGGGATCCTCCGCCTGTTCGCCGCGTTCGCCGGACCCCTCCGGGACGACGCTCACGACATCGACGCGTGCCCCGAACACGTGGGCCAGTCGAGCCGCCATCTCCAGGGCGCGGTGACCGGCCTCGTGACCGTCGTAGGCCACCAGGATCTTCCTCATGCGATCCTCCGCGCACCACCTGAGCCCAGCGTGCCGCACTGGTCGACCCGTGGTCATCGTCATCCGCGGGCCGCGGCGCCGCACAGTCCGAGGCGTCACGAAGCCTGGGCCGAAGGTCCCGAAGCGAGTGACCGGGGAGGGGCCGGCAGCGAGCGCCCGGGGAACACAAGATGACGGCGTCCCGGTGGTCCCGAGACGCCGCCTTGGGCAGCCAGAGGAGATGGCGCTCGCCCGCTCCCCCCGACGGGTCACCCCGTCGCGGGCGAGCACCGGTCGATCGCGGACAACCGGTCAAGGAGCGGTCCACGAACGAACGTGCCGATCGTGGCCGGCGTCGCCCCGGCCTGACGATGGCCGGATGGCCCCCATCGACGGGCCGATCGGCCCGTCGCCTCGGCGGCATCGTGGGGCAGGCAGGTTCGGTCCGGGTGGCCGCGTCTCAGCATGCCGTTCGGCTCCCCCGACACGTCCTCCGCCATGCGAAACTTGTACTCGTGAGGTTGGAATTGACGCACCGCGGCGCCTACGCCATCCGCGCCGTGCTGACGCTGGCACGCGAGGATGGCGGCACCGTGGTCCCCGCGCGGACCATCGCCCAGCGCATGGAGATCCCCGTGCGCTTCCTGCCGCAGGTGCTCGGCGACCTGAGCCGGGCCGGGATCGTGGAGGCGCGCCTGGGTCGTGCCGGTGGCTACCGGCTGGCCAAGGACCCGGCCATCATCAGCGTTCTGGACATCATCGAGGCCACGGAGGGAGACACCCGGCGTCAGACCTGCGTGCTGACCGGTTTGCGCTGCGGGGACTCGAAGGTCCCCTGCGACGTCCACGTGGTCTTCTCGGAGGCACAGGTGGCCATCCTCACCCGCCTTGCGGAGACCACGGTCGCGAACGTCCTGGAGACGGCCGCCTTGGAGGGCCTCGCCGCGGCGGTGGAGGGCCTCGCCGCGGCGGTGGATGGCCTCGTCGAACGCGACCCGTCACTGGTGGCCGCGGCTCCATAGGTCCGGCAAGGCCCGCCGCCCAGGCGCGCTCCGGGGGCAGGCGACAGCGGAGATGCCGCGCGGCCTCAGAAGCTGGAGCCGGGCTTGTGCTTGGCCACGTAGGCGGCGGCCTGCGCGCGGCGCTGCAGGTTCAGCTTGGAGAGGATCGAGCTGACGTAGTTCTTGACGGTCTTGTCGGACAGGAAGACCTCGGCGGCGATCTCCTTGTTCGTCTTGCCCTCGGCCACCAGGAGCAGGATCTTCTGCTCCTGGGCGGTGAGCTGGGCGAACTCGTCGGTGTAGGCGCTCGTGGCGATGCGCCGCACACGCTCGAGGACCTTCTCGGTGACCGCCGGGTCGAGCAGCGACTCGCCGCGGCCGACCGCCTCCAGCGCCGAGATGAGGTCGCGGGCCCGGACCTGCTTGAGCAGGTAGCCGCTGGCGCCGGCCACGATGGCCGAGAGGACGGCCTCCTCGTCCGGGTAGCTGGTGAGCATGACGACGCGGATGTGCGGGTGCTCGGCACGGATCTCGCGACAGGCCTCGATGCCCGAACCGTCGGGCAGGCGGACGTCCATGATCACGAGGTCCGGCGCGAAGCGGTCTACGGCCAGCAGCGGCCTCCTCGACGGTGCCCGCCTCGGCCACCACCTGGAAGGCCTCGCGTCGGTTGAGCAGGGCGGCCAGGCCCTGGCGGACGACCTCATGGTCGTCGACGACAAGCAGCCGCAGCGTCTTGACCGTGGGGCCGCTGTCGCCGGAGTGCCGGGTGATGCCCCGGACCTCCATGGGGTCTGTCATGTGCTCGACTCCTTGGCTCGGCCGCGCTCGCCCCGCGGCATCTCGAAGACCACGCGGGTCCCGCGCGGACCGCTCTGGATCGTCAGCGCGCCGCCGAGGGACTCGGCGCGCGCGTGCATGTTCGTGAGGCCGTGATGGCCGGGGCGCTGGCTCTCCGCGGTGTCGAACCCGCGCCCATCGTCGATGATAGACAGGCGCAGCACATCGCGACGATCATCCACATGGACGCTCACCTTGCTGGCTCCCGCGTGCCGGGCCACGTTGCTCATGGCTTCGCGGGTGAGCTGGATGAGCTGGATGGTGTCGTCGGGGTCGAGCGGCACGTCCGGGTCGCTCACGAGCTCGACCTCCGTGGTCGTGCTGCGCTCGAACTCGTCGGCGAGGGCGGTGAGGCCGGCCAGCAGGTCGACGGCCCGGCGAGCCTCCGGGTCGAGGCCCATGATGAAGTCGCGGATCTCCTGGATGGTGCCGTGGATGGACTCGATGGCGTGGTCGATGCGGTCGACCGCCTGGACGGGGTCGATGTCCATGAGCTCTTCGGTGTCCTCGAGCGCCAGGCTCACGGCATAGAGCGACTGGATCGAGCCGTCGTGAAGGTCCTGGGCGATGCGCTCGCGCTCCTGGAGCACCGCCAGCTGGCGCAGTTCCTCGTGCATGCGGGCGTTGTGGATGGCCAGGCCCGCGTGGCGGGCGAACGATCTCCACGAGGCGCTCGTCCTCTTCGGTGAAGCTGCCCACCGCCGGTCTTGTCGGTCAGGTAGAGGTTGCCGATGACGCGACCCTCGACACGCACGGGCACACCCAGGAAGTCGTGCATGATCGGGTGGTGCGGGGGGAAGGCGGCGCTCCGCGGGTCCTCGGCGATGTCCGGCACGCGGAGCGCTCGGTCCTCGCGGAGCGTCGCGCCCAGGAGGCCGTGGCCCCGCGGCGGGTGCGCGATGGCGCGCCGCACGTCGTCGTCGACGCCGCTGGTGATGAAGCGCTCCAGGCTGCCGCGGTCGTCCGGGATGCCCAGTGCGGCGTACCTCGCGCCGACCAGCGGGCGCACGCTGTCGACGATGATCTGGAGCACGCGCTCGAGCGAGAGCTCCTGGGAGATGGCCACGGTGGCGGCGTCGAGGGCCTCCAGGCGCCGCCGGGCTTCGTGGGCCGCTGCCGCCCAGGCCTCGGCGGCCCGGATGGCTGCCGCGAGCTCTTCGCGGGTGGGGCCGCTGTCCGTGGGGTCGCTGGCCGAGAGGTCCGGCGTCCTCCGTGCCCCGGACCACCTCCGCGGCGTCCGCGTCGCTCGTGCTGACGATGCCCTGATGCATGTGGTCAATCTACCAGTCCTGAGATGACCAATGGCCCCCGCCGAGCCTGCTATCGGCCCTGCGCCCGTTCCACGAGGCCGATACCCTTCCGCCATGCACGCCAAGTCCATCCCCCCGATGTCTGATCAGGCCATGCTCGAGGGCCGCGACGACGACCATCCGGCCGTCGCCGGCGACCCCGCAGCTCCCGGTACCGCTCCGACGGCGGACCCCGGCATCCTCGTGCCGGCTTCGCTGATGGTGCAGTCTCGGCGCGGATTCCTGCGCGGCGCCCTCGCGGTCGCCGGCGGGACCGCAGCCGCGGCCGCACTGGCCGCCTGCGCTCCGGCGGCTGGCAGCGCCTGGTCCTACGCTCCACTCCGATCGCTGACCGCGGCTTCCGGCACTGAAGGTGCCACGGAGGGCGAGGCGGCTGCCTCGCCGGCGGCCGCATCGTCCACGGAGCCGCTCACGCAGCCGGTCGCCGAGTGAGCCCCTGCCGCCCGGCTGGACCGAGCACGACATGGCCGCGCGCGAGAAGGTGCGGCGCTTCGTGGGCAACCTGGCCGTTCCGCTGGGCCTGGCGCCCTTCATCGGCGAGCCGACGCAGGATCCCGAATTCACGATGGTGCAGCACGGCAACCAGCCGCTGGAGCCCACGATCGATGGCGACACCAAGGTCTTCGACCTGACCATCGACGCCATGAACTGGCAGATCGACGCCATGAAGGAGCCGGTCGCTGCGCTCGGCTACAACAAGTCGTGGCCAGGCCCCGCCCTGCGCGTGACCGAGGGTGACAAGGTCCGCGTCAACTTCACCAACAACCTCGACGAGACGACGGGCGTCCACTTCCACGGCATCGAGTTCGCTGACTTCCGCATGGACGGCATCCCGTTCGTGACACAGCTGCCCATCACGCCGGGCGAGACGTTCACCTACGAGTTCGTGGCCTCACCGTCCGGTTCCCACATGTACCACTCGCACCACAACGCCACCGACCAGGTCGGTCGAGGCCTGCTGGGTGCCTTCATCGTCGATCCCGCCGACCCCGCCGAGCGCTACGACCAGAAGTACGGCGTGACCCAGGAGTACATCTTCATCCACAACGACTCGCTGGGCGGCTTCACCATCAACGGTCACGGCTTCCCGGCCACCGCGCCGATCGTGGCCAAGAAGGGCGAGCGCGTCCTCATCCGCTACATGAACGAGGGCGTGATGATGCATCCGTGGCACACCCACGGGTTCCGCCAGCACGTCGTGGCTCGGGACGGCGCGCCCCTCGGCTCGGCGGCCTTCTACGCCGACACGCTCGGCGTCAATCCGGGCGAGCGCTTCGACACCATCGTGGAGGCTGATCGCGTGGGCGTCTGGGCGCTGCACTGCCACATCCTGCCGCACGTCGAGGGCCTCGACGGCATGTTCGGGATGGTCACCGCCCTCGTCGTCACCGAGTGATCGAGGCATCCACAGGGTTGGCCATGGGATCGTCCGCGCCCGAACTGGCACCGCGATGCCGTGCCCGGTGAGGTGCGCCCGTTCCAGACCATCCTCCTCGCGACCGACCTGTCGGTGGCTTCGAGAGAGGCCACCGACCGGGCCATCGACCTGGCCAGGCGCCTCGGCGCCCGCCTGCTCATCGTGAACGTGCTGGACAAGCGGCGCCTCGCCGGCGGCGGCGCGCACGAGCGTGTCGACCAGGCACGAGCCGAGCGTGAGTCGCACCTCGTGAAGGTCGTGCGCGACGCGCGCGCGGCGGGCGTCACCGCGGAGTTCCTGGTCTGGGAGGGCGACCCCGGATCTTCCATCGCGGCCGCGGCCGACGCGGAGCGCGCGGATCTCGTGGTGGTCGGCACCCGAGGCCGGAGCGGCGCCGGACGCATGCTGCTGGGTTCCGTATCCGACCACGTCGTGCGCAACGCGAGCTGCCCGGTGCTCGTCGTGCGGCCTTCGAGCCGCCATGGCAGCGAGGCGTAGCCCAGCGGCCGCTGCGGGGGGAGGGCAGGCCGCGCCGCGACCGGGCCCCGGCTGGCGGCCTGTCCTGCTGCTGATGGCTGCCGGGCTGGCCGTGGCGGTGGCGCTGGTCGGCGTCCTTTCAGGTGGGGTCTCCAGGATCGCGTTGGCCGACCAGGGCGATCTGGACGTCGTCCTGGACTCGACGCAGCACTGGGTGGGCACGAACGACGTGCTGCTGAGCGTCTATGACACTGACGGGTCGTCGATCGCGGATCGGTCGCTCCCGCTGCTCGTGGAGTTGAGCGGGCCGCATGGGCAGCGACTGGCGGCCGAGCCGGCCATCGAGCAGTTCGCGACCTATGGTCGGCGCCTCTACCGGGCGCGCGTACCGCTCGACGAGGTGGGCCGCTGGGACGTCCGCGTCAGCGCGGTGGATGAGGGCATGACCCTGACGGGTGCGACGATCCTGGAGGTATCGCCCGATGACGGCACCCCCGCGCTCGGCTCACTCGTGCCCGGCGGGGACACGCCCACGATGTTCGACGCCCACAGCCTCATGCATCACATCAGCTCCGACCCGGAGCCGGTCACGGCCTTCTACACCTGGTCGCTCGACGACGCGCTGGCGCAGCATCAGCCCACGGTCTTCATCCTGGACTCCTATGCCGCGCGTCCCAATGCAGCCTGCGGTGGGGCGCTGGGCATCCTGCATGACATCTTCTTCGACTACCCCGGCCTGACCATCATCCACGCGGAGCCCTGGAAGACACAGCCGGATCCGGACGGCATGCTGGAGCTCGATCCGCCGGGCGGCCCTCCCGAGCTGACCGACTACGCGGGCGCGTGGGGCATCACCGATCCGCCGTGGATCTTCGTCATCGATCGTGACGGGAGGCTGCAGGCCAAGTTCACCGGCGTCGTCGGCAGCGACGAGCTGCGCGCCGCCATGGCGTCCGTGGAGGCCGAGAGGCCGGCGACCTGACGATCGGACGGCGTGCCCGAGTCATGACGCCGCAGGGCTGCGCCCGGCGCCAAGGGCGGCCTCCGTCTCCACGATGCGGGCCAGGATGGCGTCCCGCAACTGGTCAAGTCCGGCGTTGACCGCACTGCTTGCCGTGGCGATGGTGGTCAGGCGTGTCTTGAGGGCGCGCAGCGCGTCAAGCTCTGGGGCGATGCGAGCCAGCGCGTCACGGACCGCCGCGGCATCGACCTCCGTCGCCGCCTGCTCGGACCGTGCCGAGGGCCAGCAGCCGGGCCAGCCGCAGGGCCGCCTCCAGGGTCGCGGCGTCCGGCGCCTGGGGATCGACGACGCAGTAGACGTTGCCCTGCCGCACGTCGAACGGGGCGATGCCGGCTGGGGCATGGGCCGTGCTGAAGACCACCAGGGCCACGGCGGCATCGCGGTTGCGCCGCGCCTCCTCCAGTTCCTCCCGCATGGCGCGTCCCGAGACGGCCCGGTCCTTGCATTCGACGACGATGCGCAGGCAGGCCCCGGCGACCGTCTGCGGGTCGAGCGTGATGACGAAGTCACCTTTGCGCGAACGGAGCATGTCCCCGGCGGCATCCGCCGTCCGCTCCAGGACGTGGTCCGTGCCCCGCAGGGAGTGGGCCAGGATGTCCTCGACGAGATCCTCGAAGTCCGCGCCCTTGGCGGCCGAGCGGGCGCGTTCGCTGGCGCGCGCCGTGGCGGCGGCCTCGATGGCTGCCAGCCGCTCGTTGAGCTGCTCGAACCCCCGCGCCACCTCCGTGCGGAACTGGTGCAGGGGCGAGCCCAGCCGGGTGGGGTCCAGCAGCTGGGCGAGACGTGAGGCGTCCCCGTCGAAGTAGCTGCCCAGCAGCAGCCGCATGCGGCCGATGGCGGAGTCCCGCCGCTCGCCATCGAAGAGGTCGCGGGTGAAGGTGCGCAGCTCCCCGCGGTCCCCGAGGAACGCCTCCAGGGTGCGGGGCAGGCGACCGTCCCCATCCGCGAAGTTGGCACGCAAGATCTCATCCACCTGGGCCGCCACGCGATCGTTGAGGGCCTCAGCCTGGCGCATCATGGCCTCGAACTCACGGCGGACGACGTCCACGTCCAGAGAGGCGCCGGCATCCTGCAGGGCGATCAGGCCGATGCGCACGGCCCGTGCCATCAGTGCGGGGCGGTCCGCTTCCGGGCGGCCGCGCATGAAGGTCGCCAGGCCGGGGTCCACCAGGGTGAGTCCGTCGACGACGATGCGGTCCCCGGACACCGAGATGCGCTCACGCGAGCGTCCGAGGGCGGGTAACTGGAGGACGGTGGCGCTGTCCATGTCCGGTATCGTGGCGCCGGCCTGTGCCAGCTTGCATGGCACGGGTCCGGCTACGCTGCAGCGATCCATGATCCTGGTCATCGCCCCCGGCGCCTCCGGTCAGCCCGCCTCCATGGCGGCGCACGTCGCCGGCCTCGCCGCACGTGGCGTCACGGCGCATGCCATCGGCCTGCCCCTGCGGCGGGCGGAAGCGGCCGTGCCCGCCTATCGCGAGGCGATCGCCAGGATCGCACCGCCTGCTGACGTGATCGTGGCTGGCCAGTCCTACGGTGGCCGCGTGGCGAGCCTGCTGGCGGCAGCGGACCCCGGGACGTACGCGGGGCTCGTCTGCTTCAGCTACCCGCTGCATCGCCCGGGCCAACCCGGCTGGGAGGAGCGCACGGCCCACTGGCCTTCCCTGGATCTGCCCGTGCTGCTCCTCTCCGGGGAAGCCGATCCCTTCGCCCGCATCGGCCTGCTGCGACGGGCCTGCAGCGAGCGTCTGCCTCGTGCCACGCTGGTCACGTACCCCGGTGTCGGCCACAGCCTCACGTCGGTCCTGGCCGACGCGCTCGACCGCGTGGCGGCCTTCACGCACGAGATCGCGCTGACTCGCGAAGCCTGACCCAGGAGCGCCCGGTCGTGGCGCTGAGCGCGAGGGCGGGCTACTCCGTCGTCGTGGGCCGGGTTCGGGGGCGTCCCGACGCCCCTGCTGGTGGCACTCGCAGCGAGGAGCCGATGGGCATGACGCGGACGACGGTCTGCGGAGCCATGCGTCGCACCAGCTGGGCGAACTGGTGGGGCGGGTCGATGCGCGTGGACGGCCGCATCCAGCGGAACCCGACCGGATGGAGCGTGCCCCAGTGGATGGGCACTGCGTAGCGGGGCCGGATGGCGGCCACCGCGCGCGCGGCGCCGAACGGGTCGAGGTGCTCGCTGGGCCGAGCCGTCGGCCCCCAGCCCCAGACGGGCAGGAGCGCCAGGTCGATGGCATCGCCCAGGTCGGCCATGCCCGGGAAGAACGCGGTGTCGCCCGCGAAGTAGTGACGTTGCGAGCCGTGGACGATGAAGCCGATGGAGCGGTCCGTGCCACCCACGGGCGGACCGAAGCCGTGGTGATCGGCGTGCACCGCTTCCAGGCGGATGCCGCCCACCCGCACGTCCTCGCCGACGTCGACCTCCGTGACACGTGTGAAGCCCCGTCGCCGGAGCCCCGGGCCCATGCCTCGCGGCACCACCAGGTGGGTGTCCATTCCCAGCATGCGCAGCGAGCCGTGATCGAGGTGGTCCCAGTGCGAATGGGAGATGAGCACGACGTCCGCCCCGGCCCAGCGCGCCTGGTCGACGCCGCCGTGTATCCGGACCAGCGGTCCGACCCGGCTGCGCAGGATGGGGTCGGTCAGGATGCGCACCCCGTCCATGTCGATGACGATGGTGGCGTGACCGAGGAAGGTCACCAGGGGGCCGGGGTCACGCTCCATGCAGCCAGTATCGTCCAACGCGGTCCGCGCCATCGGCGCTACCATCGCAGCGTGATCAGCCCCGACGTGATCCGCAGCGCGCCCAAGGTGCTGCTCCACGATCATCTCGACGGAGGCCTGCGGCCGCAGACGGTCATCGAGCTGGCGCAGGCCGTGGGTCATCGCGACCTGCCCACGGAGGACCCCGCGGAGCTGGGGCGCTGGTTCCGCTCAGGTGCGGACCGCAAGTCGCTGGAACTCTATCTCGAGGGGTTCCGGCACACCGTGGCCGTGATGCAGACGCCGGAGGCCATCGCCCGCGTGGCCTCCGAGTGTGCCCAGGACCTGGCCGCCGACGGCATCGTCTACGCGGAGGTCCGCTACGCCCCGGAGCTGTCCACGCAGCGGGGACTTGCCCTCGATGCGGTCATGGAGGCCTGGCTGGCCGGCTTCGAGGCGGGCGCTGTGGCCGCCGCTGCCGCGGGGCGTCCCATCGTCATCCGCGCCATCGTGACCGCCATGCGGCAGCTGGCGCGATCGGTGGAGATCGCCGAGCTGTCCGTCCGCTATCGCGACCAGGGGGTCGTGGGGTTCGACATCGCTGGGCCGGAAGCTGGCTTCCCGCCCAGTCGCCACCTGGATGCCTTCCAGCTCATCCACCACGCCAACTTCCACGTCACCATCCACGCCGGGGAGGCCTTCGGCCTGCCATCCATCTGGGAGGCGCTGCAGTGGTGCGGCGCGGAGCGACTGGGCCACGGGGTCCGCATCGTCGACGACATCACGGTGGCCCCCGACGGCGAGATCACCCTGGGTCGCCTGGCCCAGTACGTTCGCGACGTGCGCGTTCCTCTCGAGATGTGCCCCACCTCCAACGTGCATACGGGCGCGGTGCCGTCCATCGAGGCGCATCCCATCGACCTTCTCCGTCGCCTCCGCTTCCGGGTCACCGTGAACACGGACAACCGCCTCATGAGCGGCGTCAGCCTCAGCGATGAGTTCATCTCGCTGGTGGCCACGTTCGGCTTCAGCCTGGACGAGATGCAGTGGCTGTCCACGAACGCCATGAAGTCGTCATTCCTGGCCTTCGACGAACGCCTGCGACTCATCAACGGCGTCATCAAGCCGGGGTATGAGCGGCTCAAGGCTGAGCAGCTGGCACGATCACCGACGCTGGTCTAGCGGCGCGCCGGTCAGGCCGCCAGGTCCAGGCGCTCGTCCGGCTCCTCCGTGAGCTGGACCGTCGTCCCGCAGGACAGGCACACCAGGCTCTCCGTCGACGTGGACGCTGCCAGCGACAGCTCGGCATCCTCGTCACACCAGGGGCAAGCGATGGTCATCATCCCGGCGTCCTCCCGCACATCCGGCCGGCTGTCAGGCGCCGGCTCGCGCAGAGGCTCCCAGCCGACCGTGCCAGCTTGTGTGGCACCGCCGCTGTCGCTGCTGCCCACCGGGCGTCGCCGTTCGGGGCGTGGACATGGAAGAGCCCGGCTGGACCGCCGCTGCGGATCCCAAGTGACTGGCGGACCAGCCTCTCCGGTTCCGTCTCGATGGCCCCTCCGGGCTGTCCAGAACGATAGGCAGGCGCACCCGGCTGGGCAAGGGGTTTGTCCACGAGATCGGGTCGCGACCCCGTGACGTTATCCACGATCGATCCACACCCGCCGGGCCGGGACGCCGCTCGCCTGCAGTCACGAGCGGTCTGCTCGATGATGGGTGCGACATGTCGAGCACGCTCAGCCCCGCCGATTCCCTGCCGCGTGGCTCCACGGTGGCTGGTCGCTCCGCGGGCTTCGGCCGGCTGAGGGCGGCCGCCTCAGCCGGGGTCCTCGTGGCGTGCCTCGTCGGCACGCTGGTGGCGGCCGCGACGGCCCAGTCGGACACGCAGGAAGCCCCGCCGTCCATCGACCCCGCGCTCGTGGCGGAGACCCTCCGCATCCTCGGCGATCACTACGTCGACAAGGATGCCCTGACCACGGAGAACCTCACGGCAGGCGCCATCCGCGGCATGCTCGAGGCTCTCGGCGACGAGGGGCACACGGAGTACCTCACGGAGGAGGAGTACGCGGCCGAGCAGGATGCCCTGGACGGACGCGTGCTGGGCATCGGCGTCGTCCTCGACCAGCGCTCCCGGGCGCCGCTGGTCATCTCGGTCATCGATGGTTCCCCGGCCGACCGCGCCGGCCTTCGAGCTGGCGATGTCATCAGCAGCGTGGATGACACGGAGGCCTCGAGGCTGCCGATCGATGACATCGCCGACCTCGTTCGTGGGGCGGCCGGCAGCCGTGTGCGACTCGGCGTGGAGCGGCCCGGTGTGCCGGACGAGCTGGAGTTCAGCATCGTCCGCGAGGACGTCGAGATCGAGCCGGCGAGCTGGGCCAGGGTGCCCGGCAGCAGCGTCGCCGTGGTGCGCATCGTGCAGTTCTCGCAGGCGGCCGGCAAGCACGTCCGGGAGGCCGTCGAGGCCGCGCTGTCCGATGGCGCCCGGGGCATCGTGCTCGACCTTCGTGGCAACCCCGGTGGGCTTGTCGATGAAGCCCTGGACGTGGCCGCTGCCTTCCTCGATGGCGGCGTGGGCTACCGGGAGGCCAGTCGGGACGCCAGCGTGCGCGACGTCCTCATCCCGGAGGGCCGCGTCATCGATGCCGACGTCCCCCTCACCGTGCTGGTCGACTACGCCACGGCCAGCAGCGCGGAGATCCTGGCGGTCGCCCTCCGTGACCACGGACGGGCAGCCATCGTGGGCGAGCGGACCTACGGGACGGGCACGGTGCTCAACACCTTCGCCCTGTCGGATGGCTCAGCGCTCAAGGTCGGGGTGCGCTCCTGGCTGACACCTCGTGGTGAGGCCGTCTTCCGGGTCGGCATCAGGCCCGATCACGAGGTCGCCACCGAGCCCGGAGCGGCCCTCCTGCGGCCTGCCGACTTGGCGTCCATGACGGCCGAGGACTTCGGGCTCAGCGGGGATCTCGCACTGCGCCGGGCCGTCGGCCTGCTGGAGCCCCTGGCGACCGGCTAGTCGTCGTCGAGATGCCCGGGACCTTCGTCCTGTTGCCTGGGCGCACCGCGTCGGGCAGGCTTGCCCGACCTGCCCAGTCACGTGCCACGGAGGACCTGTGCCCGAACGCGCCCGCGTGCCAGGTCGGCCGTGGTTGCCGTTCATCGCCCCGTGGGCCCTGCTGCTGGCCGCGTCGGCAGCGGCTCTGCTGGGCGCCGTGGCGGCCGGACCGGTCACAGCCAGCGAGCCGACGCGTCAGGAACAGGTGCGCTTCATGTGGGCCATGGCGGGCCAGGAGTCGGGCTGGGACTACTACGCGCGGAATGCCGCGTCGGGGGCCTTCGGCAGGTACCAGATCATGCCCTTCAACTGGCCCGTGTGGGCCGCCCAGTACCTGGGCGACGCGCGCGCCGACCAGACGCCCTGGAACCAGGAGAAGGTCGCCTACGGCAAGCTCCGGGACCTCTATCGCTGGCTCGGCTCGTGGAAGCGCGTCGCCTACTGGTGGCTGACAGGCCAGACCGACGCCGACGAGCGGCAGTGGAGCGGATACGCCCGCGGCTACGTGGACAACATCATGCGTCTGCGTTCCGACGCTCCGGCGGAGGCGCGCGACATGCCGGTGCGTACGAGCTCGCGCGCCGATCGGGGTGACTGGCGGCAGGCGGCGCAGGACGCCAGGCTGCGGCTCCGACCCTCGGGCGCGGCCTGGCGCAGGGGAGGGCGGGTCCGTGACGGCGAGGTCGTCTGGGTGCGCCGCTCGGCCGTGAGGGGCGAGCGGGTGCGCTGGATCGCCGTGACGACACAGGATGGTCGCTTCGGATGGCTGCCGCAGGCCCACTCGCTCCCGGCGGCACGGCCGGAGGGAGGGCAGGCCTGGCGCGACATCCGTGATCGTGGAGACGCGCGACCGGAGACGGACAGGCGCCAGGTCCGCCCGCGTCCTCGCTGAACGACCGCGGGGGCCGCGAGCCTCCCTATCCGACGTCGACGATCCGGTAGCGCATCTCGGCCGCGGGCGTCGTCACGCTGACCTCGTCGCCGGCGCGGTGGCCGAGCAGCGCCCGACCCACAGGCGACGAGGCACTGATCCGCCCGCTCGCGGGGTCGGCCTCCGCGGAGCCGACGATGGTGAGCTCGCCAGCCGTGCCCCCCACCTCGTACGTGACTCGCGATCCCAAGCGCCACGGAGGTGCGGGTCTCCGAGCGGATGACGACCGCCGTCCGGAGCCGACGCTCCAACTCCTGGATGCGTCCCTCCAGGAACGACTGTTCGTTGCGCGCCGCTTCGTAGTCGGCGTTCTCCCGCAGGTCGCCCAGCTCTCGCGCATGCTTGATGCGCTCGACGACCTGGGGCCGTTCCACCTCGCGAAGCCGGTCGAGCTCGACCTGCAATGAGGCGAGGCCGTCCGCGGTGAGGTGGGTGGGCAGCTCTCGGGGCGGCCCGCCTGTCTTCCCGGGGGCGCCGCTGGTGGCGGCCGGGCGCCGCGGCGTGCGCGACGCCGTGGAGACCGTCGATGGTGACCGCCGCCGCACGGAGCCAGCCGAGTCGGAGCGGCGCACGTTCGACGGCTGCGGCGGGCGTCGCCTCCGCGCTCAGCAGTGAGCCGGTGAGGCCGGTCTCGAGCGCGGAGCCGGGGTCCGAGCCCACGTTGGCCCAGGGCAGGATCGCATGGCCTTCCCTTCGGCGCGATGTCGCGCCCGCGGGGAGAGCCTCGGCGAAGGCGACCAACAGGGCATCCTCGTATTCCTCGTGCGCATCGGTCAGCGCCCACCAGAGGCGTAGCCGGGACGGGTCCTGCAGCGTCCTGAGCCAGTGACCGCCCGAGTGGGGGCGGCGATGACCCAGCTCGGTGCCGTAGAGGGCTGCCACGCGTCCAGCGAGGCTCTTGCCGGTGCGCCCCACGAAGAGGAGGCTCTGGCCGCTGATCCAGAAGGAGGCCAGGCGGCTGGCCAGCAGGTTGGGCGTGGGCCGCTCACCGTCGAGACGGAGGTCGGGCACGCGCTCGAGCCAGCGCCGCAGCGCGGCCAGGTCGATGGGGGCCTCGGCCAGGGGGGCGTCGGTCTCGACCACGAAGATGCCCGGCGCCTGGCTGGGTGGCAGGCTACCCCAGCGGGCCGGGCCGTCCACGTCGAGGCCCAGCGAGCGGATCAATCCTGCGGTCGAGGTCGGGTCAGGCATGCCCCAAGGGTGACACATCGCAGCGTGACGGGCGCCAGCGGGCCCAGCCGAGGGGTCCAGCCACACGTCCAGCGCCGAGGCCGTCGCACCGGCCGGCCGAGCCGCGGGCGGTAGACTCTGGCGGTCACCGACCTGCCAGCTGAGGACCGCACCGAACATGCTGCCCAGAACGCGACACGAACGGCGCCCAGGGGCGAGACGTCCTGCATCGCGCCGAGGCGGTCGAGCGAGCCGCCCGCATCCGCGGCGTCCGCTACGCGCTCGACTTCGACCTGGCCGAGGACCGCTCCACGTACGCCGGCCATGCCCGCATCGACGTGGAGCTGCAGCCCGGCGAAGGACCGCTCTTCCTGGACTTCCGTGGCCGCGCCACCAGCTTGCGCGTCAATGGCAGGCCGCTGCAGCCCGATCAGCGCGACCATCGCCTCTGGCTGCCGGCGGACCTGCTGTCTGACTCCACCCGCGTGGAGGTCGAGTACGAGAACGACTTCGACCTGACGGGCGACGGCTTCCACCACTTCGTCGACCCGGAGGACGGAGCCGACCTACCTCTACACCAACTTCGAGCCCTTCGCCGCACACCGGCTCTTCCCCTGCTTCGACCAGCCCGACCTCAAGGCCCGCTTCGAGCTCACGGTCACGCGCGCCCGGGTCCTGGACGGTGGTCTCGGCAGAGGCGGCCGCGCGGACCGCGCCCCTGCCCGATGGCCGCCGCCGGCACGAGTTCCCGGCCACGGCGCCGCTTCTCCACGTACCTGTTCCCGCTCGTGGCCGGCCCGTACGAGCGCGTGGCGGGTCGGCATGGCGACCTCCTCCTGGGCGTCCTCGGCCGTCGCTCCATGCGCCGCGAGCTGGAGCGCTCGGCGGACGAGATCCTCGAGGTCACGGCTCAGGGCATGGCCTACTACGCGGAGCTCTTCGGCCGGCCATACCCATTCGCCAAGTACGACCAGCTCTTCGTGCCGGAATTCAACGCGGGCGCCATGGAGAACGTCGGCGCCGTCACCTTCGCCGACCAGTTCCTGTTTCGCGACCCGCCCACCTACGCCCAGCGCCTGACCAGGGGCGAGGTCGATCCTTCACGAGCTCGCCCACATGTGGTTCGGCGACCTGGTGACCATGCGCTGGTGGGACGACCTGTGGCTCAACGAGACGTTCGCGACGTACCTCTCCTACCGCTGCCTGGCCGCTGCGACCCGGTTCGCCGATGCCTGGCAGGTCTTCAACGGCGACATGCGCCCGGCTGCCCATCGGCAGGACCAGCTCGTGACGACGCACCCCGTCGCCACCCGCGTGGAGCACACCGACCAGGCAGTAGGCAACTTCGACGCCATCACCTACGAGAAGGGCGCCGCCGTCATCAAACAGCTCGTGGCGGCGCTGGGTGACGACACCTTCCGCATCGGGCTGCAGCGCTACTTCGACCGACACGCCTGGGGCAACGCGAGCCTGGCTGACTTCCTCGCGGCGCTCGGCGAGGCGGCCGGCGAACCCCTCGAGGAGTGGGCGCGGCTGTGGTTGCAGACACCGTCGCTGAACACGATCGGGGTGCGCTGGTCGGAAGCGGAGGGAGACATCGTCGACATGGAGGTCCGGCAGGAAGCGCCGCCGGAGCACCCGGCCCTGCGTCCTCACGCCACGACGCTTGGCCTGGTCGGACAGGCCGTGCCGGGGGCGGCCCTGGATGTCCAGGCGCTCCCGATCCGCATCAGCGGCGCACGGCTGACCGTGGCCGAGGCGGTCGGCCGCCCCGCACCGCTCTTCGTCTACCCGGACCTGGGCGACCACGACTACGCGCTCGTCCGACTCGATCAGCGGTCGCTGGCCTTCGCGCTCGAGCGGCTGCCGGATCTCCCGGACCCGCTCCTTCGACAGCAGGTCTGGTCCACGCTCTATGAGATGGTCCGCTCGGCCGCGCTTCAGCCCGCCGCCTACCTCGAGACGGTCCGGCGCTTCACCCCGGGAGAGGCGGACCAGGCGCTGCTGGCGTCCATCCTCGGGCGTGCCGCCAGCGTGCTCCGACACTACCTGCCGGAGGACGCCGCGCTCGACGCAGTCTCGCTGGCTCGTGGCCCTGGCGGTGGAGGCCGCCGACGCGGCACCCGCTGGACCTGGGGCTCGATCTGGGCCGCGGGCCGCCATCGCCGTGGCTGCCGACCCGGCCGACGTCGACCTGCTTCTTGGACCTGGCCGATGCGGGCTGGTCAGCCGATGGCGTCGGCGTCGACCAGGAGATGCGCTGGTCGCTGGCCGTCAAGGCGGTCGCCCACGGCCTGCAGGGTGCCAGCGACCGCTGCGAGGAGGAGCTGCGGCGAGATCCGTCCGATCGCGGTCAGCGCGCCTTCATCCGGGCCCAGGCCAGCCGTCCCGACGCCGACGCCAAGGCGGCCGCGTGGGAGCGCATCAACGGCGAGGGCTACGGCTCCGACTACCTGACGCGGGCGGCCATCGGTGGCTTCCAGTGGGTGCACCAGCGCGTCCTGCTGACGCCCTTCCGCGAGCCGTTCTACGCGCAGGTCGGGTCGGTCTATGCCGCCCGTGACCACGCCTTCGCCGGGTCGTACGCTCGCGGGCTGGTGCCGGACCGCTGGGCCGAGCCAGCAGAGCTCGAGCGCCTGCACGCCTTCCGCGCCGGCCTGGCCGACCACGAGGTCCTGCTGCGGCGCCACATCGACGAGATCGCGGACGACCTGGCCCGCGACATCCGGGTGCGCGCCATGGCCGCCGCTGTCTAGCCCGACCGTCCGGCGCTGCGCGATCGGCTGCGGGAGCCGCCCGACGTCGGCGCCGCCCCGGCCACGTCCACTCCGGGCGGCTGAGCGCATGGCGCGTGCGGCCGGGTCCACCTCGAAGCCTCGGACCTGGCGCACGGGCAGGTCTCGCTTCAGGAGACGGTTGATGGACTTGAGCTGATCCTCCTCGTCGAAGGAGACGAGCGAGATGGCCAGGCCCTCCATGCCCGCCCGTCCGGTGCGGCCGATGCGGTGCACGTAGTCCTCGGGGTCGGTGGGGATCTCGAAGTTGACGACCACCGGCAGGGCCTCGATGTCCAGGCCGCGCGCCGCCACGTCCGTGGCCACCAGGACGCGTACCTCGCCCGACTTGAACTGCTCCAGGGCGCGCTCGCGCTCCGGCTGGCTGCGGTCGCCGTGGATGGCGGTGGCGGCGACCCCGTCACGGTCGAGCTGCGCGGCCAGGCGGCGCGGTCATCTGCTTCGTGCGCGTGAAGACGAGCACCTGGTGCAGGTCGCGGGCGCGCACCAGGTACGCCAGCAGCTCACGCTTGCGATCGGCCTCCACGAGGTAGGCGATCTGGTCGACCGACTCGGCCGCCGAGATGGTGGGCGCCACGTCCACGGACGCCGGGTCCGTGAGGAAGGTGCTCGCCAGCGAGCGGATCTCGGCACTCAGCGTGGCCGAGAAGAGCAGGTTCTGGCGCTTGGCGGGCAGGAGGGCGAGGATGCGGCGGATGTCGTCGATGAAGCCCATGTCCAGCATGCGGTCGGCCTCGTCGAGGACGAGCACCTCCACCTGGCCGAGGTTGAGCGTGCGGCTGCCGGCGTGGTCGAGCAGGCGCCCCGGCGTGGCCACCACGATCTCCACCCCGGACAGGAGGTCCCGCTCCTGGGGACCCATGGGCACGCCGCCGTAGACGATGGTGGAGCGCAGGCCGACGTGGCGGCCGTAGGACTTGAAGGATTCGTGCACCTGGATGGCCAGCTCTCGCGTGGGCGCCACGACGAGCACGCGGATGGGGTGCCGGGCGGGCGAGAACGACGTGTTGGCGTGGACCTTCAGGCGCTCCAGGATGGGCAGCGCGAAGGCGGCCGTCTTGCCCGTGCCCGTCTGTGCGCGGGCCATGAGGTCCCGGCCCGTGAGGACGATGGGGATGGCCTGCCGCTGGATGGGCGTAGGCTCCGTGTAGCCCTCTTCGGCCACGACGCGGAGGAGCTCCGGGCCAAGGCCCAGTTCATCGAATGGCATGCACGTCCTCTGGGTCGTCTGTGTCACCCACCCCGCAGGGCCAGGTCCAGGGCTGACACGTTCGGTTGGCGCGGTGGGCGCACGGCACCGACCCAGAGGTGCCGATCCAGCGGTCGAGAGAGCGAGTGGCTGCGTCGTCAGCCAGTGTAGTCGCTGGCGTGGCCGCTGGGCAGCCGGGCAGGAGGGTCAGTGGACCCGGCGACCGGACGCCGCGACGGCCGGGGCCTGGAGCGTGCGCTGCAGGCCGCAGACCGGACAGGTCGCGCGTTGGCCGGACTCGTCCGGGACCAGGAAGGTGGTGCAGCCGTTGGTGCTGCAGAAGAGGCGGTGCGGAGCGGAGCGGCGCAGGCGGCGTTGCGCCTGGGCCCGCCGGCTCAGCGAAGCCGGGGTGTTGGGGGTACGGGAGAGCATCTCGTCCTTTCGGCCCGGGGGCGCGGTGATGACGCGCTCGACCTGGCCAGTGTTCTCTGTGGTGCCGCTCGTCGCATCCCGCGCTGTGAGCGGTCGGTCGGGGGCCGAGGGCTGCGGGAGCACCGTGATGTGCGTGCTCCACCGCGCGCCGGCCGGGGATGTTGCTGAGAGCATAGCGCATGGCGCGCCGATGTGTCCCTGACGATGGTCGGGGTACCCTTGGACCATGACATCGACCGCTCCCCAGGCCTTGCCCTTCACCGGCGACCCACGGGCTGACGAGCTGCTCGCCCGAGACGCCGATGGCCCTGCTGATCGGCTTCGTCCTCGACCAGCAGGTGACCGTCCAGAAGGCCTTCAGCGGGCCACTCGAGCTGCAGCGGCGCGTCGGCACGATCGAGGCCGCGGGCATCGTCGCGCTGGACCCCGCTGACCTGGAGGCGGCCTTCCGGGCGCCTCCGGCGCTGCATCGCTTCCCGGCCGACATGGCACGACGGACGCGTGAGCTCAGCGCCGTCATCGTGGAGCGCTACGGCGGCGATGCTGCCCGCATCTGGACGGAGGCCGCGGACGGCCCGGACCTCGAGGCGCGGCTGCTGGCGCTGCCGGGCATCGGCCCCATGAAGGCCAAGACGCTCCTGGCCATCCTGGCTCGGCGTTTCGACGTGCGGTTGCCGGGCCTGGAGGCCCTGCTGCCGGATCGACCCCACCCTGGGCGACGTCGATTCGCCGGAGGCGCTGGCGGCGTACCAGGCTCGGAAGCGTGCCGCCAGGCAGGCGCGCAAGGCCTGAGCGGTGGGCAGGCAAGGGGTCCTGTGCGCTTCAGCGGGGGCTTCACAGCCGAGCCAAGCCGGGTGTAGATTGGCCGCGGAGGTAAGGCTGATCGCATGGTCGATCCCCGCAGCCGGCGAAGCCGGACCAGTCGGAGCCCCGGAGCCCTCGATGGGTCTGCGGTGCTGCCGCGAACCGCGGACGGATCGCGCGGGATGAGCAACCTCTGCACCGTGCCCCGAGCGGGCAACATCTCATCTGACACACGAGCCGGCTGATCCGCGCGGTCGGGGGCAGGCACCCGCGGCCTGCGAGCCGACCGCGCAGCATGGACCCGGAGCGACCCACGCATGGCGGCGTGGGTCGATCGATTCGAGGGGCGGACCCGACCTCGGCGCGCGGCGCGTCCTCAGGCCAGCGCTGCCCGGCGCAGGGCCGCGTGCAGCGTCCGAACCGCCTCGCCGGGTCGACCTGGACCGACGGCCTGGCCGTCCAGGCGCACGATGGGCATGAGCTCGCGGATCGACGACGATGTGAAGGCCTCCTCGGCCGCCGCCAGGTCGGCGAGCGGGATACCAGCCCTCGGCGGTCTGGAACCCGCAGGCCGAGGCCAGGCGCAGCACGTAGGCTCTCGTCACGCCGGCGAGGATGCCGAGGTCCAGGGCCGGCGTGAAGAGGGTGTCGCCACGGCGCCACCAGACGTTGGTCGTGGGTCCCTCCAGCACCGAGCCATCGGCCGCCACGAAGATGGCGTCCCCGGCGCCGCGGCGCGCGGCCTCCTCGTGCGCGGCCATGTTGACCGCATACGACGTCGACTTCACACCCGTGAGCAGCCACGGGGCATCCTGGCGCGCGCGAGGGTCGGTGCCCAGTCGCAGCGAGACGACGCCGATGCCTTCGGCGCGCAGCGCGTCCAGGTCGGCCGGCAAGGGGCCCACGATGGCCAGGGCCACCGGCTGCCCGCCTTCGCGACCGCCCGTGAGCGTCAGTCGCAGCGTGCAGTCGGGCACCCCGGCGGCGGCGACGGCCTCGCTGGCCAGCCGCGCCAGGGCATCGAGGTCGGGGACCGCCAGGTGCATGCGCTCCGCCGAGGCGGCCAGGCGTGCCAGGTGCTCGGACATGGCGAACGGCCGCCCGGCGTAGACGCGCAGCGTCTCGAAGGCAGCCAGGCCGCGGAGCAGGCCGCGGTCGTCGGCGTGGATGACCGGCGTGTCCGGGTCGATGACACCGCGGCCGAGGACCGCCACGGCCAGGGGTCGGGCAGGCTGGTTCACCTGCCCGGTGGATGCTGCTGTGCCATCCGGATGGCCTCCAGCAATGGGCCTGCCTTGGTCCATGATTCCTCCACTTCGCTGGACGGGTCGGAGTCCCAGACCACCCCGCCGCCGACCCACAGATGGATGCGCCCGGCACGGATGGCGAAGGTCCGGATGGTCAGGGCCAACTCGAAGTCGCCGTTCGGCCAGACGGTGCCGAGGGCGCCCATGGCCGCTCCGCGACCGACGGGCTCGAGGGCGTTGATGTGGTCGAGGGCGGCGATCTTGGGGGCGCCGGTGACCGAGCCGCCCGGGAACATGGCGTGCATCGCCGCCGCCCACGAGGTGCCCGGGCGCAGGCGGCCCTCCACGCGGGAGACGAGGTGCTCCACGCCGGCCATGGAGCGCGGCGGCCATGAGCTCCGGCCAGCGCACGGAGCCCGGCTGACAGATGGCGCCCAGGTCGTTGCGCTCGAGGTCCACGATCATGACGTGCTCGGCGGCATCCTTGGCCGAGGTGCGCAGCTCGGCGGCGGCGCCGCGGGGACGCGTGCCCTTGATGGGCATGGTCCAGACGAGGTCGCCGCGACGCGCCAGGAAGAGCTCCGGCGACGCCGACACGACCGACCAGTCGGATCCGTGGAAGGGCCGTCCGTGGAGCGGACGGAGCGGCGCCAGGGCGCTCGCCAGGCCGTCCGCCACGGCCGCCGGCGCTCCGTCGACGGGAGCCGAGAGGTGCTGCACCAGGTTGACCTGGTAGATCTCGCCGGCGGCGATGGCCTGGCGTGCCCGACGAACGGCGGCCGCGTACGCATCGGCCGACCAGGTCGTCTCCCAGGCGCCCACGCGCCAGCCGCCGGCGGCGGGGGGCGCCACGGGCGCAGCCGATGGCTCGCGGATGCGGCAGGCGGCCAGTGGCAGGACGGCGGGCTCCGGGCGCGCCGGCGCGCCGCTGCGACGCAGGGTCTCCGAGAGGGCGTAGCCCGAGGTAGACGTCCGCCCGCCGAGGCACCGACGGGCCGCCGTCGGCCGCGAAGAAGCCGGCCTCTCGCAGGTGCGTCTCGATGGCACTCGAGCGCCCCAGCAGCCTCGTGCACCTCCAGGAGCGAGCCGTCCGCCGGTCGACTCACCACGGGTCGGGATTGGGCTGGCCGCGCGGTGGGTGGAAGCGCACGATCGACCCGCCACGGCTGAGCGGCCGGCTGGTCCGTGAGCAGGTCGAAGGCGCCCGGGAAAGCGCTGCTGGAGTGCCACCCGGAGGTCGGGAAGGGTCCGTTCGAGGAGGGCGACGTCGGCCACCTGCCCTGGCCAGGTCCTCCAGCTGGCCGGCCGGGCGGAAGCGAGCCCGGACGACGACGGCCTCGAAGCCATCGGCCTGCCAGGCGATGCGGATGGAGCCGTCGTGCTCGAGCATGGCCACCATGGTAGGGGCCGCCGCGGCTGTCCGGTGGGGCCGACTCCGGTGGCGCTCGCCCGGCGGCGCCCGCGTCTCATCGCCCACGAGGCAGTCGCCCAGCCCGTCATACTGCGCGCATGTTCGACGAACGCCCCGACATCCAGGTGCGACTCGACGAGGAGCTCGTCGTCTGGATGACCACCGTCAGCCCCGCCGGCCAGCCCCAGACCTCGCCCGTCTGGTTCCTCGTCCAGGGTGAGTCCATCGTGGTCTACTCGCTGGCGCAGACGCCCCGGACCCGCAACATCGCCTTCAACCCGCGAGTGTCGCTGAACCTCAACAGCACGCGCGAGGGCGGCGAGGTCGTCGTCATCGAGGGCCGCGCGGAGATCGTGGCAGACGGCCCGCCGGCCGACGAGGACCTCGACTACGTGGCCAAGTACGAGCCGGCCATGGAGGACCTGGGCATGACGGCGCGCTCCTTCGCGAGCGACTACCCGGTGCGCATCCACGTCCAGCCGACGCGCCTGCGGGCGTCGTGAGCCGGGACCGCCTGACGGTCCTCTACGATGGTCGCTGCCGGGTCTGCCGGCGGATGGCGGGTCGCCTGGCAGGCATGGACGCGGACCGCCGCCTCCGCCTCGTGCCTCTCCAGCGGGCCGCCGCCGACCGTCCCGAGGTGCAGCGCCTGAGCGAAGAGCGCGACCTGCGCCGATCGCTGCACGTCATCGACGAAGCCGGCCGCTGGGCATCGGGCGGCGAAGCCGTGCTGCGGACGATGGAACGGCTCCCGGGGCTGCGCCCGCTGGCACGCCTGGCTCGACTGCCGCTCCTGTCGAGCCTGGTGGAGCCGGCCTATCGGCTCGTGGCCGACCACCGAGCCCGCTTCGCCTGGCTGGCTGGCTCGTTCGTCGGCGACCGACTCCCGGCGCGGCCAGCAGGCCCTCAGTGGATCTGCCCGCTCCCCGAGCCGCGATCGCGCAGGAACCGCTCGATCTCGCCGATGAGCTCGTCTCCCGAGGGCAGGCGGGCCTCGTCGACCATGCTCTCGAGTCGGGCGATGTAGGCACGCGTCGAGTCGTCCGCGGCGGCCGCCGCGTCAAGACGTGCGTCGATGCCTCGCGCTTCCAACTCGAGCACCGCCGTGGTGAGGCTCTCACCGACGTGGCGTTCAGCGGCCCGGATGAGCGCCACGGCTGCCGCGGGGTACTCGCCGCTGACGTAGTGGGGCACCTGGGCGAAGTAGCCCACCGTGGGGATGCCAGCCTCGGCGATGGCCATGTCGACCACGGAGACCGCCGCTGCCGGCACCTTCATGGAGCCCGCCGGCCCGGGCTCGATGCCGCCCTTGAGCAGCCCTTCGCGTGACTGGATGCCCAGCACCGGAACGGGCCGCGTGTGGGGCACGGCGGCAGGGATGGCGCCCAGCGTCATCCACTCGCGCGACGCCCAGGTCCTCGGCCAGCAGCACCATCTCCGAGGCCAGCTCGCGCCAGCGGTAGTCGGGCTCGGGCCCACTCAGGATGAGCACGTCGCGCCGCGTGAAGCGGCGGTGGACGACGGCCAGGCCGGGCCAGTCGAGGTCGACGGGCCGACCGTCCACGATGCGCAGCGTGGGTCGTCGCGAGCGGTAGTCGTAGAGGCTGTCGGCATCCAGGCGCGCCACGGTCTCGGCCCCCTCGGCGAGCAGTGCGGCGGCGCTCGTGGCGGCCGACCCGGCGTCAACCCAGGCGTCCAGGGCCATGACCATCAGCGGGTCGTCAAGCTCGGGATGATCGAGCAGGTGGTAGAGCGTCACCTCGACAGGATATGGGCAAGTCGATGGCAGTGCTCAGCACGACACATGGCCAGCCGGATGGGCGCCAGCGAGCTCCCTTCAGCGGGGCCTGGTGCGCTGCCGGACACGGGCCAGGGCGGCATCCCAGCCGGCGTCGAACGGCCTGCCCGGTTCGTCCAGGTCGACGACGACCGGGCAGTGGTCGGACGGCGTGGGCGGGCCCTTGCGCGCCTCGCGGTCGATCTCTGCCCAGACGACTCGGTCCGCCACCGATCGGCTGCCGTAGAGGAGGTCGATGCGCATGCCCTCGTTGCGGTGGAACATGCCGGCTCGGTAGTCGTACCAGCTGAATCGGTCCGTGTCCGGCTGTGACAGGCGATAGAGGTCCACGAGGCCCCAGTCACGCAGTCGGGCGAGGGCTGCCCGTTCAGGGGCGGAGACGTGCGTGCTGCCGTGCGCCCGGGCGGCATCCCAGACATCGTCGTCGCTCGGCGTGACGTTGAGGTCCCCGCCCAGGACGATGGCCTCGCCCGTCGAGGCCGACTCCTCCAGCCAGCGGAGCCAGGCGATCGAACCAGCGCAGCTTGCCCTCGTACCAGGTCGAGCCGACCTGGCGACCGTTGGGCGCGTAGAGACTGACCACGCGGATGCCGCCGGCCACGGCGCTGACCATGCGCGCTTCCGCGAAGGGGTCGAAGGCGTCCTCGTCCGAGCCCGCGCCCCGGGGCTCGTCGTCGGTCGCCGCCGGGTCGCCGAAGCTCTGCACGATGGGCTCGGCGAGGCCGACCCGGCTGGCGATGGCCACGCCGTTCCAGCGGCCCTGTCCGTGGTGGAGCAGCTCGTAGCCCGCCATGCGGAAGGGCATCTCCGGGACCTCGCCGTCGGCCAGCTTCGTCTCCTGCATGAGCAGGATGTCCGGGGCGGCGCGCTCGAGCCACTGCCCGACAGCATCCAGGCGGGCGTTCAGGGAGTTGACGTTCCAGGTCGCGATGCGCATGGTCGCCAGCGTAGCCCGTCAGGCCGTGATCGGTCCGGGACCGGCGCGATGGCCGCGACCATCGGCCGCGCTCCACGGCCCCCGCCGTGGTCCAGCGGCGGCCGTGGCGATGGACGGGTCCGGTGCGGGTCAGCTGCAGCCGCTCGTGGCGCCGCAGTTGAGGCACTTGTAGCAGCTCCCGTTGCGCACCATGATGCTGCCGCAGTCCATGCACGACGGCGAGTCGGCGCTGACCGAGAAGGCCACGCGCTGACCGGCTCCGAGGGAGGCGATGACGCTGCCGTTCCCGTGGGCACTGCCGGCGACGCGGGTCGCCGGGGCCCCGGCTGCCATCGCGGATGGTCGTGCTGCCGCTCGAGCGGAGGAAGGCGGCCGGCCGGCCCCCGCCCTCTTCCCCGGAGGAGGTCGAGGGAGCGGGCGGGAACGCGGCCGTGGTGCGATCGTCGCCTGCGGCGACGAAGTCGGGCAGGTCTGCCCGGGGAGCTGCGTCCTCCGGTGCCTCCGCGACGACCACCCCGCCCAGGATGCCGAGGGCGTCACGATCCTCCTTGGAGAGGAATCGGCTGCCCATCCAGCGGAAGATGTAGTCCACGGTCGACTTGGCGATGGGCACCTCCGGGTTGCCGGTGAACCCCGAGGGCTCGAAGCGGACGTGCGTGAACTTGCTGACGAGGTCGCGCAGGGGGACGCCGTACTGCAGGGCGATGGAGGTCATGGTGGCCAGCGTGTCCATCAGGCCGCTGACCGTGGAACCCTCCTTGGCCATCTTGAGGAAGATCTCGCCGGGCGTGCCATCCGGGTAGAGGCCGACGGTGATGTAGCCCTCGTGGCCCGCCACCTGGAACTTGTGGGTCACGGCGCGGCGTTCGTCAGGCAGGCGGCGCCGGTACGGCTTGGGCTCCCCAGTGAGCTCCAGCCCCGGCGCCTCGCCTGCCGTGGGGGTGGTCGCCTCAGCCTCGGCGGCCTTCTTCTTGCCGGTCGAGAGGGGCTGGCTGCGCTTGGAGCCGTCGCGGTAGATGGCGATGGCCTTGAGGCCCAGCTTCCAGCCCTGCAGGTAGACGTCCTCGATGTCCTCGGCGGTGGCGCTCTCGGGCATGTTGACGGTCTTGCTGATGGCGCCCGAGAGGAAGGGCTGCGTGGCGCTCATCATGCGCAGGTGCCCCATGTGGTGGATGGAGCGCTCGCCATTGACGGGCTTGAAGGCGCAGTCGAACACGGACAGGTGCTCTGGCCGCAGGGCCGGGGCGCCCTCGATGGTCTCGTGCTCGTCGATGTGGGCCACGATGGCCTCGACCTCGTCCGGGGTGTAGCCCAGCCGGCGCAGGGCGGCGGGCACCGTGCCGTTGACGATCTTGAGGAAGCCCTCGCCGACCAGCTTCTTGTACTTGATGAGCGCGATGTCAGGCTCGATGCCCGTGGTGTCGCAGTCCATCATGAAGGCGATGGTGCCCGTGGGCGCCAGGACCGTGACCTGGGCGTTGCGGTAGCCGTGCTGCTCGCCGAGCTGCAGGGCCTCGTCCCAGACGAGCCGCGCGGCCTCCACCAGCGGTCGCGGGGTGACTCGCTCGTCGATGGCGTAGGCCGCCTCGCGGTGCTTGCGGATGACGCGCAGGAAGGGCCCCTCGTTGATGGCGTAGTCGTTGAAGGGGCCGCCGTGGTCGCGGGCCACGACGGCCGACTGGCGGTAGGCCTCGCCGGTCATGATGGCCGTGATGGCGCCGGCGAAGGCGCGCCCCTCGTCGGAGTCGTAGGCGAGGCCGCGGCTCATGAGCAGGGCTCCGAGGTTGGCGTAGCCCAGGCCCAGGGGCCGGTAGCGGTGCGAGTTCTCCTCGATCTGGGGCGTGGGGTAGGAGGCGTTGTCGACGAGGATCTCCTGGGCCGTGATGGTCAGACGAGCCGCGAAGCGGAAGGCCTCGACGTCGAACTCACCGGCGGCGTCCACGAACTTCATGAGGTTGAGGGAGGCCAGGTTGCAGGAGGTGTCGTTGAGGAACGAGAACTCCGAGCAGGGGTTGGTGGCGTACTGGCGGTCGCTGTTGGCGACCGGGTTCCAGTCGTTGATGGTGGTGTCGTACTGGATGCCGGGGTCGCCGCAGATCCAGGCGGCCTCGGCCATGCGCCGGAAGATGAGGCGCGCGGGGTAGCTGCCTGCCGGGTCGCCGGTCGTGACCTCGTGCGTGGTCCACTCGGCGTCCTGCTCCACCGCGCGCATGAAGTCGTCCGTGACGCGCACGCTGTGGTTGGCGTTCTGGAAGAAGACGGAGCCGTAGGCCTCGCCCGTGAAGGAGGGGTCGTAGCCGGCCTCGATGAGGGCCCACGCCTTGCGCTCCTCGCTGGCCTTGGACTCGACGAAGTCGAGGATGTCCGGGTGACCGGCGTCGAGGATGACCATCTTGGCGGCGCGGCGCGTCTTGCCGCCCGACTTGACGACGCCGGCGAAGGCGTCGAAGCCCTTCATGAAGCTGACCGGGCCGCTGGCGATGCCGCCGCCGGACATCTTCTCCTTCGAGCCGCGGATGGTCGAGAGGTTGACGCCGGCACCGGAGCCGTACTTGAAGAGCATGGCCTCCGTCTTGGCCAGGTCCATGATCGAGGACATCGAGTCCTGCGACCGAGTTGATGAAGCAGGCCGAGCACTGCGGGCGCGGCTCGACGCCGACGTTGAACCAGACAGGGCTGTTGAAGGCCATCTTCTGGTGCAGCAGCAGGTGCGTCAGCTCTGCCTTGAAGGTGGCCAGGTCCTCGTCGCTGGCGAAGGTGCGCTGCGTGGCGCCCCAGGCCGTGATGGTGTCGACGACGCGGTCGATGAGCTGCTTGACGCTGTGCTCGCGCTGTGGCGAGCCGATGTGGCCGCGGAAGTACTTGCTGACCACGACATTCGTGGCCAGCTGGCTCCAGAAGGTGGGAACCTCCACGTCAGCCTGCTCGAAGACGGCCTTGCCCGACTCGTTGGAGATGCTGGCGTGGCGGATCTCCCACGTCACCTCGTCGTAGGGGTGGACGCCGGGGGTGGTCCAGCGTCGCTCGAAGGTGATGCCGCGGGAGGTGGCGCCCGTGAAGCGGTACTGCTCGTCCATGGCCAGCTTGGCTGCGCGACGGCCGCGGGACTCCGCCCCGGAGCGCGCCGTCGCCTCGTGCCCTGTGGTGGTCCTCCTGACCCTGGCGACAGCTTCGCTCATGACCGCTCTCCTCTCCGCGTTCCGCGCACCGGCGACGACACCGACGCGCTGCCTGACTCCCTGGTTCGATGGGTTCCCCGTGCCCGGTGGTGGAGCAGGCCGGCCAGCGGAGGCCGCGACCCTGTCCTGGGTGCGGGCGAGGCGGCCTCCGACATCGTGCTGGAGGGGCTCCCCGCGGGCGGGGAGCGTCCCGCCATCGTAGGTCGGCCGTCGCCCCGTGTCAAGGCATCGAACACTACATGTTGGGGTCTGTGCCGTGCACGCTACCACAACATGTGGTGTCACGTGCGGCCGCGTGGCGGACGCTGTGGACGAGACGTGGAGGCTCCACGTGGACGGCCGGCGGACGGCCGCGCTCAGGCTCCGGGCGGGGGAGGGGCGGAGGAGCCGCGCACCTCGAGGGCGACCGGCAGCTCCACCTGGCGCGGGTTGACGCGGCCCTCGTGCGAGCTGGTCGAGCAGCAGTTCGACGGCGGTGGCGGCGATGGCGGACGTGGACTGCACGACCGTGGTCAGCGGCGGCGTCACGTCCGCTCCGAAGGCGATGCCGTCGAAGCCCACGACCGACAGGTCGCCGGGGATCTCGAGGCCGGCCGCGTGCGCCGCGCTGAGGGCTCCGAGGGCCATGAGGTCGTTCTCCGCGAAGACCGCGCTGGGGCGGGGCCGCATGCGCCAGCAGCGCCTCCATGGCCGTCCGGCCGCCGGCGGCGCGGAAGTCACCGCGCTCGACGAGGTTCCCGTCGATGGCGATGCCGGCGTCGGCGAGGGCACTCCGGAAGCCGTCCAGCCGCTTGGCCGACGTGCCCAGGCCGCCCGGACCGGCGATGACGCCCACGACGCGATGGCCCAGCTCGACGAGGTGCCGGCCGGCCAGGTAGCCGCCGTGATGGTTGGCGACCATGACCTGGGAGACGGGCAGGTCGTCCAGCTCGCGATCGACGACGATGGCCGGCGGCCCGGTGTCCACGAGGTGGCGGAGCTGCTCGGAGGGCTGGCTGGCGGCGATGAGCAGCAGGCCGTCCACCTTCTTGGAGAGCAGCACGTCCAGGTAGCGGGTCTCCTTGCGCTCGTCGCCGTCCGAGTTGCAGATGATGGCGCTGTAGCCGGCCTCGAAGAGGGCATCCTCCAGCCAGCGCGCGAGATCGCCGAAGAAGGGGTTGGCGATGTCGGGCAGGATGACGCCGACGGTGTGGGTCCGGCCCCGGCGCATGCTGCGGGCCAGGGCGTTGGGCCGGTAGCCCAGCTCGCCGATGGCGGCCTCCACGCGCGCCGCCGTGATGGCGTCCACCCTGCGGGTCCGGTTGATGACGTGCGAGACGGTCGTCGTGGAGACGCCGGCGCGCCGCGCGACATCCCGGATGGTGGTCATGGCCGTTGCCAGGCCGCCGTCGATGTCCTCGTTGACACGCTCACGGCAGGCAGGATACCCTCGGGCAAACGGTTGCGCAATCGGTTTCCCGGGAAGTGCCCCGGCGTCTCGAGGATGTGCCATGGTCATGGACGTGACAGCTGCGGACGGGACGGTCATCGTCGCGGGGTCGATCAACGTGGATCTCATCGTGGGCGTGACGCGTCTGCCCACGGCCGGCGAGACCGTGCAGGGCGACCGCTTCGTGCAGCAGAACGGGGGCAAGGGCGCCAACCAGGCCGTGGCTGCCAGCCGCGCGGGGGCCCACGTGGTGATGCTCGGGGCCGTCGGCGGGGACGACCTGGGGAGCAGCGCGCTTGCCGGGCTGGCGGAGGAAGGCGTGGACGTCACGGCCTGCCGTCGCCTGGAGGAGGAGCACACCGGGCTGGCGCTCATCGTCGTGGACGCTGCGGGCGAGAACCAGATCGCCGTGGCGCCCGGAGCCAACGCCCGCCTTGACGCCGCCATGATCGCGAGTCAGACGGCCGGGCTGCGGCCGCCGGCCGGGTCGGTCTGCCTCGTCGGCTTCGAGGTCTTCGACGACGCCGTCCTGGCCGCTGCGCGCTGGGCGGCGGACCTCGGGCTGCGCATCATCCTCAACCCGGCGCCCGGCTCGCCCCCTGCTCGCGGAGCTGCTGGCCCTGCGGCCCCATCCTCACCCCCAACGAGCGCGAGGCGGAGCTGCTCACGGGCACGTCCGACCCGGAGGCCGCCGCCGCCGTCCTCTCGGGGTGGACGGGATCCCCGGTCATCGTCTCGCTCGGCGCTGAGGGCGCCGTGCTCTGCACCGACGGTCGAGTCGAGCGCTTCGCCGGCCACGCCGGTCACGCCGCTCGACACGACCGGTGCGGGCGATGCGCTCAACGGGATCCTCGCCGCGGAGCTGTCCCGCGGGTCGTCACTGGAGACGGCGCTGCGCTGGGCCATGGTCGGCGCCGCCCTCAAGACCACCCAGGCCGGCGCCCAGGCAGGCCTGCCGACGCGCGCGGCCATCGCCGCGCACCTGTCCGATGCCTGAAGAGCCGGGCACCGGTCCGGCCATGGAGCCCGCGGAGTGCGACCGGCCCGGCGGACATCCTGGTCAAGCTCTACGCGCTGCCCCCGCTCGACCTGTCCGGCCTTGAAGGCGTCCGGTGTCGTCATCCGCCGGCCCATCGCGCCGGAGCGGCACGTCGTGGTCGACTGGGTCGCTCGAACGTTCGAACCGGGCTGGGGCTCCGAGGTGGAAGTGGCCTTCGCGAACCACCCGCCGTCCTGCTTCGTGGCCGTTGACGGCCAGGCCATCCTGGGCTTCGCCTGCTTCGACGCCACCGCCCGCGGGCTCTTCGGTCCGACCGGCGTGGCGGAGTCGGCGCGAGGTCGCGGCCTCGGCGGCGCGCTGCTCCTGGCCAGCCTGCACGCCATGCGCGAGCAGGGCTACGCCTATGCGGTCATCGGTGCCGCGGGGCCGATCGAGTTCTACCGGAGGCTGGTCGGCGGCCTGGTCATCCCGGATTCCTGGCCCGGGCTCTATCGCGGTCTGCTGCGCGATCCGGCCGAGGGCTGAGCCTCGGCCTCGGTCAGGTTGCGGAGATCGGTTGACGGCGCCACGGCCCCTTCTGTAGACTCCCATCGGAAACGGTTGCGCAAACGGTTGCGTGCCGTCCGGGGGAAGCGTCAGCACCCCCGAGCCATCATAGGGGCCCCACGGGGCCGCAAGGAGGATCGGGCAAGATGGTTGGACGCAGAGGAGTGAACCGCTGGTGGGCGGTCGGCATGAGCACGCTGATGGCGCTCTCGCTGGCGGCCTTCACGAGCGGTGCGGCGATGGCCCAGGACGACTGCGCGCCGGTCGAGCCGGCCGGGCCGCTTCCGGACCTCACGGCACAGCTCGGCCACAAGCCCAAGGTGGGCCTGGTCATGAAGAGCCTCGCCAACGAATTCTTCCAGCAGATGCAGGCCGGCGCTGAGGCCTATGCCGCCGAGAACGCCGACGTCTTCGACTTCGAGGCCGTGGGCATGAAGGACGAGCGCGACTTCGCCGCGCAGGTCTCGGCCGTCGAGAACTACATCACCCAGCAGTTCGACGTCATCGTCATCGCGCCGGCTGACTCCAAGGCCATGGTCGAGCCCATCGCTCGCGCCCTGGAAGCCGGCATCAAGGTCATCAACATCGACGTCGCCCTGGACCAGCAGGCCATGGCGGACGCCGGCCTCGACCTGGCCTTCTTCGGCCCGGACAACCGTGCCGGCGCCAAGATGGCCGGCGACTCGCTCGGCCAGGCGCTCGGCGAGGGTGCCAAGGTCGTCATCCTCGAGGGCAACCCCGAGGCTGACAACGCCGTGCAGCGCAAGCTCGGCTTCGACGACTCCGTGGCCGAGTACAAGCTCGACCTGCTCGAGTCCACGACGGCCCACTGGGAGACCGCCGAGGCCGAGGAGATCACCTCCAACTTCCTCACCAAGTACCCCGACCTGCAGGGCATCATGGCCGCCAACGACTCCATGGCCCTGGGCGCCATCGCGGCCCTGGACGCCGCCGGCAAGACCGGTGAGATCCAGGTCGTCGGCTTCGACAACATCCCCGGCGTGCGCCAGTACATCAAGGACGGCGCGATGCTCTCGACCGTCGAGCAGTTCGGGGCCGACATGGCCAAGTTCGGCATCGACTTCGGCCTGCGCGAGCTGGCCGGCGAGACCTTCTGCGGCTGGGTGCAGACGCCCCTCGATCTCGTCACCGCGGAGAACGTGGTCGTCGAGTAGTCCACCGTTCGGTATCGGGATCAGCCGTCGGGTCCAGGGGGCCCGGCGGCTGGTCCATGCTCGGAGGCCCGGGAGGGAACGATGGAGCGGAGCGTGACAGGACCCCAACGCCGCGATGACGGCGCCGCGCCCGTCTCGGCTGGGTCTCCATCGCCGCTCATCGAAGTGCGCGGCCTGAGCAAGGAGTTCCCCGGCGTGCGGGCCCTGGACGAGGTCAGCATGACCATCCTGGCTGGCGAGGTCCACGCGCTCGTGGGCGAGAACGGCGCCGGCAAGTCCACGCTCGTCAAGATCCTGTCGGGCGTGGAGCAGCCCGACGGCGGCGAGATGTTCCTGGGCGGCCAGCCGTACATCGCGCGTGGCCCGCAGGATGCCCTGGCGGCGGGCATCCGCGTCGTCTACCAGGAGCTCAACCTGCTGACCTACCTGACCATCGAGGAGAACCTCTCCTTCGAGCATCTGCCCTCGCACCGGGGCCTGGTGGATCGCCGTGAGCTGCGGCGCCGGGCAGAGGAGCTGCTCCAGGAGGTGGGACTCGATGTGCCACCGGACACCCCGGTCGAGGAGCTGGGCATCGCCCAGATGCAGATGGTCGAGATCGCTCGGGCGCTCCTCACCGACGCGAAGCTCCTCATCCTCGACGAGCCGACGGCGACACTCACGCCGCGCGAGGTGGACCGCCTCTTCGGGATCATCCGCCAGCTCACGGCCCAGGGCATCGGCGTCCTCTTCATCTCCCACCACCTCGACGAGATGAAGGAGATCGGCGACCGCGTCACGGTCCTGCGCAACGGCCAGTGGGCGGCCACACGCGACGTGGCCCAGGTCACGGTGGCGGAGGTCATCGAGCTCATGGTCGGCCGCGCCATGGCGGAGGGCTTTCCCTTCCGAGCGCAGGTCGTGCATCGGCGAGGAGCTCCTGGCGGTGGACGGCCTCACCTATCGGGGCAATGTCGAGCCCGTCTCGCTGCGGGTCCACGCGGGCGAGATCCTGGGCATCGCGGGCCTCGTGGGCTCCGGGCGTACGGAGGCGATGCGCGCCATCTTCGGCGCCGACCGCGCGACCGGGGGGTCGCTCCGGGTCCGCGGTGAGCCGGTCAGCATCCGCGAGCCCCGGGACGCCGTCCGCGCCGGCATCTGCCTGCTGACCGAGGACCGCAAGTCACAGGGCCTCATCCTGGACATGACCTGCGCCCAGAACACGACGATCACCCGGCTCGATGCGGTCGTGCGGCGAGGCCTGCTCCAGGCCGCCAGGGAGGCCGAGGAGACGGAGGCGCTCATCGACGCCCTCTCCATCAAGGCCCAGTCGCCGGCGCAGGTCGTGCGCTTCCTCTCGGGCGGCAACCAGCAGAAGGTCGTCGTCGCCAAGTGGCTCTTCGCCGAGTCGCAGGTGCTCATCTTCGACGAACCCACGCGCGGCATCGACGTGGGCGCCAAGTTCGAGATCTACAACCTCATCTGGGATCTCGCCGATGGCGGCAAGGGCATCATCGTCGTCTCCTCCGACCTGCCCGAGCTGCTGGGCATCTGTCACCGCATCGCGGTCTTCTCCAAGGGCGCGGTCGTGGGCGAGCTGCCCCGCGAGGATTTCAGCGAGAAGGCGGTCCTGGAGCTGGCCTACCGCAACTACCTGGCCACGGCGGCGCCCGCCGCTCGGGCCCCCACGAGCAGCACGGGGATGCCGTCATGAGCGCACCAACGAATCCCTCCCGTCAGCAGCCCGCCCGCGTCGGAGAGATGCCCCTCGGCAGCCGGGCCATCGTCTTCGGGCTGCGGGAGGCCGGCGTCGGGGTGGCGCTGGTGCTGCTCATCGTCGTCTTCAGCATCGTGGCGCCCTACTTCGCGACCACGGACAACTTCTCGGTCATCCTCGGCCAGATCTCCATCAACACCATCCTCGCGGTGGGCATGACGTTCGTCATCCTCATCGGCGGCATCGATCTCTCGGTCGGCTCGGTCCTCGCCTTGACCACGGTCATCGGCGCGGCCATCCTGGCCCCCACCGTGATGACGGGCATCGGCGGCTTCGGCCTCGACCCGCTGGTCTCCATCCCGCTGACCATCGTGGCCTGCCTCGCGGTCGGCGCCGGCTGCGGCTTCGTCAACGGCTTCGTGACGGAGCGCTGGCGGGTGCCCTCCTTCATCGTGACCCTGGGCATGATGAGCATGGCGCGGGGCGCCTCCCAGGTCCTCTCCAACAACTCGACCATCACCGGGCTGCCGAAGGTCTTCAAGGACGTCGGCAACGTGCGCTTCTTCGACCTCGTGCCGGCCTACTTCGTCATCGCCATCGCCGTCGTCCTGGTCTCGTGGTTCGTGCTGCGCTACACGGTCTTCGGTCGCTTCATCTATGCCATCGGCAACAACGAGGAGGCCGTGCGCCTGTCCGGGCACAACCCCCGGCCCGTGAAGGTCACGGCCTTCGTCATCTGCGGCCTGCTGGCGGGCCTGGCCGGCTTCGTGTTCCTCCTGCGCCTCAAGGCCGGCAGCCCCATCGCGGGCGTGGGCTACGAGCTCGACGCCATCGCCGCCGTCATCATCGGCGGCACCAGCTTCTCCGGCGGCAAGGGCTCGGTCATCGGCACGTTCTTCGGCGCCTGTCTCCTCCAGGTCCTGAGCACCGGCCTCATCCTGCTCGGGGTCGAGGACAACATGCGCGTCATCATCACCGGCCTCGTCGTGATCCTGGCCGTGGTCTTCGACACGTACCGCTCGCGGATCATCGCCTCGCTTCGGGCGCGCTGAGGTCGCCGGCGCGCTGAAGTCGGCGGCGGGCTGAGCGTCGCCGGTGCGCGCCTGAGCAGCCCGGCGTCGGCCGGGGAGGGGGCCTCAGGCCACCAGGTTGCCGCCCTGGCGAGCGTTGCGCAGCCCAGCGGCGACCGCAGCCACGAGGAGCACGGCGGTCCCGCCGAGGCTCAGGCTCGTCAGCAGCATGCCGGCCACCAGGAGCGACGTCGCTGCCCGTGGGGAGGCCCAGGGCGAGGGCTGCGACGCCCAGGTCGGCGGCCACCAGGCGCGCCACGGCCCAGCGGCCCAGGAGCTGGCGCTGCCGCGCGTGAGCGGCAGGGTCGCCCGGGCCGACGGCCGGGACCAGGTGGGTCGCGGAGGCCAGCACGGCCAGCCCGGCCCATCCCGGGACCAGGGGACCCAGGAAGGGGGTGGCGCCGGCGGCCACGGGGTCGGCGCCAGCGACCAGGAGGCGGGAGGTGGCCGTCAGGGCCCCGACCTCGAACCAGGCGATGGCCGAGACCAGGCCGCCCATGGCGAAGCGATGCCAGCCCTCGTCGCCTGTCCAGGCTGACTTGGTGCGCCACGTCTGCGCCGCGTAGACGGCCAGGGCGAGGGCCCCGGCCAGGACGGCCAGGGCGCCTGCCCGCGTGAGCCAGTCCGAGCGGGTCGCGAAGCCGAGGGCCACCAGGACGGTGCCCCCAGCGATCCCCAGCACGGTGAGGTAGGCGCTCCGGGCGCGCAGGATGCGCCCCCCGATGACGGTGGGGAAGAAGTGCACGCAGGGTCGTGGCGATGACCAGCGAGACGAAGCCCACCAGGTTGAGCCAGGCGTGGGCGGGTCGCAGGTTGCCCCAGGCCTGCAGCACGGGGGTGACCCCGGCCAGGAAGAGCGTGGCCAGGAGCGCCCCGGCGGCCACCAGCAGCAGCGCCGCGGCGTAGCCCAGCGTCACCACGCCGCCCCTGCGTGCCAGCGGTCGCCGCACCGGGACGATGGTGGCGTACGCGGTCAGGGCGATGCCGGTCAGGAAGGCCGCACCGCCGACCGCCCCCAGGCCGAGGTTCCGACCGGCGTAGCCGACCGCCACGACGAGCGCTCCCAGCGCCACGGCAGCCACGGAGAGCCAGCGCACCCGGGCGTCCACCGGCTGGCTGGTGGCGAAGGCGGCACTGAAGAAGGGCATCATGCCGGCGATGGCGGTCGTGGCCCCTCCGGCCAGGGCCAGGTGAAGCGGCAGCCAGTTGCCCACGCGCAGCGGATGCCGGCAGGAACGCGGCCACGACGGCCGCGCACAGGAAGGCCAGGGCCAGGGCGATGGCCACCATGGCCACCAGGCGGTCGGCGCGTCGGTCCACGGCCGAGCGGCGGACGCGGGCGCGGTCGACCTCGATCACCGGCGTTCCATCGGCGCGAGGAGCCCTACAGCCCCGAGTAGGCGTGCAGGCCGCTGAAGAAGAGGTTGCCGAAGTAGGTGAAGAGCACGGCCACGAACCCGAGCACGAGGATGAGGGCGGCGGGCCGCCCGGCCCAGCCGCGCTGGCTGCGTGCGTGCAGGTAGACGGCGTAGATCAGCCAGGTCACGAGGGCCGAGGTCTCCTTGGGGTCCCAGCCCCAGTACCGGCCCCAGGCGATCGAGGCCCAGTAGGAACCCAGCACGATCATCGTGGCGAAGACCGGGAAGCCGATGATGACGGCCCGATAGGCCACCGCGTCGAGCATCTCGTGACCGGGCAGCCACTCGAACCGGTCACCCTCGCCCTGCACCAGGTAGCCCACCGCGGCCGCGAAGGAGATGGCCAGCACGCCGTAGGCGATCATGGCCATGGCGACGTGAACGGTCAGCAGGGGGGCGTTGTGGAGCGCCGGCACGAGCGGCTCGATGGTGGCCGGCAAGGTGGCGGCGTAGCCCACCAGGAAGAGCGCCACGCCCAGGGGCAGGAAGGCCAGCGAGCGGATGGCGTAGCGGTGCTCGAGCAGGAGGTAGCCGCCCAGGATGCCGACCGCGAAGGCGATGGAGAACTCGTACATGTTGCCCCACGGCCCGCGGCCCACGATGACGGCCCGTGTCGCGCAGACTGCCCGCCAGGAGCAGGAGGCTCGCCCAGGTGAGGCCGTGGCCGATGGCCGCCAGCGTCCCGGCGCCCGGCACGTCGCGGGGGCGTGCGGGACCGACGGTCTGCGCGACCGGGGCACCGGCCGCGAGGCCGATGCCACTGCTGGCTGCGCGGCCAGCGTCTGTCGCGCCGTGGCCAGGAGCGTCGTGAGGGCCACGGCAGCCACGAAGGCGAAGAGCAGCAGCAGGGCGCCGCTCACGAAGAGATACTGCGAGAGTTCGGCCACGCCGGTCTGGGAGGGACTCGGGCTAGGCGGCGGCGGCGCCGCCATCCGGCGGACCGCCTGCCGGGACCACCACGAGGGAGCCCGAGCCGGCCCCGAGGGTGAAGCGCGTGCCGCAGGCGGCGCAGGTCTGGATGTCCGCCGCCCGGACGGTGCCGTCCACCGGGCAGGCTACCGCCAGGGGAGCCTGGTCGATCGAGCATCGCCTGGCGCGGGGCGGGAAGACCAGGGCGTGGGCCTCGCAGTAGGGCGCGTTGGCAGGGAAGCGCGGGGAGCCGTCGTCTTCACGGGCGGCGGGAACCGGCTGCTGCACCGTGCGCTGCACGCGGCCGCGCCGACGCCGCAGGAGGTGCCATGCCCAGCCGAGCGCCAGCAGCGTGACGACCGGGCCGATGACGAAGAGGATGAGCGCGTACGGCAGGAGGTCGATGAGGCCGCCCCAGCTGGGCACCAGCACGGTGCTCAGCCAGTCAAGGAAGGCGCTCCAGGGGTCCGGGGGCACGGCGTCCGTGGGCATGGCGGCAGTCTAGCGCTGCCGTGGCGCCTTGGCGCCGCGGCGTGGGTTGCCCCGCTTGCGGGTCGCACCCCGACCCGGCCGCCAGGGGGTCGCTCCTCGTCCTGGCCGGTGGCGGGGCCCGGATGGCGAGGCGGTGCTCCCTGGCCGATGTGCGTGCCGCCCGCACCGTCCTGCCGCGCCCGGCGCGTCCAGTTCGCTGACAAGCCAGTCCACCGATCGGGTCAGCCCTCCCGCCCGACGGGCGCGCTCGAGAGGTCGACGTCTCGCGTCACCACGACGCAGCGTGCCCTGGCCGCGAAGGGCTGGCTTGCCAGGAGGTCGACGATGAGGTCATCGGCCGTGCGGGTCCCGGCGTGGTGGAACTCGATGCCGGTGGCGACGCGACGGCGACCGGACTCGCCGTGCGCGGGATGCCCGTCCAGCGCCACCACGACCCGCGTGCCGGCCGGCCGCCAGCGCGAGAGGCGCGGCAGCAGCCAGGCGACGCCGCCGTCGTCCCGTCCGCCCCGCACGGCGTGCAGGAGGTTGTCGCCGTCCACGAGCAGCAGCACAAGGCCGTCGCCGTGCAGGTCGCCCTCCATCAGCCGCGAAGGCTCCGGGTAGCTACCATCGGGGCATGCTCCTTCTCGTCGATCTGGATGGTGTCGTCTATCGTGGCCCGGAGCCGGTGCCGGGCATGCCCGAGCTCCTCACCCGGCGCGAGGCGGCCGGCGACATCATCGTCTATGTCACCAACAACGCGCGCTGGCACCGCACGGAGTACCGTCGAGCGACTGCTGGGCATGGGAGCACCGGCCGACCTCGACCGCATCCTGACCTCGGCCCGGGGAACGGCCCTGGCGCTCGCGCACCTGCCCAGTCCGCCGCGGCGGACCCTCGTCTTCGGCGGGCCGGGCCTGGCCCGCGAGCTCGAGGATGCCGGCCTGGCGACCGTCCCGTGCACGCTGGAGGGCCTGGCCCAGGGACCGGATGCCGTGGCCGCAGGCGTCGACTTCGACCTCACCCACGAACGCCTCTCCGTGGCCGCGGACGCCGTGCGCGGGGGTGCCATCTTCGCGGTCACCAACCGCGACCCCATCTTCCCGGTGCCCGGACGGCTCATGGCCGGCGCCGGGGCCATGGTGGCGGCACTCGATCGAGGCCTCCGGCCGGCAGCCCGACCTGGTCATCGGCAAGCCGGAGCCGGGGCTCCTGCGTGAGGCAGCCGCCGTGGCCGGCGTGCCCGTGGAGGAGGCCGTCGTCATCGGCGACGGGTTGGGCACGGACATCCTGGCCGCGCACCGAGTGGGCGCCCGCAGCATCCTCGTGCTCACGGGCGTGAGCACGGCGGACATGGCGGCCGCGCTCCCGGCGGACGAGCAGCCCACGTTCATCGTCGCCGGTCCGGCGGAGCTCGAGCCGCTGCTCGCACGCCTGGCGTCCTGAGCGCACGCTCGGCCGGCCGGAGGCTGGCGATGACGCCCTGACGTCGTCTCAGCCGGCCTGGACCGAACCTTCAGGCCGGAAGCGGCACGCTGGCCAGCCAGGCCTCGAAGTCGACCTGCAGGCGTGCCCGCAGGGCCTCGTCGTGGTGGAGGAAGGCAGCCGCATAGGCCTGCCGCATGGTCGTCACGACCTCGGCCGGCGTCAGGCCCAGCCGTCGCACGGCACGCTCGCAGCTCCCGCACGAGCGTCAGGTCGCTGACCGTCCGGTCGTCGGTGCTGATGGTGACGGGCACGCCGGCCCGCAGGAGGCGGGGGAGGGGCGCCGCTGCCATCGTCGCTGCCGATGCCGGCCTGGCAGATTGCTGGTCGGGCACAGGTCGAGGGTCACGTCCCGGGCGCGCAGGTCGGCCATGAGCGTCGCGTCGTCGGCCGCCGGCGCACCGTGAGCGATGCGCCACGGGTCGATCGCGAGCGCCGCGCGCACCTGGGCGGCCCCGCCCCATTCGCCGGCGTGGCAGGTGATGCCAAGGCCGCCCTGGCGGGCGATCTCGAAGGCGGCGGCGAAGCGACGCGGGTCCGGCGCGAGGTGCTCGAGCCCGGCGAGGTCGAAGCCCGTGAGCCCGTCGGGCAGGGCTTCCACGGCCGCCCGTGCCACCTCCGCGGCCGTCTCCGGGCTGTGCGTCCGCAGCGCCACCGCGATGAGGCGGACGTGGATGCCGCTAGCCACGGGCGGCCCGGTCGGCCCCTCGGGCCACGGCGGAGATGCCCTCGCGCAGCGCCAGGCCCGCACGGGTGTGGAGCGACGGCGCCCAGCGGATCTCCGCGTAGCGGGTCCCGTCGCCCGCCACGTCCTCGACGAGCTCGGCGGCACAGCGCTCCAGGGCCTCGGCATCCTGCAGGAGCGCCACGGGCAGGTCGAACGCCCGCAGCAGGTCGGCCTGGTCCAGGCAGCGCGCCGGGGCGACGAGTCGGGCGCGCATGGCGGCCAGCCCGGTCGGGAGGTCGGCCGGGAGGTCGGCCGGCCCGATGCCCTGCCGGCGCGCCAGGTCCAGGGCCGTCTCCGGGCGCAGGGAGCCGTCGAGGTGCAGGTGCAGCTCCGCCTTGGGCATGGCCCGCAGCCAGCGCTGCAGGGCATCGGGCGGTGTCATGCCGCGACATGCTAGAGGCCAGGCCAGCCGGCCACGCAGCCGTCGTCGCGCCGGACGACCCGATAGACTCGGAAACGTCAAGCCAAGCCACCCTGACCGACCCGGGACCGGGTCCCCAGTGACGAAACGAGAGCGACCGCAGCATGCGCCTGAACGTCGAGACCAGCTACCCGTGGGATGTCGAGGCAGACGTCCTGGCCGTCCCCGTGCCCTCCGACATCGAGCTGCCGGAGTACCTTGCCGAGCTCGACCGGCGACTGGGCGGCGCTCTCGAGTCGATGCGCACCCTGGGGGCCATCAAGGGCACGCCCTGGGAGGCGCGGCTCATCCCGGCGGTGGACATGGGCGTGCGCTTCGTGCTGGCCATCGGCGTCGGCGACGGTCGGCGCATCGACCGAGTCGGGGCGCGCCGGCTGGGGGCCGTCATCGTGCGCAGCCTGACCGGCTGTGACGTCCGGCGCCTGACCGTGCACATCCCGGACCAGCTCGTCGACCGTGGGGGAGCGCTGCAGGCAGCAGTCGTGGAGCTCCTCACGCGCGGTCTCGTGGAAGGCGCGGCCGAGCCATCCACCATCTACGGTGACCCGGACGACCGACTGCCGCCGGCCCTCGACGAGTGCACCTTCACGGTCGAGTCGGGCGACCCTGACGACCTGCTGCTGCGCGCCGAGCGGGGCCAGATCATCGGCGAGGGCAGCAACCGCACGCGGCGCCTCGCGCAGCGGGCGGCCAATGACGTCAGCCCCGAGGTCCTCGCCGACGAGGCCAGCGACGTGGCCCGGCAGTTCGGCATGCGGCTCAAGGTCATCGGCCCGGAGGAAGCCGCCACCATGGGCATGGGCATGTTCATGGCCGTGGGTCGTGGGTCGTCCAACCAGCCCCGCTTCATCGCCCTGCGCTCCGAGCCGTCGCGGGAGCGCGACGCCCGCGGCCGGCTGCTGGCGCTGGTCGGCAAGGGCGTCACCTTCGACACCGGTGGCATCAGCCTCAAGCCGCCCGCCAACATGGGCGAGATGAAGACCGACAAGACCGGCGCGGCCACGGTCATCCACGCCATCGCCACGGCCGCCCAGCTGGCGCCCGGCATCCCCATGTGGGCCGTGGCCCCGGCGGTCGAGAACATGCCCGGCCCGCACTCGACGCGGCCCGGCGACGTGGTCCGGGCGCTCAACGGCAAGTCCGTCGAGGTCACCAACACGGACGCCGAGGGCCGACTCATCCTGGGCGATGCCATGACCTGGGCGGAGCGCCAGGGTGCCACGCACATCGTGGACGTGGCCACGCTCACCGGTTCGATGACGCGGGCCCTGGGTCGCCACTACACGGGCGGCTTCGGTGACCGGGAGGACTGGTGGGCGGACGTGGCTGCCGCCGCGGCCCGGCAGGGCGAGCCGCTCTGGCGCATGCCGCTCGACGAGGACTTGCGCAAGGACTTCGACTCGCCCTTCGCCGACATGGCCAACGTGGGCCCGCCGGAGGGTGGTGCCATCACCGCCGCCCTCTTCCTCAAGGAGTTCGTGTCGGTGCCCTGGGTGCACCTTGACATCGCTGGTACGGCCTACCGGGAGAAGGGCGATCCGTGGGCAGCCAAGGGGGCCACTGGGGTCATGCACGCGACCCTCGTGGACCTCTGCCTCGATGGCGCGGAGGGCCCCATGTCGCTGTACGGAGAGACGGACCCCGCGCGCTGATCAGCCCGGCAGGAGCGCGGCCACGATGGCCGCACCGATGAGGGCCGGCCCGAAGGGGATGGCCGTCTTGAGCGTGATCCGTCGGCTCATGACGAGGACCACGACGACGAGCGCGAAGAGCGTGGTGGCCACGAGGAACCCGGTCAACAGCAGCGACAGGCCGGACATCAGGCCGATGCTCACCGAGAGCTTCAGGTCGCCGCGCCCGAGTGCGCCGTGGAAGAGCCGGTCGCTGATGGCCAGCAGGGCCGGCGCTGCGACCGCCGCCAGCACGGCGCTGATGGCCCCGGCGTCCTTGTCCGCCAGCAGGGGGTTCAGGGTCGTGCCCAGGAGCGGCGCCAGCAGCGTGACCACGGCGGCGTAGCCGATGAGCGGCAGCGTGATGAGGTCGGGCAGGAGCCGCTGGTCCAGGTCGGTGGCCAGGAGCACCATCAGCGCCGCCGCGTAGACGCCCAGGACGAGGAGGTCGCGTGGATCGTCCCAGCGGGCGGCGAGCCCTGCGAACGTGGCGGCAGAGGCAAGGACCACGACGGCGCTGCGCCAGTCGAGCCGGCGCACGGCGCCATCCTCGTGGGCCGGCCAGCGCGCCGCCAGGCGGTCGGCCGCCAGGCCGAAGAGGGCACCAAGGATGAGGGCCGCGAGTGCCGTCGCCGAGAAGCTCACGAGGCGGCGGTCGCCGCCCGCGCGACGGCTGGGCCAGCAGGTCTGCATGCCGCAAGCCTGCCCGCGCCGGTGACTCGACGCACCGGCTCGAACGTACTACCCGGGGGTCTCAGCACGTCCGTCGGGTTTGCGGACGCCGGGCAGGGGGAGTAGCATGACCGGCGACCGAAGCCGTGAATGTCGGTCGGCCCCCGTGCCCGGGGCGCTGCGTTCAGGCAGCAAGATGGGAGTTGACAGTCGATCGTGCCTAGCGTGACCGCACGCGCGCACGGGACCGGTGTGTCCCGGTCCCTGTTCGCCGTGCTCATGTTCGCCCTGCTCCTGGTGGTGCCGGTGACGGCCCCGCCCCCGGTAGACGCGGCCAGCCTCAAGGACCAGATCGCCGCGGCCAAGGACCGCCAGGCGGAGCTGACGGCGTCCATCGCACGGTCGGAACGGCTCGTGGAGGACCTCAAGCGAGAGGAGGCCGCGACGCGGGACGCGCTGGCCGCCACGAAGGAAGAGCTGACCGACATCCGCGCCGACCAGGCGGCCGTCAAGGAGCGCATCGAGCAGGTCAAGGAGCGGCTGGACCGCATCGAGGAGCGCCACGCTCAGCTCGTGGACGAGCAGCGCCAGACCGACTTCACGCTCGGCCTGCTGGAGCAGGAGCTCGCCAACGGCGAGGATGACCTGGAGGCTCGGCGCCAGTCCCTCGGCCGGCGGCTCGCCGAGGCGCACCGGGCGGAGAACACCACCCTGCTCGAGCAGGTCTTCACGGCTGAATCGTTCTCCGACGTGCTCACGGACACCTCGGCCTACCTCGCCTACGGTGACCAGGATGCGCAGCTGGCCAGGCAGATCACGCAGGACCAGCAGGCCCTCGACAACCTGCGCCTGCTGACCACCTCGACGCGCCTGCAGACCGACCAGCTGCGCCGCGCCACCCTGGAGACCCAGGCCCAGGTGGAGGAGCTGCGTGAGAACCTGCGCCAGGCGCAGGCCCGCCTGGCCCGCCTGGAGAAGCAGACGGAGAAGGCCAGGGAGCGCCAGGCGGCCCAGATCCTGGCCCTCGCGGCCACCAAGAAGGAAGCCCAGCAGCGGGTCCGCGAGCAGATCGCGGCGCGGGCCTCGCTGCGCAGCCGCATCAACAACCTGGTGGCCTCCGCGCAGCGCCGTGCCAGCGCCCAGTTCGGGGGCGTCGCTCCCGGTGGCAGGGAGTGGCATCTTCGACTGGCCCACGACCGGCTACATCAGCCAGGACTACGGCTGCACCGGCTACTGGGTCAACCCACCTCGCGGCGATTGCCCCCACTTCCACGACGGCATCGACATCGCCAACGGCTCAGGCACGCCCATCCGGGCCGCGGGCGCCGGTGTCGTCGCCTTCGTCGGCTACAACCCCTGGGAATCCGTGCCCGCCTTCATGGTCGTCATCGCGCACGGTGGCAGCACCTCGTCGCTCTACGCGCACATGCTGCCGCAGTACGTCGTCAGCCAGGGGCAGGTCGTGCAAGAAGGGCCAGCTCATCGGCTACATGGGCAGCACCGGCGGCGCCTTCGGCACGCATCTCCACTGGGAGGTCTGGCAGGGCGGCGACTGGCTGCCCGTCAACCCGCGCGCCTTCCTGTAGCCGCGCCGGCTCGCCCTCAGCGGTCCTTCAGCACCCAGACCTGGCCGCCATAGCCGGCCACCCAGACCTTGTCGCTGGCGACGTCGTAGGTGACGCCGATGGGGTGGAAGCCGAGGTAGCGGTCCTGGAGCTCGGAGAGGTCGTCCGTGGCCAGCTTCACGATGGTGCCAGGGTAGTAATCCACGACGTAGAGGGCGCGGCCGTCGTCCGAGATGACGGTCGTGCGCGGCTCCACGAGCGGCTCGCTGGTGGCCACGACGCGCTGCCGGCGAAGGTCGAACTTGTAGATGGCGCCGTCCTCGCGGCGCGGCTTGTCCTTGCCCTCCGAGGTCACGTACAGGTAGCGCCCGCCCGGGCTCATCACGAGGTGACGCGGCCGCTCGCCGACGCCGCGGATGTCGCCCACGACGCTGCGGCTGCGCATGTCGATGACGAGGATGCGGTCCTCGCCCACGAGCGTCACGTAGGCGCGCCGGCCGTTGGGGCTGAAGGCGATGCCGCGCGGCGCCACGCCGGCCGGGATGCGTCCCACCTCGCGGCCCTTGCGCAGGTCCACGACGCTGATGTCCCAGGAGCACCAGTTGCCGACGAGCATGGTGCGGCCGTTGGGGGTGATGGCCAGGTACTTGGGCACCTCGCCGACCTGGATGGCGGCCGTCTTGCGCAGCGAGCGGGTGCCGATCTCGTAGACGAAGCTGGGGTCGATGCGTTCGTCCGCCCGGCAGAGGTCGAAGCCGGGGTGCTTGAAGCCCGGTCCGTACATGCTGTAGTTGGAGACGTAGATCTTGCGTCCGTCGGGCGATACGGCGGCCTCCACCGGCGCGCCCTGGACGCGTTCGGGGTATTCCGGGTAGCCGTGTCGCGAGAGGTCGATCGAGTCGGCGATGTCCCGGACCCGCTTGTAGTGGCGGTCGAAGACCGTGATGGAGTGTCCGTACATCATGTTCATGGCGAAGACGCGGCCGTGCTGATCGGACACGATCGACTTGGGAGCCATGCCGCCGCTGATGGTCCGTACCAGGTGCAGGCGCCGCTTGTCGGCGGGGCGGTCGCTGCCTCGCTCGCGCCGGGCGTGCCCGGACCGATCGCCCCCGGCGTCCCGGTCAGCGGTCCCGCCCTGGCCCTCGGGGTCCTCGGCCAGGAGTGTCCCCAGCGCACTCTGCGCGGCAGCGTGAAGCGCGGTCAACTGGCGGCCCAGCGTATCGGCCACCGCGCCGAGGCCGCCCGTGGCGCCCGCGACGGGAGCCGAGAGCGCGGCCGCAAGGAACATCGAGGCCAGGCCCAGCGTGGATCCGAGCGCGAGGCTCGAGTGGAGCACGGCCCTTGTGGTGACCTCCGGTGATGGCTGGCTGGAGGGCAGGCTAGCAAAGAAGCATCGGCGGCGTCCGCGCGCGAGGCCGGCGCCCGAGTGCCGCGCCCGGGTGCACCGGCGCTGGGTGGCCGGCGCGTCAGCGCCCCACTGAGCGCGGGTCCATGGTGTGGAAGTCGCGGCTGACCTCCCAGTGCACGTGGGGGCCGCTGGTGTGCCCGGTCAGGCCCACGAGGCCGATGCGCTGCCCCCGCCGCACGTGCTGTCCTGCCCGGACCAGGGCGACCGGCTTGAGGTGCGCGTAGATGGTCTCCAGGTCCCGTGCGTGGCCGATGATGACGACGTAGGCGCGTCGACCCTCGTCCCAGGGGTTCCAGCCGACGTAGGCGACGTACCCGTCGGCCGACGCCCGGACGCTGGCTCCCAGGGGACGTGGCGATGTCGACGCCATCGTGGAAGTGCGCGCAGCCGGTCCCCCTGCCGCGGCCGCGTCGGGCGTCGTGGCAGCCGTAGGCTTGGGAGACACGCCCGCGCGCAGGGCGCAGGAGGCTGCGCAGGGGATGTTCGGCAGCCCGCGCTGCGGCCCGCTCCTTGGCGAGCGCGAGCATGAGCCCGATCTGGCTGCCCAGGACCGACTCGGCGTGCTCGCGGGCCTGCCTGCGGGCTTCGACGCGTGCGGCGCCGGCGCCGTGGGCGCGGGCCTGCCGGGTGCGGCGGAGGTGGTCGATCCGGCGTTCCAGGCGGTCGGCCCTGGCCTCCGGCCGGCTGGAGCGCTCGTGCAGCTCACGGACGTGGCGGCGCAGGCCGGGTCGGTCCGCGTGCTGCCGCCCGGTCGGGCTGGGGTGGACGCGCAGCTCGCGGTCGCGCTGGGCGCGGGCGATGGCGAGACGCTCCCGGATGCGCGTCAGCCGTTCACGGGCGGCGTCGCGCCGGGCGATGCTGCGTTCCAGTCGGCGGGTCACCTGCACGAGGTGCTTGCCGTGTTCGTCGCGGCGCCGCTCCAGGCGGACGATCTGCCGGTCCGCCCGTCGCATGGAACGCTCCGCGCGGTGTTGGCGGGCGCGGATGGCGGCCACGCCGCTCCCGCCGTCGCCGGCTTGGACGCGCGGCGGGAGGACGCCGTCCACCGAGACGAGCAGCAGGAGCGCCAGCGCGGCGACCAGCAGCCGCGCGGCAGGCGCGACGGAGACGTGGTCGGACGCGGCTCGGAACATGCGACCGATGCTCGGGATGACCGGTGTGCCCCGGCACCACCCGGGGGTAGGACCCCCCCGGGACCATCGAGACGTCGGACGCGCCATGACGAACGGCGCCACGCAGCGCCTCGGCGTCGGTGTAGCATCGGCGCGTGAGTCGCACGTTGGCGGTCGTTCTCGCCGGTGGCGAAGGGGAGCGCCTCTCCCTCCTGTCCGGCGTTCGCGCCAAGCCCGCCGTTCCCTTCGGCGGCAAGTACCGCATCATCGACTTCACGCTCTCCAACTGCGTCAACTCCGGCCTCACCAACGTCATCGTCCTGACGCAGTACGCGCCGTTGTCGCTGAACGACCACATCGGCGCGGGCCGTCCCTGGGACCTCGACCGCAACGTGGGCGGCATCCGCATCCTGCAGCCCTTCGTGGCTCGCGGTCGCTCACGCGAGTGGTATCGAGGCACCGCGGACGCCGTGGCCGCCAACGTGGACGCCATCCACCAGTCGGGGGCCGACATCGTGGTCATCCTGGCCGGGGACCACATCTACAAGATGGACTACGGGCCCTTCATCCAGCAGCACCGCCGCCGCCGGGCGGACGTGACCATCGCCGTCAAGCCGGTGCCACTCGCCGAGGCCCATCGCTTCGGCGTCCTCACCCTGGACGACAACGACGCGGTGACCGACTGGCAGGAGAAGCCGCGCCAGCCGCGCAGCGACCTGGCCAGCCTGGGCATCTACGTCTTCTCGCGCAAGGCCCTGGACACCTGGCTGGGCGGCGGTCGTGATGACTTCGGCAAGGACATCATCCCGGCCATGCTGGAGGCCGGGGCACGCGTCTACGGCTACCGGTTCGACGGCTACTGGCAGGATGTCGGCACCGTCCACAGCTACTGGGAAGCGCAGATGGAGCTGCTGGAGGATCACGCCGGCCTCGATCTCTTCGGCCGTGACTGGGTCATCCACACGCGGTCCGAGGAGCGTCCTCCGGCGCGCATCGGCTCCACGGCCAACGTGCACCGCAGCCTCATCAGCCACGGCTGCGTCATCTCCGGCACCGTCGAGCACTCGGTGCTCTCGCCTGGCGTGCGGGTCCACCCGGGCGCCATCGTGCGTGACAGCGTCATCATGTTCGACTGCGTCATCCGCGCCGGCGCCGTGGTCGACCACGCCATCCTGGACAAGGAGGTCAGCGTCGGCCCCAACGCCGTGGTCGGCATGGGCACCGACTTCGACACGCCCAACGTGGCCGAGCCGGAACGCCTCACGACCGGCATCACGGTGGTCGGCAAGCGCGCCGTCATCCCCGCCTCCGCGCGCATCGGGCGCAACGTCCGCATCGCGGGCTCCGTGCGCCCCGCGGACTTCCGTTCGAAGCGCGTGCCCAGCGGCGGCAGCGTGGAGCGGCGCACCCGGAAGCCCAGGTCGCGCAAGGCCTGACCGCGACGCGCCCCGTGTCGCCCGTCGACGCCACCACCATCGAGGGCTGGCTGGCCGAGTTGGAGCTGGCCCCGCTCGAGCGCGCTGAGCGCGACGGCGTCAGCAGCTGGGACTTCGTGCTGGACGGCCGTCGCCGCGGCGACATCCGCCTCACGCTCATCCTGGACCCGGCCCGCGCCGCCCTCCTCTGGGTGCACTTCGCGCCGCCGCTGAACGATTCCTTCCGCGTCTCGTATCGCCAGTTCCTGCGCTGGAACGACGAGCTGCCGTTCGTGAAGTTCGCCCTGTCCGATGACGACCGGCCGGTCCTCACCTCCGAGTTGGTCGTCGAGGGCCTCGACCGGGATCGCCTGGGCGTGGCCGTGGCGAGACTCCTGGCGGTCTGCGACCTCACCCTTGACCGCTCGGCGGTGTGGCTGTTCCCCGGTGCTCGGAGCGCGCCGCCCCTGGGGCGTCCCTCCCGGCAGGCCGCACTCTTCGACCGCTATGCCGCGGAGCTGGCCGAACTCCTTGGCCCGGGAGCGGGTGAGGGCGCCATCGCGCTGTCCGATGACCGCCTCTGACCTGCGCTGGCCGCCGCCTGCAGGGCAGCTGGCCCCAGGGCCGGCTGCGAGGCTCTGGCCGGTCGGTCCCTTGCTACACTGCCCATCCTGATGGTGGAGAGCGTGAACCGGGAGCGGCGGCGACCCTCGCACGAGGTCCTGAGTGGCGACACCGCGGACGTCTACTTCCGGCGCGCGGAGGAGATCCTGGCCGGGGAGGGCCTGGACCCCGTCGTGGTCATGGAGGTCTTCTCGCGGCAGGAGGGCATCCTCTGCGGCATCGACGAGGCCAAGGTGCTGCTCGCCCACGCGCTCGCAGCGAGCGGTGAGGACGTCGTCGTGGAGTCGCTCTCGGATGGCGAGACCTTCTCCTCCAAGGAGATCGTCATGCGCATCCGGGCGCGCTACCGCGCCTTCGGGCTCTACGAGACGGCCATCCTGGGGATGCTGGCGCAATCCACCGGCTGGGCCAACGCCGCCCGGGAGTGCGTGGAAGCGGCCGCGCCACAACCGGTCATCAGCTTCGGGGCTCGGCACGTGCATCCCCACGTCACCGACGCGCTGGACTACGCCGCCATCGTGGGCGGCTGCGTGGGCGCCTCCACGCCGGCTGGCGCCCGCCTGGCCGGTCTCTCGCCCACGGGGACGATGCCGCACTCGCTGGTGCTGGTCATCGGGGACACCGTGCGGGCCGCAGAGGCCTTCGAACGTCACGTGGCACCGGACATCCCGCGCATCGTCCTGGTGGACACCTTCAAGGACGAGGCGGAGGAGTCGCTGCGCGTGGCGCGCGCGCTGGGCGAGCGGCTCTACGGCGTCCGCCTGGACACCCCCGCCGAGCGTGGCCGCGTCACTGCCGACCTGGTCAGCGAGGTGCGGGCGCGGCTGGACCAGGAGGGCTTCAGCCACGTCAAGATCATCGTCTCGGGCGGGCTGACGCCCGATCGCATCTGGTACTTCAAGGATGCCGGGGCGCCGGTCGACTTCTTCGCCGTGGGCAGCTACATCAGCGGCGCCACGCCGATCGATTTCACCGGGGACCTCAAGGAGATCGACGGCCGGGCCATCGCCAAGCGTGGCCGCATCCCGGGCCTCACGGAGAGCCCGAGGCTGGAGCGCATCGACCTGTCGGAGTGGCTCTCGAGCTGACCCGCCCGCGGGTCAGCTTCAGTCGATCTCGCCGTTCGCGGCCAGGCGTCCGAGCTGCAGCAGCCCGATGATGGTCTTGGCATCCTCGATCTCGCCCGCGCCCGCCATGGCCACGGCCTGGCGCCAGGGCAGTCGCTGGACCTCCAGGTGCTCGTCCTCGTCGGGGCCCTGGTAGCCCTCGACGGGCGCCAGGTCCGTGGCCAGGTAGAGGTGCATCAGCTCTTCGGTGAAGCCGGGCGCGCTCCAGAAGCGGCCCAGCCAGCGCCAGTGTCGCGGCCTGGTAGCCGGTCTCCTCGCCCAGCTCGCGGGGCGCCGCGCGCGCCGGATCCTCCACGGTCCCGTCGGGCATGCGGTCCAGCGTGCCGGCCGGCAGCTCCAGGAGGACGCGGCCGATGGGGTTGCGGAACTGGCGGACCAGGAGGACGTCGTCGCCGAGGAGCGGCACGACGCAGACGGCGCCCGGGTGCTCGACCACCTCGCGGGGGTGGCGCCGGCCGGCGGCGTCCTCGATGGTGTCGACGCGGAAGGTGATGAAGCGGCCCCGGTGCAGCACGCGCCGCTCGACCGTGGTCTCGATGAGATGTTCGTCGCTCATCGTCCCAGCATACGGCGGCGCCTCGTGGGTGGTGCGTCGCCGCACATCCCGTCCTAGTACGACTTCCCCATGGAGGGTATGGACCGGCGTGGCCAGTATCGGCTGCGTCAGGGGCCTTCCCCTCGACCGAGCCCGAGCGCTCGAGCCCAGCCACCCCGGGCCCCGCCCGACCTCACAGGGAGAATCAGTGATGAGCCGATTCAAGGGATTGGCGCTCCGCCTCGCGGTGGTCGCCTCGTTCGTGCTCGTGCTGGCGGCCCCCCTCCGCTGGTAGCACGCGTCTCCGAACGCTGATCGGGGCCAGCGACCCCAAACCTCGCGCCGGTCGCTGGCCCGCTCCCTCGCAGCGGCGCGAGACCGGATGACGTGACGCCGGCGCCATGGTGCGCCGGCGCTGTCCGCTCGGAGGCCCCGGACCGGACCGTGTTGCTGCTCTACTCGATCGTCGCCGGGTTGCTCATCGGGCGCCTCCTCGGGGGGCGGGCCCGGCACCTCGAGGACGTGCGCTTCACCTGGTGGCCGCTGGCGCTGGCCGGCCTGGCCGTGCAGCTCGTCCTCTTCGCGGGACCGGTCGCCGAGCGCGTCGGCGCGGAGGGGCCTGTCATCTACGTCGTCTCCACGCTGGCGGTGATGGCCGCGCTGCTGCGCAACCTGGCCTTGCCGGGGCTGGCCATCGTGGCCCTCGGCGCGCTGCTGAACCTCGTGCCCGTCATCGCCAACGGAGGCGCCATGCCGTCCTCGCCGGACGCCTGGCTGGCGCTCAACGGCGTGGCTGAGCTGCCGGTCCGCCACTTCTCCAACTCCGTGCTGATCGGCCCCGACACGCCCTTCGCCTTCCTCGGCGACGTCTTCGTCTGGCCGCGCCCGCTGCCGCTCGCGAACGTCTTCTCCATCGGCGACGCCGTCATCGCCATCGGCGCCGTCGTGTTCCTGGTGGTGAGCATGCGACCCACATGGCGGCCGTGGACCGGAGCGCGCCCGCTGGCGACGCTGCCCAGGACGGACTGACCATGGAGGGGGCGTCCGGTCACGTTCGCGCTGGGCAGGCGCAGGCAGCCCTGGCCCGACTGGCGCAGGCCGTGGACGCCGACCACGGGGCGCGTCTGTACGTCGATCGCGGCGACGGCGTCCTGGAGATCGTCGCGGACATCGACCGGGCCGCGGCCGCGCGGCCACCCGGCGACTCAGGTCGCGACGGTGCGCGAGGCCGGCCGCCGCGAGGATGAGCGCGGCCGGCTGCGACGCTGGCTCTCGCCGGAGTCGCCGCGACAGCCGGGTGCCGTGACGCACCTGCACCTGCCCGAAGACCGCGGTGGCCTGCTGGTCCTGGAGCGCCAGCGCGGCGAGCCGTTCAGCGAAGAGGACCTCGCCATCGCCCGGGTGCAGGCCCGGCGCCTGGTCGGCACCGTCGCCACTCGCCTGGGGCCGCGGCCCATCGCCTGGTCGTCGCACCTGGAGGCGGTCCAGTCCGTGGCGGCGCAGCTGACGCGCCTGACCAGCGTCGAGGAGGTCACCTCCGCCCTCTGCGCGCACACCCAGCGCGTCGTGGCCTTCGACAACGCGCGGGTCTACGTGCTCCGCGAGGACGGCCGGACGCTCGACCCGGTGGCCTGGCAGTCGCAGGTCAGCGAGTACCAGGGCGAGACGGTCGAAGGGCTGCGGGTCACCGTGGGCCAGGGCATCACCGGATGGGTCGCGCTCACTGGCCAGCCGCTCAACGTCCCCGACGCGGACGCCGACCCGCGGGCCATCGAGGTGCCTGGCTCCCAGGACCTCGCCGAGGAGTCCATGCTCCTGGCGCCCGCTGCGCTCGGAGGGCCACATCATCGGCGTGGTCGTGCTCTCACGACTGGGCCTGGCGCGCTTCTCCGACGACGAGCTGCGCCTGCTCTGCGTGCTGGCGGACCTGGCGGCGGTCGCCATCGAGAACGCGCGGCTGCTGGCCGAGCGCGACCGCCACGTGTCGGAGCTGGAGGCGCTGCTGGAGATCAGCCAGGCCGGCGGCGAGGCGAAGGACGAGGCCGAGCTGGCGAGCGTCCTGTCCGAGCAGCTGCGCCACGCGGCGAACATGGATTCCTGCCACATCTGGCGCTGGGACCAGCAGAGCGGCGACCTCGTGCCCGTCGGGGCCAGCGGACGGCCGCTGGAGGCGACCGCGCGGGACCTCGCCATCGACCGGGTGGCCCGCCACGTGCTCATCACCGACGAGCCCCTGCGACTGGACGGCAGGAACGGGCGCATCGATCCGGCCGGGCAGGCCCGGCTGGCCGAGCTGGGTGGTGGGTCGGCGCTGCTGGTGCCGCTGTCCACGGGCGGGCGCGTGGTGGGCCTCGCCGAGCTGGCCGTCCGGTCGGGCGATCATCACTTCCACGCTGGTGAGATCGCGTGGCTGCGGACGATGGCCAGCCAGGCGGCCGGTGCCCTCGAGAACGCCAGCCTCGTGCGCCAGCTTCGCGACGCGGCCGAGACCGACCCGGTCACGGGCGTCTACAGCCACCGTCACCTGCAGGATCGCATCCGCCAGGAGACGGCCCGCGCGGCGCGCTCGGGATCGCCGCTGAGCGTCCTGATGGTCGACCTCGACGACTTCAAGCACGTCAATGACGCCTTCGGCCACCAGGCCGGCGACCGGGTGCTGCGGGCCATCGCGGGGGCGCTCCGCGCGGCCGTGCGCACGAGCGACGTGGTGGCGCGCTACGGCGGCGACGAGTTCGTGGTGCTGATGCCGGACACGGACGGGGCGGAGGCGGCGCGGGTCGCGCAGCGGGCCAGCGAGGCCGTGGCCGCCAAGGCCCACCCCATGACCGACGGCACCGAGGTCCACGTCACCTGCAGCGCGGGCCTGGCGCTCTATCCGCGGGACGGCAACAGTGCCCGACGGCTGCTGCGCAGCGCCGACGCCGCCATGTACACGCACAAGCGTGCTCGGTCGGCGGTCGGGCGCACGATCGCTCGGCGATGCATCGGCGTGCCGGTGGAGCGGGAGGGGCCTCCGGCGCCCCGGCTCAGTGAGGCGGTCGCGCGGTTGCCCTGACTTTGTCAACACACTTGACAAAGTGCGCTACGCTGGGTGCGTCCACACCGAACCAGTCAGCGAGGCCCATGCCCGCCGCCACGCTCGAGAAGGCGACCCACCAGCTCACGAGGCGCTCCAACGAGCGTCTCGTCCTGCGCACCGTCCATGAGCAGGGACCGCTCAGTCGGGCGGATGTCGCCCGTGCCACTGGGCTGACACGGACGACCGTCTCGGACGTCGTGGATGGGCTCATCGGCGAAGGCCTGGCGCGCGAGGTGGGCGTGGGTCCGTCGACCGGTGGCAAGGCGCCCATCCTGCTCGAGGTGCCTGCCGATGCGCGCCACCTGGTCGGGGTCGACATCGACCGGGACCGCCTCAGCGGAGCCATCGTCAACCTGCGAGGGGAGGTGCGCGGTCGCGCATCCAGGGACCTGTCAGGTCGCGATGGCGCGGAGGCGTTGGACGACCTGGCCTCGCTCGTCTCGGAGCTGACCGGCGCCGCCGTGGAGCCATTGGCCGGCGTCGGCGTGGGCACGCCGGGACTGGTCGACACCGCCACGGGCGTCGTGCGCTGGGCCGTCGGGCTGGAGTGGCGTGACGTACCGGTCGGTCCGCGGCTCGCGGAGCTCACCGGCCTGCCCGTCATCGTCGTCAATGATTCGCAGGCCGCGGCCATGGGTGAATGGGCCTTCGGCCGGCACGACGCCTCGTCGGCCATGATCGTGGTCAAGGTGGGCGAGGGCATCGGGGCCGGCATCGTCATCGGCGGCCGCCTCTACCCGGGCGACGACGCCGGCGCGGGTGAGATCGGGCACACGCGGGTGGGGGAGGGCGAGGCGCCCTGCCGCTGCGGCGGGCAGGGCTGCCTGGAGACCGTGGCCAGCCTGCGCGCCGTCCTCGATCGAGCCCGTGCCCTCGTCCCGGATCATCCGGGCTCGCTGCTCGCCCGGGGCCCCCTCACCCGAGAAGCGTTGCTGGACGCCTTCCGCGCGGGCGACACGCTCGCCCGCCAGGTGGTGCTGGACTCGGCCCGGCCGCTGGGTCGCGTCCTGGGGGCCATGATCGGCACGCTCGGCGCACGCGAGGTGGTGCTCGTGGGGCCCATGACCGCCTTCGGCCAGCCCTGGCTGGAGGAGGTCCGCGCGGAGACGCAGCGTTCCGCGCTGGCCCTGCTCGTGGAGCAGTCGAGCATCCACCTGGGCACGACCGGCGCGGACGTCGTGGAGCTGGGCGCGGCGGCCATGCTCATGACCACGGAGCTCGGACTGGCGTTCTCACGATGACCACCATCGACCGCGAGGACCATCGCGCCTCCCGCGTGGAGGACGCAGCAGGGAGGAGGGCAGCGGCGGTCTGATCATCACGGCCGGCGCATCTCGCGTCCGGCCGACCAGGCAACGTCTCCACCCGATGCACGGGTGGGACCAAGGAGGAGGTGTCATGCACACCAAGAGATGGACCATCGCCGGCACCGCGCTGGCGACCCTGGCCCTCACGGCCAGCAGCATCGGCGTCGTCGCCCAGGACGCTCAGGAGGAGCTGGCCACCGGCGGTGTGCCGGCGGTCCCGAGCGGGTACGCCGAGCTCGACCAGGCCCTCGGCGCTGACCAGCCCTTCAAGGGCACGCGCGTCACGATGCAGACCCAGTGGGTCGGCGGCGAGGGCGACAACTTCGCCTCCGCGCTTGCGAACTTCGAGGCTGCCACCGGCATCGACGTCACGGTCGCCGAAGTCCCCTCGGGTCAGCACGAGACCCTGCGTCAACGTGTCGCTCAACGGCGGCGCGGCGGCGGATCTCATCATGCTGGCACAGCCGGCCGCCATCAAGCAGTACGGCGACGCCGGCCTGCTGGTGGACATCGCCACCATCATGGACACCGAGAAGCTGGCTGCCGAGCACGCGGCCACCCTGCCGCTGTACACCTCCGGCGAGTCCATCTGGGCCATGCCCTACAAGGTGGACGTCAAGTCGGTCGTGTGGTATCCGATCAAGGCCTTCGCGGATCGCGGCTATGCCGTGCCCACGACGTGGGACGAGCTGACGGCGCTGTCCGACAAGATCATCGCCGACGGCGAGGGCAGCCCCTGGTGCATCGGCATCGACGCCGGCTCCGCCACGGGCTGGACAGGCACCGACTGGATCGAGGACATCATGCTCCGCACCGCGGGCGTCGATGCCTACAACAAGTGGATCACCCACGAGCTGCCGTTCATGTCCCCCGAGGTCAAGAACGCCCTCGACGTGGCCGGCAAGATCTTCTTCACGCCCGACTACGTGCTCGGCGGCAGCACGGCCATCCTGGCCACCTCGCAGGTGGACGCCATGGACCCCATGTTCAACGACGACATGGCCAACCCCGGCTGCTGGATGCAGAAGCAGGCCACCTGGTACGGCCCCGACTTCTTCCCGGATGCCAAGGCCGGCGACGGCACGAGCAAGTACGTCATCGGCGAGGACGTCGGCCTCTTCTACCTGCCGCCCATCGACCCGGCCATGGGCACCCCGGCCCTCGGCGCCGGCGACGCCCTGATGGTCACGGCTGACCGACCCGAGGTCCGCGCCGTGGCGCAGTTCCTCTCGACGCCGGAAGGCATCGAGGCCTGGGTCAAGGCCGGCAGCGCCCTCTCCGCGAACCAGACCACCCCGGCCGACTGGTATGCCGGCAACTACAAGCTCGAGGTCGCCTCGGAGCATCGTGGCCAACGCCACGTCCTTCGGCTTCGATGCCTCCGACCTGATGCCGGCCGCGGTCGGTGCCGGGTCGTTCTGGACCGGCATGGTCGACTGGATCGGCGCTGACGGCTCCAACACCGATGCGGTGCTGGAGGCCATCGACGCCAGCTGGCCGACCGAATAGCCCCGTAGCACTGACGGTGGCGCGCTGCACAGACGGCGCGCCACCGCGAACTCCAGCCGCTAGGCTGGTGATCTGACCCGAGGAGGGAGCGTGTGAGGGAGCCGACCCCCGAACTCGACGAGCGGACAGGCTGGCGCGGGTTCCTGATGCCCATCGGCGTCATCCTCGGGCTGGCCGGCCTCATCATCGGCATCTGGTTCCTGCTGGACGACCAGCTGTCGGCCAACGTGGCGGCGCTCCTCTACGACGCTCTCGGCGATACGCGCAGGCGCCGATGCCCTGCGCGCCGGCAGCGGCAACCGCACCGCTCGCCAAGGTGGTCCTTGCGGCCGTGGCACTGGCCGTGGGCGTGGGGGGCATCTGGCTCTTCTACACCGGGCTCAACGCCATCGTCATGCGTCTCTCGCCAGCGCTGGCGCGGCCGGCTGCTGCCGTTGGTCTTCGTTGGCCCCGCCCTGCTGCTGCTGACCGTCTACCTGGTCTGGCCGGTCGTCTCGACCATCGTCAAGTCGCTCACGGAGGGCGCCGGCCTCGCCAACTGGGAGTGGGCGCTGACCAACCCCGCCAACCACCAGATGTACATCAACAACATCCTCTGGCTGGTGGTGGGGGTCGCCGGCGCGGTCGGGCTCGGCCTGCTCATCGCGGCCCTCGTTCGACCGCGTCAGGTACGAGTCGGTCGCCAAGACCTTCGTCTTCCTGCCGCTGGCCATCTCGCTCGTCGGCGCATCGGTCATCTGGCGCTTCGTGTACGCCTGGAAGCCGGAAGGCCAGGCCCAGATCGGCCTCCTGAACGCGATCTGGACGGGCCTTGGGCAGGAGCCCGTGGCCTGGTACCAGACGCCCGACTACCACATCAGCACGTTCGCCCTCATCGTCATCCTCATCTGGCTCCAGACCGGCTTCGCCATGGTCGTCCTGTCGGCCGCCATCAAGGGCGTGCCCCCGGAGATCACCGAGGCGGCCAGCCTGGACGGCGCCAGCGAGCGCCAGAAGTTCTTCCGGATCACCGTGCCCATGATCAAGGGCTCCCTGATCACGGTCACCATCACGACGGCCATCGTCGTGCTCAAGGTCTTCGACATCGTCTACGTCATGACGGGCGGCCGCTTCAACACGGACGTGGTGGCTAACCAGATGTACCTGCAGGCGTTCCAGTTCTTCGACGAGGGGCGCGGCTCCGTGCTGGCCGTGGTCCTCTTCCTGGCCGTGCTGCCCATGGCGCTCGTCAACGTCCGCAACATCCGCAAGCAGGGGATGGCGGCATGAGCGCCTCGACCGACGGCGGCCGCCTGGCCCCGCGAGCGGAGCATCTTCGTGCGCCGCCTGCCGCTGCGCATCACGGTCATCCTCATCGCGGTCATCTGGTCGCTGCCCACGCTGGGCATCCTGGTGAGCTCGTTCCGTGACGCGCGGGACATCACCGACGAGCGGCTGGTGGACGGCCCTGCTGGCGCCCTTCCAGTCGCAGTGGACGCTTCATCAACTACGAGGCCGTGCTCAGCGGCGAGAACATGGCCAACGCCTTCATCAACAGCCTCATCGTCTCCATCCCGGCCACCATCATCCCCATCACCATCGCGGCCTTCGCGGCCTACGCCTTCGCCTGGATGCGCTTCCCCTTCCGGGGCACGCTCTTCCTGATCGTCGTGGCGCTGCTGGTGGTCCCGCTGCAGATGGCGCTCATCCCGGTCCTGGAGATCTACCAGTCGCTGGGCATCAGCCAGACGTTCCTGGGCGTCTGGCTGGCGCACTCGGCCTTCGGCCTGCCCCTGGCCATCTTCCTGCTCTACAACTTCATCAGCCAGCTGCCGGGCGACCTCTTCGAGACGGCCAGCATCGACGGCGCCACGCACTTCCAGATGTTCACCAGGGTCGTGCTGCCGCTGTCCGTGCCGGCGCTGGCGGCCTTCGCCATCTTCCAGTTCCTGTGGGTCTGGAACGACCTCCTGGTGGCCCTCGTGTTCCTCGGTGCCACCGAGGAGCGCTCGGTCATGACCCTCGAGCTGAGCCGCCTGGTGGGCGGCCGGGGCCAGCAGTGGCACCTCCTGACGGCCGGCGCGTTCGTGACGATGATCCTGCCGGTGCTCGTGTTCCTGGCCCTGCAGCGCTACTTCGTGCGCGGCATCCTGTCCGGCTCCGTCAAGGGTTGAGCGTGGGGGAGGGGCGCCGCCCGGAGGACGACGTCCTGGGCCAGCTGCTGCCGGCCTTCGACGGCACGGAACCGCCGACCTGGCTCCTGCGGCGCGTGGCCGCTCGGCCAGGCCCACGGCGCGACGCGTCTTCCTGCGCGCCAACGCGCGCGACGCGGACAGCCTGGCCAGCCTGGCCTGGCAGCTCCACGGGGCCGCGCCGGACGACCTGCCCCTGCTCATCGGCGCCGACCAGGAGGGCGGCCAGCTGGTGGGCCTGGGCCACGAGACGACGCGCTTCCCGGGCGCCATGGCCCTCGGGGCCGCCGACGACGTGACGCTCACCGAAGCCGTCGGCCGGGCCACGGCGGATGAGCTGCGAGCCCTGGGCATCACCGTCTGCTACGCGCCCGTGTGCGACCTGGCCCTCGAGCCCGGCAACGTGAGCCTCGGCACGCGAGCCTTCGGGTCGGACCCGGGCCACGTGGGACGCCACGCGGCGGCGTTGACGCGCGGCCTGCAGGCGGGTGGCGTGGCGGCCACGGCCAAGCACTTCCCGGGCTTCGGCGCCGTGGACGTGGACCCGCATCATCGCCTCGGCGTGGTGGATGCGCCCGTCGAGGTGCTCGAGGCCAGCGCGAGCTGGCGCCCTTCCGGGCCGCCGTCGAGGCCGGGTGCCGGATGGTCATGTCCGGCCACGTGGCGCTGCCCGCCGTCACCGGGGACCGAGCGCTGCCGGCCACCGTGTCCAGGATGGTCATGGACGGCCTGCTGCAGGCGCCGACTGGGCTTCGGAGGGGTCTCCATCACCGATGCCATGGACATGAAGGCCGTGGCCCAGGGCAGCGCCGGCGTCGTGGACAGCCTGGTGGCGCTGCGGGCGGGCGTGGACCTCCTGCTCCTGACACCCGATCGCGCGGCGCAGCGACGCCTGGAGGCCGGGCTCCGCCAGGCGGCTCTCCGTGGCCTGCGTGCCGGCCGCCGGGATCCGCGCCTCCCGCGCGCGCATCCTGCGCCTGCGTCGCTGGCTGGCCACATTCGAGCCACCCGACCGCGGCGTCGTGCGCAGCGACGCACACCGGGCCCTGGCGCGCCGCGCCGCCGCGGCCGCCATCACGCTCGTGCGCGACGAGGCCGGCCTCCTGCCGCTCCGACCGGCGCCCGGCGGTCGGATCGTGGTCATCACCCCGCAGCCGCGCGACCTGACGCCGGCCGACTCCTCCGTCGACGAGCCGCTCGCCCTGGCCGACGCGCTGCGCCGCCATCACCCTGACGTCGTCGACCTTCGCGTCGACGCCGAGCCGGATGCGCGGCAGATCGCCGGCGCGCGGGAGGCGGTCCAGGGTGCCGCGTACGCCGTCGTGGCCACCCTCGCGGCCGACGCGCAGCCCGCGCAGGCTCGACTCGTGGAGGCCGTCCTGTCGAGCGGGACCCCGACCGTGACGCTGGCCATGCGCACGCCCTACGACCTGGCCGCCTACCCGTCTGCCGGGACCCACCTCTGCGGCTACGCCATCGTGCCGGCCAGCGTCGGCGCCGTGGCCGACGCCCTCTTCGGTCGGCAGCCCGTCCGCGGTCGCGTCCCGGTGGCCATCCCGGGGCTCTATGCTCGAGGCCACGGCATGGAGGTGGAGCGGTGGGCCTGATCGACGAGATCCGAGAGCAGCCGGAGGTCGTGGCGCGCCTCCTGACCGACGCGGCACCGGAGGTCGCGGCGTTCTGCGAGGTGGTGCGCGCCGCCGACCCCAGTCACGTCGTGATCGCCGCGCGAGGCACATCCGACCACGCTGCCATCTACGCCCAGTACGCGCTGGGCGTGCTGGCGGGCATGAACGTGGGGCTCGCCACGCCCAGCGTCCACTCGCTCTACGGCGCCACCCCGGACTATGGCCGTGCCCTCGTGGTGGGCATCAGCCAGTCGGGTGCCTCGCCGGACGTCGTGGGTGTCATCCGGGCGGCGCGTGCGCAGGGCGCCCTGACGCTGGCCATCACCAACACGCCAGGCTCCGACATGGCCACGGCCGCGGCCCACCACCTGGACCTGCGGGCCGGCCCGGAGCGGGCCGTGGCGGCCACCAAGACCTACACCGCGACGCTCACCGTGCTGGCCATGCTCACGGCCGGCCTGGCCGGGCCCGGGGCAGGGGACGACCTGGGCCTCCTGCCGCACGCCCTGGCCGCCATGCTCGCCCAGGAGGACGAGGCCAGGCGCATCGCCGCCGACCAGGCGGGCCTGGACCGCTGCGTGGTCCTCGGTCGCGGCTATCACTACGCGACGGCGCGCGAGTGGTCCCTGAAGCTCAAGGAGCTGGCCTACGTGCTGGCCGACCCCTACTCCTCGGCCGACTTCATCCACGGGCCGCTGGCGCTCATCGAGGCCGGCTTCCCGATCCTGGCGGTGGCCCCCAGGGGTGCCACCAGCGGGGACCTGGAGGCCGTCATCGAGCGGCTGGGCCAGGATCTGCAGGCGCGCCTGCTCATCCTCTCCGACGACCCGGCGCTGCGTGCCACCGGCCACTGGTCGCTGGCCCTTCCGGACGGCCTGCCGGAGTGGCTCATGCCCATCGCGTCCATCGTCCCCGGGCAGCTGCACGCCGTGCACCTCACCATGGCCAAGGGCCGCGACCCCGAGCAGCCCCGCTCGATCCAGAAGGTCACGCTGACGAGCTGACCAGGTGCCGGGTGCTGATGCGCGTCCTGGAGGCCGCGGCTAGGCTGTACAGACCCTTGACAGAGGGTGTACACCCGGGTAGACTCTGGAGAGAATGTAGACACGGGCTGTTGCCCCGTGGACCAGGGAGGAACCCATGACCGCCGCCATCGCCAGCCCCGCCGTCACCGACGTGGTGGCCGCTCCGCTCAGCCCGGAGCGGGCCAACAGCCTGTTCCGTTGGAATGCCGTGCTCGCCGGACTGCATGGCATCCAGGCCGTCATCATCCTGGCGCTCTCGTTCGCCAAGAACCCCGTCGTCAGCTCGCCGGTCGTGACGAGCTACCTGACCTTCGATACCGCCAGCGAGACGCTCGTGCAGGCTCAGCGGACGCTCTTCGACCTGCCCATCGGGCCGGCGGTGGCGCTCTTCCTGTTCATGAGCGCGGTCGCTCACTTCCTCATGGCGTGGCCGCTGCGCGGCTGGTATGAACGCCGCCTGGCGGCCGGCATCCAGCCCCTGCGGTGGCTCGAGTACTCGCTCAGCTCGAGCGTGATGATCATCATCATCGCCACGCTCTCCGGCATCCAGGAGATCGGCACGCTGGTGGCCATCTTCGGGGTCAACGCTGCCATGAACCTCTTCGGCTGGTCCATGGAGTCGGCCAACCAGGGCCGCACCAAGACGCAGTGGAACCACTACATCTTCGGCGTCGTGGCCGGCATCGTGCCCTGGATCGTCATCACCATCGCCCTCTGGTCGGCCGCCACGGAGCCGGGCGCTGCTGCCATCCCGGGCTTCGTGTGGGCGATCTTCATCTCGCTCTTCATCTCCTTCAACATCTTCGCCATCACCATGATCCTGCAGTACCGCAAGGTCGGTCGCTGGCGTGACTACCTGACGGGCGAGAAGACCTACATGTTCATGAGCCTCTTCGCCAAGACCATCCTGGCCTGGCAGGTCTTCTTCGGGACGCTGGCGCCCTGACGGTCCAGCCCGACAGCGCCCGCGCGCCGGGTGGCGGCGCGGGCGACACAGCGAGCCAGGGTTCGAGGGGTCGGCGCCGCCGGCCCCTCAGCCGCGTTACAGGCGGCTCGAGCGGGCCCAGAGGTCCACGGCGTTGCCGGGTTTGGCGTAGCGGTCGATCTCGGCCAGTTCCTCGTCGCTGAAGGGGGCACCGTCCAGGGCGCCCAGGCTGTCCTCCAACTGGGCGACCGAGCTGGCCCCGATGAGTGCCGAGGTGACGCGCCGGTCGCGCAGCACCCAGGCGATGGCCATCTGGGCCAGCGACTGGCCGCGCCGCCGGGCGATGCGGTTGAGGGCCTTGACGCGGGCCAGGTTCTCCTTGCTGAACATGCCCGTGGACATCGACTTGTCCTGGCTGGCACGGCTGCCGGCCGGGATGCCCTTCAGGTAGCGGTCCGTGAGGAGACCCTGGGCCAGGGGAGAGAAGGCGATGCAGCCCACGCCCGCCTCGCCCAGGACGTCCAGGAGGCCCTCCTCGATCCAGCGGTTGAACATCGAGTAGTTGGGCTGGTGGATGAGCAGCGGCGTGCCCAGCCCGGCCAGGATGCGGATCGCCTCCCGGGTGCGCTCGGCCGAGTAGGAGCTGATGCCCACGTAGCGCGCCTTGCCCTGCTGGACCGCGGTGTGGAGGGCCCCCATCGTCTCCTCGAGGGGCGTGTCCCGGTCGAAGCGGTGCGAGTAGAAGATGTCCACGTAGTCGAGGCCCATGCGCGCCAGCGACTGGTCAAGCGAGGCCAGCAGGTACTTGCGCGAGCCCAGGTAGCCGTAGGGCCCGGACCACATGTCCCAGCCGGCCTTCGTGGTGATGACCAGCTCATCGCGGTACGGGCGCAGGTCCTTGGCGAAGATGCGCCCGAAGTTCTCCTCCGCGGCGCCGTAGGGCGGGCCGTAGTTGTTGGCCAGGTCGAACTGCGTGACGCCCAGGTCGAAGGCGCGCCGCACGAGGGCGCGCTGGTTGGCGAAGGGCACGTCGTCGCCGAAGTTGTGCCACAGCCCCAGCGTGATCTCCGGCAGCTGCAGGCCGCTCTGGCCGGTGTGGCGGTAGCCGATGACGTCGTAGCGGCCGGGGTCGGCGACGTAGGCCGGCTGCTCCGAGGGCGGCAGCTTGGGTCGGCTTGGGCGTCCGGGCGATGGCGTCGGCGACGCGCGCGGTGGGCTTGGCGTTCATTCGACCCTCCCTGAATGGATGGATGGTGGGCGTCCGGTGGCGTGGCTTCGATGGTAGACGCTCACGGGAGCCGGTCGAGGGCGGTGGCGAGGAGCGTGCCGACCTGCGCCAGTGCTTCGTCCGTGCCCAGGTCGCCCGAGGCCAGGGAGACGACCACGAGGGTGCTGCCCCGCAGGACGCTGCCGAGCACGATAGCGGCGTCCATCTGGCCAGGCGCACGACCCCGCGCCGGTCGCGTCACTCCAGCCGCTGAGTGCCAGTGGCTCACAGCTCGCGCCACGGTACTCAGCCGTGGGCGCCAGGTCGGCCGTGGTCGCGGGGTCGCTCACGGCGACGAACGCCACTTCCTGGTCCCCGGCGAACCCCACGCACTGGCCGGGGCCGGCGTCCAGCATGAGCACGGAACCCGGTTCAGGCTCAGGGCCGCCTCGACGTCCCCGGGGTCCAGCAGGCGGCAGGCCATGTCAGCGAGGGACGGAGGCTCGGGGGCCGGGGTCGGCTGGGGTGTTGGAAGCGGTCCGGGCACGAGGGGCTCCGCGTCGAAGGTGACCTCGACTCGATAGCGCTGGCCTTGATCCGTACGCTCCCTGGGGCACCGGATGACACCCGTCAGGCGACCCAGGGGATCAGCTTCGTAGCGGAGGCTGCAGGCGTGACCGTAGCCGGCCACCGAACCTGGGAGCGACCACCACACCTGGGCTTCGCCTTGCCCGGCGGAGTCGCCATCCTTCGGCGTCGTGGACGCCCCGGGCACGCCCGGCAGGTCGATGGCCAGGCGTGGGTCGTCCGAGGGCCCGTACCAGAGCGCGATGGAGGGGACGTCGTCCGACGTGGCCCCAACGCCCTTCACCAGCGGCCACGTGTCCAAGCCGCGGACGCCCCTCGCGTAGAAATGCGGGCCGAGCCCACGAGGTAGCAGCGCTCGGGGAGGATCTCGAGAGAGCGGCAGACGTCTGCCTGCGCGGGTTCCGGGCTGCCGACGGCCGACGGGCTGGGGCTCGGCGACGTGCTGGCGGTGACGCCGGGTGATGCCGGTGGTGACTGGCCAGCGACCGGAAGCGAGATCGCCAGCACCATGA
>CAVYBJ010000002.1:0-97575 GCA_963766685.1 uncultured Chloroflexia bacterium
CCCCGCTACCTGTACGCCGCCCGCCTCAACTCCTTCGCCACCCGCCCGGAGCTGGCCTGGCCCGGCCGCGCCGAGCGGCCCACGACGCTCGACCTGATCGACCGCGCCGCCACCGTTCCCGGTCTGTCCGCCGTTGACGTCAACTACCCGCAGCAGACGGCGGGCATCGAGCCCTCCGAGCTGCGCACCCGCATCGCCGACCGTGGCCTCGTCCTTAACGGCTTCGCCATGCGCTACGGTGGCGATCCGGCATTCCGCTCGGGCGCCTTCACCAACGCCGACGCGGCCGTCCGCCAGCGGGCCATCGACCTGAGCCGGCGCGGCATCGACGAGGCCCGCGAGGCCGGAGGGCGGATGCTCACCATCTGGCCCGGCCAGGACGGCTTCGACCACCCCTTCCAGGTCGACTACGCGCGACTGTGGGACTGGGAGGTGGAGGGCATGCGCCGAGTCGCCGAGCATGCCCCCGACTTCCCGGTCTCCATCGAGTACAAGCCCAGTGAGCCGCGCAGCGTCATCATCCTGCCCAACGTGTCTGCCACGCTGCTGGCCATCGCGGAGGCCGGTTCGCCCAACCTCGGTGTGACGCTCGACTTCGGCCACGTCCTGGAGGCGGACACCAGCCCGGCCATGGCGGCGGCGCTGGTGGGCCGCCGCAGTCGCATGCTGGGCCTCCACATGAACGACGGCTACGGCCACCGTGACGACGGCCTGATGGTCGGCTCCGTGCACACCGTGCAGACCATCGAGCTGCTGCGCCAACTGCGCCGTGACGGCTTCTCCGGGGCCATGTACTTCGACACCTTCCCCGACGTGGCGACGCTCGACCCGGTCGCCGAGTGCGCCGCCAACGTGGTGACCGTCGAGGCCATGCTCGACGTCCTCGACCGCCTGCCGGAGGCGGAGCTCGACGCGGCGCTCCAGCGGCACGACGCCGTGGCTGCCCACCGCCTCGTCCAGGCTGCCATCTTCGGCCGGAGCGGATGAGCGCCGCGCTCGCACCGTCGAGCTGACCGTGTCCGACCGCCCGCGCGTCTGCGTCGTCGGCAGCCTGCACTTCGACATCATGGTGCGGGCGCCCTACCTGCCTCGCACTGGCGAGACGCTCATCGGCGACACCTGGTGGTGGAAGCAGGGCGGCAAGGGTGCCAACCAGGCCGTAGCGGCGGCCCGCCACGGCGCGGCGGTGCGGATGGTCGGCTGCCTCGGTGATGATGAGTTCGGTGCCCGACTACGCGAGGACCTGGCGGCCTCCGGCGTCGACCTGGCGCACGTGCGCACGGTGGCACAGGGCTCCGGCATGAGCGTGGCCATCCAGGAGGGCAGCGGTGACTACGCTGCCATCGTCGTCTCCGGTGCCAACCGCCAGCTCGACGCCGAGCAGATCGACGCGAGCGGCGCGGCTATCGAGGGCAGCCGCGTCCTGCTGCTCCAGCACGAGATCGCGCGAGGCTGCCAACGTTGCAGCGGCCACGCTCGCGCGGGCCGCGGGGGTGACGGTCGTCCTCAACGCCGCCCCGGCACGACCCCTCGGTGACCTGGCAGGCCTGGTGGACGTCCTCGTCGTCAACGGCGTGGAGGCGGAGATGCTGGGCGCCGGGCCCGTGGAGGACCTCGGCAGCGCCCTTGCGGCCGCCCGGTCACTGCTGTCGCTCGCGCCAGCCGTCGTGGTCACCGCAGGCAGTGCTGGTGTGGCCGCAGCGACCGAGGAGGGCCCGGTCCGCATCGAGGCCCACGAGGTCGGCCCGGCCGAGACACATGGTGCGGGGGATGTCTTCGTCGGTGCCCTCGGCGCACGCCTCGCGCTCGGTGTCTCGCAGGCGGAGGCGCTGCGCTACGCCAATGCCGCCGCAGCCCTGCATGTGAGCACGCCCCTCTCCGAGCGGGAGGCGCTCGGTCCGGCCGCGGTCGAGGCGCTGCTGGAGAGCCCGGCGGGAGGCCCTCGAGAGAGCTGAGCGCGACCCTCAGCGGCGCTCCCGCCGAGCAGCCGGGAAGCGCAGCTCCGCGCCCTCGACGACGGCCTCGCCGTCGACGTAGACAGCCCCACCGGCCCGCGAAGGCCCGGGTCGCAGGTCCTTGACGATGTCCCAGTGGATGGCCGACTGGTTGACGCCGCCGCACTCGGGATAGGCGCGACCGAGGGCGATATGCGTCGTCCCCGGATCTTCTCGTCGAGGAACAGGTCCTGCGTCCAGCTCGTGATGTGGCGGTTGACGCCGATGCCGAACTCGCCCACGCGCGATGCGCCCTCGTCGGTGGCGATGATGGCCTCCACGAAGGTCGTGGCCGGGCCTGCCTTCGCCCGCACCACCCGGCCCGACCGGAATTCGAGGCGCAGTCGGTCGATGCGCTGGCCGCCGAAGACGATCGGGTCAGTGAAGGTGATGTGGCCCTCGACCGTCGTCTCCACCGGGGCGGTCGCGACCTCGCCGTCGGGCAGGTTCACCCTGCCGTCGAACAGCTTCCAGGTCCGTCCCTCGACCGAGAAGGTCAGGTCCGTGTCATCGCCCACGATGCGCACCTCGTGGGCCCCATCCAGAGCAGCGGCGAGTCCTTCCCAGCCGGTCCAGCCAGAGTCGTCGATGCTGCCGCGGAGGAACTCATCGACGAGGGTCCCGAAGGCCAGTCCGAGGTAGTCGGCATACCTCGGCGTGGGGATGCGCACGATGCACCAGCGTGTCTCCCTCCAGCGAGCTGCCGAGACCTCACCGTGGGCCGCCCGCAGCAGCGCCGCTCGCCGCCCGAAGCCCGCGTCAGCGGTCGTGCCTGACGGTGGCTCGAGCGCTCGCAGAGCCACGTGCGTGTCGGCCCACGACATCGCGAACAGCTCCACCTCGAGTCGCTGGCGCGCCTGCTCGTCGTTGCCGTGCCGCCGGATGGCCTCGTCGACGTCCTCGGTGTGCAGCAGCGCGTGGTGGTTGGCACCGCGCCGCACGGCACCATCGGCCAGCGCCGCCGCCAGCGGGTAGACCTCTGGCGAGGTCAGGGTCACGAGCAGGTTCTCGCCCGTTCGGAGCGCCACCGACTCGTCGAGGATGCGGTCAGCCAGGCGGCGCCACGCGGCGTTCTCGCGGCGCGCATCGCCGCTGTCGTCAGGACTCACGGGCGACCTCGTGCATGAGGGGTTTGGTGGCCTCGTAGAGCCGGCGGTGGCGGGAGGCCTGCCGCGCGTAGAGCTCCGCCAGTCCGGGTTCCGGCTGGGCCGTGTGGTCGACTGCCAGCCACGTGGAGACGTCGGCCCGCCCCAGGGCCCCGACCCCGATGGCCGCCAGGAGGCGTCACCGTACGCGGCGCCCCGCTGTGTGACCACCTCCTGCGGTCGGCCCAGGCAGTCGCTGACCGCCTGCAGCCAGGCCGTGTTCTGCACACCACCCCCCACGGCCCGGATGCGCTCGATGGACACGCCCATCTCGAGCATCACGTCCACGTTGCGGCGGATCCCTGCGCGATGCCCTCCAGCGCTGCACGCGCGACGTCGGCGCGGGAGTGCCGGAGCGAGAGACCGAAGAGCACACCCCGGGCGTCGGGGTCGTGGATCGGCGTGCGCTCGCCGCTCAGGTAGGGCAGCAGGTCCAGTCCCCTGGCGCCCGGCGGTGACCCGGCCGCCCACGCGGCGAACTCGGCGTAGTGGTCCGAGATGGCCGCCGCCTCATGCTCGTCGGAGAGCAGCTCGATGAGCCAGCGCGTGAGGGTGCCGGCGGTGGCCGTCCCCCCGGCCACGATCGAGGTGCCCTCGAAGACGTATGGCGCCGCCCACATCCGGGGATCGATCATCGTCTCGCCCACGACGGCGATCATGAAGATGCTCGAGCCGTACATGATCATCAGGTCGCCCGGCCCCAGGACGCCCGCGCTCACGGCCTCGGCCGGGGCATCGGGGGCGCCGGCGATGACCGGCGTGCCCGCCGCCAGTCCGGTGGCCCGGGCCGCCTCGGCGGTGACCCGACCGACCACCTCGGTCGGCCAGACCAGCCGCGGCAGCCGCTCCGGCTCCACCGTGCGCGAGACCCACTCCTCGATCCAGGCATTCGAGCGGAGGTCATAGAAGGGACCCCAGTAGGCGGCCGTGGTGTGGTCCATGACGTGCTCGCCCGTCAGCCGTGCCACGAGGAACGACTGGCAGGTGTGGAACATCGCGGCCGCGGCGAAGACCTCGGGCCGCTCGTCCCGGAGCCAGGCCACCTTGGGGCCGGCCGACTGCGAGGTCAGGGCGTTGCCGGTGCGCTCGAGGATGGCTGCTGCCCCGAGCTCCTCGTCGAGCCGCTCGATCTGCCTGGTGGCGCGGGTGTCGATGCCGTAGAGGATGCCGGGACCGAGCGGCGTGATGTCCCGGTCCACGGGCAGGACGCAGGGCCCGATGCCGCTGCAGCCGACGGCGTCGACGGAGGCAGGAGAGAGGCCGCTCCGTGCGAAGAGGTCGTGGGTGACGGTGCAGAGGTTGCCCCACCAATCGGCCTCGGCGTCATGCTCTGCCCAGCCCGGCTGGGGCACGCGCAGCGTGTTGGGCGCCGAAGCTCCGGCAAGCACGCGACCGTCGTGGCTGACGAGCACGGCCTTGGTCTCGGCGGTGCCGACGTCAACGCCGACGAACATGTCGCTAGACCGCGCGACGCAGGTCCGCCACGATCGTCATCAGCTCGGCGGTGCGCTCGCGGTCGCTGCGGTTCTCGAACACGCCGTCGACCTTGAAGTACGTGCCCACGACGGCCCCGTCCGCGATGGCCAGCTGCTCGCGCACGTTGCCCGGGTTGACACCGGTGTTGACGAAGACCGGTGTCTCGCCGACCGCCTGCTTGACGCGGACCAGGACCTGCGTGTCGGTCTCGGCGCCGGCCGTCAGGCCCGAGACACAGAGGGCGTCCGGCTTGGCGTTGAAGACGGTCGAGCGGGCGATGTCCGCCACGTCGCGATCGGCGAGGTAGCGAGCCCCCTCCGGCACGATGTTCATGAGCAACCGCACGTCCTGTGCGTCGAGCTGACGGCGCCGCCGCGCCGCTGCGCCCACGTCGGTGTTCCACAGGCCGAAGTCACTGGCGTACACGCCGGTGAAGATCTCGCGCACGAAGCGGGCGTCCGTCGCGGCCGCAAGCTCGATGGAGGCCACACCGTCCCAGAGCACGTTGACGCCGAAGGGCACCGCGATGTCGGGATAGAGCTCGGCGATCACGCGTGCCATGGCGATCGAGGTGATGGGCTCCACCTTGGTCAGGTACGGCAGGCTGAACTCGTTGGAGAACATGACCGCATCGATACCGCCGTCCTGCAGCGCGCGCAGGTCAGCCCTGGCCCGCTCGACCACGGCAGCGAGACCCGCCCGCTCGTCGTAGTCGGGATCGCCGGGCAGGGCCGCGAAGTGGCACATGCCGATGACGGGCTTCTGGACGCCGAAGACCTCGTGGAGCCAGCTCACAGTCGATCACCCCGTGTTGTACGTAGCGCTCCAACTATAGGGGGACGTCCTGCCTCGAGTGCCCTCGACGGGTGCCAGAATGTGGTCGAACCCAGGGGTCACCCAACTGACGCGCAGGAGGACGCCGTGGAGGCGAGGGCGAAGGCATCCGGACCGTGGCTGACCGTGGTCGGCAGCACCATGATCGACCAGATCGCGTACGCGGCGCGGATGCCCGAACGAGGGGAGACGGTCGTCGGGGACCGCTTCGCCCAGGGCTTCGGTGGCAAGGGTGCCAACCAGGCCGTGATGGCGCGCCTGATGGGCGCCGAGGTCGCCATGGTCAACGCCGTCGGAGACGACAGCTACGGCGCGGAGACGATCGAGAACTTCCGGTCCTTCGGCATCGATACCACCTATGTCCGCCGCGAGCCCGGCTCGAGCGGCGTCGCGCCCATCTGGGTGGAGCCGGATGGCAGCAACCGCATCATCGTCATCCCCGGCGCCAACCACGGGCTGCTGCCAGAGCACGGCGCCTCGGCCGTGGCAGAGCAGCCGCGGGTCGATGCCGTGATCGGCCAGTTCGAGATCCGCCAGGGTGTGACCACTGCGGCCTTCGCCGCCGCGCGCGAGCGCGGCGCCATCACGGTCCTGAACCCGGCGCCCGCAGCCGAGATCAGCGCGGAGCTCGCATCGGTCAGCGACTGGATCATCCCCAACGAGACGGAGTTCGGCATCATCGCGCGCGCCGCCGGCCTGTCCGACGACGTGGAGGATCCGCAGGCGCTGGCCGCCTTCGCTGCGGGCCTGCGTGTGCGCCTGCTGGTCACGCTCGGCGAACGCGGCGCGGCTCTCGTCGCGGAGGACGGGGATGTTCAGCGGGTGCCGGCTCCGACGGTCGAGGCCGTGGACACCACCGGTGCCGGTGACGCCTTCGTGGGCGCCTTCGTCTTCGGCCTCGCCTCGGGCTGGTCAGAGGTCGCTTCGGTTCGGCTCGGCTGTGCCATCGCGGCCGAGTCGGTCCTGCGTCCGGGCACACAGCGCTCGTTCCCGGATCACGCGCGCTGCGTCGAGATCATCGCCCAGTGCGCAGGCTCGGCCGGCTGAGGCCGGAGAGGAATCGGGCACGGTGGAGGCGAGATGACCATGCGTGAGGCCGCGGCCGAGCTGTCGGCGGTCGCGGACGCGTTCGAGGAGGCGTCACTGACGCCGGTGGTCGAGGCGCTCGTGGCTGCCCGGCGCGTGATGCTCTACGGCTGCGGGCGCGAGGGGCTCATGATGCGCGCGCTGGCCATGCGCCTCCACCACCTCGGGCTGGAGGTGGCCATGCAGGGCGACATGACGGCCTTCCCGCTCGGCCCGGGCGACCTGTTCCTGTGCGCCGCCGGGCCCGGATCGCTCCCCACGGCGTCGGCCCTCTGCAGCGTGGCGCATTCGGCCGGAGCGCGAGTGCTGGTCGTGACCGCCGAACCGGAGGGGGAAACGGCCCGCCTCGCTGACCAACTCCTCGTCATCCCGGCCCAGACGATGGCGAGGGACGTGGGCAGCTCGGCCGTGCTACCCATGGGCTCGCTCTTCGAGGGCGCCATGTTCCTGGTCTTCGAGGTCCTCGTCCTGGAGCTGCGGGAGGCCCTTGGGGAGACTGCGGAGACGATGCGGGCTCGCCACACCAACATGGAGTGATCGTCGGACAGCGGTGCCAGCAGCCGGCAGTGCCTGGGGCGGCGAAGCTACGGGGGCGGTGAAGCCACGGGGCGGTGAAGCCGTGGGGGCGATGGGCAGGCCGCGCGCCACCCCCAGTGCCGCGTCACTGGCGATCGCGTAACCGACGTACTTCTGCCGCAACATGCCATCAGTGCCACTGCCAGTGACGCTCCGGCGGGCATCCGCTCTGGTGTCACTGCCAGTCGCACGAGACGCACGCCGGACGGGTGGAGCATCCGTGATGCCACTGGCAGTGTCGCGGCCGCGGGCCGTCTTGGCGCCGCCCGAGTGTGGCCGCAGCCGCCGAACTTCCCAGTCGCCGCTACTTGCCGGAGCCGGCCGACATGCCCCGGATGATGAAGCGCTCCAACAGGACGGCCACGATGATGAGCGGCAGGATGGCGGCGAACGAGATGGCCGCCATGGACCACCATGAGACACCCTGGCTGCCGGTCTGGCTGGCCACCATGACGGGTAGCGTGATGGTGTTGGTGGAGGTCAGCAGCGCTGCGAAGAAGTACTCGTTCCAGGTCAGCACGAGCGACAGCACGAAGGCCGCGACCATGCCCGGCAGGGCGATCGGCACGATGATGCTGAAGAACGCCCCCCACACACCCTTGCCATCGACCATGGCCGCCTCGTCCAGTTCGATCGGGATGGTGATGAACTGGTCGCGCATGATCCAGACCACGATAGGTAGCACCGTGAGCGCGTAGATCATGATCAATCCGATGTGCGTGTCGAGCAGCGCCAGCTCCTTGTAGAGGACGAGGAACGGCAGCGCCAGGACCACCGGCGGCAGGATGAGCTGACTGATGAAGAAGAACGAGATGTCGGCGTTCTTCATGTACCCGAACCGGTAGCCGAAACGCGACAGCCCGTAGCCGGTGATGGTGCCCAGGAAGACCGCCAGCGCGGACGCGGTGACCGAGACGATGGCCGAGTTCTGGAAGCGCGAGAAGAACTGGTCCCGGACCGTGCTCGCCGACTCGATGGTGTCAGGTGAGAGCCCCAGCGCCCGCCAGCCCAGCCACTGTGGCTGGAAGTCCACGAACGGGATGAGGTGGCCCTGCATGACATCCGGCGCGGCCTTGAAGCTGGTCGTGATGGTCCAGTAGATGGGGAAGAGGCAGACGATCGTCCAGAGGACGAGCACCCCGTAGATGACGACACGGCTCGTCCACCACTTGGCCTTGTAGGCGATGTCGGAATCGCTGTCCCGGAAGATGGCCTGCGTCATGTGTAGGGCTTCATCCAGCGGCTCAGGCCGCGCATCAGGCCCGTCAGGCCGATGACGATGACGACGAGGTAGAACATGGCCAGCAGGGTGCCGTAGCCCACGTTCGAGCGGTCCCGGTACTCACGGTAGATGAAGCTCGTGACCGTGTCCGTCGCGCCACCCGGTCCGCCGGCCGTGATGTTGATGACGAGGTCGGCCAGCTTCAGCTTGAAGATGATGCGTACCACGATGGCCGTGATCGAGACCGGCAGCATGAGCGGGAAGACGACCTTGCGGAAGGACTGCCAAGCCGTGGCCCCGTCGACGCGGGCGGCCTCGATGACCTCCGTCGGGAGGGCCTGGAGGCCGGCCAGGAGCATGATCATCATGAGCGGGATGAAGATCCAGGCGTCCAGCATGGACATCGTGACGCGGGCCGTCTCGGCGCTGGCGAAGAACGCGGGATCCTCCCAGCCAAGGGCGCGGGCCAGCTGTGACACCGGGCCGAAGCGGAACTCCAGCATGGACTTGCCGATCATCCAGGAGACGGCCACGGGCGACAGCATCAGGGGCAGCAGGAATGCGACGCGGAAGAAGCGCCGCGCGCGGATCTGCAGGCTGAGCAGCATGGCCAGCCCGAAGGCGACGACGTACTCGACGATGACCCCCAGCGAGTACCACACCATGTTGGTCAGGGCGTTCCAGTAGAAGGGATCCCGCAGCATCTTCTGGATGTTGCCGAGGCCGGCGAAGCTCGGGCCGGTCGGCGACGAAAGGTTCCAGTCGGCGAAGGCGATGGCGATGCCGAGCACGAGCGGGATGATCGTCAGGGACACCACGAAGAGGGCCGCCGGCAATACGAAGAGGATCTTCTTGCCCTGCTCGCCGCGGATGAGCACCTGTCCGACGCACAGGCAGATGCACCAGGCGACGTAGGCGAACAGCGTGGGCTGCCAGTTCGCGAAGCCGAGATCCCAGACCCCCAGCACCTGGAGCAGCTGCGCTCCGAGGACCAGCATGAGGATGAGGAAGGAGCCCCGGATGAGGATGCGGCCCAGGCGCGCCCGGCGGCGCGTGATGTCCTCGTGGGAGACGACGTGGATGAGGTCGCCGGTGGCGCTCACGGTCGGTGGTCACTCGGTACGGCTTGGTTGGCGTGGTGTCCACGTGGGAGCGGCGTGCCGACGAGGTGCGCGAAGATCGCGCACCTCGTCAGTCCCATGTGCATTGAAGGATCGGGGAGCGCAGTGACTACGCCCCCCGCCCTCATCACAGACCCAGCGACGCCCGGTAGAGCGCGAGCTGGCTCTCGCGGCCGATCTGGTCGGTGATCTCCTCCCAGCCGGCGGCGATGGCATCGGCGATCTCCTGTGCGGAGGCGCCGCTGCCCAGGCCGTTGACGAGCTCGTCCTCGGCCCGCGAGTAGTACTGGAAGATGCCCGGGATGCGCGGTTCGTTGGCCGCGTTCGGGTGGTTGTAGCTGTCAGCGTTGGACGACAGGTAGTCCTCGATGAAGGCCTGGTCGTAGCCGGCGGCCACCCACTCGGCGTAGTCGAAGTGCGAGTTGCGGTAGGGCTGGAAGCCGGACGGATAGGCGGCCATCCAGAGGGAGAGGTCCTTGCCACCGAGGTGCGATGCCGCCGACCAGGCGCACTTGCGCTTCAGTTCGTCGGCAGAGACGTTCTTGGTGACGTAGACGCCCCAGCCGATGTAGGCGTTGTTCGGAGCCCGGTTGGGGCTTTCCACCCACTGGCTGGTCGTCCAGTCGTAGTACTTGTCGGCGCCGGGGTTGATGTCGAAGCCGACGACGTCGCCCACGACGGAGGTGTCCGACGTGCGGGCGTTGGAGCCCACGTCGCCCCACCACATGACCTGCGATCCGGTGCCGGCCAGGAACTGGGAGAAGGCCGTCGAGTTCGGGTCAGCGTTGATCTGGTCGGGCGGGTAGGCGCCCGGGGTGTTCATGAGGTCGATGACGTCCTGGATGGCCTGCACCCAGCCGGGGTTGTTGATCAGGGGCTTCATCGTGTCGGGATCGAAGAGCCATGCCGGGTTGCCCGGGACCTTGGAGTACGCGACCGCGCGGTCCTCGAGGAAGTACCAGCCGAAGCCGCCCCACAGGTACTTGAGCGGGTCGACGACGCCGTAGGCATCCAGGCCCGTCAGCGGGTCCTTCTTGCCGGCCAGGAACTTGGACTGCTCGTTGACCTGCTCCCAGGTCGTGGGCGGTGCCCACTCGCCCTGGTGGCCCTCGTCCGCCCAAGCCTTCTTGAAGTCCTCGTTGGCGTAGTAGTCGGTGCGATACGCCAGCGTGTGGGTATCGCCATCGATGGAGATGCGGTACGTCTTGCCGTCCCAGGTGCCGATGGGCGGCTTCAGGTAGTCCACGTAGTCGGCCATGTCGATCTGCGTGGCCACCCAGTCGGGCATCGGGTCAAGGAGCCCGCGACCGGCCGTGTCACCCTCGAACGGCGCGCCCATCTCCATGACGTCCCAGTCCACGGTGCCGGTGGCGATGGCCTGCTGGAGACGGCCGTTGTAGTCGGCCTGTGCCAGGTCGATCCAACTGATGGTGGCGCCCGTGTAGTCCTCCCACGGCTTCAGGAAGCCGCGGAAGAGCATGTTGTGCAGGTTCTGGTTGTTGAGGCCGAGGAACTTCAGCTCCACGTCCTTGCACTCGCCCTCGGCGATGTTGGCCTTGGTGGGGCCCAGCGTCATCTCGCCGACCTTCTGCCAGTCGGCGTCCGTCGGGCTGCCCATGCCCACGCCAGGGATCTTCAGGATCTCGGCGCGCAGCGCGGCCTCTTCCGGCGTGATCGGCTGTGCGTCCTGGGCGTACGCCGGCAGGGCACCGACCAGGAGGGCGGCTGCCGCTCCGATGGCGGCTGCTCTCGGCAGCAATCTGCGCCGGGGGGCCCCCGCTCCCAACTTCGCCTCGTAGAGCTCGACCTTCATGTCAGTCCCTCCTCCGTGGCAAGACGTCGCTCGCCCCAGCCTGAACGCCGGGTGACGGGCAGCATGGTCACGACAGAGTAGCGCTGTCAAGGCGCGGAAACTCACCATTCGTGTCGCGGCCGGGGCCGTCCGTTCGGGCGTTCCACCAGCGTCGCGAACGTGCCCCGCGACTCGTGCGCCCGTGGCACCATCGACGTTCCAGAAGGCCTTCGCGCGCGAGGCACCACACCGGGGAGGACGAGATGCTCAAGGGGATCGACCATCGGCTGAACGCAGAGGTGCTCGGCTGCCTGCGGGCCATGGGCCACGGGGACATGCTCATCGTGTCGGACACGAACTTCCCGGCCGATTCGGTCGCCAAGGCGACGGTCACGGGCAAGCTCCTGCGCATGGAGAACCTGACCGCTGCGGAGGCCGTGCAGGCCATCCTGTCGGTCATGCCGCTGGACACCTTCGTGGACGACTTCGCGGGGCGCATGCAGGTCGGTGACACGCCCGACGAGGTGCCGCCCGTGCAGGCCGAGGTCCAGGCCGAGGTCGACCGCGCTGAAGGTCGGCCCCGCCCGCTGATGCCCATCGAGCGCTTTGCCTTCTACGACCTGGCACGCACGTCCTACGCGGTCATCCAGACCGGTGAACGGCGCTTCTATGGCTGCTTCATGCTGCGCAAGGGTGTCATCCCGCCTGACGCCTGAGTGGACCCGGCCCACCCCGCACGGGCGACCAGGCTTCCAGGTACGTCTGCCGAGATCGCGCAGGTCAGCACGGCGACGATCGGGGGTCGCAACCGCCCCCTGAAGTGTTGACGGCCGGGCACACCGGCGGCGAGAGGCGCTCCACGGTACCCTCGCCACGATGAGCCCGCCCCAGACATCCACACCCTGGTCCAGCTACGCGCCCGGTCGTGCCTGGGACGAGGCCATGGATGTCGAGGGCCAGGTGCGCGAGCCCTACGCCGCGGTCTACCGCGAGATCGACCAGATGTCCCACGAGGACCTGCACTCGCGGGCGGAGGCGCTGGCCAGCACCTACCTCGCGCAGGGCGTCACGTTCGACCACGCCGGCGAGGAGCGGCCGTTCCCGCTGGACATCGTGCCGCGCGTCGTCAGCTCGGAGGACTGGGAGATCATCGACCCGGGCGTGGCCCAGCGTGTCCGCGCCCTGGAGGCCTTCCTCGCCGACGTGTACGGTGCGCAGCGCTGCGTGGCTGACGACGTCGTGCCGCGACGGCTCATCACCTCGTCCCAGCACTTCCGGCGTGCAGCCGCCGGGATCGAGCCACCGGGTGGCGTGCGCGTCCTCGTCAGCGGCATCGACCTGGTGCGCGACCAGCACGGTATCTACCGCGTGCTGGAGGACAACGTACGCGTGCCCTCCGGGGTCAGCTACGTGCTCTCGAACCGTCGCGCCATGTCGCAGATGTTCTCCGAGCTGTTCGCGACCATGGGCATCCGCCCGGTCCTGGAATACTCGCAGCGACTGCGCAAGGCCCTGACCCGCGTCGCGCCCGACGGCATCGACGACCCGACCATCGTGCTGCTCACGCCCGGCGTCTACAACTCCGCGTACTACGAGCACTCGCTGCTGGCCCGCACCATGGGCATCGAGCTCGTCGAGGGCCGCGACCTGGAGGTCATGGCCGGCCGCGTCTACATGCGCACCACGGCGGGCCGGCAGCGCGTCGACGTCATCTACCGGCGTGTCGACGACGACTACCTGGACCCCGTGCAGTTCCGTCCCGATTCGACGCTCGGGCCGCCCGGCCTCATCAACGTCGCCCGGCTCGGCCATGTCACGCTCGCCAACGCGGTCGGCAACGGTGTCGCCGACGACAAGCTCCTCTACACCTACGTGCCGGACCTCATGCGGTACTACCTCGGGCGAGGAGCCCATCCTGCCCAACGTGGATACCTGGCGGCTGGAGGACGACGGCGCGCTGCAGGAGGTCCTGGACCGGCTCGCGGAGCTGGTCGTCAAGCCGGTGGACGGTTCGGGCGGCAAGGGCGTGCTCATCGGGCCGGCGGCCAGTCGGCAGGAGCTGGCGCGTGCCCGCAAGCAGCTCAGGGCGGACCCGCGAGGCTGGATCGCCCAGCCCGTCGTGCAGCTCTCGACCGTGCCGACGCTCTGCGAGGATGGCCTGGAGCCGCGCCACGTGGACCTGCGGCCCTTCGCCATCAACGCCGGCGAGGGCGACATCTGGGTCCTGCCCGGGGGCCTCACGCGGGTCGCCCTGCAGCGCGGTCAGCTGGTCGTCAACTCGTCGCAGGGGGGCGGGTCGAAGGACACCTGGGTCCTCGGTGCGGTGAGCATCCCGCGCCAGGAGCGCGAGGCCTTCAGCCGCGTGGAGGTCCAGGAGGAATCGGCGGAGCTCAGTGGCATCCACGCCGTCCCGCAGTCCACTCACCCCGACGACCAGGTCCACGGCCAGCAGCAGGCGCAGCAGCAGCAGGCCTACCGCGCTCCCGGTGCCGCTGCCCGCCCGGCGGGACGGCAGCGCCATGCTGAGCCGGATCGCGGAAGCGCTCTTCTGGATCGGCCGCTACGTGGAGCGGGCGGACAACACCGCGCGCCTCCTCGACGTGCACTTCAACGTCATGCTCGAGGACCCCTGGGTGGACGAGCCGACCGCCAATGCCTCGCTGCTGCTGGTGATGGACTGTCGGACGGAGGCCCGGTCACGCGTGAGGACGTGCTGGCGCACCTCGCCTACGACCCCACGCGCGGATCGTCCATCGCGGGCACCCTCACGCTCGCGCGGGAGAACGCCCGCCGCGCCCGGGAGGTCATCTCCACGGAGGTCTGGGAGGCGCTGAACACGACCTGGCAGCAGCTGCCGTCGCGCTCCCGCGCCCGCCGTCCGCACGTCTACTTCGCCTGGGTCCGGGAACGGGCCGCGGCCGTCTGGGGCCTTTCCAGCGCCACGACCTCCCGCGATGACGCCTGGCTCTTCATGGACCTGGGACGCTCCCTGGAGCGCGCCGACATGATCGCCCGACTGCTCATGACCCGGTCGCTGGCGGGGACCATCGGCCCCAACTGGACGACGCTGCTGCGGTCCTGCTCCGCGCACGAGGCCTACCTGCGCAGCGTGCGCGCCCTCGTGTCCGAGGAGCGCGCCGCCGAGTTCCTGTTGGTCGACCGGCTGTTCCCTCGCTCCATCGCCTTCAACCTGGAGCGTGCCGAGCGGATCCTCTCCGAGCTCGAGCCGGAGGGTCAGCGCCGACCCACCGCCGACCAGGCGCGCCTCGCCCTCGGCCGTGCCCGCACCAACCTGGAGTACCGCCAGGTGCGTGAGATCCTCGACGACCTGCCTGCCCAGATGCAGGCCGTCCAGGTGGCCTGCGCCCAGGCATCGAACCTCATCCGCGACCGCTACTTCCAGCCGGCCATCACGGTCTGGACGCAGGAGACGGTGTGAGCGTCTTCGAGATCCACCACCGGACGAGCTTCCGGTACTCGCACGAGGTCCTCACCTCATACAACGAGGCGCGCCTCCTGCCCGTCGACCTGCCCCAGCAGCGCGTGCTGGCCGCGCACGTCGAGATCAGCCCGGTCACCTGGCAATCGAGCTACCTCGACTACTGGGAGACGCGCGTCCTCGCCTTCGAGGTGCTGCGTCCCCACCGCGAGCTCATCGTGGCCGCCACATCGCGCGTGGAGGTCCTGCCCGGGTCAGCGCCCTCTGCTGCGACCGGCTGGGACGATCTGCAGGGGTCGGTGCTGACGGACCGCTTGGCCGAATACCTCTCCGACTCGCCGGCCACGGAGCCGGCGCCGGAGCTGGCCGACTACGCCGCCGAGATGGCCGCCACGCTGCCGCCTGACGCCGCGGCCCGCGCCATCTGCGCGCATCTCCACGACACCATCCGCTACGTGCCGGGTTCCACCACCGTCCACACCCCGGCGGCGCACGCGTGGCGCTAGCGCTCCGGCGTCTGCCAGGACTTCGCGCACCTCGCCATCGGCGCACTGCGCCGGGTCGGCATCCCGTCGCGCTACGTGTCCGGGTACCTCCACCCGAGGAAGGACACGGCCATCGGCCAGACCGTGCGAGGCGAGTCGCACGCCTGGATCGAGTGGTGGACCGGTGCATGGCGTGGCTACGACCCCACCAACGACTCCGCGGTGGCCGACCACCACGTCATCGTCGCCCGCGCACGCGAGTACGCGGACGTCATGCCCATCAAGGGCGTCTTCGCCGGAGCGGACAGCGAGCTCTCCGTGACGGTCGAGGTCACCCAGGTCGCATAGCTCTCGGGGCCATGACCGGTGCCTCCACCTCCTTCAGGCCGTGGAGCGGAGTGCGTCCTGCAGTGGAGGGGAGCCCGTTCGCGAGGCACCGGCTCCGGTCGCTGGTGTCAGACTCACCCCGCCGGACAGGGATCACCGGCAGCCACGTCCGGGGGCCGGTCGGGCAGCGGCCGGTGGAGGGAGGAAGCGGATGACGACCCGACCGAGACCGGCGATCAGCGAGGCCATCGCCTCGGCGGTGGCGTCTGTCGTGGCACCCTCGCTGCGACAGCGGGGATATCGCAAGGTCCGCCATCACTGGTGGCGGGATACGGATGCCGCTCGTCAGGCCGTGACCGTTCAGAGCTCGATGTCCAATTCCGTGGCGAGCGGTGGTTTCACCGTGGAGTTCGGGTTCTCATACCCGACCATCGGCGAGCCAAGGCCCACCGAGGCGGGCGCCTGGCATTGCCGCCATCGCGTCAGGATCGGGCGACTGCTCCCGCAGCCGCACGACCGATGGTGGCAATACGATGACGCGGCCGACCTCCGCGAGCGGGCACGGAACGAGGACGACTTCTCCCGTGCATGGCACACCTATGGCCTGCCGTTCCTGGACCGGATGGATCGGCCCGTCGCATTCCTCGACTACCTGCTGGGTGATCCGGCGACCCTGCCCGTGGGCAGCGAGGCGGTCGAGCTGGCGGAGTCGCTCGGTGATCAGCCCCGCCTCGACCGGGCCCTCGATGCCTGGCTGGCCGACCTGAGGTCCGACCGACTCCTGCCCGAGAACGCGGAGCTCAACCCGCATCCGTTCGGCTGGCTCGCCCCTTGGTACGCTGAGATCCTCCCGCACCTCGAGGTGGCCGGCAGATCGCTGGACGGCGTCGACCTCGTTCGGGCCCGCGATGCCGTTCGTGAGACCGTGCTCGCCCTGGCAGAAGGGCACCAATGGGAGACGTACATGCACTGGGGCCGCGCTGAGTCGCTGGTACGCCTCGGAGATGCGGTCGGCGTCGACGCGCGGGCCGTGCGTGGCGATCGTCACCGCGACGTACGCTGATGGCGTCGATCCCGACCGGGCGGTCGCTCCGGATCCCCAGGGCATCGGCGGCCCAGCCATCGGCGCACGCGAAAGGTGGTTCCCATGAGCGGACCTGGAGATCTGCCGACGCGGACACCCACCGACGACGGCAGCCGACTCGACTCGTTGCCGGTCCTGGAGGAAGCGGGACGCCAGCTGCGGGCACCGTGGGCGGCAGGCACCGCCGGCCTCCTGTTCTCCGTCATGTTCACGGCGGCGCTCGTGCTCGTGCGCGGCCAGGTGAACCAGGGGACCGCCGCGGGACAGAACACCGCCATGGTCATCGGCGGCCTCTATCTCGCGCCGTTCGCCGGCATCATGTTCCTCTGGTTCGTGGCGGTCATCCGGGACCAGATCGGCGAACGCGAGGACCGCTTCTTCGCGACGGTCTTCTTCGGCAGCGGGCTGCTCTTCGTCGGCCTGCTGTTCACGACCGCCGCCGTCGTGAGCACGCCGACCACCCTCGTGCAGTTCCTGGGCGAGGAGCCCGTCTCGGCGGAGAGCATGTCGCTCCTGCGCGGACTCGGCTACACGCTCCTCTTCGCGATGGCCACCCGCGCGGCCGCGGTGTTCATGCTGGCCACGGCGACGATCGGCATCAAGAGCGGCGTGTTCCCGCGCTGGTTCGCCCTCATCGGCGCTCTGCTCGGCCTCGTGCTGCTCGTGGCGGTGTCGTTCTACGACTGGCTCATCCTGGTCCTGCCGGGCTGGGTCGCGGTCGTCAGCCTCTTCATCCTCCGCCGGGAGCGCGCCCGCCGCTGACGCCCGGGCGCCCAGCAGCTCGGATCGCTCGTCTCGCGGGCGGTCATGGCCGCGACGGTCGTCCTGCCGACCGCTGTGTCTCACCCTGTCGCGGTGCTCGACACGAGCCGCGCAACCGCCGGACCGGGACGCGGAGCGAGGCTGCGTCGCCAGGACCGCCCCTCCCTTCCGCTCCGTGCCTTCAAGGCGTTTCTCGTCCATGCGCCACAATGCCGTGGGCGTGCCGTGCGCCTGAGCTGGAAGTGAGGTCAGATGACGAACGGGGATCCGACGGCGCTCGCGCCGCGGCCGGTGCGCCGCCACACCATCAGGCGCGCCGTCGCGGTCGGCATCATCGTGGTGGCGATCGTCGCGTTCCTCGTGTTCTGGCTCGATAGCCTGCTTGTCGACCGCCTCTGGTTCGAGAGCGTCGGCCAGCTGCACGTCTGGGACGTCAGCACGTTCACGCGACTGCTCCTCTGGATCCCGGTCAGCCTGGTTTCCTTCGGACTGCTCATCGCGTCGATGGCGATCGCGACCCGGATCGTCCGGACGTGGCCGCTCCGAGCGCGCCCGGCGAGCGCGGACGGCCCGTCCGAGGCCGCAGGATCGTACGGCCAGCCGCCGACGCTCGAGGGCCTCAAGGGCGAGCTGCTCTCGCAATTCGACAGAGCGACGGCCGGCATCACGGCTCGTCGCACCCGGCTCCTTCTGACGCTCGCCGCTGCCCTCGTCGCCCTCGTCATCGGGTTCGTGTTCAGCGCCCAGTGGCAGACCATCCTCCTGTGGACCCACCAGGCGTCATCGATGCCCGACCTGTCGGCCGCCGGTCCGGGAGCGACCCCCACGCCCCCGGTCGTGGACCCCATCTTCGGCCGGCCCCTGACCTTCTACCTGTTCGACCTGCCCTTCTACCACGCTGCCGTCGACCTCGTGGGCTGGGTCCTCAACGCGCTCATCGTGCTGACCGCCTTCACCTACCTCCTGTTCGCGCGCCGGGCGCTCTCGGGGCCATCGGGGCGCGCGTGGGCGTGGCACCTCGGCATCCTCGTTGCGCTCCGCATCGGCATCGGCGCCATCGGGTTCCAGATCGACAAGTTCTCACTGGCCGAGAGCCAGGAGACGTACCCGTACCCGGCGGGCGTCGACGCGACCGACGCGGCCGTCCGCATCCCGGGCGCGGACCTCATGGCCGTGCTGACGGTCATCGCGGCCCTCGTCGTGCTGGCCGCGATCGTCGCCCGTCGCTGGCGGTGGGCGCTCGGCGCCTTCGGCGCCTGGGCGGCCCTCGGGATCGGCATCATCGGGCTCGCGGTCCTCAACCAGGCGCTGTTCGTGAACCCGAACCCGCTCGACCAGCAGCGCCGCTACATCGCCAACGACATCGCCGCGACCCGCACGGCCTTCGGCCTCGACGCCTGGACGACGCACTCGTACCCGGCGTCCACGTCCCTGTCCGCGGATGCGATCGTGAGCGAGGCGGACACGTTCTCGAACGCGCGCCTCTGGGATGACCATCCGCTGCGGGCGACCCTGGACCAGCTCCAGACCGTGCGCCAGTACTACGACTTCACCGATGTCGACAACGACCGCTACCTGATCGATGGGCAGGAGCGCGACGTGATGCTGTCCGCGCGCGAGATGGCGCTCGACAAGAACCCGGCAGTCGCGAACTGGCTGAACTCGCACTTCGTGTACACGCACGGCTATGGGCTCGCGATGCTGCCGGCATCAGGAGTGGGCTCTGACGGCCTGCCCGATCTCCTCATCCGCGACCTCCCGGTCACGTCCGAGGCCGGTGCGCCGACGGTCACCGAGCCGAGGATCTACTTCGGGGAGCGGCCGTCCCCGTGGATCATCACCGGAGCCCAGACCGCTGAGTTCGACTACCCGGTCGAACAGGGGTCGGATGCGACGACGCGCTGGACCGCGAAGACGGGCATCGACGTCAGCGGTGGCCTCAACCGCCTCCTGGTCAGCATCCGGACCGGCGACTTCATCAGCCTCCTCACCACGCCGCAGATCACGTCCGATTCGCAGTTCGTCATGCGCCGGACGCTCAGCGACCGGCTCAGCGCGCTCGCGCCGTTCCTGGCGTTCGACAAGGACCCCTACCTGGTCGTCACCTCGACCGGGCGCCTCGCCTGGATCGTGGACGCGTACACCGCGAGCGGGGCCTTCCCGATGGCGCGCGCTCTCGACGGGAACCTGCGGAACGCGATCGCCCACGTACCGACCGACCAGGTCAACTACCTGCGGAACTCGGTGAAGGCCGTCGTGGACGCCTACGACGGCACGACGAAGCTCTACGTCAATGACCCCTCCGACCCGCTCATCGCGACGTGGGCATCGATCTACCCGACGCTGTTCACGCCGCTCTCGGAGCTCCCCGACGACCTCCAGGCGCACCTGCGCTATCCGAGGGGCCTGTTCAACGCGCAGACCGCCATGTACGGCGCCTACCACGTGACCGATGCCACGACGTTCTACCAGGGCGACAACCTCTGGACGGTCCCGGTCGGCACCGACGCTCAGAACCAGCTCGTCCCGAACGAGGCGTACTACGTCCAGATGCGTCTCCCGGACGAGGCCGAGACCGAGTACCTGCTCATGCAGCCGATGGTGCCGGCACGCCGCCCGAACATGATCTCGTGGGTCTCCGCGCGGAACGACGGGCCCGAGCGCGGGAAGGTGCTCGTCTACAAGCTCCCGGCGGACACGACGATCTATGGGCCGGACCAGATCGAGGCACTGATCGACCAGACCCCGGAGATCAGCAGCCAGATCACCCTCTGGGACCAGTCGGGCTCGAAGGTCATCCGGGGCGACCTCATCGTGGTGCCCGTCGGCGGCTCGTTCGTCTACCTCCAGCCCATCTACCTCCAGAGCACCTCGTCAGCGTTCCCGCAGTTCACGAAGATCGTCGTCGCGACCCCGTCGAAGGTCGTCTGGGCGAACACGCTCGGCGACGCGCTCCAGAAGGCCGTCGGGCCGGGTGGTGCGGCATCGACCCCAGGTCCCGATGCGACACCGGGCCCGGACGCCTCGCCTGCTCTCGAGGGCCTGCCATCCGACATCAACGGCCTGATCGCCTACGCGAACGTCCACTTCGACCTCGCACAGCAGGCGATGGGGTCCGGGGACTTCGTGACGTACGGTGCGGAGATGGAAATCGTCCAGGTGGCGCTCGACCAGCTCGCACGCCTCGTACCCGCCAACTGACGGGTCGCCCGCTCGCGGCGACGGGTGGTCGTCTCTGGATCGCTCCTCCCGCAGGGCTGCAGGGGCCACCGGGCTGAGTCAGCCCAGGCCCAAGCCTGCAAAGGTCTTCTTGTGCCGCCCATCCGGCGGAGGTTCGGTCGCCGGCGGCCTGAAGTCCAGGCGCTCGCGAGCCGACGGTCGAGCAGGCCTGCATGATCCTGTCGAGAGGTGGTGACTGCCTCGGCCATGGACCCTTTGGCCGACATCGACTACCGTATCGACAGCATCGGCGCGTACGGGGGATCGGCCGGTCGCGGTATGCAGTGGGCTGAGCGGGCATCTGACAACAGGAGCGCGATGGCTGCACATCCTGATTCCACTCGTGGCTCCCGCCCGATGTCGCGCGCCTGGGCGGTGGCCGCGGCACGCATGAAGCGGTCCCTGCTGGCTTTCGTCCTCTTGGGCGTTACGCTGACCGCCTGCCAGGGTTCCACTCCGGCGACACCGGAGGCGGGCGAGATCCGGGTCCTCGCTTCGTGGGAAGGGCCTGAGATCGACACATTCCGGGCCGCCGTCGCGCCGTTCGAGGAGCGCACCGGCTATCGCATCGTGGTGAGCACCACCCGGGACCTGAAGGGTGCCCTCGAGCGCGCCATCGCCGCAGGTGATCCACCCGACCTCGCCGGCCTGCCAGGTCCCGGATACATGCTCGAGCTGGTGCGGAATGACCAGCTGGTGGACCTCTCCGAGGTCATCGACGTCGGCACCTACAAGAATGAGACGGCACCCGGGCTCGTCGAGATCGGGACGGTCGATGACAAGCTCGCGGGCGTCTTCATCAAGGGCACGGTGAAGGGTCTCCTCTGGTACGACCCCGAGGTCTATCAGCCATCCAACATCGAGACCTGGACAGAGCTCCAGCACCAGGCCATGACCGCGAGCAAGGCTGGCCAGACCCGACCCTGGTGCGTCGGTCTTGCCTCGGACGCGGCATCCGGGTGGCCAGGGACCGACTGGATCGAGGACTTCGTCCTCAGGCAGAGCGGGCCGGACGTGTACGACGATTGGGTCGCCGGTCGACTGGCGTGGGATTCACCGGACATCCGGTCGGCCTTCCGGGCCTACTCCACGGTGGTCAACGAGGCCGACGTGGCCGGCGGCGTCGAGGGCGCCTTGCGTACCCACTTCAGCGATGCCGGGGACGGACTCTTCACCGACCCGCCACGCTGTCTCTTCGTCCATCAGGGCACGTTCATGGCCACGTTCCTCGACGAGGCCGTGGCCGAGTATGGCGGTCGCTTTGACTGGCTTCCGTTCCCCGATGTCGACCCGCGCTTCTCAGGTGCGCTGATCGGCGCCGGCGATCTCTTCGCCCTGATCCGGGACACACCCGGAGGGCGAGAGCTGCTGCGCTACCTGGTGGGCGTCGAAGCGCAGCGCATCCTGGTCGACGGTGGTGGGGCGATCTCCGGGAACCTGCGTGTGACCGAGTACCCGGACGTGCAAACCCAGCGACAGGCCCAACTCCTGGCGGATGCTCGGATCTTCCGATTCGACGCATCCGACTCCATGCCGGACCTCATGAACGAGGCGTTCTGGCAGGCTGTCCTCGACTACACGGCAGACCCGACCAAGCTCGATGCCATCCTCGCCGAGCTCGACGACGTGCGGGCGGTGGCATACCCGGATTGATGCTCCCCGTGGTCCACCGGCTGCGATTCGACCCTGACGCGCGGCTGCGATGGCTCGGCACGGGCACGTGGCTGGCGATCACACTGACGCTCCTCGTCGCGACCGTGATCTGGGCATCTCGGGGAACCCCGTGGCAGACGCTCGAACTGCGCATGGGTCCCCTGAGCCTGGCCGCCATCGTCTTGACCGGGGCCGTGTATGGCTCGGTCGGTGCCTCGGTGGTGCGCCACGTGCCAAGGAACCCGATCGGCTGGCTGTTCCTGGCCGTCGCGCTGGGCATGGCCGTCCTGCTCCCTGTCAACCTCGTGCTGGAGTCCACGGTCCATGCCTTCCGGCCGGTCCCCTCGGTGCAGCTCTGGATGGCCTGGGCGTTCTCCAGCGTGCAGCTGCCGTTCTCCGGGGCCGCCGTCATCGTGGCGGTCCTTCTGTTCCCGCATGGACGACCCGTGTGGCGCCACTCGCACACCACCACGAGGCTGGCCATCGGCGGCGCCATCCTGCTGGCCGTGAGCGCGACATTCCGGCCAGCCGGGCTGCTCTGGTATCGGACGCTACCGAACCCAGCGGCTGCACCGGCCGATCTGAAGAGCCTGCTGACGATCGTCTCGCTCGTCGGCCTGGCAGCGCTGATCGTCGCGCTCGTCGCGGCGGCCGCGTCCCTCGTGTGGCGCGTCCGCCTGGGGGACCCGCGGGAGCGACGACCCCTGGCCTGGGTGCTGGGCGGCAGCGCCGTCATGGCTGGCGCCGTCGCGGTGCTCTTTGGCGCTCGGTACAGCGGCACCATCGGGGCAGAAGGGGGCGACCTCCTGCTCCTGGTCGGGGCCATCGGGGCCGCCGTGCTGCCGCTGAGCATGGTCCGCTTCAGGACCATGACCGAGGCGCGGGGGCAGCAGATCGCGGACCACACGTTCCTGTTCACCGACCTGCAGGATTCGACCGCGATGTACGAGCGGATCGGTGATGTCACCGCGTTCGACCTGGTGCGCCTGCATTTCGACACCCTGGAGTCCGCGACGCGGCGCCACGGTGGCGCCATCGTCAAGACCATCGGCGATGCCATCATGGCGCGGTTCTCCGAGCCGGACGAGGCGGTGAGAACGGCGCTCGAGATGTTCGAACGCCTGGAACGCTTCAACCAGCGCTCCGATACGCGTCTGATCCTCAAGGTGGGCCTGCACCGAGGTCCCGCCATCGAAGTGACGTCGAAGGGCCGTGATGACTACTTCGGGCAGTCCGTCAACATCGCCGCCCGGGTGGGCGCGATCGCGATCGCGGGTGAGCTGGTCCTCACCGAGTCGGTCTACGAGAGCGCCGGTGTGGCGAGCCTGCTCGAGGGCCGCGCGACGCGACAGGAACTGGTGACGCTCAAGGGAGTCGCCAGCGCGGTGTCCGTCTACCGCGTGGCCGGCGTCGTTCCCGAGCCTGCCAGGCGCTGGAGTCCATCGTAGGCGGCGTACTTGTAGACGTCGGCCCGCGTGGGCAGGTTGAAGGTCGTGTGGATGAAGCGATCGATGGTTTCGCCGGCATGCATGACCGCCTGGGCCACATGGATCAGTTCGCCGGCTTCCTCGCCGAGGATATGCGCCCCCAGGAGCCGTCGGTCGTCTCGGCGGAAGACCACCTTGATGAGTCCGTTCGTGGTACCGGCGATGACGCTCCTCGGGTTGCCGGAGAAGGGGGCGCGACCAGTCTCGGCGTCGATCCCCTCGGCGGCGGCAGCCTGCTCCGTCATGCCCACCATGGCCACCTCTGGTATCGAGTAGATGCCGTACGGCGGCAGCGGGTCGACGGTCTCCTTGAAGGGGATCTCGAAGGCGTGGCACATGGCCACGCGACCTTGCTCGGCGCTGACCGAGGCCAGGGCCGGTGGTCCGACGACGTCCCCAGCCGCGTAGATCCCTGGCGCGGTCGTCTCATAGCGGTCGTCGACGACGATGCGACCGCGAGCATCGGTCTCGATGCCGGCCGCGACCAGGGCCAGGCTCTCCGTATTGCCGCTGCGACCGGCGGCGTAGAGCACCTTGTCGGGTGACAGGTCCGCGTCGTCGGACAGCTCGACGCGCAGCCGGCCATCCTCGCGCGAGACCTTCGCCTGCGAAGAGCCGAGCACGAGCCGGACACCCATGCTGGTCAGGCATGCCGCCAGTTCGTCGGAGATCTCGGCGTCGAGGAAGGGCATCATCCGCTTCCCCCGGTCCACCAGCGCCACCTCCACGCCCAGGGCCGCGAAGATCGACGCGTATTCGCAGCCCACGGGGCCGCCCCCGATGACGACCAGGCTGCCAGGCAGGCGGTCGAGCGCGAGGATGGTGTCGGAATCGTGGACATCCGGGTCGTCGAAGGGGACATCCGCTGGCCGATACGGCCGCGAGCCCGTGGCGATGAGGATCCTGTCCGCGCGCAGGGAGTGCTCCTCGCCGGCCGCGTCCGTGACGATGACCGAGCGGTCCGGCCCCAGCCGAGCCTCGCCACGGTGGACCGTGATGTCGTGCCGCTCCAGGTTCTTGCGAACGAGCTCGCCGGCCAGCGCTGAAACGGTCTCGGCTCGCGCCTTCATGCGCTCCAGCGTGATCTCGGGCGCGAGTGCCAGGCCCACTCCGTAGACTTCGCGGCGGCGGTAGCTGGTGAGGTAGAGGGCCGTTTCACGAAGGGTCTTGGTGGGCAGGCCTCCGCTGTTGACCGGAGCCCCGCCGGGACGGGCAGCACGCTCCACCAGTGCCACGCGCCTGCCGAAGTAGGCCGCTTGGGCGGCACCCTTCTCCCCAGCCGGTCCCGATCCGATCACCACCAGGTCGTAGTGGTCCATGTCCGCCTCCACGTGCTCTCCCGATCGCCGACGACGACGGCGTGGATAGGCAATTCGTACGTCAGCGGCACGATGACTGTCAATGCGTGCTCACGACCGTGCCGACGTGTGTGCCAGCGAGTCCTTGAGGGCTGTGTTCGTCCAAGGGCTTGCGGCCGGGCGGAGTGCTGGCGCATCCTTCTGCGCATGGGCCAGTATCCCGTGGAGCTCATCCTCGTCCGTCACCTGGCGAGCCGGCTGGCGATCCCCGTCTTCGTCGTCGACGCGAGCGGCGAACTCATCTACTTCAATGAACCCGCGGAGCGAGTGCTTGGGCGTCGTTTCGACGAGATCCGACTCATGCCCTTCGAGGAGTGGACGACCGCATTCGTGCCGGCGTCACAGGGCAGACCGCTGGATGCGGAGCAGCTCCCCCTCGTCGTGGCGCTGCGGCGGTCGACTCCGGCGCACAGCGACTTCGAGATCGTCAGCGCTGATGGCGTGAAGCGATCGATCGAGGTGACCGCCTTTCCCATCATCGCGCCCGTCGATCGGACCATCGGCGCAGTCGCCATGTTCTGGGAGCAGGACGGACCGTGAGGGTCGCCTTCTGGGGGACGCGCGGCTCCCTGGCGACGCCGGGTCCGGAGACCATCACCTACGGCGGCGACACGTCCTGCGTGGCGATCACCGGAGGAGACCCCGCGCACCTCATCGTGCTGGACGCGGGGACGGGCATCCGCCGGCTGGGGAGCAACATCTCGAGCGAGGTCAAGACGATCGACGTCTTCCTCTCGCACCTTCACCTCGACCACATCCTCGGCCTCGGATTCTTCGCGCCGCTGTTCCGACCGGACATGAGCGTCACGATCTGGGCGCCTCCATCGTCGACACCGCTGCTCCATCGACTGGGCCGCTACCTGTCGCCGCCGCTGTTCCCGGTCCGCATCAGGGACCTCTCTTGCGAGCTCCACCTGCGTGACGTGGGCGAGCACCCCGTCACCCGTGGTGGCTTCAGGTATCACGGCAGCGTCGATCATCCATCCCGACACGGCGGTCGGCTATCGCATCGAGACCGAGGGCCAGGTCGTGGCCTATCTGCCCGACCACGAACCGGCGCTCTCACCGTCCTTCCCGTCATTGGCGCGCTGGACATCCGGAGCCGCCATCGCACGTGACGCGGATCTCCTGATCCACGATGCGCAATACGCCGCGGACGAGTATCCCGCGTACCTGGGCTGGGGTCACTCGTCGGTGCTCGACGCGGTCGCGTTCGCAGAGATGACGGGTGCACGCAGGCTGGCGCTCTTCCACCACGACCCTGCCCATGACGACACGACGGTCGCGCGCCTGGAGCTCGAGGCACGACAGGCTGGCAGGACGACGCGGGCGCAGGCCGCTCGTCAGGGTGCGACCATCGTGCTCGGACCGTCGCTTCGGGCCGAGCACGCTGCCGGCTGAGCCAGCCAGCAGGTCTCACTGGCTGGCCCTGGCTCGCCGGAACCCCGGCCGAAGCGGGATCGCCAGCCGGGTACCATGACGTCGCGGAGCCGTCCGCGTCCGCGTCCCTCGGCCAGGGACCCGTCGCGCACTCGAGAACCTGCGCGCAGCCTGGCAGCACGATGTGACCGAGGCGGACCTCGACGGCCTGCAGGCGCTGCTGATCGGCCTCGAGCTTCTGTACGACACTCGCGGCTGGTACCGTGCCTTGACCGATCTTGCCCAGGACGTGCTGGACGTCCTCGATCGGTCTCCCAGTTCGCCGGAACGCGACCTGTTGGCCATCACCCTGCGCAGCGATCAGGCCCGCGCACTGACAGCCATGGAGGGCTACACCAAGGAAGTCGAGGCTGCCTACGAGCGGCTCCTGGCCTCGGTCGAGGGCGCCCCGGTGCCACGGGTCTACATCCTGGCGAGCTTCTTGTAGCGGATCCGGTGCGGCTGGTCGGCCGCTGTCCCCAGCTCCTTGCGCCGGAACGCCTCGTAGTCGCTCACGTTGCCCTCGAAGTAGCGCACTTGGGAATCACCTTCGAAGGCAAGGATGTGGGTCGCGATCCGGTCCAGGAACCAGCGATCGTGTGAGATGACCACCACGCAGCCCGGGAACGACTCCAGGCCGGCCTCGAGCGCTCGCAGCGTGTCCACGTCAAGGTCGTTGGTCGGCTCGTCGAGCAGCAGCACGTTGCCACCCGTCTGTAGCAACTTGGCGAGGTGCACCCGGTTCCGCTCGCCGCCCGACAGCTGGCCGACGAGCTTCTGCTGGTCGGTGCCGCGGAAGTTGAACGATGAGACATAGGCCCGGGCTGGGACCTCGCGTGCGCCGGTCTTGATGAACTCGGCACCCTGGGTGATCTCCTCGAATACCGTCTTGTCGGCGGCCAGGTCGTCGCGCTCCTGGTCGACATAGGCCAGCGCGACGGTGTCACCGATCGCGATCGTCCCGGCATCGGGCGCCTCCTGCCCGATGAGCATCCGGAACAGCGTCGTCTTGCCGGCGCCGTTGGGCCCGATGATGCCGACGATGCCGGCCCGCGGCAAAGAGAACGTCAGCTCCTCGATGAGCAGCTTCTCGCCGTAGCCCTTGCGCAGGCCGGCGACATCGATGACCTTGTCGCCCAGCCTCGGGCCCGGGGGGATGGCGATCTCGAGTTCGCGGGCACTGGCCTTGACGTCGTTGGCCTCGGCCAGGAGTCGCTCGTAGGCTGACAGTCGAGCCTTGCCCTTGGCCTGACGCGCCTTCGCGCCCATGCGCACCCACTCGAGTTCGCGTGCGAGCGTCCGCTGGCGCGCATCGACCTGCTTCTGCTCGCTCGCCAGGCGTGCCAGCTTCTGCTCGAGCCAGCTCGAGTAGTTGCCGCTGAAGGGGATGCCGCGGCCACGGTCGAGCTCGAGGATCCACTTGGCCACGTTATCGAGGAAGTACCGGTCGTGAGTGATGGCGATGACGGTCCCGGCGTACTCCGACAGGAAGCGCTCCAGCCACTCGACCGACTCGGCATCGAGGTGGTTGGTCGGTTCGTCGAGCAGCAGCAGGTCAGGGTGGCTCAGGAGCAGTCGTGCGAGCGCCACGCGGCGCTTCTCGCCGCCGGAGAGCGTGCTGACGTCCGCGTCATCCGGCGGGCACCGCAGTGCGTCCATCGCGATATCGACGTTGCGCTCGAGGTTCCAGGCGTCCGCGGCCTCGATGCGGGCCTCAAGGACGGCCTGCTCGATGCCGATGGCATCGTAGTCGGCATCGGGGTCGGCCCAGCGGGCCATGACCGCGTCGTACTCGTCGATGAGTGCCTGGACCTCGTGGACGCCGTCGAGCACATTGCCCTTGACGTCCTTCGCCGGGTCGAGCTGGGGCTCCTGGTCGAGGTATCCGACGGTGAAGCCCGGCGTCAGCCGAGCTTCGCCGCTATAGCCGTCGTCGAGCCCGGCCATGATCTTGAGCAGGCTGGACTTGCCAGCGCCGTTGGGCCCGATGACCCCGATCTTGGCGCCGGGATAGAAGGACAGCGAGATGTCCTCGAGCACGGTCCGGTCGGGCGGATAGTGCCGGGCGAGCCTGTAGGCGGTGTAGATGAATTCGGCTGGCATGAGGCTAGGGTAGCGACCCGACTCGGGCATGCGCCTCGGCGTCGCGCGGAGAGACGCACGTTGCCGGGTGTCTGTGCCACCTCACATCGCTGGTCACGACCACGCACACCACCGTCGCGATCCGACTGCGGTTCAGGGGGTCGCCCTGCACGACGACCACCGGTCGCCGATAGCCTGGCGCTGACCCCGCTGGTTCGGGCAGATCCATCCACCAGACGTCGCCCTCCGCGCGCGCTCGCGTCGTTGTACCGTGCGCAGATGAACAACGATGCCCCACGGCCTGGACGTCTGGCGCTGCGTGGATGCCGCCTGACCCGCGCCGGCTGAACCGCCGCAGTCGGAGACCTCACGTGACCGAACACGATCGCCGCCTCGACCGCAAGCTGCGCGCCATCGTGGAGGGCCGCTACACCCCGGACGACTTCGTGATCGCGGATGCCAAGGACGCGGACATGGGCTTCGGGCTGACCGCGGCCGGGATCGTCGACGGCGCGCCGGCCGGCGTGCTCGGTCCCGGTCGCTACCAGACCCGCAGGCGCTACCTCGATGACATGCGCGCACAAGCGAACCATGGTGTGATCGACATCCTGCTGACCTCTGCCTCCAATGGGGAGCGTCTCGCAAGCGATGGCTCGCTGCCCGACGACCTGACCTTGGCCATCCGCGCCAACGACACCAGTGACGTTTGGGTCGGACGCGGAGCCGGCTACGCCACCATGCCGTCGCGGCCATTCCGGACGGTGGACCTGGCGGCGGTCCGCCCGTTCTGCGACCTCGTCCTCTATTCGATCACCTTCAACAACGATCTCGAGGCGGACCTCGTGTCACTGGAGGCCTACGCGGCCTTCCGCCGGGAGGCCGCGGAGATCGGGATGCGGCACTTCCTGGAGGTCTTCAATCCCAACGCGCCGAGCCGGCTGGAACCGGAGGAGGTGGCGGCGTTCGTCAACGACTCCATCGTGCGCGCACTGGCGGGCGTTGCCCTGGCGCAGCGACCCGTGTTCCTGAAGCTGGGCTACAACGGGGCCGATGCCCTGCTCGAGCTGACCGAGCACGATCCCTCGCTGGTGGTCGGGATCTACGGCGGCACTGTCGGTACCACCCGCGACACGTTCGAGCTGCTGCATCGGGCACATCTGCACGGAGCTCGCGTGGCCCTCTTCGGCCGGAAGATCCAGCACGCTGAGTCGCAACTCGACCTTGTCGACCTGCTGCGGCCGGTCCTCCGCGGCGAGCTAAGCCCGACCGATGCGGTTCGCACCTACCACGAGGCACTGGCCCGGAAGGGCCTCGCACCGCGTCGAAGCCTCGATGAGGACCTGGAGCTGACGGACCGGGTACTCCGCTCCGAATGAACCTCCCAGCCGGGGAGCGCAGCGGCGTGTTGTGCGTGGGCACGCTGCTCGTCGACTACGGCAAGGTCATCGACGCCTATCCGTCGCGCGACGGCCTGGCCACGATCGAGTACATCTCGCTGAGCACGGGCGGGGCAGGCCTCAACATGGCCGTTGATCTCCGTCGCCTTGGCGCGCGTTTCGACGTCAGTGTCATGGGCTGCGTGGCCGATGACGCTGACGGGGACTTCATCCGCGCTGCATGTGCCGAGGCCGGGATCGATGCGCAGCGTGTCCGGATCGAACCGGGTGCTACCACCGCGTTCACGGACGTGATGGTGGAGCGAGATGGAGGTCGGCGCACCTTTTTCACGCACCTGGGGACGAACTCACTGTTCCGCGCCGAGCCGTCAGACCTCGCGGGCTCGGATGCCCGCATCCTCCACGTGGGCAATCTCGGGGCGCATCCATTGATGGATGACGCGGACGCGGACGGTGCGAGCGGCTGGTCAAGGCTCCTGGCCGCGGCGCAGGCGGCCGGGATCCACACGAACCTGGAGCTGGCGGCCTTCCCGCCGGACCGCCTGGCGGCGCTCGCTGGACCGTGCTTGCGGTACCTCGACTCGATCATCGTCAATGAATTGGAGGCCAGCGCCCTGACCGGCACCCATATCTCGGCATCGACGGCGGACGAGGTGGTCGATTGGGCCGCCATGCTGGCGCTGGCGCAGGGACTCCTCGAGCGCGGAGTTGCCGGGCTGGCGGTCGTGCATTTCCCGGCGGGCAGCGTCGGGGCCACCGCCGATGGACAGACCTGGCGACAGGGCTCGGTCCGCTTGCCGCCGGACCGGGTGCGCAGCACCACCGGGGCCGGTGATGCGTTCGCTGCCGGCGTCATCTTCGGCCTCCACGAAGACTGGTCCGTGGAGGCGAGTCTCCGACTCGGCGTGGCCGCTGCGGCAGCCTGTGTCCAGCACCATCACACGTCGAACGGGATCATGTCCGCGGAGACCTGCCTGGCCGCCGGCGACGCGATGGGGTATCGAGTGACCTAGAAGTCGGCGATCTCACGCCTGGGGAGTGGAGCCGACACTCGGATTTGAACCGAGGACCTGCTGTTTACGAAACAGCTGCTCTACCGCTGAGCTATGTCGGCGTCGGGCGATAGTCTAGCGCGTCCGTCGCTGACGTCCGGCGCCGCCGTCCTTGGTCCGGCAGGCGGTGGTCTCACCTCCGGGACACGATCTCACCCGTGGTCGTTCAGGTCGAGCGGGCCCGCTTGCGGCGCTTGCGACCGAAGGCCGCGGCCACGTGGGGCCGCGTCAGGTACCAGAAGAGCACCAACGACACGATGGCCCCAACGGCACCATAGGCGACGATCCCGGAGAGCCCTTCCCGGGCCAGACCGAGCAGCACCTGGACGACGCTGATCGCGCTGACGACGAGGGCGGCCATCCACGCCCAACGCTGCCGGCGCCACATGCCGATCCCGGCCATGACCGTGACCAGGCCGATGCCGCCCAGCACGAGCGGCACCAGCAGGGGCGCGACACCCAACGGGATGTCCGCCGCTTCCTGCGCGCCGCCCAGGGCGGCCAGCACGACGATCGCGGCAAGGACGAGCTCCAGGCTGCCGGCGCCCAGCAACCAGGCGGAGCGACCGAAGGCCGCGGCCACGTGGGGCCGCGTCAGGTACCAGAAGAGCACCAGCGAGACGATGGCTGCCAACGGCACCGAAGGCCACGATCCCGGAGAGGCCTTCCCGCGCCAGCCCGAGCAGCACCTGCAGGACGTTGAAGGCGCTGAGGACGAGGGCGGCCATCCACGCCCAGCGCTGCCGGCGCCAGATGCCGATCGCCGGCCAGGACCGTGACCAGGCCGATGCCGCCGAGCACGAGCGGCACCAGCAGGCGGCGCGACACCCAGCGGGATGTCCGCCGCTTCCTGCGCGCCGCCCAGGGCGGCCAGCACGACGATCGCGGCCAGGACGAGCTCGAGGCTGCCGACGCCCAGCCAGCCAGGGGCCACCCAGCGCAGGCCCTTGGGCTCGCCCAGCGGCCGCCCGTGGCTCGGCGGAGGCGATGGGTGCTGTCACGTCCAGCTGCTGGGCCCAGTGCTGCAGCTGCTGGTGGACGGCCGGCGCCCCCACGAGCAGCTCGCCGTCCAGGGCCAGCTCGGCGGGGTGGAGCAGGAACGGCCGGGTCTGTGGGCCGCCCATGCCACCGTGGCTGCCGACCAGCTCCTCGAAGGCGGCGACCTCCTGCAGCGTCGGGTCGTAGATGCTGTTGATGAGCAGGTCGCCGACGTTCGAGAACCCGTCCAGGCGGCGCAGGTGGTCGGCTGCGCGTGGCCCGAAGGGCGCCAGGGGGTCCTCGCCCTCGACCCGGTCGTCAGCGAGGTGGTGCACGCCCCGGGCGCCGAGCACCACGGCCGCCTCTGCGGTGCGAACCATGACGAAGCCGATGCCCGGGTGGCCGACGAGGCCGGCCAGCAGGCCCGGATGGTGTTCCTCCACCTGGTCGGCGCGCATGCGCTCGCCCTCGACCGTGAAGTAGACATTGGCCAGGTTGCCGCTGGCGCAGACGACGACGTCGGGATGCTCGGCCACCTGGGCTGCGTGGATCCGCGGCGCCGAGCTCCACGGCGCCGTCCACGGAGCGGCTCCGCAGGGCGGCATTGGTGGCCCGGCCGGCGACGCCCGGACGCAGGGCGAGTTCCGTGAGCAGCGCGTTGACGGGGCCGTACATCTCCGCTCGCCCCGTGGCCGCGACCACGTCCGGTTGGCCGCCCATGAGCGCCCGGATGAGCTCCTCGAGCGACTGCCCGTAGCGCTGAGCGAAGGTGGCGCCCTGGCTCTGGCCGTGATCGGAGAGCAGCACGAAGCGGTACGCGCGCGGGGCGTGCTCGGCCGCCCGCTCCAGCGAGGCGATGACACGGTCGACGCCGGTCAGGGCACGCAGCGACTCGATGCGCTCCGGTCCCGCGTGGTGCGCGATCTCGTCGTAGTCGACCAGGTCCGTGTAGATGACGGGCGCCCCGAGCGACATGGAGCGGACCACGAAGGTCGTGTTGAGGTCGCGCAGGACGACGTTGGTGGCCGCCCGCAGGAAGGCGAAGGTGGTGCCCCGGTGGACGCGCGGCTGGATGTCCTGGACGCGCTGGCGGCGCGACTCCACGAGCTCCTTGAGGAACTCGCCGATGCCCAGCACGAGGGTGCGGATGAAGGCCGCCGGGTCCATGAAGTAGAGCGAGAAGGCGTCCACGTCCAGCTGGCTCATGGGGTCGCCCATGCGGCTCATGACGAAGGCGCTGCGCCGCGCGTCGCCGGTGAAGAGGTTGCCCACGCTGCTGCCGCCCTGCGCCAGCAGCCCCTGGCCGTTGGAGACGCGTCGCTCGATCTCCGTGGCGTCGGCCGGGTGGTTGGAGACGAGGAGTCGGCCGCTGGCCTTCTCGTACCAGCGAAAGGCCGGGATGCCGTCGTTGCTGCCATGCAGGATGCCAGCCTGGCTGGCCGAGGTCTGCGAGGGCGGCGGGCACTCCCACTCGGCCAGGTGGTAGGCGCCGGAGCGCACCCAGCTGGCCATGCGCGGCACGGTCCCGACGCGGATGGCGTTGCGCAGGATGGGTGCCGCCAGGCCGTCGATCTGGATGATCGCCAGGCCGGCCGGGCGGGGCCCCTCGGCCACCGTATCAGCCTCGATGCGACGCGCCAGCTCGTCGTAGAAGGACTCGTCCTCGTCGATGGCCAGGACCACGTTCACGACCGTCGTGGCCACGGTCAGGATGACCGCCAGCGACAGCGCCGGCACGAAGCCGCTGACCTCCAGGCCGGGCACCAGCGGCGCGGCCAGCACGATCATCGAGGTGTTGATGACGAGCGAGAGGAGGCCGAACGAGGCCACCGTCAGCGGCAGCGTGAGGACCACGATGATGGGCCGCACGAGGGCGTTCAGGCCGGCGATGACGGCCGCCGCGAAGAGGGCCGAGAAGAGGTCCTCCACCAGCACGCCGGGCAGCAGGTGGCCAAGGACGAGCAGCACGAGGGCCTGCAGGAACCAGGTGAAGAGGACGCGCCGCGGGGCATGCTGGATGCGCTCGCGGGCCAGCGCGATGCTGGCCGACAGGCTGCGACGAACGGTCCCTCCGAGGCTCATGGCTGCGAAGCGTAGCCTGCCGACGGACCCGCCGCCGGTCGCCGGCAGCCGGCAGGCCCCCCGGCGAGCGGCCGCCGCCGGAGGCATACGCTGTCGACGGACACCAGTCGATGCTGGGGGGCGATGGGATGGGACTGCATGTCGCGGTCATCGGTGGCGGGTTCGTGGGGCGCGTCCACCTGGAGGCCATGCTGGGCCATCCGGCCGTCAGCGCCGTGTCCCTGGCGGAGTCGGACGAGGCCGCCCTGGCCGAGCTCGCCGGCCGCTACCCGCTGGCCCGCGCCACGACCGACTACCGGGCCCTGATCGACGACCCCGCGGTCGACATCGTGGACATCTGCCTGCCCCACGACCTGCACCACCCGGTGGCCCTGGAGGCCTTCGCGGCAGGCCGGCACGTCATCGCCGACAAGCCCATCGCCAACACCCTGGCCGAGGCCGACGAGATGATGGCCGCCGCCGAAGCCGCCGGGCGCCGCTTCTTCGTGGCCCTCAACGAGCGCTTCCTGCCCGTCCACCAGCGGGTCGGCGAGCTCCTCGCCCAGGGCTTCCTGGGCCGACCCAGCCTGGCCCTCCTCGTGGTGGCCGGCAGCGAGCTGCCGCGCCTGCGACTGCCCGGCCACTGGAAGGGCACCTGGGACCGAGCCGGCGGCGGTGCCCTCGCGGACAGCGGCACGCACCTCGTCGACCTCGCCCACGCCTGGTTCGGGCCGCCGGTCGCGGTGCGCTGCCACCTGGCACGCCACGTCGTGGAGGCGCCGGACCGGGCCGACGACACGGCCGCCCTGCTCATGGAGTACCCCGGCCTGACGGTGAACGTGGTGGTCAGCTATGCGGCGGCGCGGCCAGCCCTGGAGCGAGACCCGCGCCCTCTGGAGCGAGTCGGGCTCGCTGCACGTCCGACTCGAGGACGCCGAGCCCCTGGTCGCCTGGAAGGACGGCCAGCGCCTTCCCCAGGCCGTCGAGCACGAGGCCGACTGGTGGGCCTGGTCGGTCGAAGCGGGGCCTGGCCCACGCGCTCGATGCCTTCGACCGCGACCTGCCCTTCGCCGTCACGCCGGCCGATGCGCGCGCCACGCTGCGCACCATCCGCGCTGCCTACCTGGCCGCGGGCGACGGCCGGCGCGTCCAGCTCGATGAGCTCGAGGGTCCCCGGTCATGACGCGTCGCTACGGCTTCCTGGCCGGCCTGGACTTCGCCGCCCGATGCCCGCGGCCGCGTCGCGGACGAGCTGGCCGCCCTCGGCTACGTGGCGGTCTCGTGGCCGCTGGCGCGCTTCGACCCGTCGACCACGTCAGCGGCGGAGCGTCGACCGCCTCGTCAGCGAGACACGGGCCGCCGGACTGGCGGTCAGCGAGTGGGTCGTGCAGCTCGACTTCGTGCATCCTGGACGCCGCGGTCCGCGAGGAGCGCCTCGCGCGGGCCGCCGACGCCGTGCGGGCGGTGGCCGACCTGGACCTGGGTGGTCAGCCCATCCCGGCGCCGGTCAACCTCTTCAGCGGGTCCGGCGCCCTGGGACCCGGCCGCGCCGCGTCTGGGCCGCGACCTCACGGAAGGCCAGGCCTGGGACATGGTGCGCGGCTGCCTTCGACGTGCTGGTGCCCGCTGGCCGAGGAGGCTGGCATCGACCTGGCCGTGGAGGGCGTCTTCGGCCATCTCGTCCACGACTACTACACCACGCTGGAGCTGCTGCGCCACTACGACTCGCCGCGCCTGGGCATCAACCTCGACCCCTCGCACGGCATCCTGGTGGGCAACGACATCCCCTGGGTCGTGCGCCAGTGGGGTCCGCGCATCCGCCACATCCACCTCAAGGACGCCGTGGGGCGGCCGGGCATGTTCGGCGAGACCTTCGTCTTCCCGCTGCTCGGGGAGGGGCAGGTGCCCTGGGCCGAGTTCTTCGCGGCCCTGGATGCCATCGGCTACGAGGGGCTACCTCAGCGTGGAGTTCGAATCCTGGGACTACTACCGCCAGGTGCTGGGCAGCGACCCGGTCGCGGCGGCTCGCCTCTCCATGGAGCTGCTCGGTCGGCTCGATCCCGCCTTGCCCTGAGTGCGCCGGGTGCTGGAGCCGGCGTCAAGCTGGGTCGGCCACCCGCCGGTCGCCGCCCCCATCGCCGCCCCTCGGTGCCCCATCGCCGCCCCATCGGTGCCCTGATCATGCTGAGGTGACTGGACCAGCAGGGCATCCGCCCGCGGGCTGACATTCCAGTCACTGGTGACATGAGATGACCGTCCGCTCGACGCCTGAGTCACCGCGTGCATGAAACGGCGGCCGGCGCAGTGGCTGCGACCGCCAGCCCTGCTCGTCCAGTCACCAGCGCATGAACCGCGCTGGACCGAGCCTGATGGAGCACCGGCCTGCCTCTCGGGCAGGCTCCACCCGTTCTGGCGCCGGTCAGCGACCCAACAGGACGTCGATCCCCGCCGGGACGAGCTCGAGCCTCGGCCCAGGTAGGCGGCCGACCGCATTCGAGCTCCGAACGGTCACGCGCGCTGCCCGTCGGACCGGCGCCCCAGGTGCTACCAGGGGCTGCGCAGGTCGGTGCGACGGGTGGCCACGACGGTGGCCACGGGCACCACGATCTCCTCGTAGCCGTGCGGCCGACGGGCCAGCCGGGTGCGCGAGCGGTTCACGCGGAAGCCGTCCAGGTGGCGCTCCACCTCCTCCGTGGCGACGAGGTGCTTCTCCGCCATGCGACCCTCGCGGGCCAGCGCCACGTCGAACTCCGAGACGAGGATGGATCCGCCCGGCGCCACGGCCGCCGCGGCCGTTTCCAGCATGCGGCTGCGTCCCATGCCCCGCGGCGGCAGCGACGAAGGTGGAGACGACGAGGTCGTACCGCGAGACCGGGCGCCAGGCCGTGATGTCGGCCAGCTCCCAGACGATGCTGACGCCGGCGGCCGTGGCAGCTGCGCGCGCCTCTGCCAGCGCCGTCGCCGAGATGTCCACGGCCGTCACGACCCAGCCGCGCTCCGCCAGCCAGATGGCGTTCTGTCCGCGGCCACAACCCAGGTCCAGGGCCTTGCCCGGCGGCAGGTCGGCCGCGACGTCGATGAGGTTCTCGTCGACCGGCGTGTGCGGCGGCTCCGGCGTCTGCGGCGACTCAGGCGTGCGGTGGGGCGCCCAGTCGGACGACGCAGCGGCCCCGACCGCCCACTCCGGCGCGGTCACCCAGCCGAGGGCGCGCGCGGGCGCGACCGGAACGGCCGGCCCTCGATCCGATGGGCGGGCGGACACGTGCTCGCTGGTCATCCCGCGATATCGACTCCCATCCCGACGTGGCCCGCGGGCGCGCACGGCACGCGCCATCGGCCAGGTCCCGAGGATACGCCAGACGGCCCCCCAGACAGGTGCATGGAGGCACCACCCACCGCCCGCGGCTGCCCGCTATCTTCAGCGGCATGGAAGTACTTCGACTGCATGGCGCCAAGGACGTTCGCGTCCACCAGGAACCTGATCCGGTCCCGGGCCCCGGGGAGGATCTCGTGCGGGTCACCGCCGTGGGCCTCTGTGGCTCGGACCTGCACTGGTACGAAGACGGGGGCATCGGCTTCGACAAGGTCGTCTCGCCGCTGGTGCTCGGCCACGAGATGGGCGGCGTCATCGCAGCTGGCCCGCGTGAGGGCGTGCGCGTCGTCATCGAGCCTGCCAACCCCTGCGGTCACTGCGCGGTCTGTCGCGCCGGTGACGCCAACCTCTGCCCGAACGTCAAGTTCTGCGGCCACGCGCCCATCGACGGCTCGCTGCGCACCTACATGGCCTGGCCGCAGCGCCTTCTGCTCTCGGTCCCGGACAGCATCGCGGACGATGACGTGCCGCTCCTGGAGCCGCTCGGCATCGCGCTCCACGCCCTCGATCTCGGCCACATCCGGGCCGGCATGAGCGCAGGCGTCTTCGGCTGCGGCCCCATCGGCCTCATGATCATCCGCGCGCTCCGAGCCGCCGGCGCAGGCCGCATCGTGGCCACGGACGCGCTGCCGCACCGCGTGGAGGCCGCTCTCGCCTCTGGCGCGGACGAGGCCTACCTGACGACGGTGGACGGGCTGCCGGAGGGCATCCGCAGCTGGGAGCCGCTGGACGTGGCCTTCGAGGCGGCCGGTGAGGACGCCGCGATCGAGGCCTCCAACATCGCCGTCCGCCTCGGCGGACGGGTCGTCATCGTGGGCATCCCGCCCACCAACCGGCACTCGTTCACGGCGCGCTATGCGCGCGGCAAGGGCCTGGCCCTGATCTTCGCGCGGCGCATGAAGTTCATCCACATGCTGCAGGCCATCGAGCTGGTGGACCACGGGCTGGTCTCGCTCGACGGGCTCATCACGAGCACCTTCCCGCTCGCCGAGGGGGCGGCCGCGTTCGACGCGCTCGTCGCCCGCTCGGGACTGAAGATCATCGTCAAGCCGTCCGTCTGACGGCCGGCTGACGGTCGGCACGGCCGCTGACCGCCCGAGTCCGGACAGCAGAGGAGCCGCCCGACCCTCCCCCGTGCCGGGCGGCTCTCCGTTGTCTGGTGCGTCGTAGCCGTCCGGCGCGCCAGGCGGTGGTGTGTCGCTGGCGTCAGTCCGGGGTGCCGTCCAGGTGCACGCCCCGGGCGAGCAGGCCGCTGTCGTGGCTGACGGGCAGTGAGACCGCCGGAGCCGCCGGTTCGTTGCCGCCTGCGTACCGTCGCACCCACGGTGACGTGGCGCGGCTGCCGGTGGCTGGGCTGACGCGGCGGACTGGGCTGCAGGTGCCCCCGGAGCAGTGGGCGCGGCTTGAGCGGGCATGGCCGGCGTCGTGGCAGAGCGAGGTGCGACGCTGACGGGAACCGGCCGAGGGACGGCCACCCCCGGCGCGACCGGTACCGCCACGGCCGGTCGGAACGGCTGGACGGGGACCGGCACGCGGGGCCGCGGCGTCACGACCATGCGGGCGCACATGCCGCACATGGGGTGGTCGGCGGCGCTCGGCAGGCCCAGGCGCGGCCGGCGACGTCCGCGCGATCCGGTCAGCGGTGGGCGAAAGCCGCACAGGGCGGCCTCGTCGCTGCCTTCGACGTAGGCGTGCTGGGTGATGCCGCGGTGATACCACGGGTCGTCGAGCTCATCGAAGCCAGGGCGGATGACGATGCCCCACACGATCAGGTCGGCCGGGTACGTCTTGGCGGGGCGCGCTGGCGCCGGCGGCGCCGGGCTGGCACCTGGCGGGGCCGCCTGCGGTGGAGGCGCGGACGGCTGGCTGGGCTCCGGGGTGTCGCGATGGGCGAAGAAGTTGAGTCGCATACGGTTAGAGATAGTAGCGACCGTGGCCGCCATGGCGGCCAGCGGGCTGCTGTGTGCCGGGTGCGCCGGATGGGCGACCGGGATGGCGATGGCTTGGGCGGACCGACCGGGGAGGGGACGCATGGCTGTCATGGCCCCCTGACTATCGGATGACCGGCCGACCGAGGGTACTGCGGCAATCCACACCGGACCGCACATCACCCCCGATGTGTGGGCATCCCGTCACCGGTACCCTCGGCGGTCCAGCGGTCCCGCGTGCCGGGCAACGCCGACGGCACCGGACCGCTCGGTCGCCACGATCGCGCGACGGCCGGGCGTGGCCCCTAGTCGGAGGTGACGGCGGCCAGCGCCTCGCAGACCGGGCCGAGGTTGGCGGCCGTGAGGCCGGCCACGTTGACGCGGCCCTTGCCGACCACGTAGATGGCGTAGTCGTCGCGCAGCCGGGCCACGCGCTCCTCTCCCAGCGGCAGCAGGGAGAACATGCCGCGCTGCCGCATGAGGCCCTCGTGGTTGCCGGGCGCGCCCGCCGCCTTCAGGCCCGCCACGAAGGCGGCGCGGTTGCCGTTGATGCGGCCGCGCATGGTGGCCACCTCATCCACCCAGCGGGCCCGAAGCGCGTCATCGCCGAGGATGGCGGCCACGATCTCACCGCCATGGGCGGGCGGGTTGGAGTAGTTGGCGCGCACCACGCCCTTGGCGTGCGAGAGCAGGGACTGCGTCTCCGCCGCATCAGCGCCGACGATGCCGAGGGCGCCGACGCGCTCATCGTAGAGCGCGAAGTTCTTGGAGAAGCTGGAGGCCACGAGCATCGTCTCGACACGCTCGAGGAGGGCCATCAGCCCACGGGCATCCTCCGAAAGGCCATCGGCGAAGCCCTGGTAGGCGAAGTCGAGCAGCGGCAGGACACGGCCGCTCGGCGAGGACATCGGCGATGACCGCCCACTGCCCAGGGGTCGGGTCGATGCCGGTGGGGTTGTGGCAGCAGCCGTGCAGCAGCACCACGTCACCCGCCGGGACCGAGCGCAGGACGCCGAGCAGGGCATCCATGTCGAGCTCGCCGTCAGCACCCAGGTAGGGGTAGCTGCGCACCGGGATCCCGGCCGCCTCGAAGACCTGGGGGTGGTTGGGCCAGGTCGGGGTGGAGAGCCACACCGCGGCCCCGGGCGCGATGGCATGCACGAGGTCACCGGCCACGCGCAGCGCGCCCGTGCCGCCGGGCGTGTGCAGCAGCTGCACGCGGCCCGCGCCGACGGCCGGGTGGCCGGCGCCGAAGACGAGGTCGCGGACCGGGCGCAGGTAGGCCGGGTCGCCGTCGATGGGCTTGTAGACCTTCGTCGTCTGCTTCTCGAGGATGCGCTCCTCTGCCTCCCGCACCGTCGCGAGGACCGGGGTGATGCCGCTCTCGTCGACGTAGACGCCCGACGCCAGCGAGACCTTGTGGGGACGCTCGTCCGCGCGGAAGCGCTCCATGAGCCCCAGGATGGCGTCCGGCGCCCGGGGTGGAAGATCAGCGAACATGGCCATGGCCAGATGGTAGCGCGGCTATCCTCCGGGACGTGCGACTTCGCCGACGAGCCCCCATGCCCCCGAGCACCCCAGCGTGAGCGCGGCCTTCGTGGCCCTCCTGGTGTCCATCGGCGCGGGCGGCTTCGGGTCGCTGGTGGGCATCGGCGGTGGGCTCATCATCGTGCCCGTCCTGACCGTGGGCCTTGGCTACGACGTCAAGTCGGCCATCGCCGCCAGCCTCATCGGCGTCATCGCCACGTCGCTGGCGGCCACTCCCCGCTACGTCCGGAGCGGGCTCGTCGACCGGCGCCTGGGCCTGCTCCTGCTCGTGGGTGCCACGCTGGGGGGCCTGGCCGGCGGCGTCACCGCGGGGCTGCTGGACGGGCGCGTGCTGGCCCTGCTCTTCGGGTTGCTGCTGACCGGCGTGGCCATCCAGATGCTGCGCCAGATCCACCGCCCGGTCACGGTGCCGCCGGTCGACGACGACGACATGGCCTCCGGCTTCGCCTCCTCGTTCGTGGAACCCACCAGCGGCGAGGTCGTCATCTACCGGGCCCGCCGCCTGGCACCCGGGGCGGCCGTCTCCTTCCTGGCCGGCAACATCAGCGGCCTGCTGGGCGTGGGCGGCGGCGTCATCAACGTGCCCACCATGAACGTGCTCATGCACGTGCCCATCCGCGTGGCGACGACCACGAGCACCTACATGCTGGCGGCCACGGCTGCGGCCAGCGCGTCGGTCTACGTGGCCTCCGGTCAGCTCGACCCGCTGCTGGCGGCACCCGTGGCCCTGGGGGTCATGATCGGTGCTCGCGCCGGGGCCCACCTCTCGATGCGCGTCTCGCAGGACGCCCTGCGCCTGGCCTTCGTGGTCGTGGCGGCGGTCTTCGCGGTCGGCATGTTCAGCCGCTTCCTCGAACTGTGAGCGCGCCGCGCGGCAGGCCGGGCATGCGCCGAGCAGCGGACGGCACCCCGCTCCGGGTAACGGCGCCGCGACGCCTCACCAGCGCGCTCCTGAGCCTGGGTGTCGCCGTCAGCGCTGCCTGCTTCGTGCTGGCGGGCGTGGCGGAGCTGCTCGGCTTCGATCGTCGCCAGGCAGACATGACGGACCTGGCGGCCCTCGTCGCGGGCCTGCTGGCACTCGACCCCTGGGCCCTCGCGACCGCCGGGACCTACGTGGTCATCGTCACGCCGGCCCTCGGCCTGCTGGCGACAGCATGGGAGTACGCGGGCATCGCGGACCGACGCTCCGTGCTCCTGGCCGTGGCGGTGCTGGGCGTGCTGGCCGTGAGCGTGGTGGTCGCCATCGAGCGCTGAGCTGTGGCCGCGCGCCTGTGCAGCCGCGCGGCGGCCGGGACGGCGGCGCCCTGCATGGCCGCGCGGCGAGGCCTAGGGTGCGCGCCGGTCCACGAAGCGGCAGCGGGGCGCGATGGGGCAGGCGTCACACTCCGGCCGTTGCGCGTGGCAGATCCGGCGGCCGTGGGTGATGAGCCCGACGTGCAGCGGATAGCACTGACCGGGCTCCAGCAGGGCCAGGTAGCGGTCGTGGGCATCCTCTGCGCTGACCCTGGGCGGCATGAGGCCGATGCGCTTGGAGACCCGGTCGATGTGCCGGTCGACCGGCATGAGCGGCATCCCGAAGGACATCATGAGCACGACCGAGGCGGTCTTGACGCCGACCCCGTCGATGCCCGTCAGCCAGTCGCGGGCCGCCAGCGGCTCCAGGTCGCCCAGGAACTCCAGCGAGTGGTCGCCGTTGGTCTCGCGCAGCCGCTGCAGCGAGGCCTGGATGCGGGGCGCCTTCTGGGGCGCCAGCCCGCCCGGTCGGATGACGTCGATGAGCTCGTCGATGGGCGCCAGCTCGACCGCCATCCAGTCGGGCGCGGCAGCCTGGACCAGTCCGCTGCCTCCCCAGCCGGGTCGATTGGCCCGCTCGGCCGCGACGGGGACGGCCGCGCGGCCGGACGGCCGCGACGCGGGTCCGCGTCGGAAGCGCCGGACGCTCCCCGATCGGACGGCCCGCGCGGATAGGCCGCCCGCAGGGCCTCGAAGGCCTTCTCCGCGTTCGTGTCGGCCGAGTTCTGGGAGAGGATCGTGAGCACGAGCTCGGAGGTCGGGTCGTAGACGCGCTGCCAGGCCGGTTCCCCGTAGCGGGCGTTCACCTGCTCGAGCACGAACTCGACGAGGCCCGGGCGACCCAGGCGCAGGCGGCGTGCCCAGGGCTTGATGGGGTCGGCCTTGCGGCGGCGCTTCGGCGCGGGTCGGGTCGTCGCGCGCGGGCTCGGCGCGGGTCGGGTCATCGGCGCGGGACTCGGCGCGGGGCTCGGCCCAGCTCCATGCCCAGGTCGATGAGCCGCGCGACCCGCTCGGCAGCCCGGGAGATCGGCCCCGTGCCGGCCGCGACGGCGTCCGCGAGGCTCATGGGCTGCTCCGTCACGGCCACGGTCACGACTCCCCGCTCGTGCATGAAGGTCGCCCCCTCCGGGGTGACGCCGCCTCCGAAGCAGATGGTCGGCACGCCGGCCTCGCGGGCCCGCTCGGCCACGCCCAGGGCGGTCTTGCCGTAGGCCGTCTGGACATCGACGCGTCCCTCGCCCGTGAGCACGAGGTCGGCCTCGCCGACGCGGTCCTCGAAGCCCGTCAGCTCCATGGCCACGTCCACGCCCGGCACGACCTCCAGGGAGCGGAAGCGGTCGGCGATGGCGAGCAGGCCGAAGACGGCCCCGCCGGCCGCACCCGCCCCCGGCTGGTAGCGCAGCACCCGGCCCAGCGACGCCTCGAGGACGTCGGCGTAGCGGCGCAGGTTGCGGTCCAGCTCGGCCACCTGCTCCGGGTCGGCGCCCTTCTGCGGCCCGTACGTCGCGGCCGCGCCGCGCTCGCCGAGCAGCGGGTTGGTGACGTCCGAGGCGACCGTCAGGTCCACCTCGCGGAGGACGTCGGAGATGCCCGAGAGGTCCACGCTGGCGAGGTCGCCCAGGGCGCCGCCGCCGGGCGGAAGGTCCGCACCCCCGGCGTCCAGGAAGCGCGCCCCGAGTGCCTCCAGGAGCCCGGCGCCGCCATCCGTCGTGGCGCTGCCGCCCATCCCGAGCACGATGCGCCGGCAGCCCAGGCCGACCGCGGCCGCCAGGATCTGCCCCGTCCCGAAGGTGCTGGCGGACATGGCGTCGCGCTCATCGGCGGACGAGCCTCGAGAGCCCCGAGGCGGTCGCCATCTCCACCACGGCTCGATCGCCGTCGCGAAGGAAGCCGGCCGTCAGCGTTCGCATCAGGGGGTCCTTGGCGGCCACCGGCAGGCGCTGCCAGCCGCCGCTGGCGGCCACGGCCTCCAGCAGCCCCTCGCCGCCATCGGCCATCGGCGTCAGCACGACGTCGTCGCCGGGACGCGTCGCCTGCCAGCCCTCCGCCAAGGCCCGCGCCACCACGACCGACGAGAAGGTGCCCTTGAACGAATCGGGTGCCACGAGCACGCGCAGGGGACGTGGGGTGGTGGTCGCGGCCATCGGTCGCTCAGGCATGGTTCGCCGCCAAGGGTACCCCGGGCCTCAGCGCCCGAGGCGCTCCACGAGGCGCCACTCGAACGTCTCGCCGCCGGGCACGTAGCGGCTGTTGGCGGCCTTGAGGATGCCGCCGCGAAGGCCCAGCGACTTCCACGTGGCGACCCAGGAGTCGATGGGCGGACGGACGTGCGGCGAGGTGCGCACCAGCGGACCGGCCACGACCACGCTCTCCAGCAGCCGCTTGCGCTCCAGCAGCGGCACGTCCAGCAGCGAGATGCCATCGATCCGGAGCAGGTCCACGGCGACGAAGCCGTCGATGGCGTCGTCCTGCTCCGGGAGCGGCACCACGGGGCACCACGTCCAGGTCGGTCCGGTCGCGCAGGACCAGCGCGGGCCGGTGGCGGACCTCCGTGATGGGCGCCGCGCCGATCCCGGAGAGGCTCACCTGCCGGCTGATGATGCCGTCGATGATGGCGTCGTCCGCCATGACGGCGGCGGCGATGGCGGCTGCCAGCTCCGGCAGCTCCGGGGCGACGTCCGCGCCGAGGTCCTCCACCAGGCGGACCTCCGGGTGCCGTCCCTGGCTGGCCGTGGTCGCCTCGGCCGCGGTCGCCTCGGCCGCGGACGTCGCGCGACGGACGCTCCCGGCACGGCGCTGACGTGCGCGATGACACGGGCCCCGCTCCAGAGGGGCTCGACCACGGGATCCACGATGTCAGACGGCCGGCGGCCGCGGTAGGGCCGCATGGGCCGCCACTGGCGCGCCTCGGCCCGATCTCCCGGCACTGCCTGTCCGACCATCGCCGCCCGCTGGACCATCACCCGCCCGTCAGCGCCCGCTCAGCCGGCGTGGCCGTTTGCCGCCAGGTGCCAGGCCGAGCCGATCATCTCGTCCAGCGTGCCGCGCTCCGGCACCCAGCCCAGCAGCTCGCGTGCCCGTTCGAAGGAGGCCACCAGCACGGGCGGGTCGCCGGCCCGGCGCGGGCCGTAGCTGTGGGGGATGGGCCGCCCCACGATCTGCGCCGCGGCGTCAAGGACCTGCTTCACCGAGAAGCCGGCCCCGGAGCCCAGGTTGCAGATCTCCTGGCCGGGCGGCATCTGGGCCGTCAGCTCGAGCGCCTCGATGTGGGCATCCGCCAGGTCGAGCACGTGGATGTAGTCGCGGATGGCCGTGCCGTCGGCGGTCGGGTAGTCGTCGCCGAAGATGGTCAGGTCCGCGCGACCGAGTGCCGCGCGCAGGATGCTGGGGATGAGGTGCGTCTCCGGGTCGTGGCGCTCCCCGTGGTGCTCGCTGGCGCCGGCCACGTTGAAGTAGCGCAGCGAGACCGAGCGGAGCCCGTAGGCGGCGTACCAGGCCATGGCGCCCTCGAAGGCCAGCTTGGAGGCGCCGTAGGGGCTGACCGGCCGGGTCGGCGCGTTCTCGCGGATGGGCACCTTCTCCGGCTCGCCGTAGACGGCCGCCGTGGAGCTGAAGACGATGCGGTCCACGCCCGCCTCGCGCAGGGCATCCAGGAGCGCCACGCCGCCCACCACGTTCTCCGCGTAGTAGAGGCCCGGGTCCTTCATCGACTGGCCGACGAGGGAGCGGGCCGCGCAGTGCAGCACGGCCTCGATGTGGTGCTGCCGGAGCAGGGCCACGAGGGCGTCCTTGTCGCGGACCGAGTGGACGCTCAGCGTGGCGCCGGGAGCGACGGCCTCGCGGTGGCCGGTGGCCAGCGAATCGAGGACCACGACCTCGTGCCCGGTGAGCACGAGCTGCTCCGTGGTGACGCTGCCGATGTAGCCGGCACCGCCGGTGACGAGGATCCTCATCCCCGGCCTCGCAGTCGATCAAGGAGCGAGCGACGCGCCGGCGGCGAGACGTCAGCCGTGGAGAGCGCCCCGGCCGGGCCCTCGGTCACGATCGGCCGCAGCGGAGGCCGTGGCTGCGGCGCCCGGGTCAGGCCGGTCGACGGGCTCACCGCGGGTCGCCAGGATCTCTGCCAGGCGTGCCTCCATGCGCCGGGCCATGTCGTTCTCCGGGTCGATGCGCAGGGCGCGGCTGGCGAGGTCGTGCGCCGCCCGGTCGTCCCCGTCCGCCAGGGCGCAGCGGGCCAGGCCGACCACCGCGATGGCGTTGCCCGGATCGAGCTCCACGACACGCGCGTAGACGCCCCGCGCCTGCTCGACCTGGTCGACGGTCAGGAGCCTGTCCGCCTGCAGCAACTGTTCGATCACCTGTCGAGACTACTCCATCCCTGTCCCGTCAGGCCCGCCGGCGTCGCCCTGCACGATCTCGTCGAGGATCAGGCCGGCCCGCGTGAGCAGCGTCAGGCGGCCGTTGAGGGAGGGGTCCTCGATGACGTCCGCGAGCAGCCGATCGAGGATGAGGCCGATGGCCGGTCCCTCGGTGATGCCCAGCGTGGACTGCAGGTCGCGGCCGTCGATGGCCAGCCCGGCCAGTGCGATGGCCGATCCGGCGTCGCGCTGCGCCAGCACTCGGCGTGCCAGGTCCGACTCGAGCTCGGTCGCCGTGCCGCCCCACGCCTCGGCCCGGGCCAGGCGAAGAGCCAGCAGGTCGTCGACCAGGTCGGGCGGCACCCGGCCCATGTAGCGGCGCACGTCGGCGTCATCCCACGCCGCCTGGTAGGGCACCCGCGGCCTGCTCCACGATCAGGCACACGGCCTCCCGCTCCCGCCCCGCGACGCGCATCCGCTCCAGGGCGCTCCGGGCGCCCGCAGGGTCGACCTCGCCAAGGAGGGCCGCCCAGGCCAGGCGCTCGTTGCCACGCCGCCGGGCCGTTACCAGGTCAAGCACGTCGAGCGATCGCACGAAGCCACCCTGGCCGGCGACGCCGCCACCGCCGACGAGCGCCTGCAGCTCCGGCAGCATGGTGGCCAGGATGCCGGACTCGCGCAGCAGCTGGAAGGCGCGCGACGGCCGTTCCAGGGCGAGCATGCCCCGCACCTCGCTGCCCAGCCGTTCCTCCGAGACCCACTCGACATCGGCGGCGTGGGCCACCATGGCCGCCCAGGTCACCGGCTCGATGCTGAAGTCCAGCTTGGCCGCGATGCGCACCGCGCGCAGCAGGCGCAGGGCATCCTCGTCGAAGCGTCGGCTGGGGTCGCCGACCGCCCGCACCAGGCGTGCCCGCAGGTCCCCCTGGCCGTCCGCGGGGTCCAGCAGCCGCGCTGCCGCCGACCCCCGGCGTCCCCAGGCGATGGCGTTGATGGTCAGGTCGCGGCGCGCCAGGTCCTCGTAGACGTCGTCGCTGAAGGTGACGCTGTCCGGCCGGCGGTGGTCGGCGTAGCGGTGGTCGCGCCGGAAGGTGGTGATCTCCAGTCCGCGCGCCAGCACGGTGCCGAAGCGGTTCTCGTACGTCCCGCCCGGGAAGACCGCCAGGATGCGCTCGGGCCGGGCGTCGGTGGCCACGTCCCAGTCAGAGCCGGGCAGCCCCAGCAGTGCGTCGCGCACCCCGCCGCCCACCAGGTAGGCGGCATGGTCGTTGCGCCAGAGGGTCTCCAGGACGGCCATGACCTCGGGCTCGACCGCGAAAGGCGGTCGCTCGGTCGACATGGAGGCCGTCAGCGGTTCAGCGTGAGGTAGTCGCGCCAGGCCTCATTGCGAGGGTCCGCCAGGTAGGGCGAGTACATCGAGTAGGCGTCGCAGCTGGGCTCGCGAGGCGACTTGCGCAGGCGCATGCCGGCCTCCTCCGGCATCCGGCCGCCCTTGCGATGGTTGCAGGCGCTGCAGGCGGCCACGAGGTTGTCCCAGCTGTGGGCGCCGCCGCGGTGGCGCGGCACGACGTGGTCGAGGGTCAGCTTGGGTGCACGCTCGCCGCAGTACTGGCAGAGGTGCTCGTCCCGGGCGAAGACCTCCCGGCGCGAGAGCCGCACGCGGGGCCGAGGCCGCCGGATGCGGTACTGCAGCTTGATGACCGAAGGCGCGCGCAGGGCGACGCTCGGCGTCCTCACCATGGTGTGGTCGTACTCGATGACCTCGGCCTTCTCACCGAAGACGAGGCGGAACGCCCTGCGCAGGTCGCAGACGTTGAGGGGCTCGTAGTCGGCGTTCAGAAGAAGGACGACGCTATCCAACGCTCACCTCGGGTCGGCATGGACGGGCCACGCTCCGGGGGCATCGTAACGCACCGCGCGCGCGACCCGACGGGCGGGTCACCGTGGGCCGGACGAAAGGCCCAAGCGGGGTCGGACGGGGCGTCCGCAGCGTAGTGCACCCAACGTCCCCGCAGCGCCCGAGGGCTGGGACGACCGGGTGATGGCGGCGTGACCCCAGGGTCCCCTACGGTACGACTCGTCATCAACCCGAGCGCAGAGATCGTCACCGAGATGGGGAACGGATGATGAACGCTTACTGTCCAGAGTGCGAGACCGAACTCGACCCCGGCACCGGGATCTGCCCGGCCTGCCGCTGGGACCCGGTCATGTCGCCCGGCGTGCGAACGCTCAAGAACACCAAGCCCGCCGAGATGTCGCTCTCGGAGCGCTACCGGGGCACGCCGTACGGCCTGGCCCTCGAGCCGGACATCTTCGGCGCGCCGGCCCAGGCATCGGCCGGGGTCTCGCGTGGCCGCATCATCGTCATCGCCGGCCTCGTGCTCAGCGTCGGCGTCTACGGTGTGGCGCTCGCCGTCATGGGCCCCTTCTGATCCGATCCGTCCCGACGATCCAGCAAGGCCCTCGCCAGCCGGCGAGGGCCTTCGTCGTCCGTGGTGGAGCCGCTGCCGGCGAACCGGTGCGAGCGTGCCGTGGCGTAGGTGGGCAGCCGGCGGCGAACGGTCAGCGGCGGCGAACGGTCAGCGGCGGAGGCCGGCCCAGCTCGCGGCCGAGGCCGGGCCTGCTAGCGGCCGAGGCCGGCCTAGCGGCCCGGGCCGGGCGCCGTGACGCGCCCGCGGGCCAGCAGCGTGCCGATGCCCTCGGATCCGAGCGGCTTGGAGTAGAGATAGCCCTGCGCCATGTCGCAGCCGATGACGGCCAGGCGGCGGGCCTGCTCGCGCGTCTCGACGCCCTTGCCGATGGTGCGCAGGTCACGGGCCCGGCAGAGGCTCAGGAGCCCCTCGGCGTAGGCGACCTCGTCCGCGTTGCCGACGGCCATCTCGGTGAAGCTGGGGTGCAGCTTGACGACCGACAGCGGCAGCTCGCGCACCACGTCCGGCGACGAGCCGTGGCCGAGGTCCTCCAGCGCCAGCCCGACGCCAAGGTCGGCCAGGGCCGCCATGTGCGCGGTGTCCGCCGTGGACTCGGGACCGAGCTCCAGCGTCAGCGAGGAGGGATCCAGGTCGGAGCGCTGCAGGACCGTCCCGACGTGCTCCAGCAGACCCGGGTCGCGCAGCTGGCGGGCCGAGATGTTGACGTTCATCTTGAGCGACTGCATGCGCGCGAAGCCGAGGTGCCAGGTGCGCAGCTGGCGCGTGGCGGCATCCAGGACGCGCTCGCCGATGGGCACGATGAGCCCGCTCTCCTCGGCCAGGGGCAGGTAGTCGGCCGGGGCGATGGTGCCCATGAGCGGGTGTCGCCAGCGCAGGAGTGCCTCCACGGCGGCGATGGAGCCGGAGCCGAGGTCGATGATGGGCTGGTACTCGAGGCCGAACTCGTTGCGCTCGACGGCTCCCTCGAGCTCTACGGCGAGGTCGAGCGCTGGACGCTGCGTCCGCTGGCGTGCTGGCATGGGGGCACCCTAGCACCCGGACGACCGGGTGGCCCTCCTGACGGTGGTGCCCCCCGGCAACAGGACCATCGGTACCATCCCCGGCCGCTCGCCGGGGCGGCGGTCGGGTCGCCCGAGGGTCGCGTGCCATAATCGACGCACTGTCGTGGCCGCCATCCGGCTCCGTGCGGGCGACGACCCCGCGGTCGAGCCGGCGGCCGAGGCCACCTGCCATCTTCGATCGAGGTCAAGTGTGAGCGTCGAGACGTCCACCTGGGCGACCAAGAAGGGTCTGGCCCAGATGCTCAAGGGCGGCGTCATCATGGATGTCGTCACCCCCGACCAGGCGCGCATCGCGGAAGACGCGGGCGCCGTCGCGGTCATGGCGCTGGAGCGCGTCCCCGCGGACATCCGCGCCACCGGCGGCGTGGCCCGCATGAGCGACCCCGCGCTCATCAGCGCCATCATGGATGCCGTGACCATCCCGGTCATGGCCAAGGCGCGCATCGGCCACTTCGTGGAGGCACAGGTCCTGGAGGCGCTGGGCGTCGACTACATCGACGAGTCGGAGGTGCTCACGCCTGCCGATGAGGCCAACCACATCGACAAGCACGCCTTCAAGGTGCCGTTCGTGTGCGGTGCGCGTGACCTGGGCGAGGCCCTGCGCCGCATCAGCGAGGGTGCCGCCATGATGCGCACCAAGGGTGAGGCTGGCACGGGTGACATCGTGGAGGCCGTGCGCCACATCCGGTCCGTCAACGCCGGCATCCGGGCACTGGCCGCCATGCGCAAGGACGAGCTCTTCACGGCCGCCAAGGAACTCGGCGCGCCGTACGCGCTGGTGGCTGAGGTCGCGGCCAGCGGTCGCCTGCCCGTCGTCAACTTCGTGGCCGGCGGCATCGCCACGCCCTCTGACGCGGCGCTTGGCCATGCAGCTGGGCGCGGAGGGCGTCTTCGTGGGCTCCGGCATCTTCAAGTCGGAGGACCCGGCCACCACGGCCACCGCCATCGTGCAGGCCACCACCCACTTCGAGGACGCCCACATCATCGCGGAGGTGTCGCGCGGCCTGGGGGCGCCCATGCGGGGCATGAGTGCGGCCTCCGTGCCGGAGGGTGAACGTCTCGCCGTCCGCGGCTGGTAGGGTCCACGGACCAGGCACGGACGACGGTCCCGATGACCGGAGCACGAACGTGAGGATCGGGGTCCTGAGCCTCCAGGGTGCCGTTGCCGAGCACGCCAGCCTGCTGGCGTCCATCGGCGTGGAGGCGGTCGAGGTGCGCCTGCCGGAGCACCTCGCGGGCCTCGCCGGCCTCATCCTGCCGGGCGGCGAATCGACCACCATGCGCAAGCTCATCGATCGCTGGGGCCTTCGCCGCCCGATCCTGGAGCTGGCCCACCAGGGCGTGCCCATGCTGGGCACCTGTGCGGGCATGATCCTGCTGGCCTCGCACATCAGCGACGGTGACGAGCCCGTCTTCCCGCTGCTGGACATCACGGTCAAGCGCAACGCCTTCGGGCGGCAGCTGGACTCGTTCGAGGCGGACGTCGCGGTCCCCGTCCTGGGGGACACGCCCGTGCATGGCGTGTTCATCCGGGCGCCGGTGGTGGAGCGCGTCGGGGAGAGCGTGGACGTCCTGGCGCGGCTCGATGACGGCCGCGTCGTGGCCGTCCGGCAGCGCAACGCCATCGCCACCGCCTTCCACCCGGAGCTGTCCGGCGACCCGCGCTTCCACCGCCTGCTGGCGACGATGGCCGGCGCCTACCAGGAGCCCGCGGAGGGCACGGGCCGCCGCCACCATCCGACCCGGCGCGGACGCCAGGAGGCGCTGGCGTGACGGCCGCGCGGTCGGGACGCGTCCGCGCCGCCCGCATCACGGACCTGGCCGCCGTGGGCGAGCTCTCCCGCCTGGCACACCCGCCCCAGGCTGACGGACACCTGCGCGGCGCCACCGGCACGCGGGACGTCCCGCGCGACGTGCCTCGCGAGCCAGGCGACCCGCCCACCCGTTCGCTGGGGCTGCCCGTGACAGCCAGCCACGTCTCGGTCTTCAGCCTCTTCCGCATGCCCCTGGGTGCCTTCCAGCCGCACGACCAGGTCTACGTCTACGAGGAAGACGGGCGCCTGGCCGGCCTGGCGCGCGTGGAGCGGGACACCAACCGGGACGAGTGGACCATCGTGGAACTGGACGCCATCGACCACGGCGACGCGGGTGACATCCGCTTCCGCCTCGTCCAGCACCTCCTGCGAGACGGCTCACGGCGTGGTGCGGCCCGCTTCCACGTCGCCTGTGCCGATCGCGGCGGCAACGTGGAGCTCTTCATGCAGGCCGGCTTCGCGCGCTATGGCGAGGAGACCATCCTCTTCCGCCGCCCTGGGCAGCGCTTCCCGGGCCTGCGCGGCATCGACACGGAGGCGCTGCGCATCCGGCCAGCCACGGCCCAGGATTCCCTGGAGCTGTCACGGCTCTACCGGGGTGTCACGCCGGCGCCGGTGGCGCGACTGGAGGGGTACCGGCTCACTGACTGGGAGCACCTGCGCGACCGCTCCAGCGTGCCCCGCACCTCGCTGACGCCGATCCTTCGCTTCGCGGACGTGGAGGCCTACGTCCAGGAGGAAGACGCCCCGGGTGTCCTGGCGGCGATGCTCCAGCTGGGCGTGGCCAAGGAGCAGCAGCCCCACTACATGCGCGTGCTGGCCCTGCCCGGGCACGACCCCAGCGCGCTCATCCGCTACGGCCTGGCCCTCATCGGCCGCCACAGCGGGGCCGGCCGGACGGCGGAGGGCGGCCACCACCACGGCGTCATGTCCTGCGTCCGCACCTACGAATCGCCCGTCGAGCGGCGCTTCGAGGAGCAGGGCCTGGAGACCATCGCCGCGGTCTCCCTGCTCATCAAGGAAGCGCTCGTGCGGGTGGCCGAGCCGTCGCTCGTGCCGGCCGTCTGATGAACACGCCAGCCAGGGGAGGCACCATGTCCGCTGCCGTCCGCCCCTCCGCCAGCGACGACCTGGAGGCGCTGCTCGTGGCGCTCCCGCCGGCCATCGGCGAGCGCATGAGAGCCCTGCCGCAGATGGCGGATGTCATCGAGGTGGTCATGGACCTGGGCCGCCGCCCGGAGGCGCGCTTCGGCGGCGGCGGCGAGGAGGTCCTGCTGGACCGCGAGATCACGCCCGAGGACATCGGCTACGTGGTCGACCACATCGGCTCCTTCGGCGAGGACAACCGCGCCGGGATCGAGCGGACACTCCACCGCATCAGCGCCATCCGCAACCGCAACCGCAAGATCGTGGGCCTCACCTGTCGCGTCGGGCGTGCCGTCTTCGGCACCATCGAGATCATCGGCGACCTCGTCGAATCGGGCCAGTCGATCCTCATCATGGGCCGGCCCGGCATCGGCAAGACGACCATGCTGCGTGAGGCCGCCCGCGTCCTGGCCGACGACCTGGACAAGCGCGTCGTCATCGTGGACACCTCCAACGAGATCGCCGGCGACGGGGACATCCCGCACCCGGGCATCGGCCGGGCACGGCGCATGCAGGTGCGCACGCCGGACCTGCAGCACGCCGTGATGATCGAGGCCGTGGAGAACCACATGCCCGAGGTCATCGTCATCGACGAGATCGGCACCGAGCTGGAGGCGCACGCCGCGCGGACCATCGCGGAGCGGGGCGTGCAGCTCATCGGCACAGCACACGGCAACAACCTCGACAACCTCATGCTCAACCCCACGCTCTCCGACCTCATCGGCGGCATCCAGACGGTGACGCTGGGCGATGACGAGGCGCGTCGACGCCGCACCCAGAAGTCCGTCCTGGAGCGCAAGGCCCCGCCGACCTTCGACGTCGTCGTCGAGATCGTGGACCGTGATCGCGTGGCCGTCCACGCCGACGTGGCCGAGACCATCGACGCCCTGCTGCGGGGCGATGCGCTGGCGCCGGAGATGCGTTGGCGCGACGAGGGCGGCGTGCACCGTTCCCAGGCACGCCCTCGGCCCGGCCCCCGGACACGGATGCCCGGCGAGCGGTTCGGTGGGCTCGTGGGGCCCGGCCAGATGGGCTGGTCGACGGAGCCCGGCTGGCGGCCGGACGCGCGGCGCGGGCTGCTGAGCGGGCCGGACCCTGAGGTCGGGCGCGCCGGGGGTGTGGCGCGCGGCGGACGGTCGCGCAGGAGCGGTGCCCTGCCGTCCTGGCCCGGCGAGGATCCCGTGCGCACGGCTGCCGGACCGACCGTCTACCGCGTCGGCGGCTACGCCGACCGGGGGCCGTTGGAGCGGGGCACGCCCGCCCCGGAGCCGCGTGCTCGTGACGCTCGGGAGTTCGAGCGTCAGGCCGAGTGGCGCGCCGCGGCCAGCCGGGCCATGAGCGACGTGCTGGCGGAGGGCGATGAGGACCGGGAGCCGGGATCGCTGCCTCTCGCGACGGGGATCGCCGAGGCCGACACGTCTGTCGGACCCGACCGGGGCACCGGGGCCGGACCGGGCATCACGGCGGAACAGGCTGAGGACGACACGGCGCTGTCCCCGGACGGCGCCGAAGGAAGTCGGCTGAGCGGCGGGAGCGAGGGTCGCGGGAGCCTCACCGGCTCGAACCCCGAGGCTCGCGGAAGCCAGCTGACGACCGCCGACGCACCGCCCCAGCGGAGGGCCTGGGCCGGTGGGGACGATGAAGACGATGAGGCCTCGCTCGATCCGCCTCTCCGATCGGGAGACGGCCGCGGTTCCCCTGGAGCGCCTCTACGTGCTCGGGTACGGTGTCAGCCGCAAGCGTCTCGAGCAGGCCATCCGCGACCTGCAGCTGCCCGTGATCGTGGTGCGCGAGCCGGACGAGGCGGACCTGCTCATCACGCTGCGCAACATGTACCGCCAGAAGTCGCCGCTCATCCGCGAGGCGGAGGCGCGGGGCATCCCCATCTACGTGCTGAAGTCGAACACCGTGGCACAGATCCAGGCCGTCCTGACGAGCGTCTACGCCCTCGAGCTGGACCCGCAGAAGCTCGCCATGCGCGAGCTGGAGGAGGCCATCGGCCTGGTGCGCGCGGAAGCGAAGCCCGTGGAGCTCTCGCCACAGAGCGCCGCCGTGCGCAGGCTCCAGCATCGAGCCGCCGAGGCCGCCAACCTGGTGTCGCGATCGCGTGGGCGTGAGCCCTTCCGCCGGGTGCGCGTCTACCCCGACAAGGCCCGGGCCTGGCGTTGAGCACCGTTCTGCCCGTCACGGGCGTCCCGCGTCGCCGCGGCCGGTTCATCGTGCTGGAAGGCCCCGACGGCGCCGGGAAGTCGGAGCAGGCCGTCCGGCTGGCGGAGAGGCTGCGCCAACGCGGGTACCCGGTCACCTTCACCCGGGAGCCGGGCGGCACGCCCCTCGGCGAGCAGGTGCGGGCAGTCGTGCTCGACCCGGCCGATACCCGGCGGGGGCCCATCGCCGACGCCCTGCTCTTCAACGCGGCCCGCTCGCAGCACGTCCTTGACGTCATCCGTCCGGCCCTCGAGCGCGGCGACATCGTCGTCTGCGACCGTTACTCCACGTCCACCATGGCCTACCAGGGCTACGGCAGCGGCATCGACCGCGCGATGCTGGCGGCCATCGGGGACTTCGCCACGGGCGGCCTGGCGCCGGACCTCGTCGTCGTCCTGGACGTGCCCGTCGAGGTGGGGCTGGCGCGTCGGGACGCCGGGCGAGCGGAGGAGCTGACCCGCTTCGAGGACGGTGAGCGTCACGACCTGGACTTCCACCGGCGCGTGCGGGCCGGCTACCTGGAGATGGCCAGTGCGGACCCGCAGCACTGGGCGGTGGTGGACGGCGATCGGAGCCCGGAGGAGGTCGCCGTCGAGGTGGGTCGGGTCGTGGAGGCGGCGCTGCCCGCGAACTAGCTCGGCGTGCTCCGCATGCCCGCGATGGAGCCCGGGCCCCCGGCCTTGGCCTCGTGCAGGACGCGCTCGGCGGCTGCCACGAGGTCCGCGCTGCTGGCGCCATCCGCCGGATGGTGCACGACCGCGGCGCTCACGCTGATGTCCACGTCACCGATGCGCGGCAGCTCCGCGATGGCATCCCGCAGCCGAAGTGCCACGATGCCGCCCGCGTCGCCCGGCGCGATGACCACGAACTCGTCCCTGCCGAAGCGGGCCACCGTGTCCAGGAGGCGCACGCGATCGGCGATGGCGGCCGCCACGTGGCGGAGCACCTCGTCCGCGACGCGAGCGCCCTCGCTGTCTGCGATGCCGCTCAGGCCGTCCACGTCCAGCAGCACGACGGCCAGCGGTGTGCCCTGGCGCGTGGCCCGGGCGATCTCCAGCTCCAGCATGCGCTCGAAGGTGACGCGGTTGGCGAGGCCGGTGAGGCGGTCCGTGTGGAGGAGCCGGTCAGCGTGATCGGAGCGTTCCCAGGCCGAGTTGCGCAGGCGCGCCTGGCGGACGGCCACGGCGGCCAGGTCGGAGATGGCCAGGATGGCGTCCGGGACGACCGCGACAGGTGGCTCCTCCGCCTCCCAGCCGAGGGCCAGGATGCCCTCCAGGAAGGCGCCCTCCTCGTCCTCGACGACGAGCGGCGAGAAGAGGCACGACCGGGTGGCCGGCATCACGGGACCCAGGAGCACCGGCACCACCTCGCAGACCACCGGCGTGCGGTCCGCGACGGCACGGTTCAGCTCTGTCTCCACGTCTCCCGTGGGCACCGCCACCAGGCCATCCACGGACAGCAGCAGGCCAGCGTCCGGGTCGTGCAGGAGGACGGCCACGTCCGTGGCACCTGCGACCGCCCGGGCCTGGGCGGAGAGGGATTCGAGCTTCTCGTCAAGGCTGCCACCGCGCGCCACGACGCGGGCGGCATCGAGGAGGCTGAAGGTCACCACTGGGTCAGGCATCGCCACGATGATAGTGCCGCGCGCCCAAGATGCCTACCGGTAGGCCTGCGTACCGGGTGCACCCGTTCAGGAGCGGTCGGTGGCCTCTGCGAGCAACTGCCGATACAGGTCCGGGTCCACGTTCCCGCCGCTGACGACGAGAACGACGTGGCCGATGGCCCCCATCGTCGTGCCGTGTCGCAGCCAGGCGGCGATGGGCGTCGCCCCGGACGGCTCGGCCACGATGCGGGCCCGGGTCGCTGCCGCCAGCATGGCCACCCGGATGTCGTCCTCGCTGACGGTCAGGACCCCGTCCAGGAGGCGCGAGAGATGGGCGAAGGGGATGCGGCCGAGGGCGCTCGTGCGCATGCCGTCGGCGATCGTCCGCCCGGTCAGCTCCGGTCCCCAGCGCACGATGCGCCCCTCGCGCATGGAGTCGGCCGCGTCCGCCGCCAGCTCCGGCTCCACACCGATGACCGTGGCGTCCGGCCGGAGGCCCTTGACGGCGACGCAGACGCCAGCGGACAGGCCGCCTCCGCCGATGGGCACGATCACCGTCAGCGGCTCCTCCGGACGCGCCCCCACCTCGGTCAGCTGCTCCACGATCTCGAGGCCGAGGGTGCCCTGGCCGGCCACGATGCGGGCGTCGTCGAAGGAGGGCACGAGAGCCATGCCATGGCGGGCGGCCAGCTCGTCGGCGCGAGCGATGCGCTCCTCGTTGTCCGTGCCGACGAACTCGATGTGGGCGCCATCGGCGCGCACGCCGGCGACCTTGATGGCTGGCGCGTCGCTGGGCATGACGATGACGGCGCGCATGCCCAGGAGCCGCGCGGCCCGGGCGACGCCCTGGGCGTGATTGCCGCTGGAGTGCGAGACGACGCCCGCGGCACGCTCCTCCGGGGAGAGCTGCGCGAGGGCGTTGTAGGCGCCGCGGATCTTGAAGGCACCGATGGGCTGCAGGTTCTCCGCCTTGAGCCAGACCGATGGCGCGCCAGGTTCAGGCAGGGGCCCGAACGCCAGCAGCGGCGTGCGCAGGGCCACGCCGCGCAGTCGCTCCGCGGCGGCCTTCACGTCCGCGAGCGTCACCTGCGGGACGTCAGGGCGGCTGGGCTCGGGTCCGTCGGTCACGTCGGTATACTGCCGCTACCGCGGTCCCCATGCAGCCAGGTCCCGGCGGGACCGGGCGGCTGCCGCGCATCCAGCTCGTCGCAGGGCCGTCCGCACCTGCCCCGCGGCACGGCGCCAAGGAGGGTCCATCGGTCGTGAGCACCCGAGAGGCCGACACGCCGGGGCTCGCGACCCCGACGGCCACCACGGCCCCGTCCAGCTCGCGCCGACCCGCCAAGACGGACAGCCTGCGTCGCGCCTACGGCTTTGACGACGTCTCGCTGGCTCCGGGCACGCGTACCGTGGAGCCGGCTGACGTGGACACCCGCATCGCGCATGGCCGGGCTCTCGCTCGGCATCCCGGTCCTGGCCGCCTCGATGGATGCCGTCGTGGACGTGCGGTTCGCGGGCGAGCTGCACCGCCTGGGCGGGATCGCGGTCATGAACCTGGAAGGTGTGCAGGCCCGCTACGAGGACCCGGCCACGATCCTCGAGCGGATCGCCGGCGCCCCGGCGGAGGAGGTCCAGGAGGTCCTCACGGCGGCCTATGAGGCGCCCATCCGCGAGGACCTCGTGGCGCGCCGCATCGCCGAGCTTCACGCCGCTGGTTCGCCGGCCGTGCTCTCGGCCACGCCGCCCGCCGCGCGCCGCTGGGGCCCCTTCTGCGCGGAGCACGGCGCCGACGCGTTCCTGGTGCAGTCGCAGGTCTCGTCCGCGCAGCACCTTGCGTCCGGCTACGAGCCGCTGGAGCTGGCCGACTTCACGCGGCTCATGGGCATCCCCGTGGCCGTCGGCAACACGACCTCCTACGAGGCGGCGGCACAGCTCATGGAGCAGGGCATCGCTGCCATCTTCGTGGGCGTCGGGCCGGGTGCCGCCTGCACCACGCGGGAGGTGCTGGGCATCGGCGTGCCGCAGGTGACGGCCATCGCCGACGTGGCCGCAGCCCGGGACGACCACTTCGAGCGCACCGGCCGCTACGTGCCCGTGGTGGCCGATGGCGGCATGCGCCGCGGCGGGGAGCTGGCCAAGGCCATCGCCGCTGGCGCCGACGCGGTCATGCTGGGCTCGCCGCTGGCGCGCGCGGAGGAGGCACCCGGCCACGGCACCAACTGGGGCATGGCCTCCCCCTCGCCCACGCTGCCGCGCGGCACCCGCATCAGGGTCGGGACAGCCGGCTCGCTGGAGCGCATCCTCTTCGGCCCCTCGCGGGTGGCCGATGGCAGCGAGAACCTCGTGGGCGCGCTGCGGCAGTCGATGGCGGCCCTGGGCGCCGTGGACATCCGGGCCATGCAGCAGGTGGAGATGGTCTTCGCGCCGGCCATCGCGGTCGAAGGCAAGTCGTGGCAGCAGGCTGCCGGACAGGGGAGGCAACCGTCATGAGCATCGACGACTACCCGCGCATCCCGCTCCTCTTCGGTCCCTCACCGGTCCACCCGCTGCCGCGTCTCTCAGCGGCGCTGGGCGGGGGCGTGGAGATCTGGGCCAAGCGCGAGGACTGCAACTCCGGCATCGCCTTCGGTGGCAACAAGGTGCGCAAGCTCGAGTACCTCGTGGCTGATGCGCTGGCGCAGGGCTGTGACACGCTCGTCTCCATCGGCGGCGTGCAGTCGAACCACACTCGCCAGGTGACCGGCGTGGCCGCCAAGCTGGGCCTCAAGGCGGTGACCGTGCAGGAACACTGGGTCGACTGGCCGGATCCCGTCTACGAGCGTGTCGGCAACATCCAGCTGACCTGGATCCTGGGTGGCGACATCCGCATGGACCCGGCCGGCTTCGACATCGGCATCCGTGACTCGTGGCGCCAGGCCCTGGAGTCGGTCGAGGCCGCGGGCGGCAGGCCCTACCCCATCCCGGCCGGCGCCTCGGACCACCCGCTGGGCGGTCTGGGCTTCGCCGATTGGGCCCGCGAGGTGGCGCAGCAGGAAGTCCGAGCTGGGCGTCTTCTTCGACACCATCATCGTCTGCAGCGTGACCGGCTCGACGCAGGCCGGCATGGTGGCCGGCTTCGCCCTGGAGGGCCGGGACGACCGCCGCGTCATCGGCATCGATGGCTCTGCGACGCTGGCCCGGACCCGTGAGCAGGTGACGCGCATCGCGCGCGACACCGCCGGGCGCATCGGGCTGGCGCGCGAGCTGCGAGACGACGAGGTCATCCTCCTCGGCGGCTACGAGGGCCCCGCCTACGGCATCCCCGACGAGGGCACGGTGGAGGCCATCCACTTGGCCGCGCGCCAGGAGGGGATGCTCACCGATCCGGTCTACGAGGGCAAGTCGATGGCCGGGCTCATCGGCCTGGTGCGCTCGGGCCAGATCCCGGCTGGTTCGCGCGTGCTCTACGCGCACCTCGGCGGCCAGCCGGCCCTGCCCGCCTATGCCGGCGTGCCGGGCCTCGGGTGAAGCGTCGCTCCACCGGCCCCGAACGTCCCGCGTCGAGCCATGGTACGGCCGTACCCTACCCGGTGCCTCAGCGCACCGGCCACACTCGGGTGGTGAGGAACCCTGCCAGCGGGGGCGGCCGCCGTGCGCCCGTCATGCCGACCGTCGCCCTGCTGCTCGCGCTGCTGGCCGTCCTGCTGCCTGCCACCACCTTCGCTGGCGGCTGGACGACGATGAAGCGCGTCACCGACGAGCGGAGCTCGCGGCTCGATTCCCTGCACCAGCTCTCCGCCGACGGCGGGCAAGCTGCACCTGGCGCACCCGCGTACCGGAGACGGTCAGCTGGATGACCGCGTCTTCTACCAGCGTTCCGGGGACGGCGGCGCCACCTGGAGCGACGTCGAGCCGATCTTCGCGGCCACCCGGGACCTGCGCCACGTCGTGCCCAACCTGGCGCTGGCGGCCAGGGGCGGCGTGGTGGCGGTCGCCTGGCGTGCCCACGGGCCCCGCAGGCACACGCTCTTCGTGCGCGTCAGCCGCGACGGTGGCGACACCTTCGCCGAGCCGGAGGTGGTCTTCTCGACACGCAACGAGGACGGCATCGGCGTACCCGCGGTGGCGGTCGGTGCGGCCGGCAAGCTGGTGACGGTGGCCTGGACGGACCGCGCCAAGGGCCGGGTCCGCGTACGCAGCAGTCGAGACGCGGGCCGTACGTTCGGCGAGGCCCGGACCATCGGCCGGACGGGCCTGTCCATCGACTGCCGGGAGCGGCTCACGGACGGGCTCGTCGGCCTCGTGGCGTCACGGCGCCTCGTGCACGCGGCCTGGTCTCTCGCGCCAAAGGGTCGCTGCCAGGCGAGCAGCGTGGTGATCCGCAGCTCGGACGACCGTGGCCGGACCTTCGGGCCGTCACGCACCATCACCGCTCGGCGCAGCTACGGCTGGCCGGAACTGGACGCCAGGGGCCGCACGGTGATGGCCTCGCTGCAGTCGACGGACGGGGGCGTCATCCTGTCCCGCTCTGCCGACGACGGCGCGAGCTGGGACGACCGACTCCTGAAGGCACCGAAGGGCTACAGCTTCAGTGCGGCGGACCTCGTCCTCATGGACGGCCGCAAGGCCATGATCACCTACGTGAAGGAACGGGTCCGTCGTTCGCGGCTGATGGCCACGGAGGTCGTCTCGCGCTGGAGCCCGGACGACGGCGATCAGCCTGCGGCGCGCGCGCTCGGTCGCCCCTGAGGCGGAGCGACTGCGCATGGCGCCCAACGTCGCCAGCATCGGCAAGAAGGTCGCCATCGTGCTGCAATCGGGTCCCATGTCCGGCGCGACGCGGAACCTGTACGTGACCCGCCTGCGCTAGCCATGTCGTCGGTCGCGCCGGTCACCCGCGCCCGGGACCTGGGCATCCGCATCGGCCTGCTGGAGCCGGGTCCCCGCAACGCCATCAGCGACGTGGCCGGGGTGCGCGTCGGCCACGTCACGCTCATCGAGGGTCGAGGGTCCGCTGCTCGTGGGCCAGGGACCCGTGCGGACCGGGGTCACGATCGTGGTGCCGCACGAGGGGGATCCCTTCCGTGAGGCCGTCTTCGCGGGCGCCCACCGGCTGAACGGCAACGGCGAGCTCACGGGCCTCGAGTGGATCCGCGAATCGGGGCGGCTGACCTCGCCCATCGGCATCACCAACACGCACTCGGTGGGGGTCGTGCGGGACGCGCTCGTGGCCGCGGCCCACCAGCCGGGACGCGAGGCCTGGACGCTGCCGGTGGTGGGCGAGACGTACGACGGCTGGCTGAACGACATCGACGGCATGCACGTGCGACCGGAGCACGTCTTCACGGCCCTGGCGGCGGCTTCTGCCGACGTGGCCGAGGGCAACGTCGGTGGCGGCACGGGCATGATGTGCCACCACTTCAAGGGCGGCATCGGGACGGCCTCCCGGGTCCTGTCGGAGGCCGACGGCGGCTGGACGGTCGGCGCGCTCGTGCAGGCCAACTACGGGCGGCGAGAGCGGCTGGCCGTCGATGGCGTGCCCGTGGGACGCGAGATCGGCGTGGACGTCGTGCCCTCGTCATGGGCTGAGGCCACTGGCGACCCCGGCCTGCGAGCCGTCGCTCGCCAGGACGCCGGCTCGATCATCGTCGTCCTGGCCACCGATGCGCCGCTCCTGCCGCACCAGTGCCGACGGCTCGCGCAGCGGGGCGCCCTCGGCATCGCCCGTGCCGGCGGCGCCGGAGAGAACAGCAGCGGCGACCTCATCCTCGCCTTCGCCACCGGCAACCCGCCCTTCGCCATCTCCGACGAGGCCGCGGCCGTGCCCCGCGAGCGCGCCCTGCGCGCCGTCGACGAGGCCTGGCTGAGCCCGCTCTTCTGGGCTGCCATCGAGTCGGTCGAGGAGTCCATCGTCAACGCCCTCGTGGCCGCGGAGACGATGACCGGCCGCGACGGCCACGTCGCGCATCGGCTGCCTCACGATCTGCTGGCAGAGGTGTGGGGCAGGCACAGGGGGTCGGGGTCCTGACCAGTCGCCCTGTCACGGGTGTCCTGCTACATTGCGCTGCGCGGATGGGACGGCCGATACCCCCTGATCGATCGGCACTGGCCGCGCCGTGGCCCCGCGTCCGCGTGAAGGAGTGCCAGGATGTCGGCCGACCCTGCCGCCTCGATGAGCGGGACCAGCCGCATGTGAAGACCGGCCCATCCCATCCACAGACGCCTTCATGACGCCGCCCGACTTCGACCCCTTCGAGCTGCTCGGTGTCGACGCCAGCGCGGATGCGGCGACGATCGACCGGGCCTACAAGTCGCGGATCCGCCACGTCCACCCGGACATCGCGGGCATCGCCGGGCTCGACGAGACCAAGCGCCTCAACATCGCCCGCGAGTGGCTGCTCGACCCCGCGCTGCGGGCCCAGCTGCCCAAGCCGCCGCCGCGCTGGAGCCATGGGAGCGTCCGCCGGGCCAGTCGGCCCGGACCGCCGCCCCGGCCGCCGAGCCGCCCGCGGCCGCCGAGCCGAGGCCGTCCCCACCATCGGCGCCGCCGAAGGACACGTCGTGGTTCTGGGACGGCGCCGCGGCTCCGCCGCCCCGGCCAGCCTGGGACTACGACCCGGCGTTCGACGACCCGCTCACGTTCGACTACGGAGCCTGGACCGACCCGCTGCGGACCTTCTTCGCGTCGGTCCGCTCGCTGACCGGCGCTGAACGCGCGCGCGTCACCTACAGCCTGGGCGACGAGCCACCGCTCTTCTTCGACGCCTTCGAGGGCATGCTCAGCGTGCGGATGTGGGCGCGATCGCAGGCGCTCCAGGACGCCGTCGAGCGTGTCTGGCGGGAGCGACTCGACGAGGCGCCGCCGCTCCTCTTCCCGCGGGGCCGGGTGTTCGGGAACGGCATCGTGGTGGCCAACGCCTACGCGCAGTGGCGGCTCCTGGGTGATGCCATCAGCCAGAAGATGCGAGACCCGGCTGCCATCCGGGCGCTGGAGGCACGCTGCACGGCACCCTGGCTCGCCTCGGTCGGCCACGCCCGCTACGGCCTCCATCAGCGCGAGGTGGTCGCCTTTCTCGACGACGCCCGGACCCTTCCGCTCAGGTCGGCCATCCGACTGGCGAAGGCGTGGCAGCGGGACATGGGTGGCTACCTCTTCGGCCGGCCCGGCGAGGACTGGTTCCCCGGTTCGCTGGCAGACCCGAGCCCCGAGCTGGTCAGCGCGCGGCTGGCGGCGGTCGATGCCTCCCGCGTGGAACCGCCCCACGAGATGGCCCACGAGCTGCGCAACGGCTTCCGCTGCGGCCTGCGGCTGACGGCCTACGTGCTGGCGCTCGGAGGCGTGAGCGAGCCGGGGCGGGACTACCTGCGGCCGTGGCGCGACGCGCTGGACGGCAGCCCCTCGTTCGTGGATCGCGCCCGCTGGGGCCTGCCGCTCGACTGATCCGCGCCATGGGCACCGGGAGCGCGCCCTTCGCCCGGCGCCTCCCTGGCGGCAGCACGGCGTCCGATAGACTCGGGTGCACGGGCAGCCAAGGGGAGCGGATTGACGGACAGGGTCGAGGAAGACGGGCGAGCGGTCGAGGGCGAGCACGAGAAGCAGCGCGGCAAGACCGTCCACGGCGAGATCGCCAACGCCGGGCACCGCGTGCTGGCGCCGGACGACGCGGAGGTCGAGGCGTACCTGGAGGTCGCGCTCGACGCACCGGCCCCCGAGCGCCCGACCGATGACCGCCCGACCATCAGCCGCCCGCCGGAGCCGCCGGACAGCGTCGTCGTCCTCGACTTCGGCAGCCAGTTCGCGCAGCTCATCGCCCGGCGCGTCCGCGAGCTGGACGTCTACTCGGAGCTGCTGCCGTACGACACGCCCTTCGAGGTCCTCGAGCGACGGGGCGTGAAGGGCATCATCCTCTCCGGCGGCCCCAACTCCGTCTACGACGCGGCCGCCCCCCGGCCTGACCCCGCCACCTGGAGCGGCCGCATCCCCGTGCTGGGCATCTGCTACGGCGCGCAGCTCATGGCCATCGAGCTCGGCGGCGACGTCATGCAGACGCCCCGGCGCGAGTACGGCCCGGCCGTCGTCTCCATCGCCCCGGACGACCGACTGCTGGCCGGCCTGGGCACGGAGCAGCCCGTCTGGATGAGCCACGGCGATTCCATCACCCGGCTGCCGGCCGGCTTCACGGCCACCGCCCAGACCGATTCCACGCCCTTCGCCGGCCTGTCCGATCCCGCCCGCAGCCTCTACGGCATCCAGTTCCACCCGGAGGTCGTGCACACCCCGCGGGGCAGGGACGTGCTCGCCAACTTCGTCCTGGGCATCGCCGGCGCGGCTCCGGAGTGGACGTCGGCCAACTTCATCGACTCCACCGTGGAGCGCATCCGCGAGCGCGTCGACGAGCACGCCCGCGCCACCGGCTCGGAGGGCAAGGTCATCTGCGCGCTCTCCGGCGGCGTCGACTCAGCCGTCGCGGCGGCGCTCGTCCACCGCGCCGTGGGCGACCGCCTGACCTGCATCTACGTCGACCACGGGCTCATGCGCAAGCGCGAATCGGAGCTGCTGCGCGACACGTTCGAGGCCAACCTGGGCATGAACCTCGTGATGGTCGATGCCCGCGAGCGCTTCCTGGCCCGCCTGGCCGGGGTGGAGGACCCGGAGCAGAAGCGCCGCATCATCGGCGACGAGTTCATCCGCGTCTTCGAGGAGGAGGCGGCCCGGCTCGGGCGCATCGACTTCCTGACGCAGGGCACGCTCTACCCGGACGTCATCGAGTCGACCGCCCCGGAGACCAAGGCCGCCCAGAAGATCAAGACGCACCACAACGTCGGCGGGCTGCCCTCCGACCTGCGCTTCCAGCTCATCGAGCCGCTGCGCTACCTCTTCAAGGACGAGGTGCGCAAGGTCGGCCTGCAGCTGGGACTGCCCGAGCAGATGGTGCAGCGCCAGCCCTTCCCGGGCCCCGGCCTGGCCATCCGCATCATCGGCGAGGTCACGCGCGAGCGGCTGGACACGCTCCGTGAGGCCGACTGGATCGTCATCGACGAGATCAAGGCGGCCGGCCTGTACCGCAACGTCTGGCAGTCCTTCGCCATCCTGACCCCGGTGCGCAGCGTGGGCGTCATGGGCGATGGGCGCACCTACGCGAACGTGGTGGCCATCCGGGCCGTGACCAGCGAGGACGGCATGACGGCCGACTGGGCGAAGCTGCCCTACGACGTGCTGGGCAAGATCAGCGCCCGCATCGTCAACGAGGTGCCCGGCGTGAACCGCGTCGTCTACGACATCAGCAGCAAGCCGCCCGCCACCATCGAATGGGAGTGAGCGACGGCCCGTCGGACACGCACGACCCGCCCGATCGGCACGACCCGGTCGCTCACGAGGCGGAGCCCATCCCCGCCCGAGCACCGTCGCCCGGCCCCTCCTTCGCTCGTGCGGAGCCGATGCGCCTGCGCGGCCCCGCCGGCGAGCCCGGTCCACGCGTGCGCCTGGGGATGCTGCGACCCTCCGTCCTGGACGACGGCTGGTGGCTGACGACGCTCTGGGTGGAGGACGACGAGGGCGTGGTCGAGGCCCGGGCCGTCGCGCCGGTGGCGGGTCCGCCGCCCGTGGCGCCCCTGCAGGTCATCGGGCCCACGCTCTCCAACGCCCTCATGGGCCTGCTCGACCAGGAGGACGGACGGCAGCTCATCCGCCTGCGCATGCCCGCCGGCCGAGGACGACGCGCAGCCCTGGCGGCGCCCCCTGCTCATGCTCACCGCGGTCCGCTGGGACCCCGTCCGCGCCAGCACCATGACCACCAACCAGCTGGCGGCGGAGCTCATGCGCGCCTTCCGCAACGCCGTCGACGCGGCCGGGGCGCCCGGCCGCACGGGGTAGGGCACGGGCCGACTCGACGGTCCGCTGCTACACTCGGCGCGCCGTTGGCGGCCCGCGCATGCCGCCAGATTCCCGACGCACCACGAGGCCGCCAGTCCATGTTCGATGATCTGTTCGGAGAGCTTGACGCCACCATCTCCGGATTCGTCGAGAGCGATGCCTTCCAGATCGGCATCCGCGTCCTGGTGGCGTACATCGTGCTCATCTGGCTGGCCAGCGCCTACTGGGCCTACCGGGACATGCGCCTGCGCTCCGCGAGCGCCTTCACGCCCTACGTGGCCGCGGCGGCCATCATCATCTTCACGCCCATCTTCTTCCTCTTCGGCCTGCTCATCTACCGCATCGTGCGGCCCAAGGAGACCATCGCCGAGGTCAACGAGCGGATGCTGGCGGAGGAGGCGATGCTGGCCGAGGTGGCCTCGCATGCCCACTGCGCCAACTGCTCGCGGCCGGTCCACGAGGAGTGGATCATCTGCCCGACCTGCCGCAACCGGCTGCGCCGCGTCTGCCCCAACTGCGAGCGCCTCATCGAGCTCGACTGGACGCTCTGCGCCTGGTGCGGCAAGGACTTCGAGCGCGCCGAGGCACCCGGCCTGGCGGTCTACATGCCGTCCGCCCGGCCCGCGCCGCGTCCACAGCAGCCGGCCCCGGTGCGCATCCCGCCCCCGCCGCCTGCTCCGGCTCGGAGTGCGCCCATGGCACCGTCGCCTGCCCCCAGCAAGCCGAGCGGTCCGCCGCCGTCGCTCCCCGGCTCGGCACCCTCGCCCGCGCCCCGGAGCTCCGGCGCCACCAGCAGTCACCTCGCTCGCCAGCGGCGCGGCGGCCAGCAGCTCCAACCCGCCCGCGACCGGCGCCCAACCGCTGACCGGGATCTAGGCTGCGCCCAGCCGCACCGTGACCGGTCCGCGCCAGGAAGGCCCGTCGTCAGGACCGGCCCGCGTGGCGGACGCCCCTGCGGACCTGGGCGTGGCGGCCACGCCCGCTGACCCAGCCGCGCCCGCTGGACCAGCCGCGCCCACCGAGCCCGCTGACCCAGCCACGCCCACTGGACCGGCGATGCCCTCCGAGTCCGCTGCGCCCGCTGGCGCAGCCGTGCCCGGGATCGACGCGGGCGCGCCCTCCGGCCCGCCTGGCGGCGGCGTCTTCACGCTGGAGGGGCGTCGGGCTCCGGGCCTCTACCTGGTGGCCTGGATCCTCTCGGTGGCCGGGCTGGTGCTCACGTTCGTCATCGGCCCCATGGCCAGCGCGGAGGGATCGCGGCTGCTCCTGGTGACCGTCGGGGCCGTCCTCCTCACGCTCGGCCTGGCCACGGCCTGCGGCTACCAGGTGCTGGAGCGCCGCGACCGACCCGCGGACCGCTACCACGGCCCGTCGCCGCTCCTCGTCTTCCTCACCTACCTGATGGCCTTCGTGATCGTCGGGACGGTGGTCTTCCTGGGCGATCTGCTCGATCCCGAGCAGCCCTTCGGATTCCTGGCCGTCGGCACGCTGCAGGCCATCGGCTACGCGGTCCTCGTGTGGCTCTTCGTGGTCCGCACGGGCGCGCTCACGTGGCCCCAGATGGGCTGGCCGACCTGGCAGGGCGCCGGCCTGCACCCGACGCTGCGAGCCATCGGCGAGGCCGTCGCGGTCATGCTTCCCGCGACGCTCGGCCTGGCGCTGCTGGGCGGCATCCTGGCGCGCCTCCTCGATGTCGAGGCGCCCAGCGTCCTCCCCGTCGCCGAGACCTCTGCGGAGGCGCTGGCCATCGCGCTTGCGGCGGCCCTCATCATCCCCATCGGCGAGGAACTCTTCTTCCGTGGTTTCGCGCTGACGGCGTGGCTGCGCGACCTCGGGCCACGCAGCGCCCTGGTGCGCAGCGCCCTCTTCTTCGCGCTCATCCACATCGCCAACATCAGCACCACGTCGTTCGTCGAGGGCGCAGCGCAGGCGCTCCTCCAGACCGTCGTGCTGCTGCCGGTGGGCTTCGTGCTGGGCTGGCTGTTCCTGCGGCGCGGTATGGCGGCTGCCATCGCCGGTCACGTCACCTACAACTCGCTGCTGCTCTTCCTGTCGCTGCTGGCCTCGACGCTGCCCCGGTCGACCTGAGCGTCGGTTCTCCACGGCCGCCGGCTGTACGGCAAGTGGCCGGGAACCGGCGACGAAGCGCCCGTGAAGCCATGCTCCTTAGGCTTCGCGATGCCTTCGGGATCGGACGGCGGGGGAATCGGCGGGCTCCGTCGTCCGGACCCGGAGGCACCAGGCCTTGAACGCACGGGAGCACGATGACGAGCACCAGCACGGGGACGCAGCGCAGGGCGGTCCGGGACCTTCCGGCCACGGAGCGGCCGCGGGAGCGCCTCGCGGCCCGCGGGCCTGGCGGCCTGTCGTCGGCGGAGCTCATCAGCCTGCTCTGGTCACCGAGCGCACGGCAGGTCTCGGCCGCGGCGCTCGCTGAGGAGGCGCTCGTCCACTGCGACGGGCTCTCCGGGCTGGCGACCTCCTCTCCCCAGGAGCTGCAGCGTGTGCCCGGGGTGGGGCCGGCCCGGGCGGCGCAGCTGACGGCGGCTTTCGAGCTGGGTCGTCGCGCAGTCACGGATTGGCCCGCCGGGCGTTGGGTCATCCGGGGTCCATCGGACCTGGCCGTCGCGGCTCATCGCGGACCTCGGGCACCTGCCCAGCGAGGAGCTTCGCGTGGTGCTCATGGACACCCGCAACGGCGTGCAGGCCATGCGCACCGTGTACCGCGGCAACGTCTCGGCTGCGCTGGTGCGCATCGGCGAACTCTTCCGGGACGCCGTCCGGCTGCATGCGGCGCGGCTCATCCTGGTGCACAACCACCCCTCTGGCGACCCGACCCCCAGCCCGGATGACCTGCACATGACGGCGGAGGCCGTGGCCGCCGGGCGACTCCTGGACATCGCCGTGCTGGACCACCTGGTCATCGGCCATGGCTCGTTCGTGAGCCTGCGTGACCGCGGGGTGGCCTTCGAACGTGCCTGACGCCCGCCTGTGAGGTGGGTGCCTGACGGCGCCGTGACCGACGGCGCCGCGCCTCCGGAGCCGGCCGGCAGCAGCCAGGCACGGGCAGGCCATCCGACCCGCTCGAATCGGGTCCGCGGGCCGATGCCGGCCTTGGTGGCCAGGCGGGACACTGGCGCTACGATGCACGTAGCAGGTTCGCTGCGTGCTGCGATGCGCGCCCTGATGCCGCGCCCCCGGCCCGCCCAGAACCGTGACGACCCGCTCCAAGGAGGCTCCACCGTGGCCATCGACTCCCCCGCCCAGGCAGTCACCCTGCCCGTCCTCTCCCACTGGATCGACGGTCGCCCCGTGGGGGTCCTGCCGGAACAGGCGGGTCCCATCTACGACCCGGCCACGGGGCAGGTCATCGCCCGCGTGCCGCGCGGTGGGGCGAGCGACGTGGATGTCGCCGTGGCCGCCGCCAAGGCCGCCTACCCGGCCTGGCGGGACATGCCGCTCATCGCCCGAAGCAACATCTTCTTCAACTACCGCGCGCTGGTCTATGAGCACCGCGAGGAGCTTGCTGCGCTCATCACCCGCGACCACGGCAAGACCTTCCCCGACGCGCTGGCGGAGGTCATGCGCGGCCTGGAGACGGTGGAGTTCGCCTGCGGCCTGCCCGTCCACCTGGCCGGCATCAACACGCCCAACGTCTCCTCCAAGGTGGATGCCTTCACGCTGCGCCAGCCGCTCGGCGTCACGTCGGCCATCACGCCCTTCAACTTCCCGGTCATGGTGCCCATGTGGATCTATCCGATCGCCATGGCCTGCGGTAACACGATGGTCTGGAAGCCCTCCTCCCATACGCCCGGCGCCTCGCAGCTGCAGGCGGAGCTGTGGAAGGAGGCCGGGCTGCCGGACGGCGTCTTCAACGTCGTCTACGGCGGTCGCGAGGCGGTGACGGCCATCGTCGAGCACCCGGACGTCAAGGCCATCCAGTTCGTGGGCTCCACGCCGGTCGGCCGCTACGTCTACGAGGAAGGCACCAGGCGCGGCAAGCGCGTGGGCTCCTACGTGAGCGCCAAGAACGCCATGGTCGTCCTGCCGGATGCGGACATGGAGCTGGTGGCGGACTCCGCGGTGGCGGCCGGCTATGGCTCCGCCGGCGAGCGCTGCATGGCCCAGACCCTGGTCATCACCGTCGGTGATGCCGCGGAGGCGCTGCGCCCGCTGCTGCTCGAGCGCATCGGCAAGCTCAAGGTCGGTCCTGGCATGGACAAGGACAGCGACATGGGCCCCATCTACTCGGCGGAGCACCGCGAGTCGATCATCCAGTGGATCGCCACGGGTGAGGCGGAGGGCGCGGAGCTCGTCGTCGACGGGCGCGACTTCCAGCACCCCGACCACCCGGATGGCTTCTACCTGGGCGTGAGCCTCTTCGACGGGGTGACCCCGGAGATGCAGGTCTTCCAGGAAGAGATCTTCGGCCCGGTGCTGGGCATCGTCCATGCCCGCACGTTCGACGAGGCGCTGGGCATGGTCAACGGCCACAAGTACGCCAACGGCACGGCCATCTTCACCACCAGCGGCGGCGCCGCGCGCCGCTTCAAGCTGGAGGTGGAGGTGCCCATGATCGGCGTCAACGTGCCCATCCCGGTGCCCGCCGGCTACCTCTCCTTCGCCGGCGCCAAGGAGTCGGCCATCGGCGACCTGGCCATGCGCGGTGAGGACGGCATCCGCTTCTTCACGCAGCAGAAGATGGTCACGGAGCGCTGGCCGGAGCCCGGCAAGCAGGGACCGCTGAGCCTGGTCTTCCCCGGCAACTGACCGTCCCCACGTCGAACACCGGGTCCGTCCCTGCTGGGCGGACCCCCTCCCCGGAGCTCGGGCGGCCGTACGCCGCTCGGGCTTCGCTGTCCCGGAGCCGTTCGGCTGGGCGCCCCCGAGGCCGCGGGTATACTTCGCCCCCTGGAGTCGGCCGTCAGGGAACGGCCGAGGAGGGTCGCCGTGGCCCGTCCCGGCGCACCAGGCTGCCCTTGTCGTGAGGGCGTCCCCGTGCCGCCGCTGCCGCATCGTCCGTGGTCGCTGCCCGGCCACCCAAAGAGGACGCCTCTCGGACCATGATCGACGCATTCTTCGGTGCGTTCTCCCGGGACATCGGGATGGACCTGGGCACGGCCAACACGCTCGTCTGGGTGCGCGGACGTGGCATCGTCATCAGCGAGCCGAGCATCGTCGCGGTCGACACCAAGTCGCGCAAGGTCATCGAGATCGGCGCGGCAGCCAAGCGCATGGTGGGCCGCACCCCGGCCAGCATCACCCCGGTGCGTCCGCTGCGCGACGGCGTCATCAGCGACTTCGACGTCACCGAGCAGATGATCAAGTACTTCGTGCAGCGAGTGCACGACCGCGTCGGGCTCGTACCGCGGCCGCGCATGCTGCTGGGCATCCCCTCCGGCGTCACGGAGGTGGAGCGCCGCGCCGTTCGGGACGCAGCCCTCAACGCCGGTGCGCGCTGGGCCAGGCTCATCGAGGAGCCCATGGCGGCCGCCATCGGCGCCGGGCTGCCCATCAGCGAGCCGAGCGGCAACCTCATCGTGGACATCGGCGGCGGGACCACGGAGGTGGCTGTCATCAGCCTGGGCGGCATCGTCGTCAGTCGGAGCGTCCGGGTCGGTGGCGATGAGCTGGACCAGGACGTCATCGCCTACGCCCGGCGTGAGTACAACCTGCTCATCGGCGAGCGCACCGCCGAGGACATCAAGATCGCCATCGGCTCGGCCTACCCCGGGTCCTACGACACGCAGCACGTGGCCATGCGCGGGCGCGACCTGCTGACCGGCCTGCCCCGCTTCGTGGAGATCACGGCCGAGCAGGTGCGCGAGTCCATCGACGCCTCACTGGCGCAGATCATCAGCACCATCAAGGACACCATCGAGGAGACGCCACCGGAGCTGGTGGCGGACATCGTCGACCAGGGCATCGTGCTGGCAGGAGGCGGCTCGCTGCTGCAGGGCATCGACCGGCGCATCGCGGAAGCCACGCAGATGCCCGTGCACGTCGCGGACGACCCGTTGACCTGCGTCGTGCGCGGCACCGGCATCGTGCTCGAATCGATCGACGACCCGTACATGGAGCGCGCCCTGGTGGCCGAGACGTACTCGAGGCCACCACGCTGAGGCCGCCGTGCTGAACGACCGCACCACCCGGCGCCGAGTCATCGTCTTCGTCGTCCTCGTGGGCCTCTGCCTGGCCCTGCTCGTGGTGAGCGGCTCGGCGCCCGTGCAGGAGCTGCGCCGCGGTGTGCTCTACGCGGTCACGCCCGTGCAGGAGACGCTCTCCGATGGCACGCGCGCCGTCACGGACGTGCTGGGTGCCTTCGGCGAGATCGAGAGCCTGCGGCGCGAGAACCTGGCCCTGCAGTCCAGCGTCCAGCAGCTCCAGGAGCAGCTGGGAACGCTGGACGCCGTCATGGAGGAGAACCAGCGCCTCACCCGCCTCCTGGACGTCCGCGACCGCCTGGAGTTCGAGACGGTGGCCGCCGGCGTCACCAACCGGCAGGCGACGCAGTTCGAGCGGGTCATCACCATCGACCGCGGCACCGACGCCGGCATCACCCGGGGGGCGCCCGTGCTCTCGGAGGGGGGCGCCCTGGCGGGCAAGGTGACCGAGGTGGGCAACGGCTGGGCGGCCGTCATGCTCATCAGCGACACGCGCTCGCTGGTGACCGGGCTGGACACGCGCACCCGCGCCACCGGCGAGGTCACCGGGCGCCTCTCCGCCCCCCTGGCCATGGCCAACATCCCCGTCACGGACAAGATCTCCGTCAACGACCGCGTCGTCACGGCCGGCATCGACCTGGGCAAGCGGTACCGCTCCTTCGTGCCCAGGAACATCCCCATCGGACGGGTCGTGGACGTCCAGCAGGAACCTGGCTCCATCGTGCAGACCGCCCTGGTCCAGCCGTCGGCCGACCTCGACAAGATCGAGGACGTCCTGGTCATCACCGACTTCCGCTCCCAGGCCCGGTCGGACTTCCTCGAGCCGGGGACCGACCCGGAGGCCAGCCCGGATCCCGGGGACGCCGAGGCGCCATGAGCGCCACCCTGGCCGACCGACGCGGGCCGCCGCTGTCGACGCCACGCACCACCCCGGCGGCATGGCCGCGGTCGGGACCATCCGGAGCCCGGGGTCAGGACCATCTTGCGATGGCCCGTCCCGGCGGTCGCGGCCACTCTTGGTCAGCCATGCGCGAACACGAGCTACCGCGAGGGCTGCCTGCGGGCGGGCGACCACCCCTGGCGCGGCACGCGCTCATCCGCCTCGCCGTGCTGCTGCTGACGCTGTGCGTCATCCTGCTGTCCAGTTCGGCCCTCAACCTGGTGGCCAGCGCGCGGGCACAGTCGCCGAAGCGGGCCGTCATCGTCGCCGGACCCGTGCACTCGCTGACGGACCACTACCTGGGCTACGCGCGGGAGCTCGCCAACGCCGCGGAGGCGCAGGGCATGGAGGTGACGCGCATCTTCCACCCCGATGCCACGGTCGAGCGCGTCAAGAACCACGCCAGCGGCGCCGACCTCTTCATCTACGTCGGCCACGGCAACGGCTGGCCGAGCGCCTTCGGCTCGCTGGACGAGTCCACGAAGAACGGCCTCGGGCTGGACGTCGCCGACCCTGAGGCGCGCAGCCCGTCTGCCGTCGTCTACAAGGGCGCCGACTGGCTGCGCGAGAACGTCGAGTTCGCGCCCAACGCGGTGGTCATCCTCTCGCACCTCTCGTACGCCTCCGGGAACGCCTCGTCCGGCATGGCCATCCCCACCCGAGAGGTCGCGGTCGAGCGCGTCGACAACTTCGCCAACGGCTTTCTGGCCAGTGGCGCGCGCGTCGTCTGGCACCTCGGCTGGCAGCCCGGCGCGGACGTCATCAACGCGCTCTTCGCCGAGGACGCCACGATGGACGCGGTCTTCATGACCCGCTATCGCGATCCGGTCAGCCCCATGAACGGCTGGATCGGCGCCGAACCCGGCTACTACGACTCCGTGCGCACGCCCGGATCGCGGATCCACATCGACCCCCACCCGACCGACGGATACCTGCGGGCGCTCTCGGGCGACCTCGACTTCACGACCACCGAGTGGCGCAACGCCGGCGCCCCGCCCCCGGACACGGAGCCGCCGGTGATCAGCGAGGTCAGCGTCGTCCAGGCCGCCGTGACCCTCTCCGCCGACGACACCCCGCTGCCCATCTTCACGCCCAACGGCGACGGCCTCAGCGACACCCTGAAGGTCACGCACGTGCTCTCGGAGAACGCCTTCCTGGACGTCCGCGTCGTGAAGGACGACGTGGTCGTGCGCGAGATGTCGCATCTGGTCGATGCGCGGTCGCGGCAGCACCACCTGGGACGGCCGCCGGGGTGACGGCGAGTACATCGGCGAGGGACGCTTCCGCATCGTGATCACGCCGACGGACCGGGCCGGCAACGTCGGTCAGCCAGCGACGGCCAAGGCGCTGGCGCTGACGGCCCTCAAGTCACCCTCCTTCAAGCCGGGCTTCTTCTACCCCTCGGACGGGGACGCCCTGGCCGCCACCAGCACGCTGGGTGCGCGCCTCCTGCGGCCCGCCAACGTGAGCTGGGTCATCAAGGACGCCTCCGGCGCCATCGTGCGGCACGGCGGCGACGCCGCGGCCGCTCCAGCCAGGGCGCGTTGCGCTTCGAGTGGGACGGCCGGGACGATGCCGGGCAGTTCGTGCCGGAGGGCACCTACCAGGGACGCATCAGGGTGACCCGGCCGGCCGGCAGCTACGGGCACGAGGTGCCGGTGCGCATCATGGCCTTCGACCTGACTCCCACGACGTGGCGGCCGAGGCGCGGCGACGAGGTGCGCCTGTGGTTCACGTCGGCCGAACCCATGAAGGGCAAGCCCGTCGTCAGCGCCAAGCTGCCCGGCCTGCCTGCCGCGGACCTGCGCGTCATCAAGGTGAGCCACACGACCTTCAAGGCCCTCCTCGCGACCAAGGGCGTCGACCGCCCCGGCCGCATCGTCGTCCGGGTCGTCGGCACGGACTCCGCCGATGGCACCCAGACGCAGGCCTGGCGCCTCCGGCTGAACTGAGTGCGAGTGGCCCCGAGGGCCTTTCGCGCTGGCGCCGATAGACTTGCATCGATGAGCGTTCCCGCCGACCAGGCACCCTATGCCGATGCCTGGGTCGTGCTGCCCACCTACAACGAGTCCCAGAACCTGCCCGGCATCAGCGAGGCCATCCTGCACGCCCTGCCCGGCGCCCACCTTCTGGTCGTGGACGACGCCTCGCCCGATGGGACCGGCCAGCTGGCCGACGGGCTGGCCGCCGCCGAGCCGCGCATCGCCGTGCTGCACCGGGCCGGCAAGGAGGGACTCGGCAAGGCCTACATCGACGGCTTCGCCGACGTGCTCGCCCGCGGTGCTGGCCGCGTCGTCCAGATGGACGCCGACTGGTCGCACTCACCCGACTACCTGCCCGCCATGATGGCCGCCCTCGATGGCGGGGCGGACCTCGTCATCGGCTCGCGCTACACCCGCGGCGGGGGCGTTCGTGACTGGGGCCTGCTGCGGCGCATCGTGTCGCGGGGCGGCTCGACCTTCGCCCGGATCGTGCTGCGCCTGGCGCCGCACGATCTGACCGGTGGCTTCAAGGCCTGGCGGCGGGCCACGCTGGCATCGATCGACTGGGGCCGCGTGCACGCCGGCGGCTACGTCTTCCAGATCGAGACGACCTACCTGGCCTCCCGTGGTGGCGCCCGCATCGTGGAGGTGCCCATCGTCTTCAAGGACCGCGAGGTGGGCAGCAGCAAGATGTCCAAGTCCATCATCCTGGAGGCCCTGGCGGTGGTGCTGCGGCTGCGCTGGGACGAGCTGCGCGGGCGTGGCCCGGGGACCCCGGCATGACAGCCGCCCTCGATGCCAGCGCGCCGGCACCCGGCCCGCTCGCTCACGCCACGCCTGCTGGCCCCGGGGAGGGCCGCCTGAACGTCACCATCGTGGCCGCCAACCCGTTCGAGTTCGACTCGCGCTTCCTGCGCTCGGCGACGTCGCTGGCAGAGGACGGCCATCGCCTGCGCATCCTGGGCTGGTCGGCGCCCGGGTTGCCCGCCGAGGAGGAGCTGGCGCCCGGCGTTCGGCTCACCCGCCTGGACATCGACCGGCGCATCAGCAGCGCCCTGAAGCCGCTGCCCCAGGGCGCGCGCCGCCTCGTCAGCCGTCTCGTCGGCCTGGACCCGGAGGCACGGGTCCTGCCGGCCGATGCTCCGCGCGGCCTCGATCGGCTGCGCCACCCCCTGCGTCGGACGCTGGAGATCGTCGCCAACGCGCGCCGTGCCGGGCCGTGGGCGGAGGCCGTCGTGGCCGCGGCCCCGGAGACGGATGTCTTCCACGCCCAGTCACTCATCGTGCTGCCCGTGGTGCGCAGCGCCGCCCGGCGCCTGGGCGGTCGCTTCGTCTACGACGTGGCCGACTACCACACGGAGGCCGCCCGGCTGGCGCGCATGCCCTGGCTGGTCCGCGAGGTCGTGCGGCGCCGGGAGCGCGACTGGGCGCGTGACGCCGCCGGCTTCCTGGCCGTGAGCGACCCGGTGGCCGACCTCGTGGTGCGCCGCTGGGGCGTGCCGCGGCCCACGGTCCTCTGGAACTGCCCGCCGGCCTGGCGACCGGACCACCCGGAGCCCGTGCCCTCCGACCGCATCCGCGCTGCCACCGGCATCGAGCCCGAGCGGCCCATCGTCCTCTACCAGGGCGGCTTCTCCATCGACCGGGGCGTGGAGGAGCTCATCGCGGCGGCCACCTCGCCGCGCCTCATGGAGCTGGGCGCGGCCGTGGTCTTCATGGGTTACGGACGGTTGGAGACGCACATCGCCGACGCCGTGGCGGCCCACCCCGGCCGTGTCTACCTGCTGCCCGCGGTCCGGCCTGACGACCTCATGCCCTGGACCGCCTCGGCCGATGTCTGCTTCGTGGGCCAGCCGCCGCGCACCCTGAACCAGAAGATGAACCTGCCCAACAAGCTCTTCGAGTCGATCATGGCCGGCGTGCCCGTGGTCGTGAGCGAAGGCAACGAACAGTGCCGCCTGACGGCAGCCGAGGAGATCGGGAGCTGCGTGGACATCGACGACCCGGCGGCCATCGCGGCCGCCTGCGCCGACCTGCTGTCGGCACCACTGGCCGAGCGGCGAGCGCTTCGCGCTCACTGCCGCTCCGTGGCGCTGGCGCGCTACACGTGGGATCACACCGCGGTGGGCCTCGTGGAGCTCTATCGCAAGCTGGCGCGCGAGGGTCGAGCGGCCACGCCCGTCATCGCGGCACCGCATCCGGCGACAGAGCCGGCAGGGACGTCAGCCGCGGCCCCGGCCCCGGGCAGGGCCGACTGATGCCCGCCCTGACACGAGTGCTCGCGGCCTCGCGCTCGGGGCCGCCCTGGCGGCCACCGGCTTGGTGGGCCAGGCGTCCGCGGTGCTGGCCGGCGACAGTGGCGATCGCATGCTGGTGGCGTCCAGCCAACTGCAGGACCGGCCCTTCCGCAGCCTCGTGCTGGTGACGGTCGGCGAGCGCGTGGTGTGCACGGGCTTCGTCATCGCCCCCACCAAGGTCGTGACCGCGGGCCACTGCCTCGCCCGCGACGCGGCCGGGGGCGACTTCCGCTTCCGTCGCGGGCTGCCGGGTGACATTCGACTCCACCGCGCCTACAGCCAGATCGCTGGTGGCTCGCCCTTCGCCAGCTGCGAGGTCTCGCAGGCCTGGGCGCACCCGCGCTTCATCCGGCGCAACGCGTCGGACACCTCGTACGGCAGTCGGGCGCACGACTACGCCGTGCTCACCACGTCGCCCGACTGCGTCTATCCCGAGAGCGCGGTCATGCGCATCTGGCCGACCGAATCGTCGGACGGGCAGCTGCCCGCGGGCAGCACCATCAAGCTCGGCGGCTACCCGGCCGACTCGCGCTTCGCGGACATGAACGGGCTGAACCTCTGGCGCAGCCAGGGCCAGGTGCGTCCCCCGGAAGGGCGATCCGGCGCTGCTCGACACGACCGGCTTCGTGGCGCAGGGCATGAGCGGCGGACCCGTGTGGCGGACCTTCGAGGCCGGAATCGCCGTGCGGTCGCGCCCAGTGCGCCGTGGCCATCCTGACCGAGTGCGCCGTGAACGACGAGGGGCGCTGCAAGCTCGGAGACAACCTGCGCCTGGCCGTGCGCATCACGCCGACCGTGATGGAGTCGCTGGCGCGCCGCTGATCCGGACCGCTGGCGCGCCACAGAGGGCTCAGACCCGCAGGATCTCCTCGGTCACGGCGTCGGCGAGGGCCTCGAAGTCCGGGGCCACGGGCTCGCGCTTCTCGATGACGAGGTCCTCCGCCCGCTCCAGGACCCGCATGCGGCCCTGCTCGATGAGCCAGCGGTCGACCGCCCCGAGCGCTCCGGCGAACGTGGTCCAGGTGGGCACGCCCAGCACCGCCGCCTCCCGGTTCATGGTGCCGCCCGCGCTGATGACGGCGTCGGCGGCCCACACGAGCGAGGGTCCGTCGACCGGACGCTCGGGGATGGTGACGCCCGCCGCCCCGCTGAACGAGGCGGCCTGCTCCGGGGTCCGCGGCAGCAGCACGACCTGGGTGTCGCTCGCGAGGAGGCGCGCCAGCACGTCGTCGAAGACGGTGTTCTCCAGGCCGCGGTGATAGAGGCTCATGGTGGCCGGCGGGCGAAGGACCACGATGGGGCGACCGCGGTCCAGGCCGAGCTCCTCGAGCACGCCTCATCGGGGGAGAAGTCGGCCAGGGCGACCTGCTCCTTGAGGCCTGGGTAGGGACGGTAGCGGCGGCGGTCGAGGCCCAGCGGGGCCAGCGACTCGAAGGGGATGACCTCGGGCAGCATGACCTTGTCCGCCAGCCGGAAGTTGATCTTGTGCATGCCCGCGGCGCCCTCGTAGTCGTGCAGCACGGTGCTGTGGAGGCGCAGCAGCCGCGCTGCCACGGCCAGGTCGTTGGAGCCGTGGCTGACCGCCTGGCTCAAGCCGCGCCCGCGGCCGAAGCGCAGCAGTGCGGTCGAACGGCGCACGCAGCCCCAGGCCCTTGCCGCGCAGTGAGGCGCCGCCGTGACGGCCGACGACGGTGTGCGCGATGCCGAAGCGCTCCAGCAGACCCAGGGTCTGGGCGAAGTCGCGGGCCGTCACGACCGCTTCCACGCCGGCCTCGTCGAGGCGCCGCAGGATGGGCCGGAAGAAGACGACGTGCGGGCGAGTTGGTGAGGTCGATCCAGACGCGGCGCGGTCGGGCGGTCATGGCGGGCGGACGGTCCGCCTAGAGGACGTCGACGTTGGGGGGCACGCTCCCGGAGGCACGCCCGGCGAGCCGCCGGCGCACGGCGTTGCGGAGGTCCACCACGAGATCCGCGTGCTCCACCACGAGCGCCAGGTCCAGGGCGGCATGGGCGGTGGCGATGACGACGCAGTCGGCCGCCGCCGAGGGTCGCCGCGTCCAGGGGCACGGAGGCGAGGTCGTCGCCGGGCAGCGTCGCGACGTGCGGGTCGTGGTAGCTGACGTGGGCGCCCTCGGCCCGCAGCAGCTCCAGCAGCTTGAGCGAGGGGCTCTCGCGCAGGTCGCCCACGTCCGCCTTGTAGGCCATGCCCAGGAGCAGGATGCCCGCGCCGCGCACGGCCTTGCCACGCGCGTTCAGCGCCCGCGAGATGCGGGAGACCGCGTAGTAGGGCATGTTGACGTTGACTCGCCCGGCCAGCTCGACGAACTCGCTGTCGAGGTCGAAGGCGCGCGCCCGCCAGGCCAGGTAGAAGGGATCGACCGGGATGCAGTGGCCGCCCAGGCCGGGCCCGGGCCAGAAGGGCATGAAGCCGAAGGGCTTGGTGGCCGAGGCCTCGATGGCCTCCCAGACGTCGATGCCCATGCGGTCGGCGAGGATGGCCATCTCGTTGACGAGGGCGATGTTCACGGCCCGGAAGGTGTTCTCGATGATCTTGGCCATCTCGGCCGACTCGGGTGACGAGACCGGGTGGACCCGGTCGCAGATGCGCGCGTAGAGCGCCTCCGCGCGGGCCGCGCAGGCCGGCGTGAGGCCGCCCACGACCTTGGGCGTCTCGCGCATGCCCCAGCGCGTGTTGCCGGGGTCGACGCGCTCCGGGCTGAAGGCCAGGAAGGCGTCCTGGCCGATGGTACGGCCGGCGGCCTCCAGCATCGGCGCCAGGACCTCTCGCGTGGTGCCCGGCCAGGTCGTCGACTCGAGGACCAGGAGGGCGCCGGGGGCGAGGTTGGCGATGGCCGTCTCGGCCGCGGCGGTGACGTACGAGAGGTCCGGCTCGCGGTGCTGGCCCAGGGGCGTGGGCACGCAGACGAGGATGGCGCTGCAGTCGCGCAGCCGCGTGGCGTCCGTGGTGGCGACGAGGCGGCCGGAGGCCAGCAGCGGTGCCAGGGCCTCCGAGGGGACGTCCTCGATGTAGGAGCGGCCCGCGTTGATGGCGGCCACCTTGTCGGCCGAGGTGTCCACGCCCACGACGTCGAGGCCGGCCTCCGCGAAGGCGACCGCCAGGGGCAGCCCGACATAGCCGAGCCCGATGATGCCGACCGTGCCGTTGCCGGCGCGTGCTGTCGCTGTCGCGTGCTGCTGTCACGGCTCGCCGACTCTAGCACTCGACAGGCGAGCGCGTCGACGGTCGTGCCGACGCCCGCGGCAGCCTGACCGGGCGAGCATGGCACCGGCACCGGGCGACGCGCGTCGGCGTGCCGAGCGCCGCGCCCGGCGAGCGGCCGTGGCATCCTTGCCGCCATGCCCGGACTCATCCACGTCGTCGGCGCGCGGCCCAACTTCATCAAGGCGGCCCCGGTCATCGCCGCCCTGCGCGCGGCGGGCGTCCCGCAGCGGCTCGTGCACACCGGCCAGCACTACGACCGCGCCATGTCCGACGTCTTCTTCGAGGAGCTGGGCCTGCCCGAGCCGGACCTCAACCTGGGCGTCGGGCTCCGGCAGCCACGGTACCCAGACGGCGGCCCTCCTGGTGGCCCTGGAGGAGGCCTTCCTGGCCGAGGCGCCCGACCGCGTCGTCGTCTACGGCGACGTCAACTCCACGCTGGCCGCCGCGCTCGTCTGCGCCAAGCTGCTCATCCCGGTGGCGCACGTGGAGGCCGGCCTGCGCTCCTTCGACCCGACCATGCCGGAGGAGGTCAACCGCCGCGTCACCGACCTGCTCAGCGACCCGCTCTTCGTGACGGCGCCGGAAGGCGAGGTCAACCTGGCCGCGGAGGGCATCAGCGGCGAGCGGGTCGTCTTCGTGGGCAACCCCATGATCGACACGCTGCTGGCGCACCTGGACCGCCTCGCATCCGGAGCCGGTCATGGCGCGGCTGGGCGTGACGGCCCCGTACGCGCGTGGCCACGCTGCACCGGCCGGCCAACGTGGACACGCCCGGCCGCCGCGGCCGCCCTCGTGGGCGCGCTGCGCGAGGCCACGCGGCGCCTGCCCGTCGTCCTGCCGCTCCACCCGCGCGGCCGCGCCACGCTGGCCGCGGCCGGGCTGGAGTACGTGCCCGGCCTGCGCGTCATCGACCCGCTCGGCTACGTCGACTTCCTGTCGCTCGTCCGCGGCGCGGCCGCCGTCATCACGGATTCGGGCGGCATCCAGGAGGAGACCACGGTCCTCGACGTGCCCTGCCTGACGCTGCGCCCCAACACGGAGCGGCCCATCACGCTCACGGCCGGCACCAACCGGCTGGTCACGCCGGAGGACCTGGGGCCCGCCCTGGACGCGGCCCTGGCCGGTGCCCAGCGGCGGCCCGGCGACGGGCCGCCGGGCTGGGACGGGCACGCCGGCGAGCGCATCGCGGCCGTGCTCGTCGAGCGGGGCGCGTGATGTCGGTGGCCGATCCTGCGCCCGCGGTCCGCCCGAGCCCCGGGGCCGTCCGCCCGCTGCGGGCCATCCTGCTGCCCTCCTACACGTGGAACCCCTACCAGCGTCTGCTGGCGGCCGCACTGCGGGAGCAGGGCGTGGAGGCCACGGTGGTCAGCGAGTGGCCGGAGCGATCCCCGCTCGTGGGCGCCTGGCAGGCGCACGGCCGGCCGGACGTGGTGCACCTCCACTGGATCCACGACTTCCTGGGCGGCAGCAAGGGCCAGCCGTCGCGGCGCAACGTCCTCTGGTTCGACTGGCAGCTGCGCCTGCTCAAGGCGCGCGGCGTGCGCATCGTCTGGACCGTCCACAACCTCAAGGGCCACGAGGCCGGCGACGATCCCCGCGAGGCGGACGCCCACCGCGCCATCATCGAGCGCGCCGATGCGGTCATCCTCCACTGCCACCACGCCCGGGAGGCGCTCATCGAGCTGTATCGACCGAGCGCCGCGGCCCAGGCGCGGATGCACGTGGTGCCCCACGGCAGCTACGTGCGCCAGTACGACGTGGACGCCGACTCGGCCGCGGCCCGCGCGGGCGCTGGGCCTCCGGAGCGCGGCACCGTGCTTCGGCTTCGTGGGGTCCATCCGCGGCTACAAGGGCGTCGGCGAGCTCGTGGAGGCCTTCACCGCCTCCGGCGACCTGGGACCGGACGCCCGACTGCTCATCTGCGGCAAGCCGCTGCCGGCCAGGCTCGGGCCGCGAGCTGGAGGAGCGTGCCGCGGCCGACCCGCGCATCGTCCTGCGGCTGGAGCGCATCCCGGAGGAGGACCTCTCGCGCGTCCTGCGCGCGGCGGACGTGGTGGTGCTGCCCTTCCGCGACATCCTCACCTCCGGCAGCGCCATCCTGGCGCTCAGCCACGGGCGGCCCGTGGTCGTGCCTGCCCTGGGCTGCCTGCCGGAGACGCTGCCAGCGGAGGCCACCTTCCTCTACGACCCGGATGACCCCGATGCCCTGGCGGCGCCCTGCATCGCGCGGCCGGCGCCGACCTGGCGGCCATGGGGGTCCGTGCGCGAGCCTGGGCGGATGGCCTCGACTGGGGGCCCATCGCGGCGGAGACGGCCCGACTGTACCGGGGCGGCTGACCCATGCGCCGCCGGACCGCCGCCCGGGGACGAGCCGCTCTCCGTCGAGTCCTGCCCGGACGCCGTCGTCATGCCGGCCGTGCCCTACGCGCACCCCCGCCGGCAGACGGCCTTCCGGATGGGCGTCTTCGACGCCGAGGCCGCATCGTGCGCGGCAGCCTGCTGCAGCGCAGCTATGGACCAGGTCGGCTTCGCGCCCGACCCCCGGCGTCCGGTGGGCTCGATCCGCGCTCGGTCATCTTCGCCGGCCACCTCTCCTATCACTTCGGCCACTTCATCCTGGAGAGCCTGTCCGGCTCTGGTTCGCCGCGCAGCACCCGGAGCGGCCCATCGTCTGGGCCTGCCGGCCGGAGCCAGTCCCACCCCCCTGGCACGGCTGGCAACGCCAGGTCCTGGACGTGCTGGGCCTGCGCAACGAGGTCCTGCTGCTGACGGAGCCGACTCGCTTCCGCTCCGTCGATGTCCCGGAGCCGGGCTACCGCGTCAAGGACTTCTTCTCGCGCCAGCATGCCGACTTCCTGGCGGCCTACCCGGCGCGCCAGCGCGACCCGGAGCTGCGCGTCTGGCTATCGCGCTCGGGCTCGGACTCCGAGTACCGCAGCCTCCACGCTCCTCGCCTCGAGCAAGAGTTGGCCGACCACGGCTGGAGCGTCATGCAGCCGGAGACGCTGCCGGTCAGCGCGCAGCTGGAGCTGCTGGCGACGGCGGGGCGGGTGGCCGGCGAGCAGGGCTCGGCCTTCCACCTCCTGGTGCTGCTGGCCGACGTCCATGGCCTGGAGGTGGACATCATCTGCCGTGATCCCGGCCGGCCGGCCGAGGAGCAGAACCAGAACTACCCGCTCATCGCGCAGGTGCGCGGCCTGCGGCAGCGCCTGCACGTCATCCCCGAGGAGCGTGTCCTGGCCAGCCAGGGGGCAAGGTCAGGAAGGACGCCACGACGCTGGCCGGCCACCTGGAGGCACTGGGGATCCCACGCACGGGGTCGGCCGCGCGCTCGGGGTCCGCCGCGACGGGCCGCCGCACGATCCTGACCCGGCAAGGACTGACGGTCGGCCGCGCTCGTGGAACCGTGGCGGCCCAGCGCGGGTCGTCCACCCACGATGCCAGACGATCGCCGAGGTCGTCCACGGGGGCGGCCAGCGTCCCAGGAGCCCCTGCCGATCGCTGATCGGCTCTCGCGGTGGGACGAAGCGGCCTCGGAGGCCCCACGAAGCCCGTGCCGAGCGTCCCGCCGGTCGCTTGGCCTTCTGGGTGGGACACCCCGGGAGGGGCCGCCCGGGCCACCCGGCGTCACGCGCGGGTGGGCATCCGGTCTGAGGTCGTGGCTTCGGTCGCCGTGGGCTCGCCGCCGCCGCTGCCGCCCGCGTGCCCCGCATCCCGCCTCGTCTCCAGTCGCCGCCCGACCTGCCGCTGGCTCGCCGCTCGCCTTGACTGCGGCTCGGGTCGCGGCGCGCGCGGCAGCGCGGGCCTGGATGCGGGTCTTCACTTCTTCGAGCTCGGCGCGATCCTCGTCGTCCAGCTCGTCGTCGGCCAGGTCGTCCTGGCCTTCCGCGACGGTGACCAGGGTGCCTGCCTTGCGCGCCTTGCGGATGTCCACGAGGTCGACCTTGCCGTGCTTGACGAGCTGCTTCGCCTTGCGCTTCTGCTTCATGCGCCGCTCGGCGTCGTCCTCGTGCATGTCGGCGATCTCGTCCGGGCTGCCCTCGGCCACGATGTGGCCCTTGTCGAGCAGGATGGCGCGCGTGCAGAAGGCCATGATCCAGCTCATGTCGTGGGTGACCATCACGACCGCCTTGGCGGTCTGCAGCACCTCGGAGATGCGGACGCGGCTCTTCTCCTTGAACTTGTTGTCGCCGGTCTGGAGGACCTCGTCCAGGAGCAGGATGTCGGGGTCCACGGCCGTGGCGATGGAGAAACCCACGCGCGCTCGCATGCCGGAGGAGTACGTCTTCATGGGCGCGTCGATGAAGGCGCCGATGGCGGCGAAGGAGATGATGCCGGGCGTGATCTCCTCCATGAGCTTGTGGTCGATGCCCATCAGCGCGCCGGCGAGGGCGATGTTCTCGCGGCCGGAGAGCTCCGAGTCGAAGCCGGCCTGCAGGCTGAGCAGCGTGGAGACGTGGCCGTGCGCCTCGACCACGCCCTCCGAGGGTTGGATGATGCCGGCCAGCGCCAGCAGGAGGGTGGACTTGCCGCAGCCGTTGGGCCCAACGACGCCCACCGCCTCGCCGCGGCTGACGGTCAGGTTGACGCCGCGCAGCGCCCAGAAGTGACCCTTCCGCCTACGCCGCGGGTCAGCAGGGTGGCGAACGACGTCTGGAGCTTCGCCTTCTTGGTGAGGCTGAGGTTGTAGCGGATGCCCAGGTTCGTGGCCCGCAGCGCCATGGGGCCGGTGCCCACCGGCACGCGCAGCCCGAAGGTGCCTGGCTCCGGCGCCTCGTCGTCCGCGTCGTCCGCGTCGTCGACCAGCTGCGCCAGGGCCGCCTCGTCGAGGCGGCTGTCGTGTCGGCCGTCCTGCGTTCCGGCGCAAGGCCGGGCTCAGGGTCACTCATAGGAGCTTCGCAAAGGCCGGCTCGAGCCGCTTGAAGATGATGGTGCCGATGACGACGAAGACCACGCCGGTCACGAAGATGAGGGCCAGCATCGGGAAGTCCGGGGTGCGTGGCCGGCTTCCAGATGAGCTCCCGTCGCCCGTCGTCCATCGTGATGGCACCCAGGTTGCCGTAGATGACCTTGCGGTACGACTCCAGCAGCTGGCGACCGGGTTGAAGTGGAGGATGTTGAAGAGCGTTCCGATGGGCAGGCCCAGGGCCTTGTCGGCGTCGGCCATCGACTCCTCGAGGGCCTGACCGCGGCCAGCCACGGCATTGAATGACCAGAGGATGGGCGAGATCCAGAAGAGCAGGCGCATGAAGTGCCCGATGACGATGCCCACGTCCCGGTAGAAGACCGTGACGGCCGAGACCATGAAGGTGAAGCCCAGCACGAAGACGAACTGCACGACGGCGATGAGCGGCACCCACACGATCTGCATCGTGAGGTGGGAGGTGTAGACCAGCACCAGGACGCCGAAGAGCACGAGCATGCCGAAGAGGAAGCTCACCACCTGCGACAGGTCGCTCGTCACGGGCAGGATCGATCTTGGGGAACATGATCTGCTTGATCAGCCCCTCCTTGCCGGTGATCGCGTTGGTGGAGCTGCCGATGGTGGCCGTGAACCACTTGAAGGGCACCATGGCGCTGAGCAGGAAGAGCGGGAAGTCGGGCGTGCTGCGCTGGAAGATGACCGTCATCACGAGCACGTAGATCATCATCGTGATCAGCGGGTCGAGCACCCACCAGACGTTGCCGAGCACGGTGTTGACGCCGCGCTTCTTGATGTCCGCGCGGACCATGTAGCCGATGAGCCGACGGCGCGACCAGACGTCGACGATGGCGTTGAAGATCAGGCCGATCGGTCCCGGCCGATCGTTGCTGCTGCGGAACGCAGCGGGTGCCTCGTTGACGACTGGCATAGGTTGCCTGAATGTTAGCCGACATGTCGGTCGGCCGCTCGGGCTCGGTCCTGCGGTCTGCGGTCCGCTGAACCGGTGCCGCCGGCCCTGATACAGTCGGCCCGGTGACGCGCCCGACCTCACAGCCCGTGTTCGTGGTCGGTGGTCCGCGATCGGGGACCACGCTGCTCTCGGCCATGCTGGCCGCGCATTCGGCCTTCGACTGCGGGCCGGAGACCCACTGCCTCTCGCGCTGGTCTCGCCTGGCCGCCAGCGAGCGCCGGCGCATCCTGGACCCGGCCGACTGGCCGCGGCGTGCCACGGCCTTCGTCACGAGCCTCTCGCTGGGCAAGCAGCCCATCCACCCCATGTACGGCCTCACCGCGGAGGACGTCCGCACCTGGCTGGCGGCCCGGCCGCCATCCCTGGCAGCGATGCTGGAGTCGCTCACCGAGCAGCGTGCCCTGCGCAACGGGGCCCGGCGCTGGGTGGAGAAGACGCCGCGCCACCTCGAGGTGCCGGAGCTCATCGCCGAGACGTGGCCGGAGGCCCGCATCGTGCGCATCGTGCGTGACCCACGGGACGCTGCCGTCTCGCTCACCAAGGTTCCCTTCGGGACGCCCTCGCTGCTCACCAACCTCTCCCTGCTGGCGCGCATGGACGAGGCCGCGGCCGACTTCTACCGCGAGTCGCCCCGGGCCCTCACGGTGCGCTACGAGGACCTCGTGGCGGAGCCAGAGCGGGAGCTGCGCCGCGTCTGCGACTTCGTGGGCGAGGGCTACGAGCCGGGCATGCTGGACGATCGCAGCGGCGCCAGCGGCGTGGCCGCCGCGCACGAGTGGTGGAAGGGCGACGCCACGGGACCCATCGACCGCTCGCGCTCCGGGCGCTGGGCGGATGAGATGCCGCCCCAGGTCCAGCGCTATGCCGCGCTCAACCTCGGCGACATCCTCGAGGAGCACGGCTACGGCGCGGCGCTGCCGGCAGCCCGGAAGCTGGCCATCGTGCCGGCCGGGGACGCCCTCAACGCCCGCTACGACGACGTCCTGCTGCGCCTGTCCGCGGCCGGGGTGGCCATCCGGCGCCCCGTGCCGGCCACCATCGAGCAGCTGCACCTCCAGGAGCCGCTCGTCTTCTTCGGCGTGGTCGGTCAGCTCGACCCGGACCGGGCCCGGCCTGCCGGCCAGCGCGTGCAGGCCATCGCCCGGCTCGGGCTGCTGCTGCTGACGCGGCGCCTGCTGGGCCGGCCGGTCGTCTGGGTACGGCGCCTGACGCTCATCCGGCGGCACCCTCACGACGGCGGGGAGCGCGTCGTCGCGCGCCTGCTGCAGGTGCTGGCGGTCCAGCTGGAGGCGGACGACCTGCCAGGCCTCGTGCGGCGGCCGCCCGACGCGGCGAGTGCCGCGCCCGACGCGGCGAGTGCCGTGCCCGACGCGGCGAGTGCCGCGCCCGACGCGTGAGCGAAGGGTCGCGGGCCATGACGGACGCCCCCATCTTCGTCGTCGGCGTGGCGCGCTCGGGGACGACCCTGCTCTCGGCCATGCTTTCGGCGCACCCGAGGCTCGATTGCGGGCCGGAGTCGCGCTTCTTCGCCCGCCTGCGCCACCTCGGCGCCAGCGACCAGCGGCGCCTGCTGGCGCCAGCGTCGTGGCCCGGCCCGGCCGTGGACTTCGTGGCCTCGCTCAGCAACCAGGGGCACCCCGTCGTGGACCTCTTCGGCCTCTCCATCGACGACGTGCGCGCCTACCTCGCCGAGCGGCGACCGTCCGTGGCCGCCATGCTCGAGTCGCTGACCGTGCTCCACGCTCGCCGCGCCGGCAAGGCGCGCTGGGTCGAGAAGACGCCTCGCCACCTGCTCATGACGGACACCCTGTGGCGCCACTGGCCGGAGGCACGCGTCGTGCGCATCGTGCGCGACCCGCGCGACGTGGCGCTCTCGCTGGCCGGACTGCCCTTCGCCAAGGAGTCGGTCGTGGGCAACCTGGTGCGCGCCGACCAGGACGACCGGGCGTCGCGCCAGCGCATCGAGGCCGACCCGCGGGCCATGACGCTGCGCTACGAGGACCTCGTCACGGAGCCAGAGCGCGAGCTGCGTCGCATCTGCGCGTTCGTGGGCGAAGCTTGGGAGCCGGCCATGCTGGACACGCGCGCGACGGCAGCCAGCGTGGCCGCCGACCACGAGTGGTGGAAGGGCTCGGTGGCAGGGCCGCTGACGACGGCCAGCGTGGGGCGCTGGCGGCACGAGATGTCCGCCGATGTCCAGCGCTTCGCGGGGCTGCACCTGGCCTCGCTTCCTTCGCGAGCACGGCTACGAAGGGGCGGTCGAGCCCCGGCGAGAGGTGGCCGTGGTGCCCGTGGCCGACGGCGTGGGCCCGGCCAACGAGCGGCTGCTGCTTGAGCTGGCACGGCGCGATGCGGTCGTCGCGCGGCCGGCGCCGAAGACGCCGGCGGAGCTGCACCGGCGGTCGGCCCTTGTCTTCCTCGGCGTGCGCGGGCAGCTCGATCCGTGCCGGGAGCAGGGGGCCGCCAGGCGGGTCGTCTCGCTGGCGGCGCTCGCCGGGGGCTTGCCGTGCGCCGGCTGCAGCGCCGGCCGGTGCGCTGGACCCGCCGGGCCACGCTGCGCCCGCGACAGCCGCGCGACCCCATCGAGGTGCTCACGGCACTCCTGCTGCGCGCCCTGGCCCGCCAGGTGTCGCTCGAGGAGGCCTGGCAAGACCTTCCGCCCGGCGGCTGACCGTCCGTCGCCGCGCATGCCCGCTAGACTCGCCGAGCGCGGGGCGGCCCACGATGCCCGCGGCGGATCAAGCGGAGTCGCGCGACGACCCCAACAGTGCTCGGAGGGTGGAGGATGAACGAGTCGTACGGCCGGCCAAGGCGGCTCCTCGTGACCGGCGGTGCCGGGTTCATCGGCTCGACCTTCGTGCGCCGGCGCCTGGCTGCCACCAGCGACCACCTCACGGTCGTGGACAAGCTGACCTACGCCGGCAACCCGGCCAACCTGGCCGGGCTGGCTGACGACCCGGCCACGCGTGACCGCTACCGTTTCGTCCAGGCGGACATCGCCGACGAGCCGCTCATGCGCGAGCTGGCCGCCGAGTCCGACGCCATCGTGAACTTCGCCGCGGAATCGCACGTCGACCGCTCCATCCTGGAGCCGGCAGCCTTCCTGCACACGGGTGTCATGGGCGTCTACGCGCTCCTGGAGGCCGCCCGCGCGGAGCATGAGCGACGTTCGCGAGGCTCCTCCGCCGCGATCTCCGACGGAGCCGGGGTCGCCGGCGACTCCACTCCGTCGGCCGCCGCCGGACGGTCGACCGGCTTCCGCTTCCTGCAGGTCTCGACCGACGAGGTCTACGGACCCGTCCCTGAGGGCCTCAGCAGCGAGCGCGACCCCATGCGCCCGACGAGCCCCTACAGCGCCGCCAAGGCTGCTGGCGAGCACCTCGTGGCCGCCTACCACGAGACGCACGGTCTGGACACCGTCATCACCCGTGGCGCCAACACCTACGGCCCCAACCAGTACCCCGAGAAGCTCATCCCGCTCTTCATCACCAACGCGCTCGACGACGAGCCGCTGCCGATGTACGGCGACGGCATGCAGCGGCGCGACTGGCTCTTCGTGGCCGACCACGCCGACGGCATCGCCGCCGTCCTGGATCGCGGCGCCAGCGGCTCCGCCTACAACATCCCCGGCGACGGCGTGGAGCGCCCCAACCGCGCGGTCACGGAGGCCATCCTGGAGGCGCTCGGCAAGCCCTGGTCGCTCGTCCGCCGCGTGCCCGACCGACCGGGCCACGATCGGCGCTATGCGCTCGATGGGTCGCGCCTGCGGGCGCTCGGCTGGCAGCCGCAGGTGAGCTTCGAGCAGGGCCTGGCCCTCACCATCGACTGGTACGCGGAGCACCGCGACTGGTGGGAGCCCATCAAGAGCGGCGAGTGGGCCGACTACTACCGCGCCCAGTACGCCTGGCGCCTGGAGCGGTCCGTCGAGGCCTGATCCGCGCCCCACGGCGGACCACGGACCGCGCCCGTCGGCGACACGACCAGCCGCGGCGGCCGGCCGTCGCCGCCGACGCGCTAGACTTCGGCGGCGCGCGCTCGCGATCGCCTGAGCCCCTCGTGGCGCCGCAGGGACGCGCGCCAGCCCGGCGCTGCCCCCTGCGACGGTGACGTCGCCGGGGCCAGCCGCCGCCATACGACCCGATGCGCCACACATCCGCCAACCGGAGACCAGTCACCGCATGACCTCGCCGACGACCCCACCCACGAAGCCCGTCAGCGGCAAGACCTCGCGCAGCACCTCGTCCGCCGCCAGCCGTCGCGCCAGCGACCCGGAGGCCCGCTTCACCCGCAACGTCACCATCGCCTTCGTGGCCATCATCGTGGCCGTGGCGGTCGTCGTGCTCATCGGTCTTGCCTACGGGTTCTGGGAATCGAACCTGAAGCCGCTGGCGAACGTGAACGGCACCCAGATCGGCCGTGGCGAGTGGGAGGACCGGCAGCGCCTGGATGCCTTCCGCGCCGACCGCACGGAGACCGCCACGCGCGCCGCGCTGCTGGCCGGTGAGATCGACGAGGACCTCGCCAACACCCGCCTGACGGCGGCGAGCAACGCCCGCAACGCCGGCGCGGCCGGGGCCATGGAGACCCTGGTCGACCTGCATCTCAAGGAGCAGCTGGCCGAGGAGCAGGGCGTCACGCTGTCCGAGGAGGAGCTGGCAGCCGCCTTGGCGGCCGATGGCACCCTCCCGGAGGCGCGCCGCATCGCGGCCCTCGTGGTCCAGCCCCTCGGCTCCGTCCACCGGCCAGGCCACGGCGGAGGACACCGCAGCCGCGCGCGCCAAGGCGGACGAGGCGCTGGCTGCCCTGAAGTCGGGCACCCCCATCGCCGACCTCGTCGACGAGTACTCGCCGGCCACGGCTGCCCAGGACGGCGACATCGGTTTCCGCACCCTGGACGACCTGCGTGCCATCGATCCGACCTGGGCCGAGTCTCTCTATGCGCTGGACAAGGGCGGCATCACGGAGGTCGTGGACTCGCCGCTCGGCTTCCTCATCGGCGTCGTCTCCGACATCGCGCCGGAGACGCCGGATGCGGGGTTCCTGGACGCCGTGAACGAGAAGGTCGGTGAGGGCGTCCATCGCCGCAACGTGGAGATGGAGGCGCTCGCCGCCAAGCTGGAGGACAAGATCAGCGCGGACGCCGTCGCGAAGGACTACGACCAGGTCAGGCTGGCGGAGATCCTCGTCGCGGGCGACACGCTGGTGGCGCCGGAGGACGACCAGCCCAGCGTGCGCGCCAGCCACATCCTCTACCGGCCGGAGCCCTCGGACGCGACCGCCTCGCCCGCGCCCGATGCCTCGGCCGCTCCCGGGCGCTTCCCCGGCGCCTGGCGCGTCTCCTGCCCCGGCGGCCAGCGCGTCGCCTGCCCCGGCAGCCTCCCCGGCCCCGGCAGCCTCCCCGGCCGCGTCCCCGGAGCCAACGGCCTCACCTGACCCGACTGCCTCCCCCACGCCCATCCCCTCGGACGACCCCTCCTGGGACGTGGCCCAGGCTGAAGCCGATGCGGCGGCCGCCGACCTGCGCGCCATCGCGGACGTGCCGGCCCGCCTGGAGGCCTTCGCCGCCCGTGCCACAGGCCGAGAGCGACGACACCGGCAGCGGCGCCAACGGCGGCGACCTCGGCTTCTTCAAGCGCTCGGACATGGTGCCGGAGTTCGCGGACGCCATCTTCGACGCCCAGGACCCCCAGCAGGGCGACATCATCGGGCCCGTGCGCAGCCAGTTCGGCTGGCACGTCATCCTCTTCGACGAGGCCCGCGGCACCATGGCCGAGCGCCTGGCCGCCGTGGAAGCCGCCCTGTCGGCAGACGGAGCCGACTTCGCCACCGTCGCCCGCGAGCTCTCGGACGGCCCCACGGCCCCTGAGGGCGGGGAGATCGGCTGGCAGGTCGCAGAGGATCTCGATGATGTCGCGCAGCTGGCCCTCACGGCCATCGACGTCGGCGACCGGACGGAGCCCGTTGCCGAGCAGCGTGGCTACGCCATCTACCTCAAGGAGGAGGAGGCCACGCGGCCCCTCGATCCAGCCGACGCCACGGTCAAGGCACAGACCGCCTTCGACGACTGGTACCAGGAGCAGCGCACCGCGGCCGAGGATGCCGGCGACATCAGCATCGACGGCTCGGTCTACGACCAGGCGAACGCGGCCCAGGGCGGCTGATCGACGCTCATGGCTGGGCGCGGCGCCTGCATCTGGTTCACGGGGCTCTCCGGGTCGGGCAAGTCCACGACCGCAGAGGCGCTCCTGCCCCTCCTCGAGGCGCGCGGCCGCGCGGTGACCGTCCTCGACGGTGACGTGGTGCGCACGCACCTCTCCGAGGGCCTGGGCTTCTCGCGCGAGGACCGCGACACCAACGTGCGCCGCGTCGGCTACGTGGCGGGCGAGGTCGTGCGCCACGGCGGCCTGGTGGTGGCGGCCCTCGTGAGCCCCTACCGGGAGACGCGCGCCGAGGTCCGCGCCATGGTCGAGGGGGCCGGCGGCGCCTTCGTCGAGGTCTTCGTGGACACGCCACTGGCCGTCGTCGAGGAGCGCGACGTGAAGGGCTGGTACGCCAAGGCGCGTGCCGGCGAGGTCAAGGAGTTCACCGGCCTCGATGACCCCTACGAGCCGCCGCTGGACCCGGAGCTGACGCTGCGCACGACGGACACGACGCCCGAGTCCAACGCTGAGCTGGTCGTCGACTACCTCGAGGTCCACGGCCTCCTGGACCGCGGCTAGCCGCCGGCCCGGCCGACCCGCCCCATGTTCGTCCCTCCGAGCCCGCTGGCCGAGCCGGCCGTCCTCGAGCTGCTGGCGAGGGCCGGCACCGACCCGGCGGATGGCCTGCAGGTCGTCGCCCTGGACCGCCTGGCCGCTCGTCCCTTCGATCCCGGGGTGGCGCTCCTGCTCCTGCCCGCCGCGCCCGGCCGCCGCGCCCGACCGCTGCCGGCGCGCGAGCCGCCGCCGCTCGAGGCCGCGCCGGCGCGCCGGTCGCCCGGCGCTCCCGACGCCGCCCTGCCCGGCCGACACGGCCACGGCGCCGACCCGGTCGCCCTGCTGCAGCGCCTCTACCCGCCGGACCACCCGGTGCTGAGCGCCACGGGCGACCGCACGGTCGGGACCGCTGGACGCGGCCGCGCTGGCCGACGCGGCCCGCGCCTGCTGCCGCCACTCGCCGGACGACCGCAACGTCGCCGGCGCCTTCTCGCTGCCCTGGCTCGTCCACCGGCTGCGCCAGCCGGACGGCTGCCCCTGGGACCGCGAGCAGGACCACCTGACGCTTCGGCCGTTCCTGCTCGAGGAGACCTACGAGGTCTACGACGCCCTGGAGGGCGGCTCGACCCCGGAGCTGGCGGGGGAGCTCGGCGACCTGCTCCTGCAGATCGTGCTGCACGCCCAGTACGCCGCGGAGGCCGGCGTCTTCGACCTGGCCGACGTGCAGGCGGCCGTGACCAGCAAGATCATCCGCCGCCACCCGCACGTCTTCGGCGACGTGCAGGCGGACACGGCCGGTGAGGTCATGCGCAACTGGGAGCAGCTCAAGGCGGCGGAGCGCGCGGCGGCGACGGACGAGGCTCGCCCGGCGACCAGGAACGCGGACATGCCGGCCGCCTTCGCCGGGCTCTCGAGGTCGCTGCCCGCGCTCGCCTACGCCGACGAGATGCAGGGCCGCGCCGCCAGCCTGGGCTACGACTGGCCGGACCTCGAAGGCGTCATCGACAAGATCGCCGAGGAGGCCAGCGAGCTGCTGGCCGCGCAGGACGACGCCGACCGCCGCGAGGAGTTCGGCGACCTGCTCTTCGTCATGGTCAACCTGGGCCGCAAGCTGGGCATCGACCCGGAAGCCGCGCTACGGTCTGCCAGTCGCAAGTTCGCCTCGCGCTTCGCCCGGGTGGAGCGCCTCGCGGACGAGCAGGGCCTGCAGCTGCGGGCGCTGGGACTGGATGCCCTCGATGAGCTCTGGCAGGATGCCAAGCGGGAAGGAAGCCGCGCGACCGGGACGCCGGTCGCAGCGAGGAGGTCGGATGAGCATCGGAGGAGGCCTGCGCTACCGGGCCGATGGGCGGACGCCGGGCCAGATGCGCCCGGTCTCCGTGGAGCTGGGCGTGCAGAAGTGGGCGGCCGCGTCGCTCATCTATCGCCAGGGCGACACCCACGTCGTCTGCGCGGCCACGGTGGAGGACCGCATCCCGCCGCACCTGCGGGGCAAGGGCAGCGGCTGGGTCACGGCGGAGTACGCCATGCTGCCGGCCGCGACTTCGGAGCGCATGCAGCGCGAGTCGGTCAAGGGCAAGCCGGGTGGTCGCACGCTACGAGATCCAGCGGCTGGTCGGCCGGGCGCTGCGAGGCGTGGTGGACACGACGGTCCTGGGTGAGCGCACGGTGACCATCGACTGCGACGTCCTGCAGGCGGACGGCGGCACGCGCTGCGCCTCGATCACGGGCGGCTACCTGGCGCTCGTGCTGGCCCTCCGCAAGGCCGGCCTGGAGCGCGCCATCGTCAGCAAGATCGCCGCCATCAGCGTGGGCATCGTGGCCGACACGCCCCTGCTGGACCTCGAGTACACCGAGGATTCCGGCGCGGAGGTCGACTTCAACGTGGTGGGCACGGATGCCGGCACCTACGTGGAGGTCCAGGGCACCGCGGAGGGCAAGCCCTTCGACCGGTGCCCAGATGGACCGGCTCCTGGCGCTCGCCGACGGCGGCCTGCAGAAGCTCTTCACCATCCAGGACGAGGTCCTGGCGGCGCGCAACGTGACCGCGCCTCGGTCGCCGAGCGCCGTCCTGCTCGCCTCGCGACGCTCCGTCACAAGGTGCGCGAGCTCCAGGAGCTGCTCGACCTGCCGGGCCTGACGCTGCTCACCCCCGACGACCTGGGCATCGAGGGCGAGCCGGTCGAGGACGCGGACACCTTCGCCGGCAACGCCGAGATCAAGGCCCGCTTCTACGCCGAGCGGTCCGGGCTGCCCACGCTGGCCGACGATTCGGGCCTGGAGGTCGACGCCCTGGGCGGCCGGCCGGGCGTCTACACGCGGCGCTACGCTGGCCCGGATGCGACCGACGTGCAGAACAACGCCCTGCTCCTGGAGGAGCTTGACGGGGTGCCGGCCGAGCGGCGCACCGCGCGCTACCACTGCGTGCTGGCCTTCCTCGACCCGGCCGCCGGGCCGGAGACGGCGCCGGTCTTCTCGCACGGCACGTTCGAGGGCCGCATCGCCGACCATGCCCCGGGGCAGCGGCGGCTTCGGCTACGACCCCATCTTCGAGCCGGCATCGGAGGCCCCGGGCGGCCGCACGGTGGGCCAGATGAGCGCCGCGGAGAAGCACGCCCAGTCGCACCGGGGCAAGGCCGCCCGCGCCATGGCCGAGCATCTGCGAGGGGAGGGCTGGTAGGTGGTCGCTCCGTCACCTCAGGGACCCGGGCCGCAGCCCGCCGCTGTCCCAGCCCGGCCCCGTGTCGTCGTCGGGGGTGAGGCCCTCATCGACCTCATCGTCGACCAGGCTGGCCGCGTCATCCCGGCGCCCGGCGGCGGCCAGTACAACGCGGCGCGCGCCATCGCCCGCCTCGGCGGCGACGTGCACTTCCTGGGCCGCATCTCTGACGACTGGTTCGGACGGCTGCTGCTCGGGCGCCTGGAGGCCGATGGCGTGGGCACGGGTCTCGTCGTCGCCACCACGGACCCCACGACCCTCGTGCTGGCCGAGATCGACGCCCAGGGCGTGGCCCATTACCACTGGTACATCGAGCACACGACCGTCCCGGGGCTGGAGCTGGCCGACGCCCGGCGCGCTCTCCTTCCGCCGCCGGACGCGCTCCACGTGGGAACGCTGGGCCTGACCATGGAGCCAGTGGCCGATTCACTGGCGGCCCTGGTTGCCGAGGTCCCGTCCGCGACCTTCGTCATGGTCGACCCCAACTGCCGGCCCACGGCCACGCGGGACGTGGCCGTCTATCGCGAGCGCATGGGTCGCGTCCTGGGCCGTGCCGACGTCGTCAAGGGCAGCGACGAGGACTTCGCCTTCCTGGCCCTGGCCGACTCACCCGGAGGCCTCGGCGCGGCTGCTGCTCGACCGCGGCGTGGGGGCCGTCATCGTGACCCAGGGCGGACGGCCGACGCGTGCCTGGTGTGCCGGCGGCAGCGTGGAGGTGCCCGTGCCGGTCGTCAACGTGGTGGACACCGTCGGTGCCGGCGACGCCTTCGGCGGCGCCTTCCTGGCCCGCTGGCTGGAGCTCGGGCTGGGACGGGCGGAACTCGGCGGACGTGGATCGCCTGGAGGAGGCCGTCGCCTTCGCCGTGCGGGCCGCGGCCATCAACTGCACCCGCGCCGGCGCCGAGCCACCCACCCGCGCCGAGATGGGCCTGGCGTAAGGCGCGGGTTCCGGCCGGCGCGACTCAGCGGCCCAGGTGCTCGAGACCGGCGCGGCG
>CAVYBJ010000003.1:0-47178 GCA_963766685.1 uncultured Chloroflexia bacterium
CGGACTACACGCTCTCCGCCTGCCCGTCCGCGCCGGAGACGATGGCCTGGATGGAGGAGGGCGTGGCCTGGCTCACGGAGACCTTCGAGCTGGGCGGCATCAACATCGAGGCCGGCGACTATGGTGTCTGCGGCTGTGCCCGCTGTGTGACCCGCCGCGCCAACGAGGCGGAGGCTGCCCGCCGCGCAAAGGTCCACGGCGACTACTGGTCCCACACGGACATGGCTGACAACTTCCCTCGGCTCTACCGGACCGCCACGGCCATCAAGCCTGACCTGTGGATGTACAGCGAGATCCAGTGGGACAACCTGCTGGACCCCGTTGCGCACGAGGCCCAGCGCCGCCTGCCCCGGGGCGGCATCTACCAGCACACCACCAACCGGACGTACTGGGGTCGCATCCGGCGCGAGTTGACTCGGGAATACGTGGAGTCCCTGCCCACCCAGCCCAACGTGCTGCGCTGCCAGTTCGCCTGCCAGTGGAACGGCGACGAGCGCAGCGAGCGCTATGCCCTCAATGCGCGGGTCTTCGGCGAGATGGCGCGACTGTGTTCCGAGCGTGGCCTGCAGGGCTTGACCGTGTGGGGTGAGCCCTCGCCGTACCACGCCACCGTGGAGCTCTCGTACCTGGCCTTCGCGCGCTTCTCGTGGGAGCCGACGCTCACCTGGGAGCGCTTCATGGCGCGGGATGCGGCCCCCCTCCTGGGCGGCATGGAGGCCGCCACCGAGTTCGTGGCCATCGCCGAGGCTCTCGACGCCAACCAGGTGCTGCCGCTGGAGCGGCTGCGCTCTCTACGCGAGGCGGCCATGGCGCATCGCGCCGGGGATGAGGCCGGCCGCCGCTGGCTCTCGCTGGAGGACCAGGTCGCCCGGCGCATCTTCATGGGCGCCTGACCGGGCACGAAGACTGGCCGACCGACGAGCGCTGGTCACATCCACCTGCAGGTCGGAGGCTTCGTGACGGGCGACCCTTGACCACTCGGCGTCACCGCGGTGTGATGACGACCATCGGGATCAGTTGAAGAGAACCGGCTTCACCGAGGCTCATGTGGGTGGACGTCGCAGAGAGCGGCGTCGGGGGAGAGCAGAAGGTGCAGCGCGACCTCGTGATCAGGGCACAGCAGGGCGATGCCGAGGCGTTCAGCCTCCTGGCCGCCGGGGCCATCGACCGCCTTCATGGTGTGGCCTACCGCATCCTGCGCGACCAGGACCGGGCGGACGACGCGACCCAGCAGGCGCTCGTCTCAGCCTGGGATCACCTGCGCAGCCTTCGAGATCCGGACCGCTTTGACGCCTGGTCCTACCGGCTCGTCGTGCGCGCCGCCTACCGGGAGGCTCGTGGCGACCGCACTCGACGCGAAGCGGTCCGACAGGTGCTGCCGGAGGACAAGGTCGTGGCCGAGACATCGGACACGCTGGCCGACCGCGATGAGTCGAACAGGCCTTCCGGACGCTCTCCCCGGAGCATCGCGCCATCCTCACCTTGCGCTACTACGCCGACCTGCCCTTCGCGGAGATCGCCGAGTACCTGGGCATCCCCATCGGGACGGTCGGCTCTCGCCTGTTCCACGCCACCCGTCGGATGCGGGAGGCCCTGCGGCGCGAGCAGCGCTGGCTCCCCGCCATGGAGCACGTCCTGCCATGAACGAGCCCGACTTCGAGCGCTCACTCGGCGAGTGGATGCGCACGGGACGCAGCGGCGCCTCGTCCTGGGTCCTCGAGAGCGTGGTCGAGCACGCCCACCAGAAGCCCAACCGGTCGTGGTGGGCCCGCCTCCAGGGTGCCTGGTCGGGGGATGCCGACACGTCGCCAGCCTGGAGGCGCCACATCGTCGGGCTTACCGCTGTCGCGGCGACCGCGACGGCCGTGCTCGTGGCCGTGCCACTCGTCATGACGGTGCCCTCACAGCACCCGGACGAGGCGCCGGCCTTCGCGCCCGCATCACCTGACACGGCCGCAACCTCGCCCGCTCCCGTCTCCCAGGTCGGCTTCCCGGACGGCGCATCGACGGGCGCCGTCTGGCTGGAGCAGGCCGAGGGGGAGGTCGACCACTACATCACGCTCCATCCCGACGGCACCCTCGTTGAGCGCATCAATGACTTGGGCTCGCCAGTCGGTATCGGCCTCTGGAGGCCGGACGGCCAAGGCCGCATCTCAAGCGTCGTCGTCTACTCCGACGCCGATTCTGAGCGACACCAGGCTCGTGGCCTGAGCACCTACCGGGCCGACTGGACCCTGGACGAGACAGCCGAAAGCGGCCTGCTGGCCTGGTCAGCGCAGCTCCAGCCCATCGACGGGACGAGCCTGCCGAACGCGAGCGGGCACTCCCGTCTCACCAGGCTGCACCGACTCGGGCTGCCGCCGGAGGCGATGTACGACCCCCCGTCCGAGCCGGCCTGGGAGCCGACGTTGGGTCCCGTGGCCCAGGGCAACGGATCTGGCAGCGTGGCCGTGCTCTCGCCCACCGTGGACGACTGCGAGTCCCACGATCTGCCAGGCCTCATGGTGGTGCACGGCGACGGCACGGCCTTCTTCACGAGCCCGAAGGGCAGCGGCGCAGGGCTGTGGATCCCGAGCGGCCCGGACACCCGAGCCCTGACGGGCTGGTCACCGCTCCCCGACATGCCGCCGATCGAGGGCTGGGTGGGACAGCTGAAGCACCGTGCCCTCGTCGTGGGGACCACGGAGACCTTCGACGGTCTGCTCCCTTCCGCACCGCGCCGACTCGTTGGCCTCGATGGCACGTTCCCGCCCCCGGCCGACGCTGGCCTCTGGCCCGACAAGGGCACCGTCTGGCTGGAGTCGACCGAGTCCGGCACGGCCATCACCGCCTATCTCACGGACGGCACGGTCGTGGCCCGTCACCCACGCCTCGGCGTCGGGGCAGGCTACTGGCAGCCGCTCGACGGCGACACCATCACCACTTGGGTCAGCTTCCGGTCTGCACCGGGCTGGGACATGCAGATGCGATCGCAGGCCACCATGGCCTCTGACGGGGAGTCCATGTCGATGACGGCCATCTTCAAGGACACCAACACTGGCGCCGAGGACGAGCGCATCGCCACGGCGACGCGGTTGCACCTCGAGCCCTGACCACGTCGGACCTCGCGCCGGGAACCGCGGCCCGGGCGCAGTCCCAGACCTGTCAACCATCGATCGAAGGGGGATTCCTGTGCGTACATCGCTTCTGGCACTCGTGGCCACGGTGGTCCTGATCATGGCCAGCGGCATCGCCGCCATGGCGCAGTCGGTATCAGACACGCTGGCTCCGGGTACGGCGACCATCCAGGTCGTTGACGCCGAGCTGGTCTCGCCGGGCCTCATGCGGCCCGGCGGGGCGAAGACCGTCTATCACGAGCAGGGTCGCCAGATGGAGATGACCTGGGCGTCCAGCGACGACCGTCTCTCCGGCGACGTGATCTGCGCGGGTAACCGCGAGGTCAACCGCGATGGCTCGTTCGTCGAGAGCGAGACATTCGTCATCACCAACGACGACGGCCGCTGGGTCGGCCAGTCGATGGGCCTGGCGGCCGCCAGGCCGGCGTCGGACGTCGTGGTCGGCAACGGCCTGCTGCCGGTGAGCCCGGACCACGAGGACTTCGTCCTGCTCCGTGGCGAGGGTGGCTACGAGGGGCTCTCGGCCATCGTGAACGCCGACTGGAACCAGGTGCCCGCGGCCATCACGGGCAGCATCTTCGCCGGCGAACTGCCGGCCGCACCGGACCTGGCCACCATCGGCTGATCCTCTCGGTCAGGCCGTGTCGCCTTCGCGGGCACGACGGCCGGGCGGCGGCGGACCTCCTGGGGCACCGTCGCCGCCCCGTGCTGCCCGGCGGCCCGAGGTGCCCACCCGGACGACAGTCGCTCGTCCGGCCAGCGGCCCGCCCCCGATCCCTGGGATACATCCAGGTACCTGTGCCGGGCTCCACGCCGCTGGCGTTCCCGCTGGGGGAACGGATGGGCCGTCAGGGACCCCAGGGAGTGGCCGGCTCGCCCCGTCACGCCGCTGGTGTTCCCGCTGGGGGAACGGATGGGCCGTCAGGGACCCCAGGGAGTGGCCGGCTCGCCCCGTCACGCCGCTGGCGTTCCCGCTGGCGGGAACGGATGGGCGCCGTCCGGGGCTCCCGAGGTGAGGCGTAAGCCACAGCCCGCCGATCCGTCCCTCCACGGGGAACGGGGGACGGGCGACGGTGGCATCGGCGTCGGGATGGGCACGGCGGCCAGGAGTCTCCCGGGACGTGGTGCAGCAGCGGAGCGGTCTGGCATGCGGTGGCCTCCAGCAGGGACGAGCCACGCACGGGGTCGCAGGACCCGGGTGCGCGGGGCCCCGGAGCGTCGCCGCGGGTGGGTCGGGTGGCCCCTGAAACGAAACGACACGATCGACCAGCACCGACGCTGGGATGCGCATCCGGCCCGCGTGTCTCGCTAGACTGACCCCACCCGAAGAGGTCACCGTCCCATGCCCCGCTACCTGTACGCCGCGCGACTCAACTCCTTCGCCACCCGCCCGGAGCTGGCCTGGCCCGGCCGCGCCGAGCGGCCCACGACGCTCGACCTGATCGACCGCGCCGCGACCGTTCCCGGCCTCTCGGCCGTGGACGTCAACTACCCGCAGCAGACGGCGGGCATCGAGCCCTCCGAGCTGCGCACCCGCATCGCCGACCGTGGCCTCGTCCTCAACGGCTTGGCCATGCGCTACGGTGGCGATCCGGCATTCCGCTCGGGCGCCTTCACCAACGCCGACGCGGCCGTCCGCCAGCGGGCCATCGACCTGAGCCGGCGCGGCATCGACGAGGCCCGCGAGGCCGGAGGGCGGATGCTCACCATCTGGCCCGGCCAGGACGGCTTCGACCACCCCTTCCAGGTCGACTACGCGCGACTGTGGGACTGGGAGGTGGAGGGCATGCGCCAGTCGCCGAGCATGCCCCCGACTTCCCGGTCTCCATCGAGTACAAGCCCAGTGAGCCGCGCAGCATCATGATCCTGCCCAACGTGTCTGCCACGCTGCTGGCCATCGCGGAGGCCGGTTCGCCCAACCTCGGTGTGACGCTCGACTTCGGCCACGTCCTGGAGGCGGACACCAGCCCGGCCATGGCGGCGGCGCTGGTGGGCCGCCGCAGTCGCATGCTGGGCCTCCACATGAACGACGGCTACGGCCACCGCGACGACGGCCTGATGGTCGGCTCCGTGCACACCGTGCAGACCATCGAGCTGCTGCGCCAACTGCGCCGTGACGGCTTCGCCGGGGCCATGTACTTCGACACCTTCCCCGACGTGGCGACGCTCGACCCGGTCGCCGAGTGCGCCGCCAACGTGGTGACCGTCGAGGCCATGCTCGACGTCCTCGACCGCCTGCCGGAGGCGGAGCTCGACGCGGCGCTCCAGCGGCACGACGCCGTGGCTGCCCACCGCCTCGTCCAGGCCGCCATCTTCGGCCGGAGCGGATGAGCGCCGCGCTCGCACCGTCGAGCTGACCGTGTCCGACCGCCCGCGCGTCTGCGTCGTCGGCAGCCTGCACTTCGACATCATGGTGCGGGCGCCCTACCTGCCTCGCACTGGCGAGACGCTCATCGGCGACGCCTGGTGGTGGAAGCAGGGCGGCAAGGGTGCCAACCAGGCCGTAGCGGCGGCCCGCCACGGCGCGGCGGTGCGGATGGTCGGCTGCCTCGGTGATGATGAGTTCGGTGCCCGACTGCGCGAGGACACTGGCGGCCTCCGGCGTCGACCTGGCGCACGTGCGCACGGTGGCACAGGGCTCCGGCATGAGCGTGGCCATCCAGGAGGGCAGCGGTGACTACGCTGCCATCGTCGTCTCCGGTGCCAACCGCCAGCTCGACGCCGAGCAAATCGACGCGAGCGGCGCGGCTATCGAGGGCAGCCGCGTTCTGCTGCTCCAGCACGAGATCGGCGAGGCTGCCAACGTTGCAGCGGCCACGCTCGCGCGGGCCGCCGGGGTGACGGTCGTCCTCAACGCCGCCCCGGCACGACCCCTCGGTGATCTGGCAGGCCTGGTGGACGTCCTCGTCGTCAACGGCGTGGAGGCGGAGATGCTGGGCGCCGGGCCTGTGGAGGACCTCGGCAGCGCCCTTGCGGCCGCCCGGTCACTGCTGTCGCTCGCGCCCGCCGTGGTGGTCACCGCAGGCAGTGCTGGTGTGGCCGCAGCGACCGAGGAGGGCCCGGTCCGCATCGAGGCCCACGAGGTCGGCCCGGCCGAGACACATGGCGCGGGGGATGTCTTCGTCGGTGCCCTCGGCGCACGCCTCGCGCTCGGTGTCTCGCAGGCGGAGGCGCTGCGCTACGCCAATGCTGCCGCAGCCCTGCATGTGAGCACGCCCCTCTCCGAGCGGGAGGCGCTCGGTCCGGCCGCGGTCGAGGCGCTGCTGGAGAGCCCGGCGGGAGGCCCTCGAGAGAGCTGAGCGCGACCCTCAGCGGCGCTCCCGCCGAGCAGCCGGGAAGCGCAGCTCCGCGCCCTCGACGATGGCCTCGCCGTCGACGTAGACAGCCCCACCGGCCCGCGAAGGCCCGGGTCGCAGGTCCTTGACGATGTCCCAGTGGATGGCCGACTGGTTGACGCCGCCGCACTCGGGATAGGCGCGACCGAGGGCGATATGCGTCGTCCCCGGATCTTCTCGTCGAGGAACAGGTCCTGCGTCCAGCTCGTGATGTGGCGGTTGACGCCGATGCCGAACTCGCCCACGCGCGATGCGCCCTCGTCGGTGGCGATGATGGCCTCCACGAAGGTCGTGGCCGGGCCTGCCATCGCCCGCACCACCCGGCCCGACCGGAATTCGAGGCGCAGTCGGTCGATGCGCTGGCCGCCGAAGACGATCGGGTCAGTGAAGGTGATGTGGCCCTCGACCGTCGTCTCCACCGGAGCGGTCGCGACCTCGCCGTCGGGCAGGTTCACCCTGCCGTCGAACAGCTTCCAGGTCCGTCCCTCGACCGAGAAGGTCAGGTCCGTGTCATCGCCCACGATGCGCACCTCGTGGGCCCCATCCAGAGCAGCGGCGAGTCCTTCCCAGCCGGTCCAGCCAGAGTCGTCGATGCTGCCGCGGAGGAACTCATCGACGAGGGTCCCGAAGGCCAGTCCGAGGTAGTCGGCATACCTCGGCGTGGGGATGCGCACGATGCACCAGCGTGTCTCCCTCCAGCGAGCTGCCGAGACCTCACCGTGGGCCGCCCGCAGCAGCGCCGCTCGCCGCCCGAAGCCCCCGTCAGCGGTCGTGCCTGACGGTGGCTCGAGCGCTCGCAGGGCCACGTGCGTGTCGGCCCACGACATCGCGAACAGCTCCACCTCGAGTCGCTGGCGCGCCTGCTCGTCGTTGCCGTGCCGCCGGATGGCCTCGTCGACGTCCTCGGTGTGCAGCAGCGCGTGGTGGTTGGCACCGCGCCGCACGGCACCATCGGCCAGCGCCGCCGCCAGCGGGTAGACCTCTGGCGAGGTCAGGGTCACGAGCAGGTTCTCGCCCGTTCGGAGCGCCACCGACTCGTCGAGGATGCGGTCAGCCAGGCGGCGCCACGCGGCGTTCTCGCGGCGCGGATCGTCGCTGTCGTCAGGACTCACGGGCGACCTCGTGCATGAGGGGTTTGGTGGCCTCGTAGAGCCGGCGGTGGCGAGAGGCCTGCCGCGCGTAGAGCTCCGCCAGTCCGGGTTCCGGCTGGGCGGTGTGGTCGACCGTTAGCCACGTGGAGACGTCGGCCCGCGCCAGGGCCCCGACCCCGATAGCCGCCAGGATCGCGTCACCGTACGCGGCGCCCCGCTGTGTGACCACCTCCTGCGGTCGGCCCAGGCAGTCGCTGACCGCCTGCAGCCAGGCCGTGTTCTGCACACCACCCCCCACGGCCCGGATGCGCTCGATGGACACGCCCATCTCGAGCATCACGTCCACGTTGCGGCGGATTCCTGCGCGATGCCCTCCAGCGCTGCACGCGCGACGTCGGCGCGGGAGTGCCGGAGCGAGAGACCGAAGAGCACACCCCGGGCGTCGGGATCGTGGATCGGCGTGCGCTCGCCGCTCAGGTAGGGCAGCAGGTCCAGTCCCCTGGCGCCTGGCGGTGACCCGGCCGCCCACGCGGCGAACTCGGCGTAGTCGTCCGAGATAGCCGCCGCCTCATGCTCGTCGGAGAGCAGCTCGATGAGCCAGCGCGTGAGGGTGCCGGCCGTGGCCGTCCCCCCGGCAACGATCGAGGTTCCCTCGAAGACGTATGGCGCCGCCCACATCCGGGGATCGATCATCGTCTCGCCCACGACGGCGATCATGAAGATGCTCGAGCCGTACATGATCATCAGGTCGCCCGGCCCCAGGACGCCCGCGCTCACGGCCTCGGCCGGGGCATCGGGGGCGCCGGCGATGACCGGCGTGCCCGCCGCCAGTCCGGTGGCCCGGGCCGCCTCGGCGGTGACCCGACCGACCACCTCGGTCGGCCAGACCAGCCGTGGCAGCCGCTCCGGCTCCACCGTGCGCGAGACCCACTCCTCGATCCAGGCATTCGAGCGGAGGTCATAGAAGGGACCCCAGTAGGCGGCCGTGGTGTGGTCCATGACGTGCTCGCCCGTCAGCCGTGCCACGAGGAACGACTGGCAGGTGTGGAACATCGCGGCCGCGGCGAAGACCTCGGGCCGCTCGTCCCGGAGCCAGGCCACCTTGGGGCCGGCCGACTGCGAGGTCAGGGCGTTGCCGGTGCGCTCGAGGATGGCTGCTGCCCCGAGCTCCTCGTCGAGCCGCTCGATCTGCCTGGTGGCGCGGGTGTCGATGCCGTAGAGGATGCCGGGACCGAGCGGCGTGATGTCCCGGTCCACGGGCAGGACGCAGGGCCCGATGCCGCTGCAGCCGACGGCGTCGACGGAGGCAGGAGAGAGGCCGCTCCGTGCGAAGAGGTCGTGGGTGACGGTGCAGAGGTTGCCCCACCAATCGGCCTCGGCGTCATGCTCTGCCCAGCCCGGCTGGGGCACGCGCAGCGTGTTGGGCGCCGAAGCTCCGGCAAGCACGCGACCGTCGTGGCTGACGAGCACGGCCTTGGTCTCGGCGGTGCCGACGTCAACGCCGACGAACATGTCGCTAGACCGCGCGACGCAGGTCCGCCACGATCGTCATCAGCTCGGCGGTGCGCTCGCGGTCGCTGCGGTTCTCGAACACGCCGTCGACCTTGAAGTACGTGCCCACGACGGCCCCGTCCGCGATGGCCAGCTGCTCGCGCACGTTGCCCGGGTTGACACCGGTGTTGACGAAGACCGGTGTCTCGCCGACCGCCTGCTTGACGCGGACCAGGACCTGCGTGTCGGTCTCGGCGCCGGCCGTCAGGCCGGAGACACAGAGGGCGTCCGGCCTGGCGTTGAAGACGGTCGAGCGGGCGATGTCGGCCACGTCGCGATCGGCGAGGTAGCGAGCCCCCTCCGGCACGATGTTCATGAGCAACCGCACGTCCTGTGCGTCGAGCTGACGGCGCCGCCGCGCCGCCGCGCCCACGTCGGTGTTCCACAGGCCGAAGTCACTGGCGTACACGCCGGTGAAGATCTCGCGCACGAAGCGGGCGTCGGTCGCGGCCGCCAGCTCGATGGAGGCCACACCGTCCCAGAGCACGTTGACGCCGAAGGGCACCGCGATGTCGGGATAGAGCTCGGCGATCACGCGTGCCATGGCGATCGAGGTGATGGGCTCCACCTTGGTCAGGTACGGCAGGCTGAACTCGTTGGAGAACATGACCGCATCGATACCGCCGTCCTGCAGCGCGCGCAGGTCAGCCCTGGCCCGCTCGACCACGGCAGCGAGACCCGCCCGCTCGTCGTAGTCGGGATCGCCGGGCAGGGCCGCGAAGTGGCACATGCCGATGACGGGCTTCTGGACGCCGAAGACCTCGTGGAGCCAGTTCAAGTCGATCACCCCGTGTTGTACGTTGCGCCCAACATATCGGATGGACGTCCTGGGACGCGCCGGCCACGTGCCCTCGACGGGTGCCAGAATGCGGTCGAACCCAGTGGCCCGAACTGACGCGCAGGAGGACGCCGTGGAGGCGAGGGCGAAGGCATCCGGACCGTGGCTGACCGTGGTCGGCAGCACCATGATCGACCAGATCGCGTACGCGGCGCGGATGCCCGAACGGGGGGAGACGGTCGTCGGGGACCGCTTCGCCCAGGGCTTCGGTGGCAAAGGTGCCAACCAGGCCGTGATGGCGCGCCTGATGGGCGCCGAAGTCGCCATGGTCAACGCCGTCGGAGAGGACAGCTACGGCGCGGAGACGATCGAGAACTTCCGGTCCTTCGGCATCGACACCACGTATGTCCGCCGCGAGCCCGGCTCGAGCGGCGTCGCGCCCATCTGGGTGGAGCCGGATGGCAGCAACCGCATCATCGTCATCCCCGGCGCCAACCACGGGCTGCTGCCAGAGCACGGCGCCTCGGCCGTGGCAGAGCAGCCGCGGGTCGATGCCGTGATCGGCCAGTTCGAGATCCGCCAGGATGTGACCACCGCGGCCTTCGCCGCTGCGCGCGAGCGCGGCGCCATCACGGTCCTGAACCCGGCGCCCGCAGCCGAGATCAGCGCGGAGCTCGCGTCGGTCAGCGACTGGATCATCCCCAACGAGACGGAGTTCGGCATCATCGCGCGCGCCGCCGGCCTGTCCGACGACGTGGAGGACCCGCAGGCGCTGGCCGCCTTCGCTGCGGGCCTGCGTGTGCGCCTGCTGGTCACGCTCGGCGAGCGCGGCGCGGCACTCGTCGCGGAGGACGGCGATGTTCAGCGGGTGCCGGCTCCGACGGTCGAGGCCGTGGACACCACCGGTGCCGGTGACGCCTTCGTGGGCGCCTTCGTCTTCGGCCTCGCCTCGGGCTGGTCCGAGGTCGCCTCGGTTCGGCTCGGCTGCGCCATCGCTGCCGAGTCGGTCCTGCGTCCGGGCACACAGCGCTCGTTCCCGGATCACGCGCGCTGCGTCGAGATCATCGCCCAGTGCGCAGGCTCGGCCGGCTGAGGTCGGAGAGGAACGGGCCAAGGAGGTGGCGAGATGACCATGCGCCAGGCCGCGGCCGAGCTGTCGGCGGTCGCGGACACGTTCGAGGAGGCGTCGCTGACGCCAGTGGTCGAGGCGCTCGTGGCGGCCCGGCGCGTGATGCTCTATGGCTGCGGGCGCGAGGGCCTCATGATGCGCGCGCTGGCCATGCGCCTCCACCACCTGGGGCTGGAGGTCGGCCATGCAGGGCGACATGGCGGCCTTCCCGCTCGGCCCGGGCGACCTGTTCCTCTGCGCCGCCGGGCCCGGCTCGCTGTCCACGGCTCGGCCCTCTGCCGCGTGGCGCGGGCGGCCGGCGCGCGCGTGCTGGTCGTGACTGCCGAACCCGAGGGCGAAACGGCGAGGATGGCCGACGACCTGCTGGTCATCCCGGCCCAGACGATGGCTAGCGACGTCGGCGGTGCCTCCGTGTTGCCCATGGGCTCGCTCTTCGAGGGGGCCATGTTCCTGGCCTTCGAGGTCCTCGTCCTGGAGTTGCGCGCGGCTCTCGGGGAGACCGCGGAGACGATGCGGGCTCGCCACACGAACATGGAGTAGCGCGGACGGGTGCCAGCAGCGGCAGGCCTGGGCAGGTCCAACATACGGCTGGCAGTCACCACAGGACGGTGACGCCATGACGGCGATCGTGGCCACTTGACGGCATCGTGGCCACTTGACGGGCAGTCACGTAACTGACGCGAGTTCAGCCGCAGCAGCCGTCGGTGACTGCCGTGGCGCGCACGGGCGTGATTGGTTTGGACCTTGACTGCCAGTCGCAGGGGATCCGCACGCCGGACGGGTCGATCTCCGTTATGTGACTGGCAGTCAAGCGGCGCGCGGCAGTCAAGCGGCGATCGCGCGATCGTGTGGCCCCTGCCCTGCCCGCCCGCCCCAGCCGCGCTCGCTACTTGCCCGAGCCGGCCGACATGCCCCGGATGATGAAGCGCTCCAGCAGGATGGCCACGATGATGAGCGGCAGGATGGCGGCGAAGGAGATGGCCGCCATGGACCACCACGAGACGCCCTGGCTGCCGGTCTGGCTGGCCACCATGACGGGTAGCGTGATGGTGTTGGTGGAGGTCAGCAGCGCCGCGAAGAAGTACTCGTTCCAGGTCAGCACGAGCGATAGCACGAAGGCCGCGACCATGCCCGGCAGGGCGATCGGCACGATGATGCTGAAGAACGCCCCCCACACGCCCTTGCCATCCACCATGGCCGCCTCGTCCAGTTCGATGGGGATGGTGATGAACTGGTCGCGCATGATCCAGACCACGATGGGTAGCACCGTGAGCGCGTAGATCATGATCAATCCGATGTGCGTGTCGAGCAGCGCCAGCTCCTTGTAGAGGACGAGGAACGGCAGCGCCAGGACCACCGGCGGCAGGATGAGCTGGCTGATGAAGAAGAACGAGATGTCGGCGTTCTTCATGTACCCGAACCGGTAGCCGAAACGCGACAGCCCGTAGCCGGTGATGGTGCCCAGGAAGACCGCCAGCGCGGACGCGGTGACCGAGACGATGGCCGAGTTCTGGAAGCGCGAGAAGAACTGGTCCCGGACCGTGCTCGCGGACTCGATGGTGTCAGGTGAGAGCCCCAGCGCCCGCCAGCCCAGCCACTGTGGCTGGAAGTCCACGAACGGGATGAGGTGGCCCTGCATGACATCCGGCGCGGCCTTGAAGCTGGTCGTGATGGTCCAGTAGATGGGGAAGAGGCAGACGATCGTCCAAAGGACGAGCACCCCGTAGATGACGAAACGGCTCGTCCACCACTTGGCCTTGTAGACGACGTCGGCCTCGCTGTCCGAGAAGATGGCCTGCGTCATGTGTAGGGCTTCATCCAGCGGCTCAGGCCGCGCATCAGGCCCGTCAAGCCGATGACGATGACGACGAGGTAGAACATGGCCAGCAGGGTGCCGTAGCCCACGTTCGAGCGGTCCCGGTACTCACGATAAATGAAGCTCGTGACCGTGTCCGTCGCGCCACCCGGTCCGCCGGCTGTGATGTTGATGACCAGGTCAGCCAGCTTGAGCTTGAAGATGATGCGTACCACGATGGCCGTGATCGAGACCGGCAGCATGAGCGGGAAGACGACCTTGCGGAAGGACTGCCAGGCCGTGGCCCCGTCGACACGGGCGGCCTCGATGACCTCCGTCGGGAGGGCCTGGAGGCCGGCCAGGAGCATGATCATCATGAGCGGGATGAAGATCCAGGCGTCCAGCATGGACATCGTGACGCGGGCCGTCTCGGCGCTGGCGAAGAACGCGGAGTCCTCCCAGCCAAGGGCGCGGGCCAGCTGTGACACCGGGCCGAAGCGGAACTCCAGCATGGACTTGCCGATCATCCAGGAGACGGCCACGGGCGACAGCATCAGGGGCAGCAGGAATGCGACGCGGAAGAAGCGCCGCGCGCGGATCTGCAGGCTGAGCAGCATGGCCAGCCCGAAGGCGACGACGTACTCGACGATGACACCCAGCGAGTACCACACCATGTTGGTCAGGGCGTTCCAGTAGAAGGGATCCCGCAGCATCTTCTGGATGTTGCCGAGGCCGGCGAAGCTCGGGCCGGTCGGCGACGAAAGGTTCCAGTCGGCGAAGGCGATGGCGATGCCGAGCACGAGCGGGATGATCGTCAGGGACACCACGAAGAGGGCCGCCGGCAATACGAAGAGGATCTTCTTGCCCTGCTCGCCGCGGATGAGCACCTGTCCGACGCACAGGCAGATGCACCAGGCGACGTAGGCGAACAGCGTGGGCTGCCAGTTCGCGAACCCGAGAGTCCCAGACCCCCAGCACCTGGAGCAGCTGCGCTCCGAGGACCAGCATGAGGATGAGGAAGGAGCCCCGGATGAGGATGCGGCCCAGGCGCGCCCGGCGGCGCGTGATGTCCTCGTGGGAGACGACGTGGATGAGGTCGCCGGTGGCGCTCACGGTCGGTGGTCACTCGGTACGGCTTGGTTGGCGTGGTGTCCACGTGGGAGCGGCGTGCCGACGAGGTGCGCGAAGATCGCGCACCTCGTCAGTCCCATGTGCCTTGAAGGATCGGGGAGCGCAGTGAATACGCCCCCCGCCCTCATCACAGACCCAGCGACGCCCGGTAGAGCGCGAGCTGGCTCTCGCGGCCGATCTGGTCGGTGATCTCCTCCCAGCCGGCGGCGATGGCATCGGCGATCTCCTGTGCGGAGGCGCCGCTGCCCAGGCCGTTGACGAGCTCGTCCTCGGCCCGCGAGTAGTACTGGAAGATGCCCGGGATGCGCGGTTCGTTGGCCGCGTTGGGATGGTTGTAGCTGTCAGCGTTGGACGACAGGTAGTCCTCGATGAAGGCCTGGTCGTAGCCCGCGGCCACCCACTCGTCGTAGTTGAAGTGCGAGTTGCGGTAGGGCTGGAAGCCGGACGGATAGGCGGCCATCCAGAGGGAGAGGTCCTTGCCACCGAGGTGCGCTGCCGCCGACCAGGCGCACTTGCGCTTCAGTTCGTCGGCAGAGACGTTCTTGGTGACGTAGACGCCCCAACCGATGTAGGCGTTGTTCGGAGCCCGGTTGGGGCTTTCCACCCACTGGCTGGTCGTCCAGTCGTAGTACTTGTCGGCGCCGGGGTTGATGTCGAAGCCGACGACGTCGCCCACGACGGAGGTGTCTGACGTGCGGGCGTTGGAGCCCACGTCGCCCCACCACATGACCTGCGATCCGGTGCCGGCCAGGAACTGGGAGAAGGCCGTCGAGTTCGGGTCAGCGTTGATTTGGTCGGGCGGGTAGGCGCCCGGGGTGTTCATGAGGTCGATGACGTCCTGGATGGCCTGCACCCAGCCGGGGTTGTTGATCAGGGGCTTCATCGTGTCGGGATCGAAGAGCCAGGCCGGGTTGCCCGGGACCTTGGAGTATGCGACCGCGCGGTCCTCGAGGAAGTACCAGCCGAAGCCGCCCCACAGGTACTTGAGCGGGTCGACGACGCCGTAGGCATCCAGGCCCGTGAGCGGGTCCTTCTTGCCGGCCAGGAACTTGGACTGCTCGTTGACCTGCTCCCAGGTCGTGGGCGGCGCCCACTCGCCCTGGTGGCCTTCATCCGCCCACGCCTTCTTGAAATCCTCGTTGGCGTAGTAGTCGGTGCGATAGGCCAGCGTGTGTGTATCGCCATCGATCGAGATGCGATACGTGTTGCCGTCCCAGGTGCCGATGGGCGGCTTCAGGTAATCCACGTAGTCCGCCATGTCGATCTGCGTGGCGACCCATTCGGGCATGGGGTCGAGGAGGCCACGACCGGCCGTGTCACCCTCGAAGGGAGCGCCCATCTCCATGACGTCCCAGTCCACCGTCCCGGTGGCGATGGCCTGCTGGAGGCGGCCGTTGTAGTCGGCCTGCGCCAGATCGATCCAGCTGATCGTGGCGCCGGTGTAGTCCTCCCACGGCTTCAGGAAGCCACGGAAGAGCATGTTGTGGAGGTTCTGGTTGTTAAGGCCGAGGAACTTCAGCTCCACGTCCTTGCACTCACCCTCGGCGATGTTCGCCTTGGTGGGGCCCAGCGTCATCTCGCCGACCTTCTGCCAGTCGGCGTCGGTCGGGCTGCCCATGCCCACGCCGGGGATCTTCAGCGACCTCGGCGCGCAGCGCGGCCTCTTCCGGCGTGATGGGCTGTGCGTCCTGGGCATATGCCGGCAGGACGCCGATCAGCAGCGCGGCTGCCGCTCCGATAGCGGCCGCCCGCGGCAGCATCCTGCGCCGGGAGCCCTCCGGTCGCATCGCCTCGTTGAGATCGACCTTCATTGTCAGACCCTCCTCCGTGGCAAGACCTCACCCGTCCCAGCCTGAACGCCGGGTGACGGGCAGCATGGTCACGACAGAGTAGCGCCGTCAAGGGTCCGAATCTCACCGATTCGGGCAGTGCTACTGGCATGGCGCTCCGCCGCAAGCTCGGCGTAGGCTTGGCCCAACGACCACGATGGCCCCGTGGCACCATCGGCGTGTCAGGAGGCCAGCGCGCGAGAGGCACCACGGGGAGGACGAGATGCTCAAGGGGATCGACTACCGGCTCAACGCCGAGGTGCTGGGGGCCCTGCGGGCCATGGGCCACGGGGACATGCTCATCGTGTCGGACACGAACTTCCCGGCCGACTCGGTCGCCACGGGCGACGGTCACGGGCACCCTCCTGCGCATGGAGAACCTGACCGCGGCGGAGGCCGTGCAGGCCATCCTGTCGGTCATGCCGCTGGACACCTTCGTGGACGACTTCGCGGGGCGCATGCAGGTCGGCGACGACCCGGACCTGGTGCCGCCCGTCCAGGCGGAGGTCCAGGTCGAGGTCGATCTGGCGGAGGGACGCAGCCGCCCGCTGCCACCCATCGAGCGGTTCGCCTTCTACGACCTGGCGAGGACGGCCTACGCCGTCGTCCAGACCGGTGAGCGGCGCTTCTACGGCTGCTTCATGCTGCGCAAGGGCGTCATCCCGCCAGACGCCTGACGCGAGATCGACCAGATGTGCCACGCGATCGGGCCTGCGTCAGCCCCGCGTGGCTGCCGACCGGCGCTGCGCTGGTCGCGCGGGACGCTCCACGGCTTCTGCGGGCGACGCCGCGTCGTCCGGGCTGGCATGCACACCGACGAAGGTCTCCAAGCTCCGCTTCGCCTTTCGGTGAGAGCACGTAGATGCCGCGCTCGACCCGCTGGAACCAGCCATACACGTCGTTCTGCATGATTCGTGCAGCCTGGGTGACGGCCGTGGCCCGTGCCACCTCGGCGGCCTTGGTCGCGCCATGCTGTCGGAGGTGCGCCGCGCAACGCAGCGCTGCCTGGCGGTAGGCGGTGACGATGGGCCGCCTGGTCGTGCCACCGGTATTGGGGTCGCCGACCCGATGGGCGAACTCCCTCAACAGCAGGCCCTGGCGCTTCCTGTCCGGCCGCGGCCGATAGGGCAGGGGATCGAGCAGCGGTTCGACCAGCGGCAGGTCATCTCCGGTCGACTCGTGGACCGCCAGCAGTCCCAGGCCGAGGCGCCGGCAGAGCTTGAGGATGCCCCGGCGCTCGCGTCGCCAGAGCGAGTTCGGGGCCGGCCGGCTGGCCACGGCGACGGCCAGGTAGACCAGATCCGAGAGGGCCAGCCGATCGATGCCCTGCAGGACCAGGGGCAGCGTGAAGCCCGTCTTCATCTCGACGATCAGCGGCGGCTCGCCGCTGCGCTGGGCGACGATGTCACAGCCGCGCACCTCGGACTTCACCTCGTAGCCCTGACCCTCCAGGAAGGCCTTGAGCGGGTCGTAGAGATCTTCTTCGCGCCCAAGTCCCACAGCGGCACTCTATCGCCTCGGGATCGCCGCGCTGGACCATGGCGCTCGAGGCGTCGGGCGCCAGACCACCACCGCATGACGGCAAGACGCTATGCTGGCCACATGGCTGTCACCAAGCGGAAGGTCACGCTCTACGTGGACGAGGATGTCCTTCGAGCTGCCCGCGTTCGAGCCGCCAGGACCGACAAGCGGGATTCGGAGGTCGTGGAGGCGGCCCTGCGCGCCTACCTCGGCTTCGAGGTCGTCGAGAGCGTGTGGTCTCGCAGTGACCTCAGTGAGGACGAGGCGATGCGCCTCGCTGTGGAGGAGACGCACGCGGTGCGTGCGAAGCAGCGTGCCACGCGCGGTACTTGACACCAATGTCCTCGTCTCGGCGCTGATCAGCCCGGGTGGCGGCAGCGCTCGCCTGCTCCTCGCGCTCCACTCGGGTGCCTTCGAACTCCTCGTCTCGCCACTCCTGCTCGCCGAGTTGCGTGAGGTCCTGCGGCGCGACAAGTTCCGCCAGTACGTCTCGGAAGCCGAAGTCCAGGCCTATGTCGAGCTCATTCGGAGCGAGGGCATCGTTCGCGCTGACCCTCGTCCGTCAGCGGAACCGCTCAGCGCAGATCCCGACGACGAATACCTCATCGAGCTCGCGCGTGATGCCCAAGCCGATGCCCTCGTGACCGGTGACGCCCACCTCCTGGACCTGCGAGCGATCATTCCCGCCATGACGCCCGCCGAGTTCCTCCAGACGCTGTCCGACCGCTGAATACCCGAGTCGCCGCGCGGGCCGTGCGTGGTGGTTCGCCTCGCAGGGGAGCTGGGCAGTGATCGACACGACCGTCACGATCGACATCCTGCGCGGGTCGGAGCCGGCGATCGCGTGGGTGCGTTCGCTGGACCGGCGCTTGGTCGCGTCGGAGGTGACCCGCGTGGAGCTCCTGCGCGGACTCCGCAGCCACGAACGTGGACCCGCCGAGCGGTTGTTCGCCGGACTGCGCTGGGTGGGGCTGACGGAGCCGATCGCGCGCCGCGCGGGCGAACTGGGCAGGACCTGGCGACGTAGCCATCGCGGCGTGGCGACATCGATCTCATCATCGCCGCCACCGCCCTGGAGCTGGACGCGGAGCTGGCCACCGCGAACGTCCGCTACTTCCCGATGTTCCCCGGCCTCGAGCCACCCTATCGAAGTGCGCCCTGACCCGACCAGGCCGGTCGCGATCAGCGCGGACGGCCACCGCTCAGCCTGGTGGCTGAGCGGTCACGAGGCGAGCGGCCCGCTGGCAGCGCAGACGTTCCTGCTGTCATGGTCGGAGGTCGCGGAACGCCGCGACGGCGTCATCGACCTCCAGGTAGACACGGGCCGATCCAGCCGCGACGCTGACGCCGGCCCGCTCGAGGTAGGCGGCGACCGGCGCCTTGAGCCGCGCGAACACGACGGTGATGCCGCGATCGCCGAGGTCCCCGAGCAGCTCGACGAGCATCTGGGTCGCCGTGGAGTCCGTGTCCGCCACGGCCTCCATGTCCAGGACCACCCAGCGGGCGGGCGGATCGGCGACCGCGACGGCCTCGGTGACATCGTCGCGGAAGACGTCGGCGTTGGCGAAGAAGAGGGGGCCATCGAAGCGGTAGAGGACGATGCCGGGCTCCGGCCTCCCCTCAGGTGTCGAGTCGGCCGCCCGGTAGCTGTCCGTCCCGGGCACCCGCACCAGGAACGCTCGGCGCGGGCGCGCCGCGCGCTGGGCGACCAGCAGCAGCGAGAGCAGGGCGATGACCAGGACGCCCGCCAGCATCCCGACCGCGACCACGATGACCATGGCCAGGACCGCCAGCGCGGCCTCGGAGCGGGCGACGGCGGCCAGCCGGCGGAACTCCCCCGGGTCGAGCAGGCCGGCCGCGACGACGATGATGACGCCCGCGAGGGCGGCCTTGGGCAGCGGCTCGAAGAGGCCGGTGAGGAACAGCAGGGTGACCACGACGCAGCGCCATCGGCGACGATGCCGGCCAGCTGCGAGCGCGCGCCCATGTCGGCGGCCGTGAAGCTTCGCGACTGGCTGCCGTTGACCGGGAAGCCGCCAGTGAGGGACGCCCCGATGTTCGCCGCTCCCAGGCCCAGGAACTCGCCATCGCCATCCACGCGATAGCCGCCCCGCCGACCGAGGACCTGGCCGGTCACGCCGCTGTCGGCGTAGATGAGCAGGCCGATGGCGGCGGCGGGCACGAGCAGCAGCTGGATGTCGGCCAGGCCGATGTCGGGCAGGCCAAGGGGCGGCAGCCCAGGCGGGATGTCCCCGACGACCTTCACGCCCTGGGCTTCCAGTCCCAGGGCCACGCTCACGACGATCGCGGCGAGGACGCCGACGAGGTAGGCGGGCAGGCGCCTGTCGATGCGCTTGACGACGAGGACGATGGCGATGACGCCGAGGCCCACGGCCAGGGTGAGCGGGTCCGTCTCGCCGAGGCGGCGGATCGTCTCGACCAGCTCCGCGAGGGTGTCGTCCTGCGCCGCGAGCGTGATGCCGATGAGGCTGTCGAGCTGGCTCACGATCATGACGATGGCCGAGCCGGCCACATACCCCACGAGCAGCGGCCGCGAGAGGTAGCGGGTCACGAAGCCAAGGCGCGCGATGCCCGCCAGCACCAGCAGGATGCCCGCCATGAGCGCGACACCGGCGCCCAGCGCCAGGTAGCGGCTCGGGTCCCCCTCGGCGAGCGGCGCGATGATCGACGCCGTCAGGAGCGCGATCGTGGCCTCCGGCCCCACGCTCATCTCGCGCACGCCACCCATGAGCGCGTAGCCCAGCAGGGCGCCGATGGAGGCGTAGAGGCCGACCACCGGGTCGAAGCCGCCGAGCTGCGCATAGGCCAGCGCCTGCGGCACGAGCAACGCCCAGACGGTCAGCCCGGCCAGGGCGTCGACCGGGAGCCACGATCGGTCGTACGTGCGGATGGCGCGCAGGCCGGGGATGGCGAGCCCGCGTCCGCGGGGCAGGCTGGGCGTCGTCATGGCATCCGCATCACGGGCACGAGGGTCTCGGCGTCCGGATCAGCGCCCCGGCCTCGACGCGATCCCGGCGCATGGTCAGATGTCGAGGAGGGCGCCAGCCCACCACGCGGGAGGGGCTGGACGTGGATCGAGCCCGGGGCTGGACTTCGAGGGACCGTGCACGGGTGGCGCGGCATCGTTCACCTTCGCCTGGCGCGCGATGACGGCTGCTTCTGTCACATCGAACACCGTGAAGTCCTGCGTGACGGTCACCGGCCCCTGGTAATGGGCGCCGAGCTCCTCGAACACGGTGTCCACGCCCGGGGTCAGGTCCAGGTGCCAGAGCGCACCCATCCGGGGCCGCACCAGATCGAGGATCCTGCCCATCTGCTCGGGGACCGTGTGCCCGAGCCGGGTGATGTTGAGCGCCGTCTCGAGCGGCAGGCCCGTGGCGCGCGCGAACACCACCGGGGACTGGAAGCACTCGTGGATCAGCAGGTCGGCGCCCTGCGCAGCCTCCACCACGTGGCGGCACGGCCGAGTGTCGCCCGAGAAGACGACCTTGCGGCCGGCGTACGTGATCGTGTAGCCCACCGCCCCGTTCAGCCCGTGGATGGCCGGGAAGCTTCCGATCGTGACGCCGTTGCGCTCGTAGATCGTGTCCGGTCGGTCGTACGGGATCTCGTGGGCGATGGCCTCGAAGCCGGTCGTCGGGCGCACGCCGCGGACCGAGGCGGTGTCCCACGCCATCACCTTGCCCATGTGATGGACGAACGCCGCGAGCCCCAGCGCCGGGTCGTCGTTGCCGCCGCCCCAGACCTCGACCGGGTCGACGCGGCCGGCCTTCGCGAGGCTGCCCAGCAGGCCCGGGATGTCGCCGATGTGGTCGGCGTGCAGGTGCGACAGGAAGACCTTGGTGGTCGACTCGATCGGGAGCCCGAGCGCATCGAAGTTGGCGAGGGCGCCGGAGCCCAGGTCGAAGAAGAAGAAGTCCTTTTCGGCGTTGCCGACCTCGACGAGGAGCGATCCTGACGCCTGGCTCCGTCGCACCCAGGGGTCACCGCTCCCCAGGATCGTGACCCGCATCTCGCCGCTGGCCAGGGGCTCCGTGCCGGGCTCGAAGACAGGGGCGTAGGGGCGGGCCGGCGTGCCGACCACAGGGCTCGTCGAGAGGGGCGCACCCCCGCCGTCGTGCGCGATCCCGCTGGGCCTGTTGACCTCGCTCGTCATCTCCGATCCTCCTCGCGGACGTTTCTGGGGCACCCCGGCCTCCCGGGATCCGTCACCGGCACGCCAAGTCAAGCCCCGTCGACACGCTGGCGCATCGCACCAGCAGGGCGATGCGGAACGGCAGACATGGGTCCTCAATGGCGTCGATGCCCACGTCAGCCTGCGCATCGGCCACCGAGAGGAGTATGACCATGGTGTCCGCGGAAGAGGGGTTCCGGCGGCTCGCGATCGGCGACTCGATGCTGCTCTCCGCGCTGGCCGATCCCGACCAGGACGGTGGGGCGCTCCGTCTTGACGAACGGACGGAGGCACTGATCCGTGTCGCGGTGCTCATCCCCATCGACGCTCCGCAGTCGTCGTACCATCCTGCCGTCGAGGCGGCGATGCGAGCCGGTGCCTCGCTTGACGACCTTCTCGCCGTGCTCATCGCGGTCGCTGCATCGGTGGGCTCGCCGCGGGTCGTGGCGGCGGCGCCACGAATCGCCCTTGCCGCGGGCTATGACGTGGATGCCGCGCTCGAGGCGACCGGCGCCGCGCGTACCTGATCGCGAGCGACCTGCGATCTCGCCGGGCTCGATCCGGGCCCGCCTCGCTGATATCATCTTCGGCCACTCCCCGGGACGGTGGTGGGTGCTCATGCTCGCGGCGGAGGAGGTACGCGCCGATGCCGATGGTGCGGGTCGTGTGAGGGGACCCTGCGAGCGAGGAGGGACGGAACGACGGCACGAAGCGAGGCGCCGCGCCGTGGGCAGGCCGCCGAGAAGGTCGATGGTGCCGAACGCGGCTTCCGCCCGTCGTTCCCGCTGGTGGAGGCCAAGTTCCACCTGCCCGTGCCCCACGCGTCGACCGTCTCCCGGGAGCGCCTGGTCAGATCGCTCCAGGCCGAGCCACGGCCGTCCACCGTCGCCATCATCGCGCCGCCGGGATACGGCAAGACCGTGCTGCTCGCCGACTGGGCGGCACGGGAGACGCGCGACGTCGCCTGGCTGACGCTCGGCGAGTACGACAACGAGCCCAGCGTCTTCCTCACCTACCTGGCCGCGGCGATCGACCGGATGGAGCCCATCGATCCCGCCATCGGCGCCGCCCTCGCGGCGCGCGGGTCACGGATCCTCGCGACGGCCGTGCCCCGCCTGGCGTCCGAGCTGCACCGGCGACGTCGTCCTGGCGTGCTCATCCTCGATGACGTGCACCGTCTCGTGGACCGGACGTGCCTCGATGCCCTCGCCGCGCTCATCGAGCTCCTGCCGCCCGGGTTCCAGGTGGCCTTGGCCGCGCGGACGATCCCGATCTGCCCTTCGGGCGGCTCCGGGCCAACCGGCAGCTGCTCGAGATCGGGCGTGACGAGCTGGCATTCGACGCGGAGGAGACGCGGGCCCTCGCTGCCAGCACCGGGTACCCGCTCGACAGGGACCAGGCGGAGGCGCTCGCCGAGCGCACCGAGGGATGGGCGGCCGCGATCTACCTCGCGTCGCTCGCTCGTGGGCGACCTGAGGCCCGCGTCGTCGAGCGGGGCGACGTCTCGGGTCGCGAGAGCTACATCGCCGACTACCTGCGATCCGAGCTGCGCCCGATCCTCGACGACCGTGATGTCACGCTGCTCACGCGGACCGCGATCCTCGATGCGGTGGAGCCAGGGCTGGCCGAGGCTGTCTCCGGGATGCCGGACGCGCAGGAACGCCTGCGGCGGCTCGCCCACGCGAACCTGCTCATCAGCGAGGTCACTGGACCCCGAGACCTCGTGGCGCTACCACCACCTGCTGCAGGATCACCTGCGTGCCGAGCTCGAGCGTCGTGAGCCGGGTGCCGAGCCGGAGCTCCACCGCCGTGCAGCGGCGTGGTACGCCGAGGCCGGGCGCCCGGAGCTGGCCATCGAGCATGCCATCGCCAGCGGCGATGTCGATACCGCTGCGCGCCTTGTCGAGGCGGCGATGCTGCGGACGTACCTCCTCGGTCACGGCGACCGGCTCGAGCGCTGGCTGGCGACCTTCACGGACGAGGCGTTCGAGCGCCGGCCGTGCCTGGCGGTCGGTGCTGCCCTGGTCCACGCACTCAACGGCAGACCCGAGGTGGCCGATCACATGGCGGACATCGTCGAGCGCTCGACGTTCACCGGCGTGCCTGCCAACGGGGCAGCGTCCTTCGAGTCGGCGCGGGCGATGCTGAGGGCCGTCATGGTCCGCCGCGGACCCGACGATGCCAACGCGAACGCGGCCTTCGCCGTCGCCGCCGAGGGGCCGGGGAGCCCCTGGCGGACCCTCGCCTGCGAGGCACTGGCCCTGAGTCACGTCCTGCGTGGCGAAGCCTCCCGCGCGGACGAGGTGCTGGCCGCCGCCGTGGATGCCGCCCCTGGCGGCGGCAGCTATGCCTTCTATGCCCTGGCGCTCCGGGCAAGCCTCGCGATGGCATCCCGCGACTGGGAAGCGGCCACGCGGTATGCGCGCGAGAGCCACGAGCGCTTCGGGCGGATGCAGGTCGACGCCGTCGGGTCATCCGTGCTCGTGCACGCGGTCGCGGCGCGCGTGGCCATCCATCGGGGTGACCTGGCCCGTGGGCGGGAGGAGCTCGTGCATGCGCAGCTCGTGCGGCCGCTCGCCTCATCCGCGTTGCCCTCGACCGCGGTCGTCGGGCTCCTGGAGGTGGCGCGGGCCTACCTCGCGATCGCGGATCCGGCGGGTGCCAGCGCTGCCGTCGCGGAGGCCGAGCGGATCCTGCAGCGAAGGCCGGACCTCGGGGTCCTCACCGAGCAGCTCGCCGAGCTGCGCCAGCGCTCCAGGGGTGCCGCCGCGGCGCTGGCCGGACCGTCCACGCTGACCCCGGCGGAGTTGCGCGTGCTCCCCATGCTCTCGACCCACCTCAAGTTCGAGGAGATCGCCGAGCGCCTGTCACGTGTCGCGGCACACGGTGAAGGCCCAGATCGTGTCGATCTACAGCAAGCTCGGCGTGTCGAGCCGAGGGGAGGCGGTCGACCGGGCCATCGAGATCGGCCTGCTCGAGCCGTTCCCGGGGCTTCGGCTCACCGCGAGGACAGCGGCGGACTGAGAGCAGCGGGGTGCCACGCATCGCCCACGCGGTGCGATGCGCGCGACGGCCCTGACGCGGTTCCATCGTGTGGACGTCACTGGACATCCGGAGCCGGCCATCACGCGGCGAGACCCACGTCGTCGCACGGTGCCGGATGTCAGGACGCGGGTGAGAGGACAGCCTTGAGCTGGAGCGTCCGATTCCGCATCCGCCAGTACATCAAGAGCAGCCTGTGGCTGATGCCGCTGATCGCCGGCATGGGTGGGCTCGTCCTCGCCGAGCTCATCTACTGGCTCGACACGCGGAGCGACCTCGCCGTGCTGCAGTACTCCCCGGAGACCGCCACGGCCGTCGTGTCGGCCACGATCGCCGCCGCCGTCTCCCTGACCGGCTTCGTGGTCACCGTGACCGTCCTCGGCGTGCAGCAGGCGACGGGCATCTTCTCGCCCCGCTACATGCGCCTGTGGTACCGCGATGGGCGGCTCAAGCTCGTGCTGTCGGAGCTGGTCGGCACGCTCATGTTCTCCATCGCCGTCATCCGCCGCATCCAGCCCGACTCGGTCCCGGACATCAGCGTGAGCCTGACGGGCCTCGGCCTCACGGTCGGCCTGTTGCTGTTCCTGCTCTACTTCGACCGGTTCCTCCACCGCATGCGGCCCGTGGCGGTGGCGGAGTTGTTGGCCCGCGAGGCACGCCGTGCCCTCGATGACTGGATCGAGCAGGTCGATCGTCCCGACCTCGCCCTCGTCGCTGGCGGGTCCTGGGCGCCGTCGACCGCACCGACGTTCGTCCTGCGGGCGACCCGGTCCGGCACCATCCAGGCCGTCGACATCGCCGGCCTCAGCGCCGTGGCCCGACAGCACGCCTGCCTGGTCGTGTTCCGTCACGCGGTCGGCGACTTCGTGCCCGTGGGCGCGGCGATCCTGGAGGTCCATGGGGCGACCCTGCCGACGGCGGTGGGCGAGAGCCTCGGGACGATGCTGGCCCTGGGAGCCGAACGGACGATCGAACAGGACCCGGCCTTCGCCATCCGCGTCATGGTCGACATCGCGATCCGGGCGCTCTCCCCGGCCGTGAACGACCCGACGACCGCCGTGCAGGTGCTCGACCACCTCGGGGAGACGCTGCGACTGGTCGGGGCGACCGCGGGATCACGGCGTGGAGCGTCGCCCGAGTCCTTGACGAGCGGCGTGATCATGCCGGTGCGGACGTGGCCGGACTTCCTGGCGCTCGGCATCACCGAGATCCGGGAGTACGGCGCGACGAGCATCCAGGTGACGCGCAGACTGCGCGCCTTGCTCGACGAGCTGGGTGAGCTGGTGTTGCCGGAGAACCGGGCGGCCGTCGATGCGGAGAAGCTGCGCCTGGAGGCCACCGTCACCACGTCGTACGCTGATGGCGTCGATCTCGACCGGGCGATGGCTCCGGATCACCAGGGCATCGGCGGCCCGGCATTGGCGCACACGAGAGGGGGTTCCCATGAGCGGACCTGAGGATCTGCCGGCGCGGACTGCCACCGATGATGGTGGCCGGCCTGACGCCCTGCCGGTGCTCGAGGAGGCGGGACGCCAGCTGCGGGCGCCGTGGGCGGCGAGTGTCGCTGGCCTCCTCTTCTCCGTCATGTTCACGGCGGCGCTCGTGCTCGTGCGCAGCCAGGTCAACGGGGGGACCGCGGCCGGACAGAGCACCGCCATGGTCATCGGCGGCCTCTATCTCGCGCCCTTCGCCGGCATCATGTTCCTCTGGTTCGTGGCGGTCATCCGGGACCAGATCGGTGAACGCGAGGATCGCTTCTTCGCGACGGTCTTCTTCGGCAGCGGTCTGCTCTTCGTCGGCTTGCTGTTCACGACCGCGGCCGTCGTGAGCACGCCGACCACCCTCGTCCAGTTCCTGGGCGAGGAGCCCCTCTCGGCGGAGAGCATGTCGCTCCTGCGGGGTCTCGGCTACACGCTCCTGTTCGCGCTCGCCACGCGCGCTGCCGCGGTGTTCATGCTGGCCACGGCGACGATCGGCATCAAGAGCGGCGTGTTCCCGCGCTGGTTCGCCCTCATCGGCGCCCTGCTCGGCCTCGTCCTGCTCGTGGCGGTGTCGTTCTACGACTGGCTCATCCTGGTCCTGCCGGGCTGGGTGGCGGTCGTCAGCCTATTCATCCTCCGACGGGAGCGCGCCCGCCGCTGATGGCCCGCCGCTGAGGCACAGTGGCTACCCGGCCTGCGGCACGGCACCCCGGCGCCGTCCCCGGAGACCGACGAACGCGATCACGGCAGCGCACAGGGCGATGACAGCGAGGATCAGCATCGCATCGGTGAACCCGGCCGTGAAGATCTCGTCCCAGCCGGGGATCTGCTGCACGACGTCGAGGAACGACGGCTCGAGGTACGGGTGCGCCGTCGCGAGGAAGATGGCGCGCTGCGCGTCCTCGTAGGTGGACGTCGCCTGCTCCGGTGTCATGCCAGCCTCGATGAGGCTCGCCTGCCAGGCGGAAGCCCCGGACAGCGCGATCATCGTCGTGACCGCGACGTTGCCGAGAGCTTCACCGAGCAGGGCGCAGGACCCATTGAGCCCAGCCGAGACACCGACGCGGTCGGCGCGGACCGACCGGAACAGCAGGTCGGTCCGAGGCACATTGGCGGTCGCTGCCCCAGTGCCGAGCAGCATGAGCGCGACGCCGATGGGCAGGTACGCGCTGTCGACGACGAGGGTGCTCAGCAGCAGCAGCGCGGCCGCGACGAGCCCGAGGCCCAGGACGATGGGGCGGCGGAACACGCTCAGGTCGAGCGCGGCCCCGCGATAGCGCCGGGTCAGCAGGACGCCCATCGCCATCGAGGCCACGAAGGTCGTCACGACGAACGGGATGAGTGCCAGACCCGATGCCAGGTCGCTGTAGCCCTGGACCCCCTTGAGGAAGTTCGACAACTGCAGCAGCGAGCCGGCCTGCGCGAGTCCCAGCACTCCGCCCGTGAAGAGCGTCACGCCCACGATCCGGAAGGGGACGTGAGGCAGATGCAGATGCGTGGTACCCCGGGCAAGCCGCGATGCTGCCCAGAGCAGACAGAGGATCCCAAGGGGGGCGGCGATCTCCGGTGCCTCACCCCAACCGCCGGCGATCGCCACGATCGCGTAGACGAGGGCCAGCATGCCCACCGACCAGAGGACCAACGACGTCGCGTCCACGCGGCTCATGCGGTCGCCGGGTCCCGTCCTGGCGAGCCAGCGCCTTCCCGCGACCAGGCCGACGCTGGTCGCGAGGACGGCCGGTGTGTACGTCGCGGCCCACCCGGCGGCATCGAACAGTGCCCGGGCCATTGGCGGTGCCAGCAGCGCCGCGAGGAGCTGGAGGACCAGGTAGAGGGCGATGGCGACCGGAAGGACGCGCTGGCCGAACGTGCCAAGAACGGCTGCGAGCGAGAGCGGCACGACGACCGCGGAGCACAGCGCCAGCCCGACCGACCCGATCACGAGCAGCGGCAGGGTGGTGGCAAAGGCAGCCACCAGGGAGGTGGCCAGCATGCCCGCGAGCCCGAGGAGCATGACACGACGGATGCCGAACAGGTCACCCAGCACGCCGCCCGCGACCATCGTCCCGGCCTGCACGAGGTAGTAGAGACCGACGAGCGCCGCGGCGCCTTCCGGGTCGATCCCAAGCGCACCCTGGACGCCGGAAGATGTCGCCTGGAGGATCGGTGGATCGATGGCGGTCGCGACGACGGCGACGATGCAGGCTGCCAGCGCACGCCAGTGCCGGGGATCGTCGTGCCGGGCCGCCTGGCCCAGCTCCAGCAGCTGACCGCTGGCCTGCTCCTTCGCCTGGGCCGCCGTGGAGGTGACGGCGCGCGCCGTGCTGGAGGCGCGGCGCCCCGCACCGAGTGCCGACGCCTCGATGCTCTCGGCGGCCTCTTCGATCGAGTCGGGGACGAGGTCGCCCGGGTGGTCGTCCGCACCTCCGTCGCGGCCATCCGGGGCCGAGTCGAGCGGCGGGACAGGAGCCTCGGGCACGGGCGGACGGTCGCTCAGTCCCGACGCCAGTGGCGTCCCAGGGTCCAGATCCCGCCGTGGATGACGATCAGGTAGGCCAGCAGGACCGTCAGCATGCCCACGATGACCAGCAGCGTCGTGAGGAGGGAGTCCACCAGGTCCCCGATCTGGCCCTCGACGGATGTGACCTGGGCGCCGACCTCGCGGACCAGGTCCGCGCCTTCCTCGAGCAGGGCCTGGGCGTCCGCGTTGACCGCCCTGCCGGCCTGCTCATCGAGCGCGGCGGCCGGCGGCGTCGTACTTCCCCTGCGCCTCCGTCGTCGTGGCGTCCAAGGTCCGCCATCAGGCCGTTCACGGCGCCCGAGGTGGAGCCGTAGACCACCCACATGAGTCCCATCGCCAGCACCAGGCCGACGGCGCCGACGATGGCGGTCACCTGGGCGACGATGCCCCACCGGGGGTGACGCCGACCACCACCGCCCACGGCCTGGGCGGTCACGTCCCCATCCATGTCAGCTTCCGGAGGCTTCGGGCGCAGGACAGCCCGGCGCCACCTCCGCCTTGAGGGCATCGAACGCCGCCGCGACCTCATCGACGGCGTTCTCGATCGTGGCGGCCTTGTCGCCCAGGGAGCCTTCCCCGGTGATGCCCTGGAGCGCGGTCTGGAGGCCGGAAAGCGCCGACCCGAGCGCCTGCGCCTCCGGGCCGAACGCGGCCCTCGCGGATTCGACGAACGCCAGCCCGCTCGTGATGGCCGACTGGATCGGCACCAAGCACGTCGCGCACGCGGGCAGATCCGAGATCCAGGCTGGTCAGCGCGTCCAGGTCCGCCTGGAACGCGGCGAGGTCCGCGCACACCTGGGCGGCGGTGATCGCGGGGCTGCCGGCAGCCGGAGACGAGGCGACGCTCGGCCTGGCGGTCGGCGGGGGCACGGGGGAAACGCTCGGCGTCGCAGCCGGCGTCGGCGTGGTCGTCCCTCCGCCGCAGGCGAGGACGGCGAGGACGAGGACGAGGCCGAGTGACACGAGCGCGGCCAGTGCGATCGACCGCGCTGGCGTGATCTGACCCATCAGTCGTCTCCTATCGTCGTCCAGCGGCTCCGCGATGCACCGGATCAGCGCACCCGTGCCGTCTCAGTCACCCAGTATCCCCGGTCCGCTCCGGCACCACGTATCACCCCAGTAGCTTCGCCTTCGCCGCGGCGTACTCCTCGTCCGAGAGCGCGCCCGCATCGTGCAGCTGCGTGATCTGCGCAAGCTGGTCACCGAGGCCGGGCGCGTCGGCGGCCGGCGCCGGAGCGTATGCCGGAGGCGGCGTGTACGCCGGCGGGGGTGTGTACGCCGGCTGCTGGGCCTGCTGCATCTCGGCGATCTGGGCATCCTGGGCGGCCTCGTGGGCCTGGCCCTGGGCACGTTTCTTGCCCGCGTAGTAGGCGGTGCCACCCACGACGGCGGCAGTGACGAGGGGGCGACGGACCATCGCTCTTCGCGCGAACATGGACTGCTCCTTCTCTGTCGTCGACCAGGTCTGGTCGACGAGGCTTGTCGTTGGACCTGCGCAACCGGCTCAGGCGACCGACGTGGCGCCCGCGAGCTCCGCCTCGAGATCCTGCTCAGCGCCTCGACCGTCTCGGGGTCGATCATGGCGCGGCTGAGCAGGACGCCGCCCGCGTCAGCCATGGCGCCCTTGATGCGCTCCATCCAGCGATGCTCGAAGAGCAGGACCAGGGCCGCCGTGTCGCGCGGGATGCCCTGGGCGAACAGCGCCAGGTCCTCCGGGGTGAACAGCGCGATGGCGTCCTTGATGAGCGGTTCGAAGGCCGCGAAGTGCGGGTCCTCCTTGTTGTCGACCTCCACGATCGCGACGTCGCCGGCCGCGTCCTTGCGCACGACGACCGCGTCGACGAGTCGCACGATGCCCGCGTCGATGACGCGTCCGATCTCGTCCGCGATCGCGCCCTTGAAGTCAGGGTGGTCGAAGCCGACCACGATGTACTCGAGCGCCCCGAGCGTCATGTCTCCCTCCTTCGATCGACAGTGAGTCGATCAGCGATCGTCCGGCGGTACCGGCCAGAGCCCAGTCGTTCGTCGCGGTGGGTGGACGGATCCCCGGCCGCCGACGGTCGATATCGTCTGCGCGGCGGTCACTGCCACGCATCGCCCTCCTGGGGCGATGCCTCCGAGCAGCACCTCCGCGGACCATGGCATCCGCAGCGCGACGTGAAGCCACGCAAGGAGATGCGAGCAGGTGGGCGCCCTGGCGAGCACGGACACCCCTGGGACCCCCGGCGCTGACCCGCGCTCGGGGGCCGAACGGGTCCGCTCGGTCGCGCAACGCTACGTGCCCCTGCTCTCGTGGCTTCCGGCGTACGACCGTGCCGGCCTCCGTCCCGACCTGATCGGAGGACTCGTCTCGTGGGCCGTCATGGTGCCCATCTCGATCGCGTACGCCGCCCTGGCGGGGATGCCGCCCGAAGCAGGCCTCGTGACCGCGTTCGCGGCGCTGGCAGCGTACGCGGTGCTCGGGACATCGCGGGACCTGAAGGTCACCACGAGCTCGTCGGTCGCGGTCATGGCGGCGGCGGTCGTGGCCCCGGTCGTGGCCGGGCGCGGCACGGAGGCATACGTGGGGCTGATGGCCGCGCTGGCCTTGATGGTCGGCGCCGCCCTCCTCGTGGCTGGTCTCCTGAAGCTCGGCTTCCTCTCGCAGTTCCTGGCCAAGCCCGTGGTGACCGGGTTCGTCGTCGGGCTCGCCATCACCATCGTCATCGGCCAGCTGCCCAAGCTGTTCGGGGTCCCGGGTGGCGGCGACAATCCCTTCGAGGAGATCGCGAACCTCGTGGCGCAGCTCCCGGACGCCAACGTATGGACCCTCGCGGTCGGGGTGACGGCCCTGCTGATCATGGGTGTCCTGCGTCGCGTGGCCCCGCGCATCCCAGGGGCGCTGGTCGTGCTGGTGCTGGGCATCGTCGCCACCCCGCTGCTCGGCCTGGAGGGCCACGGCGTGTCCACGGTCGGCGAGGTGCCCACCACGGTCCCGCTGCCGGAGCTCCCGTCGGTCGATGTCTCCGACCTGTCCCGCATCGCGTTCGGCGCGGCCGGCATCGTCTTCCTGGCGCTCGCCGAATCGATCGGCGCCGCGCGCAGCCTGGCCACGCCGCGGTGGCTACACCATCGACCCGGACCAGGAACTCGTGGCGCTGGGCGGTTCGAACCTGGCGGCGGGGCTCTTCGGTGGCTTCCCGGTCGATGCGAGCCTGTCGCAGTCGGCGACGGCCCGTGAAGCCGGTGCACGGACGCAGCTGTCGTCCCTGGTGACCAGCGGCCTGATCCTGCTGACAGCCCTGTTCCTCGCGCCGTTGTTCCAGAACCTGCCCGACGCCGTCCTTGCCGCGATCGTGATGACGTCGGCCTTGAGCCTCATCGACGTCCGGGAGCTGCGCCGCTATTACGACTGGCGGCCACGGGACTTCTTCCTGGCGCTGACCGCGCTGGTCGGGGTGATCACGACCTCGCCGCTCACGGGCATCGCGATCGCCGCCGTGCTGTCGCTGCTGGCGATCCTCTACCAGGCGAGCCGGCCGTACCTCGCCGTCCTTGGTCGTCTACCGGGGGAGCCCCCGGCGTTCGGGGACCTGGCGCGGCATCCGCATGCGGTCCAGACCCCGGGCGTGCTCATGCTTCGACCCGACGTCGCCATCCACTTCGTCAACGCCAGCGTGGCCAAGGACCAGGTGGCCGCGGCGATCGCAAGCGCGGACCCGCAGCCTCGGGCGGTGGTCCTCGACCTCTCCGCCAGCATGGACCTGGACGTGGCCGCTACGGATGCGCTCGTGGAGCTGCTGACGGACCTGCGCACCAAGGGGATCGATCTCCGCCTGGCCCACGCGCGTGCCGGGGTGCGCGATCGGATGCGCCGCACCGGGCTCTTGGCCGAGCTGGGCGAGGACCACGTGTTCCCGTCCACGCAGCAGGCGCTCGACGCACCGCTGCCAGCGACGGGTGACGACCCTCCGAAGGCCACGGATCCGGCGCCGCCGCAGACCGGTACGTTCGACGCACCGCGCCCGACCCGACGCAGCGAGTCACCATGAAGCCGCTCTTGCACGGGAGTCCTCGTTGATGATCAGCCGCTACATCCCCATCCTCTCGTGGCTGCCTCGCTACGACCGTTCCTGGCTGCCCCTGGACGTCATCGCCGGCCTCACGCTGTGGGGGCTCGTGGTGCCCGAGGCGATGGCCTACGCGGGCATCGCGGGCCTCCCGCCGCAGGCAGGGCTCTACACCCTGGTGGCGTCGCTGCTCATCTACGCCCTGCTGGGCACGTCACGCCACCTGATGGTCGGGGGGACCTCGGCGTCCGCCGCATTGCTCGCATCGTCGGTGGCGGCGGCGCTGGTCGCCACGGCCGCCACGACCGTGTCCGACCCCCAGGCCTACGCCACGTACGCCGCCGCCTTCGTGCTGGTCACGGGCCTGGTGTTCCTGCTGGCGGGCGTCGTCCGGCTGGGCTTCATCACGCAGTTCCTGTCCAAGCCGGTGATGGATGGCTTCGTGATGGGCCTCGCGGTGTTCGTGGCCGTCGGGCAGCTCAACAAGCTCTTCGGCGTGGAGAAGCCTGATGGCAACACCGTGGAGAAGCTCCTGGGCATCATCCGGGAGCTTCCCGGGGCCGACTGGACGACGTTCCTGGTCGGGGCGGGTGCGCTCGCGGCCCTCTTCCTGCTGCCCCGCCTCGACCGGCGGATCCCGGCCGGGCTGGTGGTCCTGTTCGGGGCCATCGCGCTCAGTGCGGTCCTGGGGCTGGAGGGTCGTGGCGTCGAGGTGGTCGGCACGCTGCCCCAGGGGTTGCCGTCCCTGGCCCTGCCGACGGTGCCGCTCACGGATTACCTCGCCATGGTGCTGCCGGCCATCGGCGTCCTGCTGGTCGTGTTCAGCGAGGCGCTCGGCGTCGCCCATGAGTTCGCCGAGAAGCACGGCTACGAGGTCGACTCCGACCAGGAGCTGAACGCGCACGCGGTGGCCAACATCGCGAGCGGGCTCTTCGGCGGCCTGATCGCCGGCGGCAGCATGTCCGCGTCGGCGGTCAAGGAGGGTGCCGGGGCGCGGACGCAGGTCAGCAACCTGGTGACGTGGGTGGCGACGCTGGTGACGCTGCTGTTCCTCACCCCCCTCTTCGGCCCGCTGCCTGAGGCGGTGCTGGCGGCGCTGATCATCCACGCGGTCTGGCACATCATCACCTCGCGCAAGCTGCTCCGTCTGCGGCACGAGGCCCCGGTCGAGGTCTGGTTCGGGGTCCTGGCCATGGCCGGCGTGCTGCTGATCGATGTCCTGGAGGGCATGATCATCGGGCTGGTGGCGTCGCTCGCGTTCGTCATCTACCGGTCGAGCAAGCCGCACGTCTCCTCGCTCGGCCGGCTCCCTGGCGAGCCGGGCGCGTACGGGGACCTGGTCCGCCACCCGGAGGGCACGCCGCTGCCGGGGGTGCTGATCCTGCGCCCCGACGCCCCGCTCTACTACGCCAACGCGCTCACGTTCCGCGATCGCGTCAACGCGATGCTCCGGGCGACGGACCCGCGGCCACGGTCGCTGATCCTGGATTGCAGCGCCCAGGACGGGCTCGACCTGACCACGACCGAGCATGCTCAAGGGGCTGGTGAGGCAGCTCGATGCGCAGGGCATCGAGATGGTTTTCGCCGACGTCCACGCGCCCGTCCTGGAAGGGGTGCGCGCGTCGGGGGTGTTCGGGGCCGCCATCGACGATCGTGTCTTCCGGACCGTGGACGCCGCGGTGCGCAGCGTGGCGCCATCGGACCGTCGCAGCGACGGCTGATCGACCCTCAGGCACGACTGCGAGCGCAGGTCGGAGGTCGTGAAGGGTGGCCGGGAGGAGAAGACGACCCGCCGCGGGGTCGGCGCTCGTCTACCGCCGCTCCTCCACGCCCGTCACGACATCGAGACCCAGATCGAAGGTGGCCCGATCGCTCCCAGCACCGCCCTCGACCGAATCGGTCATCCCGTCGGTGCTGCTGAGGCCGTCGTTCCCGGCTCCTCCGCGGAGCTTGTCACCGCGCCCGGGTCCGCCGTCGAGCCGGTCGTTGCCGCCGTTGCCGAAGATGCGGTCCCGACCCCCGTTCCCCATGAGGCTGTCGTTGCCAGGCCCGCCAGAGATCAGGTCGGCATCATCGGGGCCGGCTGCCACGCCCGCGTTTCCCGTAGACCGTGTCGTTGCCGTTCCCGCCATAGATCGTGTCGTTGCCAAGGCCGCCGCTGATGTGGTCGTCGCCGTCACCGCCATGGATCGTGTCGTTGCCTCGACCTCCATTCACAGCTACACCCACGTCCCGGTACGCGTCGATGCCGATGCCGTAGATGGTGTCGTTGCCGGCTCCGCCGGTCATGTAGCAATAGGCGGTGTCGGCGGTGAGGTAGATTAGGTCGTCTCCATTGCCGCCGTCGAGCATCCCAGCGGGGCACCCGGCGCGATGCCAGTCAGGCAACCGCTGGGCGACGACGGACGCGCCGGCGGGCTCCCGCAGAATCCAGCGTGTCGTCACCGGCGCCGCCATACAGGGAGTCGAACCCGGGGCTTTCCACGAGCGTGTCGTTCCCGGCTCCACCCCACAGGCTGTCGAAGCCTCCAGCGCCGCCGTCGATGTAGTCATCTCCGCCGAGCCCACAGATGACCTCCCCCGCAGCGGTGCCGACGAGTGTGTCGTTTCCGTCCGTGCCGCAGACGTCACACGGGGTGTCCCAATCCGTCTGACACTGACCCTGGCAGAACCCAGAGGATGGCTGACAGTCTGCTGTGGCTGGGGCCGCGAGGATCAGGGCGCCCAGCAGGGCGGTCATGGTCGCGGCCGAGGTGAACGACAACCGTCGCAAAGCAGTTCCCCTCTCTCCGGCGCGAGCCGGATCCACCAGTGACTCCGTGCGGCGGCCAACGGTCGCGGGCCACGCGCGTCATGGCTCCCAGCACGACCATGTGACTTCGCATGCGCTGCCCGGGTCAAGGGCCGTCCGTCCTGACCGGCCACGCCACCACGTGGGCGCAAGTCCGCCAGGGGCCAGGAGCCGCCCCGCCGCTGTTCACGCGTTCACGGAGCGTCGGCAGCGAACCTCTGCAGGCGCCACGGTGATCGACGTGAGGTATGGACAGCCCAGGGGCTCCCGACATCACCACGTCCCGGGACACGACTCGCCGTGACGCATCGCCCTGCTGGGGCGACGCTTCGAATACTCCGTGGCCTAGGGGCATTTCCCGTCCATGCCGCACAATGCCTTGGGCGTGCCGTGCGCCTGAGCTGGAAGTGAGGTCAAATGACGAACGGGGGTCCGACGGCGCTCGCGCCGCGGCCGGTGCGCCGCCACTCCATCAGGCGCGCCGTGGCGGTCGGCATCATCGTGGTGGCGATCGTCGCGTTCCTCGTGTTCTCGCTCGATCACCTGCTCGTCGACCGCCTCTGGTTCGAGAGCGTCGGCCAGCTGCAGGTCTGGGACGTCAGCACGTTCTCGCGGCTGCTCCTCTGGATCCCGGTCAGCCTCGTCACTTTCGGGCTGCTCATGGCATCGATCGCGATCGCGACCCGGATCGTCCGGAAGTGGCCGGTCCGACCGCGCCCGCTGCCCGCGGACGGGCCGCCTCAGGCCGCAGGTCCCTACGGCCAGCAGCCCACACTCGAGGGCGTCGCGGGCGAGCTGCTCTCGCGGTTCGACAACGCGACCTCCGGCATCACGGCTCGTCGCGCCTGGCTCCTCCTGACGCTCGCCGCCGCGCTCGTCGCACTCGTCATCGGGTTCGTGTTCAGCGGCCAATGGCAGACCATCCTGCTCTGGGCCCACCAGACCGTCGGCGACCCCTGACATGGCAGCCGCCGGCCCGGGCGCGACCCTGACGCCTCAGGTCGTCGACCCGATCTTCGGCCGGCCGCTGACCTTCTATCTGTTCGACCTCCCCTTCTTCCGCTGGGCGGTCGACCTCGTGGGCTGGGTCCTCGATGCGCTCATCGTGCTGACCGCGATCGCCTACCTCGTGTTCGCGCGCCGGGCGCCCACGGTCCCATCGGGGCGCGCGTGGGCGTGGCACCTCGGCATCCTCGTCGCGCTCCGCATCGGCATCGGCGCGATCGGCTTCCAGCTCGACAAGTTCGCGCTCGCCACGAGCCAGGAGACCTACCCGTATCCGGCGGGCGTCGACGCGACCGACGCAGCCGTCCGCATCCCCGGCGCGGACCTCATGACCGTGCTGACCGTCATCGCGGCCATCGTCGTCCTCGCCGCGATCGTCGCCCGTCGCTGGCGGTGGGCGCTTGGCGCGTTCGGCGCCTGGGTCGCCCTCGGGATCGGCATCATCGGGCTCGCCATCCTCAACCAGGCGCTGTTCGTGAACCCGAACCCGCTCGACCAGCAGCGCCGCTACATCGCGAACGACATCGCCGCGACGCGCACGGCCTTCGGCCTCGACGCCTGGACGACGCACACCTATCCGGCTTCCACGTCCCTGTCGGCAGGTGCGATCGTGAGCGAGGCGGACACCTTCTCGAACGCGCGCCTCTGGGACGATCATCCGCTGCGGACGACCCTGGACCAGCTCCAGACCGTGCGCCAGTACTACGACTTCACCGACGTCGACAACGACCGCTATCCGATCGATGGGCGAGAGCGCGATGTGATGCTGTCCGCGCGCGAGATGGCGCTCGACAAGAACCCGGCGGTCGCGAACTGGCTGAACTCGCACTTCGTGTACACGCACGGCTATGGGCTCGCGATGGTGCCTGCGTCGGGAGTGGGCTCCGACGGCCTGCCCGATCTCCTCATCCGCGACCTCCCGGTCATGTCCGAGGCGGGGGCGCCGACGGTCACCGAGCCAAGGATCTACTTCGGGGAGCGGCCGTCCCCGTGGATCATCACCGGCGCCCAGACCGCCGAGTTCGACTACCCGGTCGAACAAGGGTCGGATGCGACGACGCGCTGGACCGCGACGACGGGCATCGACGTGAGCGGCGGCCTCAACCGCCTCCTGGTCAGCATCTGGACCGGCGACTTCATCAGCCTCCTCACCACGCCGCAGATCACGCCAGATTCGCAGTTCGTCATGCGCCGGACGCTCAGCGACCGGCTCAGCGCGCTCGCGCCGTTCCTCGCCTTCGACAAGGACCCGTACCTGGTCGTCACCTCGACCGGGCGCCTCGTCTGGATCGTCGACGCGTACACCGCGAGCGGGAACTTCCCGATGGCGCGCGCACTCGACGGGAACCTGCGGAACGCCATCGCCCACGTCCCGACCGACCAGGTCAACTACCTGCGGAACTCGGTCAAGGTCGTCGTCGACGCCTACGACGGCACGACGAAGCTCTACGTCAACGACCCCTCCGACCCGCTCATCGCGACGTGGGCATCGATCTACCCGACGCTGTTCACGCCGCTCTCGGAGCTCCCCGACGACCTCCAGGCGCACCTGCGCTATCCCAGGGGCCTGTTCAACGCGCAGACCGCGATGTACGGCGCCTACCACGTGACCGATGCGACCACGTTCTACCAGGGCGACAACCTCTGGACGGTCCCGGTCGGCTCCGACGCTCAGAACCAGCTGCGTCCCGAACGAGGCCTACTACGTCCAGATGCGTCTCCCGGACGAGGCTGACACCGAGTACCTGCTCATGCAGCCGATGGTGCCGGCGCGCCGCCCCAACATGATCTCGTGGATCTCCGCGCGGAACGACGGGCCCGATCGCGGGAAGGTGCTGGTCTACAAGCTCCCGGCCGACACGACGATCTACGGGCCGGACCAGATCGAGGCGCTCATCGACCAGACCCCGGAGATCAGCAGCCAGATCACCCTCTGGGACCAGTCGGGCTCCAAGGTCATCCGGGGCGACCTCATCGTGGTGCCTGTCGGCGGCTCGTTCGTCTACCTCCAGCCGATCTACCTCCAGAGCACCTCGTCAGCGTTCCCGCAGTTCACGAAGATCGTCGTCGCGACCCCATCGAAGGTCGTCTGGGCGAACACGCTCGCCGACGCGCTCCAGAAGGCCGTCGGACCGGCTGGTGACGCGCCGACCCGGGACCCCAACGCGACACCCGGGCCCCGACGCGACGCCGGCGCCCGAGGGTCTGCCGACCGACATCAACGGCCTGATCGCCTTCGCGAACGTCCACTTCGAGCTCGCACAGCAGGCGATGGGGTCCGGGGACTACGTGACGTACGGCGAGGAGATGGCACTCGTCCAGGCGGCGCTCGACGGGCTCGACACGCCTCGCGCCAGCCGACTGACGGATCTCCTGCTCTCGGGCGACGGTGCTCAGGGCGACCCTGGCGCTCTAGCGGGACTCATCAAGCAGGGCAGCTGCCCGACGACAGATCGCCGTGACGATGCCAGATGCGATGGCGCCCGCGAGGTTGCCCTCTGCGAAGCGGTCGCCGCGGACGATGGCCGTCACGAGGCGCGCGAGGTCCGGCGAGCTCGCTCGGGCGATGGCGGCGGGGGTAGACGAGAGTGTCACCCCCTCAGGTGTCCGGAGCCAGGTCATCCAGTCGAAGCCCATGACCATGAGGCTCTCGTCACCGCAGGCACCCGGCCAGCCCTGGATCTGCGCGTCGTACTCGAACCAGGGCATCTGGATGACGCCCTGCTCGTCGGACTCGCCGCCCTGCCAGCGGCCCGCACTGAAGCCGGGTGCTTCCAGGATGGGCAGCCAGTCCGCGAGGCAGCGGAGCTGGGCTGGTGTCAGGGGCCGGGCGTCGGTCATCAATGCGAACGGTACACACCAAGCCAGGCGTTGGGACGGTCAGCCCATGACGCGGACCGGCGAATGACCGGGCAGATGGGTTCTCATGGTCGGCGCTCCGGCAGTTCCCGAGGGTAGCGGACCGAATGCCTCCTGCGCCATCTCGTGACGCCAGGACGCGAAGGGGACTGCGGAAGCCCGATCCAGTGTGGGAGCATCCTGAACGGGCCGGCCGTCACGAACTGCGACACATTCACCACGGAGTCTCGCGGCAGGCCAGACTCCCGCGCGGAGAGACACACGTTGCCGGGTGTCTGTGCCACCTCAGATCGCTGGTCACAATCACGCACACCACCGTCGCGATCCGACTGCGGTTCAGGGGGTCGCCCTGCACGACGACCACCGGTCGCCGATAGCCTGGCGCTGACCCCGCTGGTTCGGGCAGATCCATCCACCAGACGTCGCCCTCCGCGCGCGCTCGCGTCGTTGTACCGTGCGCAGATGAACAACGATGCCCCACGGCCTGGACGTCTGGCGCTGCGTGGATGCCGCCTGACCCGCGCCGGCTGAACCTCCGCAGTCGGAGACCTCACGTGACCGAACACGATCGCCGCCTCGACCGCAAGCTGCGCGCCATCGTGGAGGGCCGCTACACCCCGGACGACTTCGTGATCGCGGACGCCAAGGACGCGGACATGGGCTTCGGGCTGACCGCGGCTGGGATCATCGACGGCGCGCCGGCCAGCGTGCTCGGTCCCGGTCGCTACCAGACCCGCAGGCGCTACCTCGACGACATGCGGGCACAAGCGAACCATGGTGTGATCGACATCCTGCTGACCTCTGCCTCCAATGGGGAGCGTCTCGCAAGCGATGGCTCGCTGCCCGACGACCTGACCTTGGCCATCCGCGCCAACGACACCAGTGACGTTTGGGTCGGACGCGGAGCCGGCTACGCCACCATGCCGTCGCGGCCATTCCGGACGGTGGACCTGGCGGCGGTCCGCCCGTTCTGCGACCTCGTCCTCTATTCGATCACCTTCAACAACGATCTCGAGGCGGACCTCGTGTCACTGGAGGCCTACGCGGCCTTCCGCCGGGAGGCCGCGGAGATCGGGATGCGGCACTTCCTGGAGGTCTTCAATCCCAACGCGCCGAGCCGGCTGGAACCGGAGGAGGTGGCGGCGTTCGTCAACGACTCCATCGTGCGCGCACTGGCGGGCGTTGCCCGGGCGCAGCGACCCGTGTTCCTGAAGCTGGGCTACAACGGGGCCGATGCCCTGCTCGAGCTGACCGAGCACGATCCCTCGCTGGTGGTCGGGATCTACGGCGGCACCGTCGGTACCACGCGCGACACGTTCGAGCTGCTGCATCGGGCACATCTGCACGGAGCTCGCGTGGCCCTCTTCGGCCGGAAGATCCAGCACGCTGAGTCGCAACTCGACCTTGTCGACCTGCTGCGGCCGGTCCTCCGCGGCGAGCTAAGCCCGACCGATGCGGTCCGCACCTACCACGAGGCACTGGCCCGGAAGGGCCTCGCACCGCGTCGAAGCCTCGATGAGGACCTGGAGCTGACGGACCGGGTACTCCGCTCCGAATGAACCTCCCAGCCGGGGAGCGCAGCGGCGTGTTGTGCGTGGGCACGCTGCTCGTCGATTACGGCAAGGTCATCGACGCCTATCCGTCGCGCGACGGCCTGGCCACGATCGAGTACATCTCGCTGAGCACGGGCGGGGCAGGCCTCAACATGGCCGTTGATCTCCGTCGTCTGGGCGCGCCGTTTCGACGTCAGCGTCATGGGCTGCGTGGCCGATGACGCTGACGGGGACTTCATCCGCGCTGCATGTGCCGAGGCCGGGATCGATGCGCAGCGTGTCCGGATCGAACCGGGTGCTACCACCGCGTTCACGGACGTGATGGTGGAGCGAGATGGAGGTCGGCGCACCTTTTTCACGCACCTGGGGACGAACTCACTGTTCCGCGCCGAGCCGTCAGACCTCGCGGGCTCGGATGCCCGCATCCTCCACGTGGGCAATCTCGGGGCGCATCCATTGATGGATGACGCGGACGCGGACGGTGCGAGCGGCTGGTCATCGCTCCTGGCCGCGGCGCAGGCGGCCGGGATCCACACGAACCTGGAGCTGGCGGCCTTCCCGCCGGACCGCCTGGCGGCGCTCGCTGGACCGTGTCTGCAGTACCTCGACTCGATCATCGTCAATGAACTGGAGGCCAGCGCCCTGACCGGCACCCATATCTCGGCATCGACGGCGGACGAGGTGGTCGATTGGGCCGCCATGCTGGCGCTGGCGCAGGGACTCCTCGAGCGCGGAGTTACCGGGCTGGCGGTCGTGCATTTCCCGGCGGGCAGCGTCGGGGCCACCGCCGATGGACAGACCTGGCGACAGGGCTCGGTCCGCTTGCCGCCGGACCGGGTGCGCAGCACCACCGGGGCCGGTGATGCGTTCGCTGCCGGCGTCATCTTCGGCCTCCACGAAGACTGGTCCGTGGAGGCGAGTCTCCGACTCGGCGTGGCCGCTGCGGCAGCCTGTGTCCAGCACCATCACACGTCGAACGGGATCATGTCCGCTGAGACCTGCCTGGCCGCCGGCGACGCGATGGGGTATCGAGTGACCTAGATGTTGATGACCTCGAGTCCCGCGAGCGTCGGGAAGTCGTCGTCCTGGGTCAGGATCTGCACATGCCGACCAACCCCATATCGATCCTCGTCTGCTCGAGCAGGCCGTCAGGGTCAGCGGTGAGCGCACCAAGACCGCGACGGTCACTCGAGCGCTGCGCGAGTACGTCGCTCGCCAGAAGCTGCGGCGGATCGTCGAGCTCTTCGCCGCCCACGACTGGGACCCGGAGTTCGATACACGGCCGAGCGCACGCGCTGAGTGGAGCTCTTCATCGATACGAGCGTGTGGTCGCTCGCGTTGCGCCGCGATGGCGCCATAGGTGAGCCGGCTGTCAGGCGCCTACGCGATTCGCTCGAGACGGGGGCGGGGTCTTCACGACCGGACTCATGCTGCAAGGCTTCCGCGGACCGCAGGCACGCAACGCGATCGTCGAGCGCTTCATCGCTCTACATCTGCTCGTGCGCCCCTGGCCAGAGGCAGCGGAATGCTCGGGACCCGTGGGTGCCGCAGGGGGACTTTAGGTCAGGCGGGGACGCGATGCTGCGTCCCCACGCGGACGGGTCCTCCGGCCCTTGACCCGCTGACCGCAGCGTGGAAGATCGGGGCATCCGCCATGAAGGAGGGCACGGGGATGGCTGACAGGCGGCTGAGGTCGCTCGTCGTCGGCGGTGCCCTCGTCGTGACCTCGGCCCCTGAGTTCGTGTCGGCGAGTGATAGCGACGCGGGGTCCTTCCCGTGGGACGTCGTCGGCCCGGTCATCGACGGCGGGTATGCGGAGCAGCCGGAGAAGGGTTTCGCCATCACCTTCCCCGACGACTGGACGGTCCGCCAAGTGACGCCCGATGGGGCCCTGGCGCTGGGGGATGATGACGTGACGCCAGGCGCGAACGAGTTCGTCGTCTCCGCGACCAGCCCTGACGAGTCGGCGTGGTGCTACGTCACCTTCGACGACCCGGCCGTGACGGGCCTGCCTGCCCTCCTGGCCACATTCGCCTCGGAAGCCGATACCGAACCCGAGGCGCTCGGTATCGGTGACTACACGCGAGCCCACGTCGATCTCCCCATCGGCCCCGCGTGGCGTGAGGACTTCGTCGTCGAGGGCGTTCTTCCGGTCACGATCCACATGGCGCGCGGCCCGATAGGTCTCTACGCGCTCGCCTGTTACGCGCTGGAGGGCGATCCGCCGGATGACGGCTGGCGCTCCATCGCGGAGACCTTCGAATTCCTGCCCGACCCGACGACCGGCCTCGTTCCCGTGTCCCCGGTGCTCGGAGGTGGCCGTATCGAGCGACCGGACCTGGGCTTCGCCGTCACCGTCCCTGTGGACTGGACGGTCGAGGCGGTGACGCCCGAGATCGACGCCGCGCTGTATCCGGATATGGATGATCGGTCGCTGGCCCTCACCACGACCATCCTACTGGCCACCGACACGTACGACGTGTGCAGCGTCCTGGACATCACCCTGCTCGTGGAGGGGCCACGGGCGACCCCTTCGGTGCGGCAGGCGACGAAGGCGTTCCTGGCGGGGTGGCGCGACGACGCTCAGTTCAAGACGGCTTCCTCTGCGGTGCTCGATCTCCCGGCAGGACGGACCGGGCATGTCAGCGCGACCACGGTCGTCGGGCGCTCCGGCGACGCCTACCTGTACGCGGATCACGGGCGCTGGCTGTCCCTGGAGTGCTGGTCGAGCGACCCGCCCGCTGATCCGCTGGCTGTCGATCGCGGAGACCTTCGAGTTCCTGGCAGTGAAGGAGTAGGTGGGCCGTCCGGCCCTTGACCGTCACCACCCGACGCGGACCATGTGGCACGGACCTGCGAGGGATGCCTGACGTGAACGGTCACCAAGCGAGCGGACAGCCAGCGCGCGGCACAGGAGACGCCGACGCCGCCCCCGCCACGACTGCCGCAGCGAGCGGGCAGGACCTCAGGTCGCGTGCCTCCGCCTTCGCGCTGGCGATCGCGGTATCGGTGAGCTGTGTCGGTGGGTTCGGCCTTCTGGTCGCGGTGTTCCTGAGCCTGCCCATCCCTGATCCGATGGCGGACGCCGTGGAGTCGTCGATGGGCGTCCTGAGCCTGGGGTCGCTTGGCGTGGGCGCCGTCATCGGCATGCGGACCGCCGGGCTGTCCGGCTGGCGCACGTGGCTGGTCGTCACGGTCGGCGGCTTCTGTTGCATGCTGGCACTGGTCGTCGTCAGCGATGTCCTTATCGCATCGTTCGACGAGCCGCTCGCTGGCGATCTGCCGTTCTACGCGGTCCTTGCGGGCACGATCGGCTGGCTCCTGTGGCACCGGCGGGGCCCATCGTCTCGGCTCGTGAGCGCGGTCGTGGTCACCGCCACCGTCGCCGTCGCGATGCTGCTGCTGGCCGTGGATGACAGATCGGACGACTGGCTCTTCATCGGCATCCCGGCTGCGCTCCTCACGGCTCTCCTGATCGCGTGGGGACTATCGGTACAGCGTCGAGATCCCGACCGACGTTGGCCCGTCATCGCGGTCGGATTGATGGCCGGTCTCGTAGCTGGGCTGGCCATGCTCCAGGCCATCTGGGCCGAAGGGCGCTGGCCCGACCGCCGCCGCTTCATCGACGCGACCGCCGTCGCCGTCGGTGCGGTCGTGACGCTCGTCGCGGTGTGGAGCATCTACGAGCCACCCTTCGGTCTCGGGCCGACCATCGGAGCAGGCCGCATCGAGCGCCCAGCGGCAGGCTATGCGCTCACGTTGCCCGACCCGTGGCGGAGAGGACACCTGGGCGTGCGGGAGATCCTCGGGGTGGGAGCAGCGATCGGGGCGGAGATTGACCTCATGGCCGTCCTGGGAGCGGGCGACGCCGTGGCGCTCGTGGCGCTCATCGAGGACGGGGAGGAGGTCGCTCCAGGGCTCATGGCCCTCGGCCTATGGAGCGGGTTGCAGGCAGATCCAGGCTTCGGCGACGTAGTGGTCGAACCTGCGTCGCTGGCATCGGGCGAGACCTTCCGCATCGATGCGACGAGCGACGATGGGCAGCGGCTGTCCATCTACCCGTTGTCGGCGGATGGCCGCACCTACCGCGTGCTGTACTTCGTCGCCGAGCGCCCTCCCGAGGACCACTGGCTCTCCATCGCCGAGACGTTCGAGTTCCTGCCGGTCGAAGAGGCCGTCTCCAGCGAAGAGGCGGAAGCCACCAGTTACCCCGAGGCGGTGCTGGGCGCCCTGCGGAAGGGGCCTGAGCCATCCGGCCCTTGACCGCCCGACGGCGGCGCGGATGATGCGAACCATCCGTAGCTGGGGGACGAGCGGATGGATGCGCGGCTCGGCAGTCACCATCTGGACACCCACGGCTGGCTGCGGCTGCTCGTCGTGGTCGCCCTGGTCCTCGTCCTCGTCCTGACGCTGGAGGCCAGCCCGGTCTCGGGGGCTCAGCGATCCCGATGTCACGTCACGAACCGCGACACTGGTGAGACGTTCGGGACGCTTCACGGGGCCGTCCGTGCCGCCCGTCCGCGTGACCAACTCGCCGTCCGAGGAACGTGCCGGGGCGGTACGGTCATCAACAAAGGGCTGGTCATCGAGGGTGTCCGTCACGCTCGATGGGGCGCTCCAGTATTGGACGGCGAGGGGAAGACCCGTGTCATTCTGGTCCTTGCGAACAAGCAGGTTGCCATCCGTGACCTGACCATCCGGCACGGACGGGCGAGGGGTTGGCCACGCGGGATGAATGGCTACGGGGGCGCCATCACGAGCTTTGGGACCCTGAAGCTACGTGATGTCGTCGTGCGCGACAATCGCGCCCAGCTTGGCGGTGGCATCTACAGCGAGGGCACCCTCCGTCTCCGAGGCACCACCCGTGTCCGGTCGAACAGGGCCAGCCTCGGTGGAGGCGGCATCTTCAATCTCGAAGGCTCCATCGTCCTGAAGGACGCCAGTCGGGTCAGCGAGAATCGCTCCGGTCTCAACGGCGGCGGAATCGAGAACGAGCAGGGCTCGGTCCTCATGCGCGATGACGGTCGTGTCAGCAGCAATCGCGCTGGTGGGTGGGGCTCGTTGGGGGGTGGCATCTACAACCATGCCGGGACCGTCACCCTGCACGGGTCGAGCAGCATCCGGGACAACGAAGCCTTCGCTGGGGGCGGCGTCTACGGCGGCTACTGGAAGGACAGGAGCAGCACCACCTCGCTCCACGATGCGAGCTCCGTCGAGGGCAACAGGGCCATCGACGGCGCGGGTGGGGGAGTGTTCGTCATCGATGACTGCACGCTGGAGATGACCGGGACCAGCGTCATCCGTGGCAACCACGGCAAATCGGGGGGTGGCGGAGTGACCGTGGTCTATGGCACAGCCATCGGGGCGAGGTGTGCGCCAAATCCGCAGGCGAACGTCTACAACAACACGCCAGATGACTGCTCGGGCGGGCCGGAGAGCCCATAGCGAGCGATGCGGCTCCATCGACGGCCTGACTGCGCACCACACACCTACGCCAACGGTTACGGCAACACTCCCGACGACTGCTACTTCGAGCCGTAGCGGGAAGATGTGATGGACAGGCGGCTGACCACCACTCAAGGGATGTGGCGGCTACTGGTCGCCGCCATCACGGCGCTGGCACTGGTCATGGCGCTGGGAGCCACCTCTGCCTCAGCCGCCAGGTCAGCGACCTGTTCGGTCACGGACACGGACAGCGGTCGCACATACCCTCGGCTCCAGACCGCCGTCGATGCTGCCAAGCCCGGTGCCCACCTCGTCTAAAAGGGCACCTGCCACGGCAGCACCGTCATCGACAAGGACCTCGTGATCGAGGGCAGACAGACACGCGGCCGAGGGCACGGGCCATCCTCGACGGCGGCCGCAAGGCTCGAGTCGTGCGCATCGAACCGGACATCAAGGTGACCATTCGCGACTTGACGATCCAGAAGGGCGAGGCCGGACCCTTCTACGGCGGCGGCATCATCAACGGGGGAAACCTAGAGCTCCGCGATGTTGTGGTGCGCCGGAATAGGGCATGGGGCGGCGGCGGCATCTGCAACAAGGGCAAGTTGCGCCTTTGGGGCTCCAGCCGCATCAAGAACAACTACGCGAATGGTCAGTCTGCGAGCGGTGGCGCTGTTCAATGCTGGCACCGCCACGATGAACGACACGAGCGGCATCTTGGACAACGCCGATGGAGGAGTGGGCAAGTTCGGGACCCTCACCCTCAACGACGAGAGCAGCATCCGGGACAACTTCTTTTCTGGTGTGTACAACGGCGCCATGGACGGCACCGGTGTGCTCATCTTTGAGGACGGGAGCAGCGTCATCAGCGGCCACTCAAACGGTGTCCAAAACAACAGCGGCTCCGTGACCATGAACGACTCGAGCGCTGGATCCGTGGCAATTACGCCACCGATGGGGG
>CAVYBJ010000004.1:0-47780 GCA_963766685.1 uncultured Chloroflexia bacterium
GATAGAGTGACGCCCAGCACCGCGGGCCAGGGACGCGCCTGAGCAGCGCCTCACGGCGGACCCGACGCACGCAGGGAGCACTCGATGCGACTCGTCTCGTACCTGGATGTCACCGGCGACCGGCTGGGCGTGGAGCACGCCGACGGCCGCATCTGGTCCAGCCATGCGCTGGGTGCCGGCCTGCCCGGCACCATGGCCGAGCTGCTGGCGGCTGGCGGTGCGGCCCTGGAGGCCCTGCGGGGGGCGGCGCGAAGCGCGGCAGCCGCCGGACGGCCGGGTGACGTAGACGCCTCGCGGCGCATCGCGCCCGTGCCACGGCCGGGCAAGGTCATCGCGGTCGGTCTCAACTACCACGCCCATGCCGCTGAGGGCGGCGCCGCCATCCCGACCTCGCCGATGCTCTTCGCCAAGTTCCCGACCGCGGTCGTCGGCCCCGGCGCCACCGTGGAGTGGGATGCCCTCACGGACGCCGTGGACATGGAGGCGGAGCTGGCCGTCGTCATCGGTCGTCGCGCGCGTCGCCTGCGCGAGGAGACCGCCCTCGACCACGTCCTGGGCTACACCTGCCTGAACGACGTCAGCGCCCGTGACCTGCAGTTCGCCGACAAGCAATTCGTGCGCGCCAAGTCGCTGGACACCTTCTGCCCCATGGGCCCCGCGCTGGTGACCGCCGACGAGATCCCCGACCCCGGCGCCCTGGCGGTGCGCAGCTATCGCAATGGCGAGCTGATGCAGGACGGCCACACGTCGGACCTCATCTTCAGCGTTCCGCACCTCGTGGCCTTCTGCTCCCGGGCGTTCACGCTGGAGCCGGGCGACGTCATCGCCACGGGCACCCCGGCTGGCGTGGGCTGGTACCGCGACCCCAAGGTCACCATGCACGAGGGCGACCTCATGAGCGTCGAGATCGAGGGCCTCGGCCGCCTCGAGAACCCCTGCCACGAGGTTCGCCCCGACTGAATCGGACCCCGATCCGGGCCCGCCGGTCAGACGGTCGCGAGGAGGGCCTCCTGGAAGATGCCCAGGCTCTCCTCGACCTCGTCGCGGTTGACGTCGACGGGCGGGATCCAGCGCATGATGTTGTGGCTGGGGCCGCAGGTCAGCAGCAGCAGCCCGCGGTCCGCACAGGCGGCCGTGAGGGCCTCGCCCAGCTCGCCGGCCGGCTCGCGCGTCTCGCGGTCCTTGACCAACTCGACGCCGATCATGAGGCCCGGCCCGCGCACGTCACCGATGCGCGGGTCCTCGGAGGCCAGCGCCTGCAGCCCGCGTGTGAGCTCCGCGCCGCGCGCCGCGGCGTTGGCCACCAGGCCCTCCTCGCGCATGACCTCCAGGACCGCGATGCCGGCCGCGCAGGAGACCGGGTTGCCGCCGTAGGTGGAGCCGTGCGCGCCGACGCCCCAGCGCTGCTGCAGCTCCCGCGAGGAGATGAGCGCCGCCAACGGCAGGCCGTTGGCGATGGCCTTGGCCGAGAGCACGATGTCCGGCACGATGCCGGCGTGCTCGAAGGCCCACATGCGGCCGGTGCGACCGTAGCCCGACTGGACCTCGTCAGCGATGAGCAGGATGCCGTGGCGGTCGGCCAGCTCGCGCAGCCCGCGCAGGAAGGACGCCGGGGCTGGCACGTAGCCGCCCTCGCCCTGGACGGGCTCGATGATGAAGGCGGCCGTGCGTGACGGCGGCACGACGGTGGAGAAGAGCCGCTCCAGGTGGTCGAGCGACGAGGCGCTGGCGGCCTCCTCGTCGCCCCCGAAGTCGCGGTAGGCGTACGGGAACGGCGCGATGTGGACGTCCGGCAGCAGCGGATCGTAGCCGGTGCGGTAGTTCAGGCTGGACGTGGTGACGCTGATGGCGCCGAACGTCCTCCCGTGGAAGGCCCCGCTGAAGGCGATGATGTGGCTGCGGCCCGTGGCCCGGCGGGCCAGCTTGAGGGCGCCGTCCACGACCTCCGCGCCGGAGTTGCCGAAGTAGACCGTGTCGAGCCCCTCCGGCATCTCCGCCACGATCATCTCCGCCAGGCGCGTCACGGGCTCCAGGTGGCCGAGGCCGTTGCAGACGTGCAGGAGCTGGTCGACCTGGGCATGGATGGCCGCGTTGACCCTCGGGTGGGCGTGGCCCAGGGAGGTCACGGCGATGCCGTTGGCGAAGTCGAGGTAGCTGCGGCCGTCGGCGTCGAAGAGGCGGTGGCCCTCGCCACGCACCCAGGCCTGCTGGAAGTAGCGGCCCAGGACCGGCGAGAGCGTCGCCAGGGAGCGGTCGCGGATGGTTGGGCTGGTGTCGGTCATGGCCCAAGCATAAGCGGGCGACCGACTGGCTGGCTCGGCAGATGGCTGCCCTCACACCGGTCGATGGCCGCTCCCCATCGTGTCGGCTGTGCCGCGGCCGGTGGTCGGCCGGTCAGTAGCGGCGGTTGCGGAGCTTCTTGAGGTCGAAGCGAGCCGTGTCAGCGATGGCCATGACCGCCATGGTGCCCGCCTGGACCGGGTCGCTGACGACGAGGTCCGCCGCAGCGGAGACGGATCCCGCCATGTTCAGCGCGACGACCGGGATGCCGATCTCGCGCAGCTCGCGCACGGCCTTGGTGATCTCGCCGCCCATGAGCGAGCCTGCCAGCACGAGGATGTGGGCGCGCGGCAGGTCCGCCACGGCACGCACGGCGGCGGCGATGTTCTCCTCCCCCACGAGGGCCATGGTGTCCACGGAGATGCGCTCGCCGCGCAGGTTGTGGCGGTCGCTCTCCGAGACCGCCCCAAGCGCCACCTGGGCCACCTGGGCACCCCCGCCCACGATGATGACGCGCTTGCCGAAGATCTGGCCCAGGGTCGGCCGCGAGCCCGCGACGCGCACGCCCGGCACCGACTCGGCGATGCGCGTGGCATCAGCGGAGTCGAGGTCCCGCAGCTCGATGTCGAAGACGCGCGTGATGTCCTGGCCCTCGCCCTTCTTGGTGGCGGGGAAGGTGTTGATGGTCACGATCTCCGCGCCGGCCTCGCGCAGGCGCAGCAGGATCTCCACGAGGTCCGCGTCGTCCGTGGTGCGCAGCTCGATGGCCGTGAAGATGCGCTCGCCATCGGGGATGGCCAGGTCCGGTCGCTCGACCTGGGGATCCTGCTTGTGGCACTCATGGCGAAGGAGACTATCGCACACGCGGGGATGCGCCGCCGGCCATGTATCGTCAGGGCCCATGACAGAGCACAGCAGCAGCGACCTCGGCGCCCCCGCCATCGGCGGACGGGCGGCCATCCGCGTCGGCATCATCGGCGCCGCCGGGTATGTCGGCGGGGAGCTCATCCGTCTCCTCGCGCGGCACCCGAACGTGCGCATCGCGGGCCTCCAGGGCCGCGATCGTGACCACGAGCCAGCGACCGTCTCCCACCCCCAGCTGGCCGGCTCCGACCTCCACATCGAGGCCGACCTGCCGGACGTCGACGCCGTGTTCCTGGCCCTGCCGCACGGCGCCTCCGCGCCACTGGTCCCGGAGCTGGTCGCGCAGGGTCGCCGCGTCATCGACCTGGGGGCCGACTATCGACTCCGCCGGCCGGCCGACTACGAGCGCTGGTACGGCTTCACGCACCCCGCGCCGGAGCTCCTGGCGCAGGCGGTCTACGGCCTCCCCGAGCAGCACCGCGAGCAGTTGCTGGCCCTGCAGGGCGCCGACGTCGCCATCGTCGGTGCGCCGGGCTGCTACCCCACGACCTCGCTGCTGGGCCTCTATCCCCTGGCCCGCGCCGGGCTCATCGCCGATCTCGTGGTGGACGCCAAGAGCGGCACCTCCGGGGCTGGACGGGCCGCCAAGTCGGACCTCGTCTTCTCGGAGGTCAACGAATCGGTCAAGGCCTACGGCATCACCGGCCACCGCCACATCTCCGAACTGGAGCAGGAGCTCCAGGCCGCCGGGCCGTCGCCCGATGCCAACCCCGGCGTGCGGGATGTCGACTTCGTGCCCCACCTCATCCCCATGCAGCGGGGCATCCTGGCCGCCTGCCATGTCCGCCCCACGCGCCCGGTCAGCGCGGCGGAGCTGCGCGAGCTGTACGACGACGGCCTATGCCGGCGAGCCCTTCGTGCGCGTCGTGGACCAGCCGCCGGCCACGAGCCACGTGCGCGGCAGCAACGTCGCCCACGTGCACCCGTACCTCAACGAACGCACCGGGCGCATCCTCGTCGTCTCGGTCATCGACAACCTCGTCAAGGGTGCCGCCGGCCAGGCCATCCAGGCCTTCAACCTCGTGCACGGCCTGCCCGAGGTGGCGGGCCTGCAGCAGCTCGCGCTGGTCCCATGACCGACCCCCGAACGACCGGCCCAGGGCCGACCGGCCGAGGGGCGACCGGCGCAGGGGCGACCGACCCGCGACCTGCCCGAGGCGTCGCGGGAGGCACGGCTGCCGGCCGGCTTCCGGGTGGCCGCCGCGCGAGCCGGCATCAAGGCATCGGGCGGGCTGGACCTGGCCGTCGTCGTCGTCGACGGACCGCCCGCCGCCGTGGCCGCCACGTTCACCACCAACCGCCTGCCGGCCGCCCCGGTCCGTCTTGAACCGGGAGCACCTGGCCGCCACGGACCCGGACGGCGCCGGCCGCCGTGGCTGGGCGCAGGCCATGATGTCCACCAGCGGCTGCGCCAACGCCGCCACCGGTGAGGCCGGGCTGGCCGACCAGCGCCGCCTGGCGAGCTGCCTGGCCGCCGCCGTGGGGACCGATGTCCACCTACGTGCTGGCCATGTCCACCGGGCTCATCGGCAGCCGTCTGCCGGTGGAGCGCGTGGAGGCCGCCATCGGGACCGTGGTGGCGGGCGAGCTGCGGGCCGAGGATGCGGCCTTCGTGGCCGTCGGCGAGGCCCTGCGCACGACCGACTCGCGGGCCAAGTCCGCCGCCGTCACCGTGGGATTGCCCGGTCCCGGCGGCACGACCGTGCCGGTCACCGTCAGTGGCGTCGCCAAGGGGGTGGGCATGATCCACCCCAACATGGCCACGATGCTCTGTTTCCTGCTCACGGACGCGGCCGCCTCGCCGGCCCTCCTGGAGTCGCTGCTGCGGCCGGTCGTGGCGCGCACCTGGGACCAGGTCAGCGTGGACGGCGACCAGTCCACCAATGACACGGTGCTGCTCGCCGCGTCCGGCGCGTCCGGTGCCCTGCCGCTGGAGGCCGACTCGGAGGCCTGCGCCGCGTTCGCCGGCGCCCTGGAGTCGGTGGCCCGCTCGCTGGCGCGCCAGCAGGCCGCCGACGGCGAGGGCGCCACCACGCTCATCACCTGCACGGTGAGCGGCGCCCGGGACGACGTGGACGCCCGGGCCGTGGCGCGTGCCGTCATCAGCAGCAGCCTCGTCAAGGCCGCCGTCCACGGGGCGGACCCCAACTGGGGGCGCATCGCCGGGGCAGCCGGCAACGCCCGCCTGCCGCTGGCGCCGGTCCTGGAGGCGGCTCGGCCTGCCCATCGACGAGGCGCGTGCCCGTGCCGGCCAGGCCGTGGAGCTGGAGCCGGACCGTCTGCGCATCGAGATCGAGGGCCTGGCGGTCTTCGCCGGCGCTCCCCTGCCCTTCGACGCGACCGACCTGAGCGGCCGCATGCGCGGCGGCGAGGTGCGCATCCACCTTGACCTCGGCGCGGGAGCAGGTGTCGGCGAAGCCTTCGGCTGCGACCTCACGGAGGCCTACGTGGTCGAGAACTCGGCCTACTCGACGTGAGCGACACGCCATCCAGCCCGGGTGCGGACGCGGCCACAGTGGACGCGAGTGCGGTCACGCCGGTCGTCGTCAAGCTGGGCGGCACCACCATCGTCGAGCAGCAGGACATCCTGCGCGAGATCGTGGAGGAGCGGCGGCGGCGACCAGTCGTCGTCGTCCACGGCGGCGGCAAGCGCATCACGGAGTGGCTCGACCGTCTCGGCGTCGCCAGCCGCTTCGAGGCCGGCCGGCGCGTCACCGACGACGCCACCCTGGAGGTCTTCCTGGCCGTCATGGGCGGCGTCATCAACGCCGAGCTGACCGCTGGAGCTGCTGGCGCTGGGCGCTGACGCCGTGGGCGTTCGTGGCATCGACGGCCGCACCATCCGGGGACCGCGCGCCGAGGGGCTGGGCCTCGTCATCGCAGAGCCCGTGGCCGACGCCTCTCTCCTGCGGTCCCTGCTGGCGGACGGTCGACTGCCAGTGCTGACGCCCATGGGCCTGGATCCCAGGGGTCAGGTCTGCAACGTCAACGCGGACGATGCCGCGGCCGCGCTCAGCGCCGCCCTCGGTGGCGAGCTGGTGCTCATGACCGACACCGATGGCGTACGCGGCGCGGATGGGCAGCGCATCGAGCAGTTGACCCCGGACGAGGCGGAGCGGCTCATCGCCGCAGGTGTCATCTCCGGTGGCATGGTGCCCAAGGTCCGCTCCGCACTGCGCGCGCTGGGGCCCGGTTCCCACGCGGAGCGAGCCGTCATCGCCGACGGCCGAACGATGGCGGCCCTCCGGCGGGCGCTGCACGAGGGCAGCGGCACGGGGTTCCGGATCGCCTGAAGAGGCTGCTCATCGTCGCGACCGCGGACATCCGTGGCCGCGTCAGGGTGGGTTCAGGCGGCGGCGGACCGACGACCCCACGAGCGCGCCCAGGCGGGCGCCGGGCAGGACGATGGCGCGCAGGTCGTGGGCAGCGCCCGGCAGGTCGACGCGCGGCCACTCCACCTCGGATGGCTCCGCCCCTGACGCAGCGCCCGGAACGAGGGCGGCCGGGATGATCACGGCGGCCGGCAGGACTCCTCGGATCTCCACCCCGCCCTCCTCACCGAGTTGGTCGACGTCCACGAAGGTGGCCGCCACCGACGCTCCGGGCCGTCCGAGCAGGTAGCCCTGCCCGGCGCCGATCTGGAGTTCGCGCAGGACGTGCAGGTGCGCCGCCGTCTCCACTCCCTCCGCCACGACGTGGGCGTGCTGGTCGAGGGCCAGGTCACGGAGCGACTGGAGGACCGAGCGCGCCCCGGTGCGGCGCACGCCGTCCTGGACCAGTGAGAGGTCGAGCTTGACGATGTCGAACTGGACCTGCGACAGCAGGCGCAGGCCGGAGTTGCCGGCGCCGACATCGTCGGCGGCCAGGCGCAGGCCGTACTCACGAAGATGCCGGAAGGTCTGCCGGAGCCGCGCGAGGTCGTCGATCTCGTCGCGCTCGGTGAGTTCGACGATCACTCGCCCCGGTGAGATGCCGTTGCGATAGAGGCCCTCCAGCAGCCAGCCAGCGTCGAAGTCGCGCACCTCGAGCGTGCGGGGTGAGAGGTTCAGGGTCAGCAGCTTGTCCGGGCCGATGGCGCGCGCGGCCCCCAGCACCTGCTCGATGCAGGCCACGTCCAGCTCGACGGTTCGCCCGGACATGGCGGCCGCCGCGAAGAGCTGGGTCGTGTCCGGCAGCGGCCCGTTCGGATCTGGGCGGATGAGACCCTCGAAGCCAAGGACACGGCCCGTGCGGAGGTCGACGATGGGCTGGAAGACGGGCCGCAGGAGCCGCCCCATGAGGACCTCCTGGACGGCGTTGCGGGCCGCGTCGGAGACGTTGGTGGGCAGCTGGTCGCGCTCCGGCTCGAAGATCTCCACCGCTCCCCGACCGTGGCGCTTGACCCAGTAGAGGGCAGCGTCGGCCTGGCGGTAGACCATCTCCGGGTCACGCCCGAAGAGCGGCACCGCGGAGATGCCCGCAGAGAACGGGCTGGGGCGGGCGCCCGACACGGGGCGCCGGGCGAAGTGAAGGAGCCGTTCCGTGATGGCCAGCGCCGTCTCGATCGAGGTCCCTGGCAGCAGCATCGCGAACTCGTCACCGCCGAGTCGGAAGAGGCGGTCACCAGGGCGGGACACCTCTCGCATCGCCTGGGCCATGGCCTGGAGGGTCTCATCGCCGGCGGCGTGGCCGATCCGGTCGTTGACGAGCTTGAGGTCATCGAGGTCCATGAGCACGAAGGCGAAGCGGTCGTCCCGCTCCTCGACCGCCGTCATCTCGGATGCCAGCTCCTCGTTGAAGGCGCGCTGGTTGCCCAGACCGGTGAGCACGTCGCGCCGCGAATCCTCGCGCGCCTGCTGGTAGGCGATCTGCAGGTTCGAGCGGTTGGCGGCGATCTCGGCCAGCGGACGAAGGAGGTAGCGCAGCAGGGTCAGCGTCACGACGCCAGCCGCCACGATGACGACACCCAGACCCAGGACGACCTCGCCCGGCAGGGCACCGTCGCCCGCCAGGGAGTCGGTATCGGGCGGCAGCTGCCAGCGACGGCCGGACCGGACGCGCCGCCGGCGCCCACGACCAGCAGGGCGATGGTGACCAGCGCGGCGATGGCGGGCAGCACGGCCAGGCCGATGAGCGCCGTCCGCAGGCGTCGGCGCTCGCGAGCGTTGCGCGGCCGTCTGTTCGCCCTGATGCGCGGTCGAGGCCATGCGTGCTCCGTGCGGGAGGCTGGACCGCCAGTCAACCCTGTTCGAGCCCACATGGGTAGTAGCCAGATACCGCTACGCGGACCCCGGACCCCGCGCCCTGAGCAGCCTCGCGAGCGACCGCAGCCCATCGACACACAGCCGATCCCGAGCCTTCCTCTCCGCACCCGGAGCACGCTCCGTGGTCGCCCCGCCCGGCGGCCGCGGGTGCCTGACCATGCAGTCACAGCGGATCGCATGCGTGATGCTGCCGACGTCCGGGCGGCACCCGGGGGCCGCCCATCCGGCAGCCCACCCCCAAGCCGTGTCAGACTCGTAGGCCCAGTTGCGTGGAGATCGGCGGTGAAGAAGGTCGTGCTCGCCTACTCCGGCGGGCTGGACACATCGGTCGCGGTGGCGTGGCTGAGGGAGCAGTACGGCGTGGAGGTCATCACCCTGACGGTGGACCTCGGCGGCGGCTCCATCGGCCCGGACGTCGCGGAGCGTGCCCTGCGGGCCGGCGCCAGCCGCGCCTACGTCGTCGACGGCCGCGAGCGCTTCGTGCGCCAGTTCATCTGGCCCGACCTGCAGGCCAACGCGCTGTACCAGGGCGTCTACCCGCTGGCCACGGCGCTGGCCCGGCCACTCATCGCCCAGCTGCTCGTGGAGATCGCCGACCGCGAGCGCGCCGGCGCGGTCGCCCATGGCGCCACCGGCAAGGGCAACGACCAGGTCCGCTTCGACGTGGCGGTCCATGCCCTGGACCCGCGGCTGGAGGTCATCGCCCCCATGCGCGTGGGCATGGGCCTCTCGCGTGAGCAGGAGCTCGACTACGCGCGCGAGCACGGCTTCGAGGACCTCGTGGCCAGCGCCCCGCGCTACTCCGTCGACGTGAACCTCTGGGGCCGGTCGTGCGAGACGGGCGTGCTGGAGGATCCCTGGGCCACGCCACCCCCCGATGCCTACGAGTGGACCGTGGAGCCCGGGTCGGCGCCGGACATCCCGACCGAGCTGACCATCGGCTTCGAGGGCGGCATCCCGGTCGGCATGGACGGCCAGCCGGTGCCGCCGGTGGAGCTCATCGAGCGCCTCAACGCCCTGGGGGGCCGGCATGGCATCGGCCGCATCGACCACATCGAGGACCGCCTCGTCGGCATCAAGAGCCGCGAGATCTACGAGGCCCCGGCGGCCACCATCCTGCACACGGCGCACGCCGCGCTGGAGAGCCTGACCCTCTCCAAGGCACAGCTGCGCTTCAATCGTCTCGTCGCGGACGAGCTGGCCCAGGCCACCTACGACGGCATCTGGTTCAGCGCCTTGCACCGCGACCTGCGCGAGTACGTGCGCTCCGCCCAGCGCGTCGTCAACGGCCAGGTGCGCCTGCGCCTGGACCACGGCAACGCCTCCGTGGTGGGCCGCCGCAGCGACGACTCGCTCTACGACCGCACGCTGGCCACCTACGACACGGACGACGCCTTCGAACACGCCGCGTCGGTGGGCTTCATCCGGATCTTCGGCCTGCCGCTCCGCACGGAGGCGGCTCGCCACGACTCGGCCTGGACGTGGACGCAGCCGATGCTGGGCGAGCTGCCCGTCACCGTCGCCGACGCCGACGTCGGCGACGCCGCGCCCGTGACTCGCACGATGAAGGCCTGGGGCGGGCGCTTCTCCGCCGAGCCGGACGCGGACGCGGCCGACTTCGGGCGCTCCATCGAGGTGGACGCCGAGCTGGCGGTGGATGACATCACGGGTTCGCTGGCTCACGTGTCCGGGCTGCGGGCCGCCGACCTGCTGACGGACGAGGAAGCTGCGGCCATCAGCGACGGGCTTCGCGCGCTGGAGGTCGAGGTGCGGGCCGGGACGATCGCCTGGGATCCGGCCCTGGAGGATGTCCACCTCAACATCGAGATGGCCCTGGCGTCGCGCGATCGGCCCCGTGGCCGGCAAGCTGCACACGGGCCGCTCGCGCAACGACCAGGTGGCTACCGACCTGCGCCTCTGGCTCAAGCGACGGCTGAGCGCCATCGACGAGGCCATCGTGGGGCTGGAGCGCGCGCTGGTCAGTCAGGGCCTGGCGCACCGCGACGCCGTCATGCCCGGGCACACGCACGTGCAGCCGGCACAGCCCGTGCTCCTGGCCCACCACCTGCTGGCCACGTGGAGATGCTGGAGCGGGACCGGGGCCGCTTCGCCGATGCGCTGCGCCGGGCCGACGTCTCACCCCTCGGTTCGGGGGCCATCGCCGGCGCCGGCTTCCGGCTCGACCGGGCGGCGGTGGCCGCCGAGCTCGGCTTCGCCGGCGTCACGCGCAACTCCATCGACGCCGTCGGCGACCGCGACTTCGTGGTCGAGACGCTGGCCGCGGCCGCGCTGGCCATGACGCACCTTTCGCGCCTGGCCGAGGAGCTGGTGTGGTGGTCCAACCCCGCCTTCGGCTTCCTGCGCCTGGCAGACGCCTGGTCGACGGGCTCATCGATGATGCCCAACAAGCGCAACCCGGACACCGCCGAGCTGGTGCGCGGCCGGACGGCCCGCGTGGACGGCCATCTGATGGCCGCGCTGACCCTGCTGAAGGGTCTGCCGGGCGGCTACCAGCGCGACCTCCAGGAGGACAAGCCGGCGCTCTTCGACGCGCTGCGCGTGCTGGAGTCCTCGCTGCGCGTCATGACCGGCGTCGTGGCCACGCTCATCGTGGACGAGGTGCGCATGCGGGTCGCCGCCACGCACCGGCTTCACGACGGCCACCGCCGTGGCCGATGCGCTCGTGGAGCTGCGGCGTGCCCTTCCGGGAGGCACATCACCTCGTGGGCTCACTGGTGGCCCGGGCGGAGGCCGCCGGCGTCGAGCTGACCGGGCTGGCCGACGCGGACATCGTGGCCAGTCCTGGGTGCCTCGTCGGATGTCGTGGCTGCCGGGCTCGCCGCGGACGCGGCCGTGCCCGGCACGCTGCGGGCCGCGGCGGAGCTGGACAACGCCCTGGCCCGACCGGACGTCATCGGCGGCACGGCACCCCGGCGCGTGCACGCGGAGCTGGCGGCCGCGGCCGAGCGCCTGGGACTCCGCGGCTGAGCTGACTCCCGATGTCGCTGCGACTCGGCGGCCGCGTGACGCCACCTGCCGCCTCGGAGCGTGGACGGGGCTCCGCTCGCGTCGGAGGACCTCGAGGCCGGCCGTCGCTGGAGCCGACGCCTCTCTGGTCGCGGGCACGACCGTGAGACGTCACCGCCGCCGTCCACGACGATCTCCGCCGGGATGGGGTGCGAGAGGAAGAAGGGCATCGATTCGCTGAAGCCATAGGCGCCTGCGTCGAGGACGGCGTAGATGTCGCCCCGCTGCGGGAACGCGGCAGGGGCACGTCCGCGGCCAGGATGTCCAGCCCGGTGCAGAGCGGGCCGACGACGTCCACACGGGCGCTCGGAGGGGCGGCCGCTCGCCTCCCCCGCCGCCACGACGCGGTGGTCCTGGCCGACGAGACGCGGCCGCAGCAGGTGGTGGATGCCGCCGTCCATGACGGCCACGTGACGCCCGCCGCGCTCCTTCGTGCGCACGACGCGGCACAGGTAGGCGCCGGCCGGGCCCGTCGAGCCAGCGGCCGGGCTCGAAGAGCAGACGGCAGCCGGCCAGCGGCGCTCGGCTCGGCCCAGGTGGCCAGCTCGGCGGCCAGCCCCTCCCCGAGCGCGTGCAGGTCGAGCGGCGCCTCGGCGTCGGCATAGGGGATGCCCAGGCCGCCGCCGGCGTCGAGCAGCTCCAGGCGCAGGCCGTGGCGCTCGGCCAGCCGCTCGGCACGCCGCGCCAGGTCCACGGCAGCCTGCACGAGGACGGCCGCCTCGCGCACGTTGGAGGCGCCGAAGGCGTGGAAGCCGCGCAGGCGGAAGGGCGCATCCGGCGTGGGCGACCCGTCGGCCAGCAGCCCGGCACCTCGGAGCCGCGCGATGGCCTCGTCGGCCTCGTCGTCGGTCAGCCCGAACTTGGCGTTCCCGGCGCCGCCGATGATGGGCCGCTCCTCGTGGCTCTCCGTGGTGGCCAGCCGCAGCAGCAGCCCCTGGCCCGGCCTCGCCCGCGCGGCCAGGCCGATGACCGAGTCCAGCTCGTCGAGCGACTCGATGGTCAGCCCGCCGATGCCCGCTCGCCAGGGCCGCCTCCAGCTCGGCGTCCGTCTTGCCGGGGCCGGTGAAGACGATCCGCTCGGGCGACACCCCGGCCCGGAGCACCGCCCGCAGCTCACCGCCGGAGGCGACGTCCGCGCCAAGCCCGGCCGCCGCGATGACCTGCAGCACGCCCGGCGAGGGGTTGGCCTTGGTGGCGAAGGCGACGTCGACGCCGGCCGGCAGTGCCGCCCGCAGCCGAGCCGCCCGCGCCCGGATGACGGCGGCGTCGTAGACGTAGAGCGGCGACCCGTACCGCTCCAGCAGGTCGCCCGCAGGCAGGCCGGCGACCGTAGCGCCGACCTCGATGCGCTGCGACGTCCGCGGGCCTCGCGTCACCGCAGCGCGTCCTCCAGGGCCACCCGGGCGGAGGTGCCCGCGTCGCGGTACTTGACGATGACCGGCACGCTCACGGCGATGCCCTGCTGGCGGGCCCAGGCAGACGTGGCCGGCCGGCTGCCGGGCACCACGACGGCGTCCGGCGGCACCACCAGCGGCTCCTCCGTCGTGCCGCGCAGCTCGCGCTCCTCGACGAGGTCCACGATGCGGCTCTGCCCGGTCAGCACGACGCCGGCCGCGATGACCGCGCCGCGCCCCACGACGACGCCCTCGTACAGGCCGCTGCCTCCACCCACGAAGGCGCCGTCCTCGACGACGACGGGGCGCGCGCCGGGCGGCTCCAGGACGCCGCCCACCTGCACGGCGGCGGAGAGGTGGACGCCCCGACCGACCTGCGCGCAGGAGCCCACGAGGACGTGCGAGTCGATCATCGTGCCCTCCCCCACCCAGGCCCCCGCGTTCACGAAGGCGGGCGGGATGATGGCCACGCCCGGCGCCAGGTAGGCGCCGCGGCGGACGCTCGTGCCGCCGGGCACGATGCGCCAGGGGGCACCGGCGGCCGTGGCGACCCGTGACCCGGGGCCATCGAGCAGATCGATGGATGCCCAGCGCCGAGCGGTCGCGCGCGGCCAGGATGGGCCCGTCGCGGACCTCCGTCAGGCCCGGGGTGCGGAACGCCAGCAGGATGGCCGACTTCACCCACGGCTCGGCGCGCCAGCCGCCCGGTGCCGTCGGGTCAGGCCAGGCGGCGCGGACCTGGCCGAGCTCCAGGAGGTCGAGCACCTCGGCCACGAGGGCCCGGGCCGTGGCCACGAGCGCGTCGTCCGGGTCGCCGGCCGTGGCCGCCCAGGCCGCGGTGACGGTCTCGACGCGCGCCTGCAGTGCCGCTGAGGCCGAGGCCGCCTCCGGCTCCCACGTCATGCCGCCACCGCCTCCACCGGCTCGGCCACGAGGTCCAAGTCCGCGAGGACGCGCATCAGGCGGCTGCGGCCGGGCTCCGCGAGCGGCAGGAGCGGCTGGCGGAGGACGTCCTCGATGAGGCCCATCGCCGCCAGCGCGGCCTTCACCGGCACCGGGTTGGGGCTCACGAAGTTGAGGCGCATGAGCGGCAGGTAGCGCTCGTGGAGCGCCCGGGCCGTGGTCCAGTCGCCCACGTGCGCGGCGGCACAGAGCCCGGCCATGACCTCCGGGACCTCGTTGGAGGCGACGGAGATGACGCCGTCGCCACCGATCCCGAGCAGGGCCAGGGTCCAGCTGTCGTCACCGGACATCACCGCGAAGCCGTCCGGCCGGTCGCGCACGATGGTCATGATCTGCTCGAGGTCCCCGGCGGCCTCCTTGAGGCCGATGATGCGCTCGTGCTCGGCGAGGCGCAGCACGGTGTCCGCCGCGATGTTGACACCGGTGCGGCCGGGCACGTTGTAGACGACGACCGGCAGGCCGCCCTCGTCGGCGATGGCGCGGTAGTGGGCCTCGAGCATGCGCTGGTCGGGCTTGTTGTAGTAGGGCGCCACCACGAGGGCTGCGTCGGCGCCCAGGGCCGCCGCGCGGCGGGTGGCCGCGATGCTGGCGCGCGTGTCGTTGCTGCCGGTGCCGGCCACGACGGGAACGCGCCCGGCGGCGCCGTGGTCGTGGACGGCCTGCACGGTCAGCTCGATGACGCGGTCGCGCTCCTCGGCGCTGAGCGTGGGGGCCTCGCCGGTCGTGCCCACGGGCACCAGGCCGTCGATACCGGCTGTCGAGCTGGCGCTCGAGCAGTCCCTGGAGGGCTCGCTCGTCGAGCTCGCCGTCGCGGGTGAAGGGTGTGACGAGGGCGGTGAAGGCACCGCGGAGTGTCGGCTGGGTGGTCATGGGAGTGTCTCCTGTCTCGCGGTTCGGATGCCAGCGCAGGCCGTGCGCCGGCTGGTCGGTCAAGCGGTCGTGCGCTCGCGGACGAGCGTTCGGAACTCGGTCACCCCGGCGGGCCCGGACCGGCTCACCAGCCAGTCGGCCGCCAGGATCGCCCCGGCCACGTAGGCCGAGCGGTCACGTGCCGTGATGCGCAGCTCCAGCGCCTCGCCCGGGCCGTCGAAACCGACGATGTGCATGCCCGGGTGACTGCCAGCGCGGAGGGCCACCACCTCCAGCACGTCGGCATCCGGCGCGCCCGACCCTTCCGCCAGGCGCGCCTCGCGCTTCGAGGGCAGGTGCGGCAGGAGCCGCTCGGCGATGGCCAGCGCGGTGCCGGAGGGGCGGTCCGCCTTCGTGCGGCGGTGCTGCTCGAAGACGAAGGGGTCGTAGTCGGGGAAGCCGCCGAAGAGCCGCGCGGCCGACTCCGCGAGCTCGCCGAAGAGCACGGCGGCCAGGGAGAAGGTGGGCGCCACGACGGCCCGGGCATCGGCTTCCGTGAGCCGCCCAGCCAGGGCGCGAGCCGGTCTCGTCGCCCGCCGACCAGCCGGTCGTGCCGATGACGATGGCCCGGCAGCCCGCGTCGAGCGCGAGTCCCACGTTGGCCAGCAGGCTGGAGGCGTGGCTGAACTCGAAGGCGACGTCGATCGGCGCCAGGGCCGCGGCGTCCGGGCGACCCGGCGCCGCGGCCGACCACGGCGGCGACCTCGTCGCCGCGTGTCGTCAGGGCGGCAGCGATGGCGCGGCCCATGTTGCCGGCCCCGGTGATGAGTGCTCGCATCGTGCTCTGGTCCCTTCTGGTTGGTGGGACCGCTGTTCCGGGCTCCGAGCAAACAGAAAGGCCGCAGTCACCGCGATCGGTGTCTGCGGCCCTCGGAGCCGGCCTGGCGGCCCCGAGTCGGTCATCCCGAACGAAGCCGTCTAGACCTCTGCCTCCAGGCAGGGCCGCGTCGGCTTGCGCTTGAGAAGATGCTGTCGTGTCATCGAGGGCGGAGTGTGACGGCAGCCGACCCATCCGTCAAGCGCGAGCTGCGCGTCACCGGACGGCGCGATCCTCGGCCCGCAGCCGGTCAGCCATGCGTCCCCGCGTCGAATGGCCGAGGCGGTCGTGGCAGGCCGGCATCGCTCAGGCGCCTGCGCTGGGTCGGCTCCGGGCGCTCGCCCCAGGCTGCCGTGCCTTGCCCACCAGGCGTCGAACGCCTGCCAGCTGGGAGCGATGGCCCCCGGAAGCGGCGAGCGCGCCGTGTCGAGGACGTCCAGCGTCTTGATGCCGTTGCCGGTGATGACGAGCACGACCTCGTCGTCGGGCTGGACGCGACCGTCGCTGATGGCCTGGCGCAGCGCCGCGAGCGTCACGCCCCCGGCGGTCTCGGTCAGGATGCCCTCCGTCTCGGCCAGCAGCCGGATGGCGTCGACGGTGGCCGCGTCAGGCACGGGCAGGATGGCGCCGCCGCTCTCGCGGGCAAGGCGCACCGCATAGGCACCGTCCGCCGGCGACCCGATGGCCAGCGAGCGCACGATGGTCTCCGGCCGCTCCACGGGGTGCACCAGGTCGGCGCCGGCCCCGAAGGCGGTCGCGATGGGCGCGCAGCCCTCCGGCTGGCCGCCCACGTAGCGCACCTCTGCATGGTCGACGAGGCCGACGGCCGACAGCTCGCGGAAGCCGCGTGCCAGCTTCGTGAAGAGCGAGCCGGAGGCCAACGGCGCCACCACCACGTCCGGCGATCCGCCAGCCCAGCTGCTGTGCGATCTCGAAGGCGATGGACTTGGAGCCCTCCGCGTAGAAGGGCCGCAGGTTGACGTTCAGGAAGGCCCAGCCCTCCAGCTCGTCGGTGAGCTCCAGGCAGAGCCGGTTGACCTCGTCATACGCACCTTCGACGGGCACGAGCGTGGCGCCCAGGGCGCGCGCCTGGGCCACCTTGGCCGCCTCCAGGTCGGCCGGCACGAAGACGACGGCGCGCAGCCCCCACGCCGCTGCGGCGGCCGCGACGGCCGCGGAGAGGTTGCCGGTGGAGGCGCAGGCGAGCGTGTGGAAGCCCCACTCCGCGGCACGGGCCGCGGCCACGGCCACGACGCGGTCCTTGAACGAGAGCGTCGGGTTTCGCGAGTCGTCCTTGACCCAGAGCCGCTCCAGGCCGAGCCGAGCGGCCAGGCGCGGCGCCTCCACGAGCGGCGAGACGCCCACCCGAAGGCCTCCGGCAGGCAGGCTCGTCAGGGGCAGCAGCTCGGCGAAGCGCCAGATGCTGGCGTCACGGGCGTCAAGCAGCTCGCGGCTGAGGCGGGACCGCAGCCCGGCCAGGTCATAGCCGGGCTCCAGGGGGCCGAAGCAGCGGCTGCAGACGAAGACGGCCCCCTCCGCGGCGGGCTCCCCGCAGGCACGGCAGCGCAGGCCGCTGAAGCCGGGCCGGAACGTGGCGAAGCGGGGCGGAGAGCTAGCCTCGGTGATGAAGGGTTCGGGACGGAGAGCGACGAGGGTCATCAGGGTGGATCCTTCCAGGCAGGAGGCCGGCCGCGGTGCCGGCGGGGTGCTCAGGAATCACGAAGGCCGCGACCTTCGCTTCGTGGTCGCGGCCCCGCGGGATCCGGCCTGACTGTGGGCGGCGCGTGGCGCGCCCGGCTCAGGCCCCGTCCGATCCCGGCGGGGCCGAGGGCATCGCCATGGTCGTGGCTTGCGTCGGCACGGCCGGGATGATAGCGGCCCACTCCCTGAAATAGCAAGTACCGCGCTATGCATATCGCGCGATCGATCCCGTCGCGGTGCCAGCGTGCGTGGTCCGCATCGTGATGCGCACTCCCATGTATCGTCTACGGTCCGAGGCAGGCACGGCCGGGCGATCGCCCAGGCCATCGACGCTCGGGAGCGGGAGGGCACGCTGACGGGGGACGACACCATCTTCGTGCTGCTCGCCGACGAGGCCCGGCTGCGGGCCTGGCTGACGAGGTTCGAAACACTCAGGCCGGCTGCGACACCGATAGGACAGGCACGATGAACATCCCCGGCGCTGGAGCGTCGGACGCTGGGCCGTCCGAGCCACTCAAGATCCTCGTCGTGGACGACGAGCCCGCCATGGTCGGCGCGCTGGGTGCGCTGCTCGGGCAGGCCGGCCATCGGATCATCGCCGCCTACGACGGCGAGGAAGCCCTGCGGCGCTTCCGCGACGACGAGCCGGACCTGGTGCTGCTGGACCTGGCCATGCCCGGCATGGACGGCGCCACCGTCTGCCGCCGCATCCGCGAGGTCAGCGACACGCCCATCATCGTGGTCTCCGGCGAGCACGACCATGGCGCCACGATCGAGCTCCTGGACCTGGGCGCGGACGACTACGTCCGCAAGCCGTTCCGGGCGGACGAGCTGCTGGCTCGCGTGCGGGCCGTCTCACGGCGTGCGGGGGCGCGTCCGCGCAAGCCAGGCCTGGGTGACCCTGCCGGCTACGAGCTGGATCGGCGGCGGCACGAGATCCGCTGGCAGGGCTCGCCGCTGCCCACCACGGTCATCGAGTTCCGCCTCCTGCAGGCCATGATCGAGCGCCTCGGTGAGGTCGTCACCCACGACGAGTTGCTGGCGGCCGGATGGCCGGACGTGCCGGACCCGGCGCCCGAGTGGCTCAAGCCGCACCTGGCCCGACTGCGCGAGAAGCTCGTCAGCGCCGGGGCCCCGGTGCCCGTGGCCGTCCGTGGAGTGGGCTACCGCCTGGACGCCTGAGCTGCGGGCCCCAGTGCGTGGGCCCGCGTCCCCGGCGGGGCTTGCGTTGACCGCCATCCGCGGCCAGACCGCGACTACCCGGACGGTCCGACGAAGGCCAGATCCAGCACGAACTGCGAACCGTGCGGCTCGCGCGGCTCCACCGCCAGCTCGCCACCCATCGAGCGAGCCAGGTGGCGGGCCGCGAAGAGCCCGATGCCGGCACCGCGCGGTGAGTCCTCCAGCCGCACGAATGGCTCGAAGATGCGTTCCCGCCAGGGCTCAGGGATGCCCGGGCCGTCGTCCGTGATGGCCAGGCGGGCGCGATCCCCATCGCGCCAGCCGTAGATGTCGATGCGGCCAGAGCTCGGCGCGTACTTGGCGGCGTTCTCGAGCAGGTAGCCGAGCAGGCGCTGGAGCATCGGCCGCGAGGCCAGGGCGATGAGGGGCTCGTCGTGGAAGGTGGACACCAGGGCGTGTGAGCGCAGCATCGGTCGCAGTTCCGCGGTGATCTCGGACACCACGCCGGCGAGGTCGGTGGGCAGCAGCTCAGCGATCGGCGAGGGCATGACGCGGAGGCTCTCCAGGATGGAGTCGACCGTCTGGTCGATGCGGTCCACCTGCGCCAGCGCCTCGTGTTCCCAGGCCGCGGCCTCTGCGCTGCCCGCCGACCGGGCCTGGTCGCCCAGCAGCTCCACGTAGGCGCGCACGACCGCCAGCGGGGTGCGCAGGGCGTGCGTGACCACCGCCACCAGGTTGGCGCGCGCCTCGTCGATGGCGCGCAGTGATTCGATCTGAGCCTCCGCCTCCGCGTGGAGACGGCTCTTCTCGACGAGCGCGGCGAGGAGCCCCGCCAGCGCCTCCAGGAAGCGCAGGCGCGCCGGCGTGAACTCCCGGGGCTCCACCGTCTGGACGTTGAGGACGCCGACGACCTGCTCGTCCCAGACGAGGGGCACGGAGCACATCGACGTGAAGCGGGCCTGGTCGACACCGCGGATCCAGGCGAAGCGCTCGTCGGTATGCACATCAGGGCTGACGACGGTGGAGCGAGACTCGGCGGCGATGCCGGTGATGCCGCGACCCATCTCCAGGCGCGCCACACCGACCGCGTCGCGGTCGAGGCCGTTGGTGGCAGCCAGGGTCAGGCCGCTGCCGTCGCGGTCGGTGAGGTAGAGCGAGCAGACATCCGCCCTCGCGGCGGCCTTGGCGCGGTCGATGACCGTGTCCATGAGCTCGTCCCAGGTGCGTGCCGTGGCCGCCAGGTGCGCGACCTCGGCCAGGAAGCTGATCTCCTCGAGGTGCGCCAGCTCCTGGCCCTCGCCGGCGTGCGGCGCGCGGCCCAGGGCATCGTGCGATGTCATGTCCAGATGGTGGCCTCCCGTCGCGCTGTGGTCAAACCCGGCACCGGACCCGGTCCGTTACCGTATCGCATCCCATCCGTCACCAAGCCGCCGCCGGGTGTGGCGGCACGGACGCGAGACCCGCCGTTGACCGTTGGGGCGCCGTTCTCTATCGTCCATGGGATCACCCACGAGCCTGGGGAGGCGCGCGTGTGGCCCGGCGGCTGGCGGGTCCACCCCGTCGCTCGCCCCGTGGAAGCACATCCCTCACGAGGACGCCCCCCGATGGACGACCGGCAGCCGCAGACGGGACTCTACGACCCCCGGTTCGAGCACGATTCGTGCGGCGTCGGTTTCGTGGCCGACCTCAACAACGTGGCCACGCACGACGTCGTCGAGAAGGGCATCGACGTGCTCGTCAACCTTGACCACCGCGGCGCCCGCGGCGCGGAGGAGGCCACCGGCGACGGCGCCGGCATCCTCGTGCAGTTGCCCCACGCCTTCTTCCTGCGGGAGTGCTCGGAGCTCGGCATCTCCCTGCCCGGCCCGAGCGACTACGCCGTGGGCCAGTGCTTCCTGCCGCGCGACCCGCGCACCCACGAGGGGGTCCGCTACCACTTCGAGCGCGCGCTCGACGAGCTGGACCTGAGCATCCTGGGCTGGCGCGAGGTGCCCACCGACAACCGGAGCCTGGGCGCCACGGCCATCTCCGGTGAGCCAGCTACCTGGCAGGTCATCGTGGGCCGCCCGGTCGGCTGCCACACGCAGGACGAGTTCGAGCGCCGCCTCTTCGTGGCGCGCAAGTTCGCCACTCGCTCGGTCCGCGAAGCGGTCAGGGGCGCCGGGCAGTTCTACGTCTGCTCGATGTCCTCGCGGACGATCGTCTACAAGGGCATGCTCACGCCTCGCCAGGTCTCTGCCTACTACGCGGACCTTCGGGACGAGGACTTCGAGTCAGCCCTCGCGCTCGTCCACAGCCGCTTCTCGACCAACACGCTGCCCACCTGGCCGCTGGCGCACCCCTTCCGCACGCTGGCCCACAACGGCGAGATCAACACCCTGCGCGGCAACGTCAACTGGATGCGTTCCCGTGAGGCCCTCATCGAATCGGCGCTCTTCAGCCCCGACGAGATCTCGAAGATGCGGCCCATCACCCAGGAGGGCAGCTCTGACTCGGGCATCCTCGACAACGTCGTGGAGTTCCTCATGCTGGGCGGCCGCAGCCTGCCCCACGTGATGATGATGCTCATCCCGGAGGCCTGGGAGAAGGACCCTGAGATCGACCCGCTGCGCAAGGCCTTCTACGAGTACCACGGCAGCATCATCGAGCCCTGGGACGGACCGGCCTCCATCGCCTTCTCGGACGGCACCCTCATCGGGGCGACCCTCGACCGCAACGGACTGCGGCCCTCGCGCTATTGCCTGACCGACGACAACCTGCTCATCATGGCCTCGGAGGCAGGCGTCCTGCCGGTGCCGCCGGAGAAGATCGTCCTCAAGGGCCGGCTGCAGCCGGGCAAGATGTTCGTGGCCTCGCTGGAGGAAGGCCGCATCATCCCCGACGAGGAGATCAAGGCGCGCATCTGCTCGGCGGAGCCATACCAGGCCTGGCTCGACGAGGGCAAGATCACCATCTCCGAGCTGGAGCCACCGCGCCAGATCCTGCAGCCACCGGCGCGCCGAGTGCTGACACGCCAGCGGGCCTTCGGCTACACGCTGGAGGACCTGCGCATCCTCATGGCGCCCATGGCCCGGGATGGCCAGGAGCCCCTCGGGTCGATGGGCAACGACGCGCCGCTGGCGGTGCTGTCCTCGAAGTCGCGCAGCCTCTTCGACTACTTCCACCAGCTCTTCGCGCAGGTCACCAACCCGCCCATCGACTCCATCCGCGAGGAGACGGTCATGAGCCTCGTCTCCTTCGTGGGCGGCGAGGGCAACGTGCTGGCCTCCGGTCCGGAGCACGCGCGCATCATCGAGCTGCCCCATCCCGTCCTCACCAACGAGGACCTGGAGCGCCTGCGCTGGGTGGACCGCCAGCACTTCCAGGCCAAGACCATCTCCATCTGCTTCGCGGCCAAGCCGGGCCGCATGCAGCGCGCGCTCGAGCGGCTCCGCCGCGAAGCCGAGGAGTACGTCCTCGACGGGTACGAGGTCATCATCCTGACCGACCGCCCGGTCGACTCGGACCACGCCGCCATCCCCGCCCTGCTGGCGGTCTCGACCGTGCACCACCACCTCATCCGCAAGGGCCTGCGCTCACGCACCGGCCTCATCGTGGAGACCGGCGAGGCCCGCGAGGTGCACCACTTCGCCACCCTGCTCGGGTACGGCGCCTCGGCCATCAACCCCTACCTGGCCCTGGAGACCATCGAGGACATGCGCCTGCGACGGCTCCTGCCGGAGGCGATGAGCGCGCAGGAAGCCCGCGAGCACTACCTCAAGGCCATCGACAAGGGGCTCCTCAAGACGATGTCCAAGATGGGCATCTCCACGATGTCCTCGTACATCGGCGCCCAGATCTTCGAGGCCGTGGGGCTGTCGGACGGGGTCATCGAGGAGCACTTCCCGGGCACCGTCTCACGCATCGGCGGCATCGACGTGGCCACCATCGAGCGCGAGACGCTCATGCGCCACCAGGCTGCCTACGTGGACGTGGAGGACGAGTCGGAACTGGAGCTCGGCGGCCTGTACCAGTGGCGCCTGCGCGGCGAGCGCCACCTCCACGACCCGGACACCATCGCCAAGCTGCAGCAGGCCGCCCGCACCGGCGACTACGAGCTCTACCGCGAGTACGCGCGACACATCGACGAGCATGCCGAGACGCCCGTGACGCTGCGGCACCTGCTGGAATTCCAGGACCTCTCCCCCGTCCCGCTCGACGAGGTGGAGCCGGTCGAGTCCATCGTCACGCGCTTCGCCAGCGGTGCCATGTCCTTCGGCTCGATCTCCTGGGAGGCGCACACCACGCTGGCCATCGCCATGAACCGGCTGGGCGGCCGCTCCAACACCGGCGAGGGCGGCGAGGATCCGGCTCGCTACGTGCCGCTCCCCAACGGCGACAGCATGCGCTCGGCCATCAAGCAGGTCGCCTCCGGGCGCTTCGGCGTGACCTCCAACTACCTCGTCAACGCCGACGAGCTGCAGATCAAGATGGCCCAGGGCGCCAAGCCCGGCGAGGGCGGCCAGCTGCCCGGCCACAAGGTCGACCGCAAGATCGCACAGACGCGCCACTCCACCCCGGGCGTGGGCCTCATCTCGCCCCCGCCGCACCACGACATCTACTCCATCGAGGACCTCAAGCAGCTCATCTACGACCTCAAGAACGCCAACCCGCGGGCGCGCATCAGCGTCAAGCTGGTGGCCGAGGTGGGCGTCGGCACGGTCGCGACCGGCGTTGCCAAGGCGCACGCGGACGCCATCCTCATCTCCGGCCACGACGGCGGCACGGGTGCCTCGCCGCTCTCGTCGATCAAGCACGCCGGCCTGCCCTGGGAGCTGGGTCTCGCGGAGGCCCACCAGGTCCTCATGCAGAACCACCTGCGCGACCGGGTCGTGCTGCAGACGGACGGCCTCCTGCGGACCGGCCGTGACGTGGCCATGGCCACGCTCCTCGGCGCCGAGGAGTGGGGCGTGGCCACCGGCGCCCTCATCGCCATGGGCTGCATCATGATGCGCAAGTGCCACCTCAACACCTGCCCGGTGGGCGTGGCGACACAGGACGAGGAGCTGCGCCAGCTCTTCACGGGTGAGCCCGAGCACGTCGTCAACTTCTTCCGCTTCATCGCGCAGGACCTCCGGGAGCACATGGCCCGACTCGGCTTCCGCACCGTGGACGAGATGGTCGGTCGCGTTGACAAGCTGGCGCCGCGTCGCGACCTCCGGCACACCAAGGCTCGCCAGCTCGACCTCACGCGACTCCTCGTGCCCATGCCGGCCACGGAGCGGAGCGGCACCTTCCACAGCAAGTCGCAGGACCACGGCCTGGAGACGGCGCTGGACAACGAGCTCGTACGGCTGGCCGCCCCGGCCCTGGAGCGAGGCGAGCGGGTCGAGGCGGACATCGCCATCCGCAACGTCAACCGCACCGTGGGCACCATCCTCGGCCAGGAGATCACGCGGCGCACCGGCGAGGCCGGCCTGCCGGACGACACCATCCGCCTGAAGGCGGTCGGGTCGGCTGGCCAGTCGTTCATGGCCTTCGCACCGCGCGGCCTGACCATCGAGCTCGAGGGTGAGGCCAACGACTACTTCGGCAAGGGCCTCTCCGGGGGCACCGTCATCCTCTACCCGCCGCGGGCGGCGACGTTCGACCCCAACGAGAACGTCATCTGCGGCAACGTGGCGCTCTACGGCGCGACGTCGGGCCGAGCCTTCATCCACGGTCCGGCCGGCGAGCGCTTCTGCGTGCGCAACTCCGGTGCGCACGTGGTCGTGGAGGGCGTGGGCGACCACGGCTGCGAGTACATGACGGGCGGGCGCGTCGTCGTCCTGGGCCCCGTCGGGCGCAATTTCGCGGCCGGCATGTCCGGTGGCATCGCCTACCTCTGGGACGCGGATGCGCAGTCTCGCGCACGCGTCAACCGCGAGATGGTGGAGCTCGAGGACCTGGCCGACCCGGCCGACGAGGCCGAGACGCGGGCCCTCATCGAGGCGCACGTGCGACTGACCGGCTCGCCGCGGGCGCGCCACATCCTGGACACCTGGGCTGAGCAGGTCGGCCACTTCGTGAAGGTCATGCCGCTCGACTACAAGCGCGCCCTGTCCGAGCTGGCGGCCGCAGCGGGATCAGAGGCGCCCGGGGCGACATCGACGACCAGCCAGGCTGGGCCGGTCGGCACCGCGAGGGCGGCCGCGGCCGCCGCGGCGGTGTAGGGAGCAGGCATGGGCAAGGTCACCGGCTTCCGCGAGTACGACCGCCAGGTCCCTTCCTACCAGCAGGTGGACGAGCGCATCCGGCACTGGCGCGAGTTCATGCTGCCGATGGCGGAAGACGACCTGCGGACGCAGGGCGCACGCTGCATGGATTGCGGGGTGCCCTTCTGCCACAGCGGCTGCCCGCTGGGCAACGTCATCCCTGACTTCAACGACCACGTCTACCAGGGGCGCTGGCGGGCCGCGCTGGAATCGCTCACCTCGACGAACGACTTCCCGGAGTTCACCGGGCGCGTCTGCCCCGCCCCCTGCGAATCGGCCTGCGTGCTGGGCATCAACCGCCCTCCCGTCAGCCATCAAGGCCATCGAGTCGGCCATCATCGAGCGCGCCTTCGCCGAGGGCTGGATGGCACCGCGACCGGCAGGGTCGCGCAGTGGTCGTCGCGTGGCCGTCGTGGGCTCCGGACCGGCCGGGCTGGCGGCCGCGGCACAGCTCGATCGGGCGGGACACTCGGTCACGGTCTTCGAGCGGGCCGACCGCATCGGCGGGCTGCTGCGCTACGGCATCCCCGACTTCAAGCTGTCCAAGGACGTCGTGGAGCGCCGCATCGAGCTGATGGCGGCGGGCGGCATCTCGTTCCGCACCGGCGTCCACGTCGGCGTCGACTACCCGGCCGCGCAGCTGATGGCCCAGTTCGACGCCGTCGTCCTGGCCGGCGGCTCGACGGTGCCGCGGGACCTGCCCATCCCCGGGCGCGACCTGCCCGGCGTCGAGCTGGCCATGGACTTCCTGCGCCAGGCCAATCGTCGCGTGGCCGGTGACGCCGTCCCGGCTGACGTGGCCATCCTGGCCACGGGCAAGGACGTCGTGGTCATCGGGGGTGGCGACACGGGCTCGGACTGCGTGGGCACGTCCATCCGCCAGGGCGCTCGATCGGTCACGCAGATCGAGATCATGCCCAAGCCCGCGGAGGGCCGCACGGCCGACACGCCCTGGCCGGTCCACCCCGGCCCTCGCATGCTCTCCACCTCCAGTTCGCAGGCCGAGGGCTGCAGCCGCGACTGGGCGGTCCTCTCCAAGGCCTTCCTGGCCGACGACGCCGGCGCGCTGCGCGGCATCCGGGCGGTGCGGGCCGACTGGAGCAGCGGACGGCCCGACGAGATCGCCGGCAGCGAGCACGAGCTGCCAGCCCAGCTGGTGCTCCTGGCCATGGGCTTCCTGCACCCTGAGCACGCTGTCCTCGAGGACATCGGCGTGGACATCAACGAGCGGGGCAACTGCGCCTCCACGGGTCACCGCACGTCCCGGGAGGGCGTCTTCGTGGCCGGCGACATGCGGCGCGGTCAGTCGCTGGTGGTGTGGGCCATCACCGAGGGTCGCGAATGCGCACGCGAGGTGGACGAGTACCTGACCGGCCGACCGTCGCTCCTGGAAGCGCGCGACAAGTCCCGCTCCGACGTCGTCCTGGCCGGCTGACGGCCGTAACGGTCGTGGCGGAGGCGCACCGTGGCCGGTGACGCCCGTGACCGCCGCCCGCCGTCTGTCACAGGCCCCCGAGGCTGCCATCGGATGCCGCTGGTCGGGAGACTTGGCCAGCCACCGATCCCGGTGGTGCAAGACACCGGCCGACCGAGTCACGGCGCGAGCGACGCCATGAACGGCATCCATACATCGGAGATCCGCGCTCAGATGCCCATCGATCGTGACGCGACCACGCTCAGCCCCGACTCGCCACGCTTTGACGGGCATGGTCAGGGCGCCTCACGCGTGGCGGAGCCAGTCGGCGGACGGACGCGCTGACCCCGGCCGGGACGAGTACCACCCGGAGTGGTATCTGGCCAAGTCGACATCGCACTCACCGGACCATGAGGAGCCCGCAGCCACTGGCCCATCGCGCGACCGTCGGTCGGGAACGCAGCACGCAGCACGGCACGGTGGGCGGCGATGTGGCGGAGGTTGGTCCGATCACGGCTCACGATCAGCCATCGGCTCGTGGATACGGGGTTCCAGTCGCGCTCGCGAGCGATCGCCGCCGCGAGGCGGTGCTTGCGGTCGAGCGTGCCGAGCATCTCGTTGATATCCACGATCTCCGTCTTCAGCTCGATCACGAGCAGTGAGCGGGATGGCACATGGAAGGCCAGGATGTCGATCGCGCCACGCTCTCCGTAGATGGAGAATGAGACCTCCGGCGCGATCCGCCAACCGTCCCGGGGTGCGAAGTCGGCCGCGACCGACTCGGCCAGCCGCGAATGCCGCGCGCTGAGAAGGCGCTCCAGCGACCCGCCCCGCCAGCGCGCGTAGAGGTCGAGGCGGATGTCGAGGACTCGCGCCACGGCACGCAGCGTCTCCAGCGACACCCTGTCAAGGTGGCCGCGCTCGACCAGTGAGATGAACGACTGGGAGACGCCCGCCCGGGCGGCCACATCCTCCTGGCGCCATCGCCGACGCACCCGAACCGCACGGAATGCAGCGCCCACACGCAGGTCGTCCATCAGGCCAGCGTGACGCTGGGCACTTCACGCGGGCTTACGCGGCGCTCACCAAGGGATCCCGCGCTTCGGCCCACCTCCGGCCTGTCCACTCTGTGACACCATGGAGCTTCGGCTGGCCGCGGTCCCTTCCCTGGAGGTGAAGGGCGGGGCAGGCCGGAACGAGCGGCAAGGCCGCGTGGGGGGCATGCATGGATGAGGCACAGCAAGAGTACGACCGCTTCGGGCCGTGGGCCATCGAGGTCACGGAGGCTGATCCGGCTCCGCCGCTCTTCCGACCGCACCTCACCCGTGCTGAGCCGGCGCTCCTGAGTATCAAGATCCCGCGGCACATCGAGCGGCGCAACGCACGCCCCGGCATGGACCTCTACGACTACCTCGTCTGCCTCCACGAGGACGACCTGACCGTCCTGCAGCGCGTTGGCCAGCAGCGCTCCGGGTCTGAGGTCCGCCTCGAGACGGTGCGCTATCAGGATGTCCAGTATCTGCGCGTGAGCCAGGATCTCCTGCGTGGCACCCTGCACCTCGGCCTGATCGGCCGGCCATTCGATCTGCCCTACAACACGGTCTCCGAGGATCTCATGGAGCGGGCGGTGGACATCATCCGGGCGCGCTACGCGGGGCCGGCGGTGCCGACCGGGCCTGGGGTGCCGACCGGGCCTGGGGTGCCGACCGGGCCTAGGGTGTCGGGCGCGGAGGTCGGGGCAGCACCCAGCGTGGAGGATCAGGCCGCGTCGGGCGTGGCGCGCCAGGCAGTGCCGGGCACAGCGCCGGATCCTGAGGAGGGCGTGCTGAGCTTCTACTTCGATCGACTGCTTGTCGACGAGCGACGCGCCTCGCCGAGCCTGCAGCTCCTTGCGGCCCAGGGCACCCGCGCGGTGGCCGATGGCGACGTGCATCCGCTCCGAAGGCTCATCTTCAGCATCGCCAGCAAGCGACTCCTCGAATCCTTGCACCTCACGGACGGCCGCGAGCTCAAGATCATCGACCGTGGCGCTGCCTACGCCTATCGATGGCAGGCGGTCTACGGCGTGCGGACGACCTTCATGCCCCTCGTGAACCTGCGAGAGGCGGCATGGCGCGAGGATGCGGGGCACGCGACGACCGTGCTCCGACTGGCCACCAGCGGCGGCACGGTCGAGCAGGTCTTCAGCCCAGACAACCCGTCCATCGAACCGTACGCCGCCTACCTCGCGGCGCTGCGTGCTGGCGCCACGGCGCGGGCCGGCGACACGGCGCGGGCCGGCGACGGCCCCACCGCGTAGCGCGACGCCCGGTTCGGCACCCGCCTCGGCGCCACCGCTCCCTCGGCCCCCGTCCCGGCCCCCACGTCGGCGCAGCCGGGTCCTGGGTAGCCCTCGCTACTCGGCCAGGTTGGGCGCCAGCCAGCGCTCCGCCTCGGCCACGCTCCAGCCCTTGCGGCGGGCGTAATCCTCCAGCTGGTCGCGCCCGATACGCCCGACCCCGAAGTAGCGCGCCTGCGGGTGCCAGAAGTAGAGGCCGCTCACGGACGCCGCGGGCAGCATGGCCATCGTCTCCGTCAGGCTGATCCCGGCGCGCGACTCCGCTTCCAGGAGGCGGAACAGCGTGGTCTTCTCCGTGTGATCAGGGCAGGCCGGGTAGCCCGGAGCCGGGCGGATGCCCTGGTAGGTCCCGGCGATGAGAGCCTCGTTGGCGAGGTCCTCAGTGGCCGCGTAGCCCCACAGCTCCCGCCGCACGAGCTCATGGAGCCGCTCCGCGAAGGCCTCCGCGAGGCGGTCGGCGAGAGCCGTGAGCAGGATGGCCGAGTAGTCGTCGTGGGCCGCCTCGAAGCGGGCCCGGGCCTCCGTCAGGCCGTGGCCGGCCGTCACGGCGAAGGCGCCCACGTAGTCCGCCATGCCCGAACCGAGTGGCGCGCAGTAGTCGGCCAGGGCGAGGTCGGGGCGGTCACCGGACCGTGCCACCTGCTGGCGCAGCGTGTGGAGGCGAGCCAGCTCCACGCTCCTGTCCTCGTCTGCCCAGAGCACGATGTCGTCGTCCGGGGTCGAGTTGGCGGGCCAGAAGCCGACCACCGCGTCGGCCCGCAGCAGCCCCTCCTGCGTGACCCGTTGCAGCATGGCCAGCCCATCGTCGAGCAGGTCACGAGCGGCGGCGCCCACCTCCGCGTCGGCCAGGATGTCCGGGTAGCGGCCGCGGAGCTCCCAGGTGGCGAAGAATGGCGACCAGTCGATGCGGGGCATGAGGTCAAGGATGGGGTGGTCGGCCAGCTCCCGAACCCCCAGGAAGGAGGGTCGTGTGGGCCGGGACTCCTGCGCCTGCCAGTCGATGACCAGGCGCCGGCTGCGGGCCTCGGCCAGGCTGACACGGCGCTCCGGCGACGTGCGCCCCTCGTGCTCGCGCCGGGTCTGCGCGTACTCCTCGCGGCGCGCCGAGACGAAGGCATCCCGAGCCGCGGGGTCCATCAGGGCGCCGGCGACCCCGACGGCGCGGGAGGCGTCCTCCACGTGGACGACGGGACCGCCGTAGGCCGGTTCCAGCTTGACGGCCGTGTGGGCGCGCGAGGTGGTGGCGCCGCCGATGAGCAGCGGCACGCGCAGGCCGGCTCGCTCCATCTCCGTGGCCACCACGCGCATCTCCTCGAGCGAGGGCGTGATGAGCCCGGAGAGGCCGATGAGGTCCGCCTCCTCCGCCACGGCCGTCTCCAGGATCTTCGTCCACGGCACCATGACGCCCAGGTCGATGACCTCGTAGTCGTTGCAGCCCAGCACGACGCCGACGATGTTCTTGCCGATGTCGTGGACGTCGCCCTTGACGGTGGCCATCACGATCCGGCCGGCCGATCGGCGGCCGGTGGCAGACGCGGAGCCGCCCTCCACCGTCTCGCCACGCGCCTCGCGAGCGGACCGCTCGGCTTCGATCCAGGGCACCAGGTGCGCCACTGCCTGCTTCATGACGCGGGCCGACTTGACGACCTGGGGCAGGAACATGCGACCGCTGCCGAAGCGGTCTCCGACGATATCCATGCCCGCCATGAGCGGGCCCTCGATGACGTCCAGCGGCCGGGCCGCCGCGAGTCGGGCCTCCTCGGTGTCCTCGACGATCCAGTCGGTGATGCCCTCCACGAGCGCGTGCGTGAGGCGCTCGTTGACGGGGGCCTCACGCCAGGAGAGGTCGCGCACGTCGCCTGCGGCCGCACTGCGGGCCGCGTCGGCGATCTCGAGGAGTCGCTCCGTGGCGTCCGGCCGGCGGTCCAGCACGAGGTCCTCGACGCGCTCGCGGAGGTCCGGGTCCAGGTCGTCCAGGACCGGCAGGGCGCCGGCGTTGACGATGGCCATGTCCAGCCCGGCCGAGATGGCGTGGTAGAGGAACACGGCATGGATGGCTTCCCGAACCGGATCGTTGCCACGGAACGAGAAGGAGACGTTGGAGACGCCGCCGCTGGTGAGCACGCCGGGCATCTCGGCCTTGAGGCGCCGGACCGACTCGATGAAGGCCACCGCGTATCCGGCGTGCTCCTCGATGCCGGTCCCGATGGCGAAGATGTTGGGGTCGATGATGATGTCCTCGGGCTCGAAACCGGCCTGCTCGCGCAGCAGTCCGACGGCCCGCCCGGCGATGGCCAGGCGGCGCTCGACCGATTCGGCCTGGCCGCCCTCGTCGAAGGCCATGACCACGACGGCAGCACCGTAGCGGCGCGCCAGGCGGGCCTGCCGCAGGAACTCGGTCTCGCCCTCCTTGAGCGACACGGAGTTGACGATGGGCCGACCCTGTGCCGCGCGCAGCCCGGCCTCGATGACCGACCACTTCGACGAGTCGATCATGAAGGGCACACGACTGATGTCTGGCTCCGCTGCCAGCAGCCGTACGAAGCGCGTCATGGCCGCTTCCGAGTCCAGCATGGCCTCGTCCATGTTGATGTCGAGGACCTGGGCGCCGCTCTCCACCTGCTGGCGGGCGACCTCCACGGCCTCGGCGTACTGCCCCTCCCGGATGAGCCTCGCGAAGCGCCGCGAGCCGGTCACGTTGGTGCGCTCGCCGACGTTGACGAAGAGGCTGTCCGGCCCGATGTCCAGCGGCTCCAGCCCAGCCAGGCGCGTGCGCCGCTCCACCGCGGGCGGTACGCGTGGCGCAAGGCCACGTACGGCGGCGGCGATGGCCGCCACGTGCTCAGGACCCGTCCCGCAGCAGCCACCCACGATGTTGAGGACACCGTCGGCGGCCAGGCCGCCCAGGATGTCGGCCGTGTCCGCCGGTCCCTCCTCGTACTCGCCGAAGGCATTGGGCAGGCCCGCATTGGGGTAGAGCGACAGGAACGTGTCCGCGATGCCCGCCAGCTCCTGCGCGTAGGGGCGCAGCTGGCGCCCGCCCAGGGCGCAGTTGAGGCCCACCGCCAGCGGGCGCGCGTGGCGCACGCTGTTCCAGAACGCGGCCACCGTCTGGCCCGAGAGCGTGCGGCCGGAGAGGTCGGTGATGGTGCCGCTGATGATGAGCGGGAGTCGGAAGCCCAGCTCGTCCCAGAGCGACTCGACGGCGAAGACGGCCGCCTTGGCGTTCAGCGTGTCGAAGATGGTCTCGATGGCCAGCAGGTCTGCGCCGCCCGCAACCAGTCCGCGTGCCGCCTCCAGGTAGGCGCTCGCGAGCCCCTCGAAGTCGATGGCGCGCGCGCCGGGGTCGTTGACGTCCGGCGAGAGCGAGGCGGTGCGGTTGGTCGGCCCCAGGCTGCCCATGACCCAGCGCGGACGGCCCTCCGGGTCGGCGGCCTCCGCGTCATCCGCGGCCATCCGCGCCAGGCGCGCGGCCGCACGGTTCATCTCCTCCACGACCGGCTCCAGGGCGTAGTCCGCCATGGAGATGCGCGTGGCGTTGAAGCTGTTGGTGCTGATGATGTCCGCGCCGGCAGCCAGGTACCGGGCGTGGATCTCGCGGACCACGTCCGGCCGGGTCAGCGAGAGCAGGTCATTCGCGCCGCGCAGGTCGCGCGGGTGACCCGCGAACCGAGAGCCCCGGTAGTCGGCCTCGCCCAGGCCGTAGCCCTGGAGCATGGTGCCCATGGCGCCGTCGAGGACCAGGATGCGTCGCCGCAGGGTGTCTGGCAGAGCCTCCACGCGGACACGTCGCCGGGCGTCCTGGTCAGCGCCGACCGCGACAGGTTCGGGTGCGACTGTGGCCACGCTCGTTCTCCCTCCGTCGACCGGCGCCGCCCGGCCGGTACCTGCATCTTAGCGGCCGCCTCCTCGGCGTCTCGTCTGACGGCATCCCCGCAGGAAAGGTAGGTACCAATCAGACCATCCTGCTAGACTGCGGCACGTGAAGGTGCAGCCGTGACCGGGGAGCCGCTCTACTCGCTGGTGGCGAGCCGGGCGGAGGAGCTCATCGCCACGGGAACGTGGAAGGAGGGCGAGCGCCTCCCCCCGGAGCGCCAGCTCTGCCGCGACTTCGACGTCTCCCGCTCCACCCTCCGCCAGGCCCTCGGAGAGCTGGAGGCCCGCGGCCTCATCAGCCGTCACCAGGGCCGCGGCACCTTCGTCGCTCGCCCCCGCATGCAGCTGCCCATCGCGGGTGCCTTCTCCATCAGCGAGGCCATGCGCCAGAACGGCATGACCATCAGCACGCGGGTGATCGACGTCCGCATCGTGGAGGCCAGCCGACAGCTGGCCAGCGACCTGGCCTGCCTGCCCGGCGACCGGCTCGTCGTCATCGAGCGGCTCCGCAGCGGCAACGGAGAGCCCATGGTGCTGGATGTCGCGCATCTGCGCGAGGCCCTCTTTCCCGGGCTGGCCGAGGCCGACCTCGAGCACCGCTCACTCTACGAGATCCTGGGCACCGACTACGGGCGCGACGTGGCCGAGGCCCGCGAGACCATCGAACCGGTCATCCTGACTCCCCGCGAGTGCCAGCTGCTGGGCGTACCGCCCCACACGACGGCGCTGCTCACGCGGCGCATCACCATGGACGCGGACGGCGTCATCGTCGCCTTCGGCCAGGTCCTCCTGCGCGGCGACCGTTCGCGGTACCTCTTCAAGCGCACCAGCGCAGAGCCACAGGACAGAAGGAGACCCGCGTGACCGCTTCGGATCGATGGCTGGCGACGGCTCGAGAGGTGCTCGAGCAGGTCAGCACCACCCAGGTACCGGCCATCGACGCGGCCAGCGCGATCTTCGCCGAGAGCATCGCCGCCGACGGCCTCGTGCACGTCTTCGGCTCCGGCCACTCGCGCATGAACACCGAGGAGATGTTCCCGCGCATCGGCTCCTACCCGGGCTTCCACCCGGTCGCGGAGTTGGCCCTCAGCAACCACGTCGGGGTCGTCGGCCCCAACGGCCTGCGCCAGGCCATGTACCTCGAGAAGGTGCCCGGCTTCGCGCGCATCATCCTGCAGCAGTTCAAGGTCCACCCGGGCGATTCGTTCCTCATCTTCAGCTCGACCGGCATCAACGGCACCGTCGTCGAGATGGCCCTGCTGGCCAAGGCCATGGGGCTGCCCGTCGTGGCCGTGACCTCGCTGCAGCACACCCGGGCCACCCCGTCGAGGCACCCCTCGGGCAGGAAGCTGGCAGAGATCGCCGACATCACCATCGACAACTGCAGCCCGCCCGGCGACGCCGCCACGGACATCGAGGGCATCCCGTTCCGGGTCGGGCCAGTCAGCTCCATCGGCGCCATCGCCGTCGTCAACGCGCTCAAGACGCGCACCGCGGAGCTGCTCGTGGCACGCGGCGTCGTGCCCACGGTCCTGACCAGCCCGCACTTCGTGGGCAGCGATGTCGGCGAGGCCCAGCTGGAGCGCGTCTACGAGGAGTACTTCCGGCGCATCCGGCGCGCCTACGAGGCCGAGGGCGCCATCCCGGTGCCCGACTCGGACTGGGACTGACATGGGCGACGAGCACGTCCTCGTGCGGGCGCCCCTGGCAGCCACGGCCGACGTGGTCGTGGTGGGCGCGGGGTCGGCCGGCGCCTGCGCCGCCATCGCCGCGGCACGTCACGGGGCCTCCGTCCTGCTCATCGAGAAGCAGGGCTTCATGGGCGGCACCAGCACGGCCGTCCTGGACACCTTCTACGGCTTCTACACGCCCGGCAGCCGGGCGCTCAAGATCGCCGGCGGCGTCTCCGACGACGTCGTGGCCGGCCTGCGCGAGCTCGGGCCTGTCCTGGAGCGGCCGAACACGTACGGTGCCGGGACCGGCGTCACCTACAACGCCGAGCACCTCAAGATCGTCTGGGAGCAGCTGGCCACGCAGGCCGGGGTACGCGTCCTGCTGCACACCTTCCTGCAGGCGGCCACCGTCCGCGACGGCCGCGTGGAGGAGCTCGTCGTGGCCACCAAGGCGGGCCTCCGGCGCGTCCGCGGCCGCGTCTACGTGGACGCCAGCGGCGATGCCGACCTCTGCCACCAGGCCGGCTTCGGCTACGAGCAGGCCGGGGCCGAGTCACCCGCACAGACCCTCACCACGACCTTCCGGATGGTCAACGTGGACATCGCGCGGCGCAAGCTGATCAGCACCGCGGAGGTCCACCAGCGCATGGCGGAGGCGGCCGCATCGGGCGAGTACGACCTGCCCCGCCGCGAGGGCTCGGATCACGTGACACCGGTGGAGGGCATGATCGCCACGGTCATGACGCGGCTCGATTCGTTCCGCACGGTCGACGGCACGGTCGTCAACGCCACGGACCCGGAGCTCCTCAGCGAAGCCGAGATCCGTGGCCGCCGCCAGGCCCTCGAGTACGCGCGCTTCCTGCACGACCGCGTGCCCGGCTACGAGGATGCTTCGCTGATCGCGCTCTCGACGCAGATCGGCGTGCGCGAGACCCGTCGCGTCCACGGCGACGCGCGCCTGACCCGCGACGACGTGCTGGGTGCCCGCCGGTTCGACGACGAGGTGGGCCTCTGCGGCGCGCCCATCGAGGACCACCACCCCGGCGCCGACACGCGCTGGCAGTACCTGCCCGATGGCGAGGTGGTGGGCATCCCCTACGGCACGCTCGTCGTGCGCGACGCGGTGGACACGCTCGTGGCCGGGCGCTGCTTCTCTGCGACCCACGATGCCCACGCCTCGGTCCGCTCCATGGCCCAGACGATGGCCATGGGGCAGGCCGCCGGCACGGCCGCCGCCGTGGCCGTGGAGACCGGCGTCTCGCCCCGGGATGTCGACCGGGCAGCCCTGCGCGACCGACTCCGCCGAGACGGTGCGGTCCTGGAGCCGGAGCCCACGGAGGCGTGATGGTCCCGCCGCCGGAAGGCATACCTCGGCCGTCGGATGTCACCCCGCTGACGGCCGACTCGTCCCCCGCATGGTGGCTGGGCTTCGACATCGGCGGCACGCGCACCAAGGCGGGGGTCGTCAACGATGCCGGCGAGGTCCGGCAGGCCCAGGTCCTCGACACGGAGCACCAGCCCTTCGCGGTCATCTGGGAGCGGCTGCTGGTCGTCGTCGACGAGGCCGTCGCACGTGAGGGCAGCGGCCTGCAGGGAGTGGGCATCGCGGCGCCGGGGGTCGTGGAGGCCACCTTCGGGGTCCGCAACCTGCCCGGCAAGGTGCCCGGCATCGAGGGCTTCCCCCTCCGCGAGAGACTGGAGGACCGCCTGGGCGTGGCCGTCCGCTGTGTCAACGACGGCGCGGCGGCCACGCTCGCGGAGTGGCGCTTCGGGGCGGCCCGTGGCTACGACGACGTGGTGGGCCTGACCCTGGGCACTGGCCTGGGCGCTGGCGTCATCCTGGGCGGCCGGCCCCTCGCCTCGCGGCACCTGGCCGCGGCCGTCTCCTTCGGCCATGCCACCATCGAGGTCGGCGGCCGCACCTGCCTGTGCGGCAACATCGGCTGCGCTGAGACGCTGGTGTCGGCCAATGCGGTCGTGGGCCGCATCCGCGACTACGTGGCACGCAAGGTGCCCTCCACGATGACGGAGGCCTATGACCAACATCCCGGGCAGATCACCTTCCGCACGCTCACCGATGCCGTCGAGGCCGGGGACCGGGCAGCCATCGAGATCCTGGCCCGCTTCTGCCGCGACCTGGGGGCCACCATCGTGACCGCCATCCACGCCTACGACCCGGAGGTGGTGGTGCTGGCCGGCGGGCCCATGGCCCAGGCCGAGCACTTCCTTCCCACCGTCCAGGGCTACGTCGACCGCTACGCCTTCCGCTATCCCAGCGACCGCATCGTGCCCATCCTGCGCGCGGAGCGATCGGACCACGCTGGGGTGCTGGGCGCCGTGGCCCTCGTCATGCAGACCGACGCCAGCTGAGCCACCCGAAAGGAGCCCTCGTCCCATGTCCTTCGCCCGCACCGTCCTCGGCGACGTCGACCGCGGAGACCTCGGCGTCGTCTACGCCCATGAGCACCTCGTCATCAACGGCGCCCGACCCGTACAGCTCTTCGCGGACTTCCAGCTCGCCGACGTTGACAAGGCCGTGGCCGAGCTGGCGCCCGCGCAGGCCCTCGGCCTGCGCACCGTCGTCGACGCCATGCCCGCCGACTGCGGCCGCGACGTCCTGCTCCTGGCTGAGATCGCGCGGCGCAGCGGCGTCCACGTCGTCGCCCCGACCGGGCTCCATCACGAGCGCTACTACCACGACCGCCACTGGAGCGTGCGCCTCTCCGTCGAGGAGATCGCCGGGCTCTTCATGGCCGACATCGAGGAGGGCATCGACGAGCTGGACTACGACGGGCCCATCGTCAAGCGGACGTCGCACCGGGCCGGGGTCATGAAGATCGCCGGCTCGACGGGCGGCCCGAGCGCCCGCGACGAGCGCATCTTCGCCGCGGCGGCCATGGCACAGCACCAGACCGGCTGTCCCATCCTGACCCACTGCGAGGGCGGCACCGGCGCCCTGCAGCAGGTGGAAGTCCTCGTCAAGCACGGGGGCGACCCGGGCCACATCGTGCTCTCGCACGTGGACAAGGTGGTCGACCGCGCCTACCAGCGGGACATCGCCGCCAGCGGCGCCCGCGTGGAGTACGACCAGGGCTTCCGCTGGGGTGACAAGCCGAACGGCACGCTGCAACTCCTGGAGTGGGCCGCCGAGGACGGCCTGCTTGGCCACATCACGCTGGGCCTGGACGCGGCACGGCAGGGCTACTGGACGCAGTTCGGCGGCAGCCCCGGCTGGGCCTGGTTGCTGGCCGACTTCGCTGCCATGATGCGGGAGCGCGGCCTCGGCGACGCCGAGCAGCACATCCTCTTCGTCGAAGCGCCGGCCGGCGGCCTTCAGCTTCGGCACCTCGCACGCCTGACAGGCACGAGCCTCGCCGCAGGCCCCAGAATCACGAGCATCCGATCGACCCAGGAGCAAAGGAGTGTCACGGCCATGACCCCGCGCGAGCGCATCCTCGCCGCCCTCAACCACCAGGAGCCGGACCGGGTCCCTCTCGACCTGGGGGCGACCCCGGTCACGTCCATCACGAAGGCGGCCTACATCCCGCTGCGGGCGCACCTGAGCTTGCCGGAGGAGTCCATCACCATCTACGACGAGGTCCAGCAGCTGCCGTACGTCGGGGAGGACGTCCTGCGGCGCTTCGCCGTCGATACGCGCATGATCCAGCTGCCCATGGCCCATGTCGGTGGGGTGGAGATCGTGGATGATGGCGACTACTGGGCCATGTGGGACCGCTGGGGCAGCAAGATGCGCATGCCCAAGGACAAGCCGCTCTACTACGACTGGGTGGAGTTCCCCATCAAGGAGCCGACGCTGGAGGCCCTGGACGCCTACCGCTGGCCTGAGCCCGACCCGCCGGAGGTGAGCGCCCGGCTGCGCAGGCGCGCCGAGGAGCTCCGCGCCACCACGGACTTCGCGCTGGTCGGCTCAGGGGTCATCGGCGGTGGCATCTTCGAGCAGCCCTGCCGGATGATGGGCATGGAGAGCTTCATGATGGCCATGCTGGCAGCGCCCGAGTTCACGGCACGGCTCCTGGACGGCATCACGGACATCTACATCGAATCGGTGGACCGCTACCTGGGCCAGGTCGGCGAGCTCATCGACGTCTTCACCTTCTGGGATGACGTGGCCACCCAGCAGGGCTGGATGATCAGCCCGCAGACCTACGTGGAGGTCATCAAGCCGCGCCAGAAGCGCCTCTTCGAGGCCATCAAGTCACGCACCAAGGCGAAGCTCTTCTACCACTGCGATGGAGCCGCCTTCGACCTCATCCCCCACCTCATCGAGATCGGCGTGGACATCCTCAACCCCGTCCAGGTCGGCGCCGCGGGCATGGACTCCGAAACGGCTCAAGGCCACCTACGGCAAGGACATCACCTTCTGGGGAGGCGGCGTGGACACCCAGCACACGCTGCCCTTCGGCACACCAGACGAGGTCCGCGACGAGGTCAAGCGGCGCATCGACGACTTCGCCCCGGGGGGCGGCTTCGTCTTCGCCACCGTCCATAACATCCAGGCCTTCGTGCCGCCGGCCAACATCGAGGCCGCCTACGACACCGTGCTCCAGTACGGAAGCAGCGGCGCATGAGCCGCGACGCCCGACCCGACCGGCTCGGCCAGCTCGCGCCCGGCGCCAGCAGCGCATCCTGGCGCTCACCTGCGAGGTGCTGGCGCGCAGCGTCTACCTCTGCGCAGCACGCTCGCCGCACGTCGTGGACGTGCGCCTCAATCGGCGCGGTCTCCATGACGACCCGCCGAACCTGCGCACCATCCTGCAGTCCCAGATCGACGAGATCGGGCCTCCCTACGATGCCGTCGTGCTCGCCTACGGCCTCTGCGGAGGTGCGACGGCCGGCCTCCACGCCGGCGCCATCCCGCTGGTGGTCCCCCGTGCCCACGACTGCATCACGCTCTTCCTGGGCTCGCGCAGCCGCTACGACACGGAGTTCGTGGGCCACCCGGGCACCTACTGGTACGTCCAGGACTACCTCGAGCGGACCGACGACGGCAGCGCCTTCGGCGGCGTGGGGTCCGGGTCCGACACGGCCACGCAAGCCACCTACGAGGAGTACGTCGAGAGATACGGCGAGGACAACGCCGCCTACCTCATGGAGGCGCTGGGCGCCTGGCGCTCCCACTACGACCGGGCTGCCTACGTGGACATGGGCGTGGCCCATCCCGACGCGGCCGGCCTGGCCGAGGACCGTGCCCGCGGCGACGCCGAGCGGCGCGGATGGCAGTTCGACAAGCTGGCCGGCGAGCTCATCCTCATCCGCAAGCTCATCGACGGCGACTGGGCCGAGGCGGACATGCTCGTCGTCACTCCCGGTGAGCAGCTGGCCATGAGTTACGACGAGCGGGTCATCAAGGCCGTGCCCGCCATCGGAGCCGCGCCGGACACGGCCGGGATCGCCGCGGTCTGACGCCCGACTCGATGACGGCCTGGGCGAGATCATCGGACGGACGCGCCTGGCTGCTCCTGGCAGCCCTCGTCCTCGTCTGGGGCTGCCACTGGACGGTGGCCAAGATCGGCCTGGAGACGATCCCGCCGTTCACCTACGCCATGCTTCGACTGCTCGTGGCCGTGGCTGTCCTGGCCGTGCTCATGCGCAGTGCTGGGCGCCTGCGACGACCGGCGCGGGCGGACGTGCCCATCGTCTTCTCCTACGGGCTGCTGGCGATCGCGGCGGGCATCGGCGTCATGAACCTCGCCCTGCCCTTCGTGGAAGCCGGCCGAGCCTCGATCCTGGCCTACACGCTGCCGCTTTGGGTCGTGCCCATCGTGGCCGTGGTGGCCCGGACCCTGCCCACGCGGCCCGAGATGACCGGCCTCATCCTTGGCCTGACCGGCCTGGTCCTGCTCCTCAACCCGGCCGCCATCGACTGGTCGTCGCCGCAGGTCCTGCTGGGCTGCGGTCTGTTGCTCGTGGGTGCCATGGCGGGGGCGGCGGCACTCGTCCACGTGCGCGCGCATCGCTGGCAGGGCACGCCCTTCGACGTCCAGATCTGGCAACTGCTGGTCGCCCTGCTTCCCATGGTCATCCTGGCCGTCGTCATGGAGCGCGACGAATGGGCCACCGTCAGCTGGGACCTGGGCACGCTGCTGGTCGTCCTCTACAGCGGCGCGCTGGCCACCGCCTTCGCGTTCTGGGCCAGCCAGTCCATCGTGCGGGCCATCGGCCCCACGACCACGAGCATCGGCTACCTGGCCGTCCCGGTTGCCGGCATCATCACCGGAGTCCTCGTCCTGGGCGAGCCGGTCGGCCCGCTGGACATCCTGGGCCTGCTCGTCACCAGCGCCGGCATCGTGGTCGTGCTGCGGGCCCCGCGCAGGGCGTCGGCAGGACGGACGGTCACCGGCGCGGCCGGCCCCGAACGAGCGGAGGGCCAGGACCCCGTGCTGGAGGTGGTGCTGCCCGATGGCGCCGACCTGCCGGCCCCGGGGAGTGGCCGCCACTAGAAGAGGCACGGACGATACCCTGACAGCACACCGACCATTCGAGGGGGCTGCGCATGACGAACCTGGGAGCCGATGACCTGGGAGCCGATGACCTGGCCGCGCGCAGCGAACAGGCCCTCGAGCTCGTCCGTGCCGCCTACCGCCATGATCCAGTGGGGTCGCCGCCGATGGTCATCGGTGACGTCAACTACTGGATCTCCGGCGAGGACCCGGGGCGGGTCCCGGCCGACTACTTCGAGCCCGGGGCCTACGCCAGCCAGCAGGCCTTCCAGGAGGCCAAGATCGCGACTCACCTCGCGGCCTACGCCGATGCCTACGTGCCCTTCCTTCTCCCCTGGTACGGCACGGTCGTGGTGCCCTCGGCCTTGGGCTGTCCCATCGAGATCCCGCCTGGTGAGGAGCCGGCCGTGGGCGGGCCCGCCATCACGGAGCTGTCCCAGGTCGCCCGCCTCGTGCCCCCGGATCCGGAGCGCGACGGCCTCATGCCTCGCGTGCTCGCCTGCATCGACCACTTCCGCGCGAACTCGGACCTGCCCGTCAGCTTCACGGACAACCAGGGGCCGCTGAACATCGCCCTCAACCTCGTCGGCCTGGAGCGCCTGGTCATCTGGATGGCGGAGGAGCCCGGGGTCGTCCACGAGCTCATGGACTTCTGCACGACCGTCCTGGTCGACTGGGTGCGGCTCCAGAAGGAGCGGGCTGGGGCACCGATGACGGGCGGGGCCTTCCCGCACTTCACGCCCCTGCCACCCGAGGCCGGCGGCGTCTGGATCTCCGATGACGACAGCACGGTCCTCTCGCCTCGCCTCTACCGGGAGTTCGTGGTGCCCTACAACGGCCGCGTCTTCGCAGCCTTCGGCGGGGGCACGCTGCACTACTGCGGCGATGGTGACCACCAGCTCGAGAACTACCTGGCCACGGACGGCCTCGTGGGCATCAACGCCTGGTGCATGGGCCACTTCGACCAGCTCGTGCGGGCACAGGGGCTGTTCGGCGGCCGCGTCACCATCATGGTCGGCGACTACACGCCGCTCGAGCCAGAGTCCTACTTCGAAGACCTCTTCGCGGCGCTCGATCCACGCGGCCTCATCGTGACCACCTGCCCCTCCCCGTCCACCGCGCTGCGCTACGGCACCGGGCAGGTGGAGGCGGTGCGGCGCGACGGCACCGAGACCGCCCGGCGAGCCTGGCAGATCATGCAGCGCCTGGCCGACGGAGGGTCAGCCAGGTGAACTCGCGCGAGCGTTTCGCGGCCGTCTTCCGCGGCGAGATCCCCGACCGCGTGCCGGTGACGCTCTTCATCCAGGACCAGGGCCACTTCGTCAGCCAGCTCCATCCCGACCTCGACCCCTGGGACTCCCTGGGCATCCAGCTCCGCATCGTCGAGTTCCAGAAGGAGCTCGGGGCTGACGTCATGGCGCGCCTGCTGTTCGGGACGCTGGACCCCTTCCAGTGGATGCTCCTCGGCGGGCTGGACGTCTCGCGCTCGACCGATGACTGGCAGGTTGAGACGGTCGAGGAGCGTATCGGTCGCACGACCGTGCGGCACTCGGTCGTCCACACTCCTGGCGGCGACCTCGAGCAGGAGTACTCCATCGACGAGATCCGGCCGGGCACGCTCATGTATGCCTGCACGCGGAAGCCCGTGCGCAGTCGCGGGGACCTGGAGCTCGTGGCCGCCTTCGAGCCGGGCATGCCGGAGTGGTTCCCGGAGGCGGTCGCGTCGCGCGTGGCGCCCGTCCGCGCGGCCGTCGGCGACGACGGCTGGGTCGGCGCCTGGGCCCCCCATGGTCCCTTCAACATGGCCTCGCTGCTCGTCGACGAGCAGGACCTCTACTCGCTCTTCTACGAGGACCCGGCCTACTACGAGCGGCTCATGGAAGTCTCGCTGGCGCGCGTGCGTGACTACACTCGGGCCATCGACGCACCCGGGGTGGACATCCTCTTCGTCGGCGGCAACGTGCCCGGCGGCTTCATCGGGCGGCGCAACTACGAGCAGCACGTCCTGCCCTGGGAGGCGCAGCACATCGCCTGGGCCCAGGCGCATGGGACGCCGGCGGCCTACCACAACTGCGGCCAGATCCAGGCTCTCGTGGAGTCGTACAAGGCGCTGGGAGCGGCGGCCGTGGAGCCGTTCTCGCCACCACCCAAGCTGGGCGACGCGGACCTGGCGGCGGCGAAGGAGCTGGTGGGCGACGCCTACGTCATCATCGCCGGGGTCGACCAGGTGGACGTCATCCAGAAGGGTTCGGTCGACGACGTGAAGCGGGCGACCGAGGGCACGATGCGCGCTGGCAAGCCCGGGGGCCGCTTCATCCTCCAGAACGCCGACTTCCTCGAGTACGGCACCCCGGTCGAGAACGTGGAAGCCTTCGTGCGGACTGCCCTGGAACACGCCGCGTACTGACCGCGTTCCGCAGATCACCCGCAGGAGGACCCCGTGAGCAGACTCGTCGACCTGGCATCCATCCCGCCCTTCGACATCGGCGCCGGCGGCGTTCGCATCCGCCGGATCGAGGGCGAGCGCCTCACCGTCGGCGGTCTTCGAGCTGGCACCGGGAGCGGTCGTGGCAGAGCATCGGCACGAGGCCGAGCAGATCGGGATGTGCATCCGCGGCCAGCTGACCTTCACCCTCGGCGAGGAGACACGCACCCTCGGTCCTGGCGGGACGTGGTGCATCCCATCGGGAGTGCCACACAGCGCCGTCGCCGGCCCGGACGGGGCCATCGCCATCGACGCCTTCTCGCCGATCCGCGCCGACTGGGACTTCCCGCTCCTGGAGCCGCAGCCGCCCATCTGGCCCGACGCAGACTGACGCCGTCGAGCCTCGCGCAGGCCGACCACCGGGGTGAAGTCGCGGCGATGGGCCCGTCTCAGCCCCTGCCTAACCCGATCGGTGGTCCGCGATGCAGCGGGCGACCACGTCGACGACCCTGGGCAGGGCCGCTTCGACGGGCGCAGACAGTCCCTCGCCGAGTTCCAGGTCGGCCACGCCGATGCCCACGGCCAGCGCGTGCGGCGAGGCACCCGACAGCGCGCGTGCCAGGGCCACGATCTCGTCAGCCCCGACGTGATGCGAGCTGGCGCCGGGGTCGCCACCACGCGGGCCGGCGGGTGCCGACGCGGCCTCGCGATCGGCCACTTCACCGGCCACCGCCTCGTGATCGGCAGCCACCCCGGCCGAGGACCCAGGCCCGGCCGCGGACCCGGCCCCAGCCTCAGACCCGGCCCCAGCCGCTGACCCAGGCCCGGCCGCGGACGCCTGCCCGGCCGCGCCCGCGCTCGCCTCCAGCTCGCGCACCTCGATGGCGCCGGGCAGGCCCCGCACGTCGGCATCGACGAAGATGACCAGCGATGCCGTGGCGATGTCCAGCGATAGCTCCGGCGTCAGCTGATACGCCGTCAGCACCTCGACACCAGCGAAGCGCGGGTCGGCAGCCATCAGCTCCGCGGCGCGCACCCCGACGCCGTCGTCACGGCGGAGCGTGTTGCCGTAGCCGATGACGAGGACCGGGCGCTCCGCCGCGGCAGACGACCTGGGCGGCACCGGGTCAGGGATAGCGCTGGGCGCCGCCGTGTCGGCAGCGCCCAGCTGAAGCTCGCTCATGATGCCGACCGGCGTCGGCGACCTACCGCTTGACGCGGTCGAGCACCTTACCGTCCGCGGAGAGCAGCTGGATGTCCAGGGCCATGTTGCCCAGGGCGTGCGTCGAGCAGCTCAGGCAGGGGTCGTAGCAGCGGATGACCGCCTCCACCCGGTTGAGCATGGGCTCCTCGATCTTGTCGCCCTTGATGTGATGGCGCGCCACCTGCTGCACGGAGCGGTTCATGGCCATGTTGTTGTGGCCGGTGGCGATGACCAGGTTGACCCACTCCACGAGCCCGTCGTCATCCACCTTGTAGTGGTGCATGAGCGTGCCGCGCGGCGCCTCTGAAACGCCGATGCCCTCGTTGCGGTTGATGCCGGCCACGGAGCGCACGTGCTTGGAGAGGATGTCCGGTCCGCGCAGGATCTGGTCGATCTTCTCGATGGCGTGGAGCGTGTCGATGAGCCGCGCGTAGTGGTAGTGGAAGGACGAGCCAGCCACGCGCCCGACCCGCCAGCGGAACTTCTGGAGCTCCTCGTCCGCGCGGGGGGTGCCCGTCGCGTCCGCCACGTTGAGCCGCGCCAGCGGCCCCACCCGGTAGATGCCGTCCGGGTAGCCCATGGGCTTCCAGTAGGTCGACTTGAGGTACGACCAGGGCTCCACGGCCTCGCCGATGTAGTCGTTGAAGAGGTGTGGATCGAGCCCATCGGCCAGCTTGTTGTTGTCCGCATCGACGACGCGAAGTGAGCCGCCGTAGTGGTCGACGTTGCCCTTCTCGTCCACGAGGCCCATGAAGGCCGAGCGGAAGTTGCCGAAGGTGGAGGCCTCCTCCTCCCAGCGCATCATGTCCGACTTGTACCAGGCGATGGCCCGCTCGCACTGGGCGATGGCCTCCGGCACGCCGGCCAGGATCTGGTCGCGGACCTCCGCCGTCAGGGGATCGGACACGCCGCCGGGCACGATGCCCGAGGGGTGGATGCGCTTGCCGCCCAGCCGCTCGATGATCTGCTGGCCCCACTTGCGCAGGCCGATGCCGTCGTGCGCCAGCTGCGGGTTCTTCTGGGCCACGGCCACGATGTGACGCACCGAGGGGTCCGCGTCGAAGCCGAAGAGCAGGTCCGGCGACGAGAGGTGGAAGAACGACAGGGCGTTCGACTGCACGATCTGGCCCAGGTTGATGAGGCGGCGCAGGTCGGCGCCGGTGGGCGGCGGGTCCACGGCCAGGATGTCATCGACCGCCTTGGCCGAGGCCACCAGGTGGCTGACCGGGCAGATGCCGCAGATGCGGGCCATGATGGCCGGCATCTCGTGGACCGGGCGGCCCTGCACGATGCGCTCGAAGCCGCGGAACTGGGTGACGTGGAAGTGGGCGTCCGTGACCTCACCCCGCTCATCGAGCTGGATGGTGATCTTGGAGTGGCCCTCGATCCTGGTGACCGGATCGATGGTGATGGTTCGACTCATGGCGGGGGCCTCCGTCAGCGCCCGAACCGCGAGCCAGCCGCCTCGGGGACGCGACCGGAGAGCAGGTCATCGAGCAGGGTGTAGATGAGGTCGGCGGAGGGTGGGCAGCCCGGCAGGAAGACGTCCACCTTGATGACCTTGTGCACGGGCGTGGACATGGGCAGCAGTGGCGGGCACGACCTGGGTGGGCATCTGGGCGTTGATGGTGACGTTCTCGCGATAGGCGCGGTCCATGAGCGGCGCCACGCCGATGGGATTGCGCATGCCGGGCACGTTGGACGTCACGGCGCAGTCACCGAAGGCCACGATGACCTTGGTGTGCTCGCGGACCATCTTGACCTTGTGGAGGTCCTCCTCACTGGAGACGGCGCCCTCCACGAGGCAGACATCCACCTCGTCGGGGTAGTCCTTGTAGTCCACCAGCGGGCTGTAGACGAGATCGGCACGGCCGAAGATGTCCAGGATCCGCTCGTCCATGTCCAGCAGGGACATGTGGCAGCCGGAGCAGCCGTCCAGCCAGACCGTGGCGACACGGGGTTTCTTGCTCACAGCCCACGCTCCTCCCTGACGACCTTGAGCCACGGCAGGAATGGTCGCCGGGACTTGCTGCCGGCCGCGACCGGGCGGCCCTTCTCGAAGAGTGCCCCGGTGGGGCAGACCTGCACGCACTTGCCGCAGCTCGTGCACGTGGTCGACTCACCCCAGGGCGCTCCCATGTCCGTCTGGACCCGGGTCTCCAGGCCGCGGTGCATGATGTCCCACGTGTGCGCGCCCTCGATCTCGTCGCAGACGCGCACGCAGCGCAGGCACAGGATGCAGCGGTTGTGGTCGATGGCGAAGAGCTGGTGGCTGGCGTCGATGTCCACCTTGGGGTTGATGCGCGGCAGGTCGAAATGCTTGATCCCAAGCTCATCGGCCATGTTCTGGAGCTCGCAGTGGTTGTTGGCCACGCAGACGGCGCAGACGTGGTTGCGCTCCATGAACATCATCTCGGTGATGGACTGGCGGTACTCGAGGAGCTTCTCCGAGTGCGCCGTGACCTCCATGCCCTCCGAGATCTTGGTCATGCAGGCCGCCGCCAGCTTGGGGGAGCCGGTGATCTCGACCATGCAGAGGCGGCAGGCGCCGCGGTCGCTGATGCCCTCGAGATGGCAGAGGCCCGGGATGTCGATCCCGTTCTCCTCGGCCACCTCCATGACGGTCTGACCGGCCGTGCCGGCCACGTCCTTGCCGTCGATGGTGAGCGTGAAGACGTCGGTCATGCCACTACCTCGGCTGGCTGCTCGATGGTACAGACGCCGGCCGGGCAGACCTTGTCCACGATGTGGGCCATGTACTCATCCCTGAAGTAGCGCAGCGTGCTGAAGATGGGATTGGGGGCACCCTGGCCGAGGCCGCACAGCGACATGCGCTGCACGATGCCCGCCAGCCGCTCCAGCTGGGCGAGGTCGTCCTCCGTGGCCTGGCCCTTGGTGATCTGGTCGAGGAGCATGTACATCTGCGTCGTGCCCACCCGGCAGGGCGTGCACTTGCCGCACGACTCCTCGCGGCAGAAGTCCTGGAAGTAGCGGGCCACGTCCACCATGCACGACGTGTCGTCCAGGATGATCATGCCGCCGGAGCCCATGAACGAGCCCAGCTCGATGAGCGACTCGTAGGTCACCGGGGTGTCCAGGTGCTCGGCCGGGATGCAGCCGCCCGAAGGGCCGCCGGTCTGCACGGCCTTGAAGGGACGGCCGTCGATGATGCCGCCGCCGATGTCGTAGATGATCTCCCGCAGGGTCATGCCCATGGGGACCTCGACGAGGCCCGTGTTGACGACACGCCCGGCCAGCGCGAAGACCTTGGTGCCCTTGGACGGCCGACGCCGATGGCGGCGTACTTCTCCGGGCCTTCCCGGATGATGGTCGGCACGCTGGCGAACGACTCGACGTTGTTGATGAGCGTGGGCTTGCCCCACAGGCCCTCCGTGGCCGGGAAGGGCGGGCGCGGGCGCGGCGTGCCTCGCCGACCTTCCACCGAGGCGATGAGGGCCGTCTCCTCGCCGCACACGAAGGCGCCGGCGCCGAGCCGGATCTCCACGTTGAAGCTGAGCGAGGTGTCCATGATGTTGTCGCCGAGGTAGCCGGCGCGCTGCGCCAGGCGGATGGCCGTGCGCAGGCGGGCCACGGCCAGCGGATACTCCGCGCGGCAGTAGATGTAGCCCTCGTTGGCGTGGACGGCGAAGGCCGCGATGGCCATGCCTTCCAGGACGCGGTAGGGGTCGGACTCTCAGGACGCTGCGGTCCATGAA
>CAVYBJ010000005.1:0-57641 GCA_963766685.1 uncultured Chloroflexia bacterium
TCGTAAAGGAGGACAATCTCATTGCCGACGCAGAGGTCCTCGCGGATTCGGTGTGTGATTTCGTGGTGGACCGTGCCGCTGGACACGAAGTCGGCTCTGGCGAGCTCTACGGCCTCCGGGTCATGACCGGTACGCCACGCATCTCCTTGCCCTGCAGCTCGGATCGATCTCACCGAGGCTGCGCCGCCAGCCCGTCCAGCGCCCCCGACCTGAGCAGGTGACGGTGTGCGTCCCGACTCCCCAGAAAGGACCGGGCGCCACCGCTCGGCCAAATCCCGAATGCGCACCCTGACCTGCGCCTCAGTCGCTCGCTCTTCTCAACACAGGCGAGCAGAGCGGCCTCCACGCGGCGTCCCTCTCGGCGGGCGACGCGCACCTCAGCCTTGCGAAGACCAGCAACCACCGGGACGAGTGAGTCGCTCCTCCACGGGATCGCCGTCGGACTCCAGCGGGACCCCCGTGAAGCCGGCCGCGCCCGCCAGGCTGGTAAGCGAGACAGCGGAGAAGTAGTTGATGTGTTCGACGCTGAACTCCTGGAACGGGGCGCGAGCACAGGCCGCGGAAGCCCTCGACATCCGGCACTTCGAAGAGCAGCGGAGCCCTTCGTCCAGGATCATGCCAACACGTCCCGGAGGGCCTGGAAGGGGTCGAACAAGGCTCCAGCACGGCACTCAGGAGACCAGGCCGTAGCGGCGCGGCATAGGCGGCGACGTCGGCCGCCGTGCCGGTGCGGACGAGGATGCCTGGTGCGTCCCCCCGAGCGATGGTCGCGCAGGCGGGTGAGGGGTCCAGGCCTTCCGGGGTCCGTGTACCCGCGTCTGCTTGAACGCGGCGAGCAGGGCCCCCGTGGAGCAGCCGACGTCGAGCACGGCGATCGCGCGGTCCGAAACGGCGGCCTCGACCATGTCGACGATCGTCTCGCAGCGCGCCTGGTCCTCGGGGGAAGAGGCGTACGAAGAGATCGCGCTCTCGTACTTGGACATGCCGGTGTAGTAGCTGGGAGAACTCCTCCGGGGTCGGTAGACCTGACGCGTAGGCCATGCCGCAGATCTGGCAGCAGACGACGTCATAGCCGTTAACCAGGCTTCCTGTGAGCACCGCGAACGACTGGTGGACCAGCTAGCGCGCGTCGTCGAGACGACAGAGAGGACACTGCCGCAGGTCAGTCGAAGTTGATGCGCTCCTTCTCGACCACCAGCGGCCGGTGGTACACCTGCGTGTGGATCGAGCCGATGTACTCGCCGAGGATGCCGATGAAGAAGAGCTGCACGCTGCCGAAGAAGAACACGCCGATCACGCAGCGGCGCGAGGCCGAGGTCGAACGTGTCCCAGAAGCCAGCTTGAGGACCAGGTACACGAGGGCGACCAGAAGGGCGATCAGCGACGTGGCGAAACCGGCCATGGTCGCCAGCCGCAGCGGCACCTTGGAGTGGTTGGTGATGCCGAGCATGGCCATGTCGTACAGCGTGTAGAAGTTGTTCTTGGTGATGCCGCGCTGGCGCGTCGGCTGCGTGTAGGGATCTCGACGCGCTCGAAGCCGAGGTCGCAGATCAGCCCGCGGAAGTACGGATACGGATCGTCGATCTCCCGCAGCGTGTCGATGACGTCGCGGTCGTAGAGCCCAAAGCCGGTGAAGTTGCGATCAGCGGCACGTCGCTGAGGCGGCCGAGGAGCCGGTAGTACATGCCGCGGACGAAGAACATGGACGCGATTCTCTCGGCTCTCCTTCTTCACGCCGACGACGACCTTGTAGCCCTCTCCCATTGGCGACGAACTCGCGGATCATCTCCGGCGGGTCCTGCAGGTCGGCGACGATGCTGATCACCGCGTCGCCCGTGGCCTGCAGCAGGCCGTGGAACGGCGAGCGGATGTGGCCGAAGTTGCGCGTGTTGACGATGACCTTCACGCGCTTGTCCTGCCGCGCAGATCCGCGCAGGATCTCGACGGTGCGGTCGGTCGAGGCGTTGTCGATGAAGATGTGCTCGTAGGTGTACGGCATCGCCGTCGCGAGGCGGCAGACTCTCATGACCTCGCGCACCTGGCGGTGCACCTCGGCGACGTTCTGCTTCTTCGTTGTAGCACGGGGTGACGACGCTGAGGAACGGCACGATCTAGTCCTCCTGCGTGCCTGCGGTGTCGAGCAGGGGCATTAGCGGTCAGGTTCTTCGGTGGGGCGGCACGGCGTACAGGACGCAGTCAAACGAGTCGTACCTGTGTGGCCGCAGATACAGAAGGTGGTCCGGCGCCAGGGACCGGATGAGCCTCGGCAACTCCCATAGGTCGTTCTGCAGGTGATAAGCGGAGATCGCCAGGAGCGGCGCCTGGTCGCGGATCTAAATCCGGTCGCCCCGATCAGGCTCTCACGTTCGGCGCCTTCGACGTCCATCTTGACGAACGTGACCGGTTCCGCTCTCAGGATGTCATCGAGGCGCACGGTCTCGACTTCCTGCAGCCCGAGTGTGGCTTCGGTGTCCTCGACGAAGCGCCCACCTGCACCATCGCCTTCGAACCGGCGGCTGCCCGGCTCTGATCCAGTCGCGAGTCGGTAGACCCGGATGCGCCTTCGGGCCTCAGGCGCCAGTCCGTCAACGGTGCCACGCAGTGCCGCGAAGCCGGCCTCGTCCGGTTCGAACGCGTGAGCCGCCCGGAAGGTCGGCGCCCATCGGACGAACTCGACCAGACTATCGCCCACGAAGGCACCACAGTCGACGAACACCTCATCCTCGACCGGACGGACCACGTCGGCTGTGAAGTACTGGTCTGGGTCAACCTCTCCCAAGTCAGCGAAGTCGCCGGACAGCCGCCAGGCGACCTGCTGCCGGTACACCTCAGCGGACTTGTCGTCGGCCCACACGTCAGCTTGGCTGAACACGTCTTCGCGGTGCGCGAGCACGGTGCTGGGGAGCCCTGCGGCGTATCGCGGCAGCAGAGCGTCGCCGAAGGCCCAGGCTACCGGCACCCACGGTGTGATCGAACCACAACCGAGAGAGCGAAGGTGGCGCTCCGTCTCGACGTACGAGTGCTCGCTGTTCCAGATGGTCACGATGAAGAGCGCACCGGCACCGTGCCGACGAGCTGCGTCGACCGATGACAGGACAGGTAGCCCGAGCCTCGTCGCACCGTGCAATCTCGGGTCATTGTCGGCGAAGGCCACGACGTTGACCCCTGACCGAAGGAGGCACTCGCCCATGTCGACGCCCAACCGGCCGGCACCAGCAAGAACGACCGGCCTGTCAGACGAGCCGTCCGCGAGGCTCGCATGGCGCTGCTCACGCTCACGGGCTCGACTCCAGGCTCTCGGCAGACAGTCGACAATGAGGCTGGCGGGGATGGCCGTGGTGCCGGCGCGCCGGGGACATCGGTCGGGTTGATGTTTCTGTCTCGACAGTCGCGAGCCGTGCGCCGGCGAACTACGGCTTGTCGGTTGCACTGGCGGACCGGGTGTGCCATGGACGAGGCCACTCGAAGACTTGTCTGATGCGGCACCGCGATGACCGAAGCTGAAGCGTCGGTGGCCGATGTAGCTCGCCACCACCACGCCGAGGGTGAAGATGGCCTGCGTGACGTAGATACTGAACGGCAGCGCGCTCAGCGAGCAGTGGCAGCGCGATCAGGTTCGCGAGCAACGTGATCAGGTACACGACCGAGAACCGTGGTAGCTCCCTGAGGATCGGGCCGTGACTGCGGAACACGACATATCGGTAGGACAGTATGCGTTGGCGATCGCGATCGGATAGGAGAGGACGATCGACCGTCGTAGTCGACGCGGTCGTGGAAAAGGGACTCGAGCATCGCCCAGACGGCGAATCCAAACAACGTATTCCAGGCCCCGACGACGAGGTACTGACCTTTCCACGCGGGGGCGAAGCGCGACGGAACGAGCGCGTCCGCTGCCCGCTCGACCCTGCCTCTCCGTGTCTGAGTGAGCCACGGCCGACACGGACGTCACGAGCGCAATGCTCAGATCCCGCGCCCTTCGATGAGCTGGCGCAGGGAGGGACTCGTGGCGTAGGGGCTGTCGATGGCGTCGATCACGATCGGCGCGTCGTGCGCGCAGACGTCGTGCAGCAGCACCTCGCCGCGCATGAGCTCGCGGCAGGAGATCTGGCCCTTCTGCAGCGGGATGGCGAGGTAGACGTCGTCGTCGGTGCAGCGCGTGGCCGGCCGGCAGGTCGCGCTTGGCGTAGACGCCGCGGACCAGGGCGTCGAGGTACTCGGTCTCCCGCTCGGGCGGAATGCGCCTGCTCGTCGCCGGCGGCGCCGCACATCTCCTTGGCCTTCTTCAAGGCCTTGAACCACGTGTCGATCTGGTCGGGCAGCGAGCAGTACGGCGAGACCGGGATGCCGTCGGCCTCGATGTCGACGTGCCGCTCGAAGGTCCGCGCGCCCTTGGCGTAGGCGATCAGCGATCGACGGGCTCCAGTCGTGATACTCGTGGCGTCGAGAAGCCGATGACGTGGTCCGGGTAGCGGCCGACGCAGGAAGTCGATCTGGTTGAGCTCGAGCTCGCCGTCCTCGGATGGGTAGAGCGAGACGCAGTGGTTGATCGCGAGCGGGATGTTGCGGTGCTCGAAGAACGTCACCAGGTCGTCGATGTCCTTCAGCGAGAGCCGCCGGTGGAGACGATGACCGGCTTGCGGGTCGTGGCGATCTTCTCGATCAGGAACCAGTCGTTGCATGTCGGAGCTGGCGATCTTGATGATCTGGATGCCGAGCTCGACGCACAGGTCGACCGACTCCTCGTCGAAGGCGTCGCCATCGGGATGCAGCCGGCCTTGCGGATCGCGTCGACGAGCGTGCGCGTAGTCGCTCCTTGGACATCTGCGTGTCGAGGGTCTTCTTGATGTAGCGGATGTCCGTCGCGGTCGCGGAAGTCCTTGTGGATGAAGCGGTCGACGTCGCGGAACTGCAGCTTGATGGCCGCCCGCACGTTGTTGAAGCGGACGATCTGCGCGAAGTCCTCGACGATCTTCAGGCCCCGCTCGACCCTGCCCCAGTGGTTGTTCGCCAGCTCGAGGACGAAGAGGTCCTCGAAGATGTCCCGGTTCATGGCAGCGACTCGCCTCCCGATCTTGTGCAGTACATGAATGGCCTGCAGGTCGGGCAGGGCTACCAAGGATAGCGTCGCCCGGTTCGGTCGAGTCCGAGCCGACATCGCCGTATCCCCAGGACGCGGCGCCGAATAGCGTGCCGCATCCGCGAGCCAGCTCGACGGTCGTCGCTCGAATCGCCGACGACAAGCGTCGAAGACGGCGTGAGTGCGTGCTCATCGATGCAGGCCTGACCCATCTCGCCCTTGGAGGCGTACCGCGGGACCCTGGAGTCCGGTGTGTAGACGGCCTCGAAGAAGCCGCTGAGTCCATGGTGCGCGAGGATGGCCACGGTCGGAGCTCGCCGCTTGTTGGTCACGACGAACAGCCGATGCCCGCCGCGACGCAGACGCTCGAGAATCGAGGCCACGCCGACGTAGGGCTCGCTTGACCGCCATCCGATGGCGTCGTAGTGCCTCATGAAGGCGTCGGTGACCAGTTCCCGCTCCACTCGGCTCCGAGTCGGGCAGCACCGCTTGCGATCAGGCCAGCAAGCGGCCTGCCCAGCCAGGAGTCGTCCATCGGACGCGGCGTGCTCGATGCCCAGCCCGTCGAGAGCCGCTCGAACGGAGGCCTCGATCCCGGACGCGAGTCGACCAGGGTGCCATCGAGGTCGAACATGATCGCCTCGAATGTGTCGACCGCCCAGCGTCACGGCAGTGTCCCGTCGGGCCGGACCCGGTTCGACTCCGCCTCCTCTGGGCTGAGGAACGGGTACAGGTCGTCGAGCGCCGGCGACACGATCGTCCCGTCCGGCAGCTGGCGGCTCCGCACGCGCGGCTCGAAGCCCTGCTCGGGATCGACGACCACGTGCGCCAGGTACGGCCCTGGCGCCGCGAGCGCCTCGCGGATCTGCGCGTCCATCGACGCCGGGTCGTCGATGCGAACGGCCGAGATCCCGTAGGCCTCGCGCCAGGGCGACCCAGTCCGGGAAGCCGACGCCGCTGGCCGGCGCTCTCGCCGATCAATGCCGGCCGAAGAAGTTGCCTGCGTGCTGCGGATGGACAGGTAGCCGCTATTGTCGATGACGAACACCTTCACCGGCCACGGTGTGTCACGAGCGTCTGCAGCTCCTGGATGTTCATCTGCAGGCTGCCGTCGCCGGCGAGGCAGACCACTGCGACGACCGGCTCAGGAGCGCGTCTGCGTCGCCTCGCCGACCGCCACGGCGGCTCCCAGGGCCGCCGGCAGGTCGTATCCCATCGACGCGCTGCCGCGAGTTCGAGAACAGCCGCTGTCCGCGCGTCAGTCGCCCGGCCTGGAAGGACATCGATGCAGGCCGCCCCGTTCCCGGTCACGACGACATCCTCCGGGCCGAGGCGCTCGAAGAGTGTCTCCATGAAGTGGTAGGGATTGATCGGGCGCTTCCACTCGCGGTGATGGGGCTGCACGACGGGGTACAGCGCGTCGCGCCGCTTGCACCACGCGAGCCACTCCTCGTGGCGACCGGCGTCGTACCGGCGCCTCGCGAGCTCCTGCGTCCAGCGACTCGAGGAAGGCCTCAGCGTCGGCCTCGATCGGCAGGTCGGTCCGCAGCGTGGGCTTGGCGAGCTCGGCGGGATCGATGTCGACGTGGATCTTGAAGGCATCCGGCGCGAAGGCGGTCCAGTTGTAGCTGATCTGGCGGATCGCCATGCGCGACCCGAGGATCAGCAGCAGGTCGGCGCTCTGGACCGAGAAGTTGCCGGCGCGGTCGCCGATCGTCCCCTGGCCGCCCACAGCAGAGCGGGTGGTCGTTGGCGATGCAGGTCGTGCGTCCACGCGGTCGTCACGGGAGCGCCGATCCGCTCGGCCACGCGGAGGAAGTCGTCGTGCGCACCTGCAGCCGTACCCCGGTGCCGGCGATCAGGACCGGTCGCTTGCGACCTGCCAGTCGATCGAGCGACCGCGGCGACCTGTGCCGCCAGTCGGCCTCGGCGCGCCGTCGTCCTGCGATCGGCGGGGTCGAAGCCGCGGAGGCTGCCGGGTCCACCTCGGCTCGACTGCACGTCGACGGGCACGTCGATCCAGACCGGCCCCGGGCGGCCGTGCGTCGCGAGCCACAGCGCCTGCTCCACGATCGTAGCGGACGTCCGACGGGTCGGCAGACTGCACGGCTGACTTGGTGATCCGGCGCACCATGCGCGACGATGTCGGCCTCCTGGTCGCCCAGCTGGCGCAGGCCGAGGTCCGGGTAGGTGCCCTTGAACGTCTCGCGCTTCACCTGGCCGGAGACCACGAGCATCGGGATCGAGTCGGTCCAGGCCCCGAAGACGCCGTTCAGCGCGTTGATCCCGCCCGGGCCCGGTCGTGACGCTGAGCACGCCGGACGTCCCGGACACGCGCGCATAGCCTTCAGCCGCCATCGCGCAGGCCTGCTCGTGGTGGTGGCACGTCCAGTCGAGAGCGCGTCTCGCGGCCGAGCGCGTCGTTGAGGAACATGGCGCCGCCGCCGGTCACCAGGAACGCGTGGCGCAGGCCCGGCCTCCGCTAGCCGCGCGAAGATGTAGTCAGCGACTTTCACGCCCATGCGTCCCCCTGTCGTGCGCTCATCCAGCGGACCGTCCGTCCGAGTCCGTCCTCCAGCGAGATCGACTCGAGGAGCCCGAGTTCATCCCGGGCTCGCGTGACATCCGGCACGTACCTCTGCCCGCCGCCTCCAGCGCCAGGCTCCCCAAGGATGCGCACTCGCGGGGGCAGTCGGCATGGTCGCAGCCACGAGGTTGGCCAGCTCGGAAACGCTGACTCCCCGATCCGACCCGACGTTGTAGGCGCGACCACTCTCGCCGCGGGCCAGGATGGTCAGCAGCCACGCGACCATGTCCGCCGCGTAGAGATAGGACCGCACGGGGGTGCCGTCGCCGCGGATCACGATGTCATGACCGTCCATCGCATCGCGGATGAAGTTGCCGACGGCGAAGTGGCGATCCGTCGGCAGCCACGGGCCATGGAAGGCGAACAGGCGGGCGATGGTCACGCTCATCCCCGATTCGACCCCGGCCGCGATCGCCATCGCCTCCGCGGCCCGCTTGGCCTCGTGGTAGGCGTTCGATGGATCGAGCCAGTCAAGCGATCCGCGGAAGTCCTCGAGGTATCAGGTCCGGGCGGTGTTCACCCTCCCCAGTACACTGCCCCCGAGCTCAGGAGCAGGGCGCTCGCGTGAGGCACGGCCCGCAGGATGCCTGCGGCCCCGGATGAGGATCGTCTCCATCACGGACTGGGGCGTTCCCTCGTCACCCTGGCGTCCGCAGACGCGGCACCGAGGATGGCGTGCGAGAAGTCCCCGGGAGGAGTCGGCAGGTCGCGAGCGTCACCCTGGCTGAAGCTGACCCATGCCTCCTGCCTCACCCAGGGCTCGCGAGCAAGGAACGCCTCGGATCGCGACTGACGACGACGATCGACGGCTCCCAGGCGCCGCACCCGATTGGCCCGCGCCAGGCCGGCGATGAGCCAGGTCCCGACGAACCCGGTGCCTCCGGTGATGAGGATACCGCGATCCGCGCAGCCGGTCCCACACGATCTCCGGGGTCGCGTCGATGGTCGTCATGTCCTCCGGCAGGAGCGGTGGCCCGCCGTGATCGTCAGCCACCGGGTCGAGTCGCGCCGGCGCGGATCCCTGATCGATCTGAGAGGCGATGTAGTCGAGCTGGGTGTCATTCCAGCCCTGGGTAGACCCCGACCCAGAACGTGCCGTTCATGATCAGGTCCGCGTTGACGAGGTTCCCGATCGTGCGGGACTCGATGCTGAGAAGGCGGGCTGACGGGTCAGGTTCCCGGCGAACAGGAGCCGCGTCTTGATCCCGGCTGCCTCCAGGTGGGCCGTGAGCAGCGTTCGCGAGAGGCCGCTCTCCGGGCGAACCGTGATGGGGAACCCGAACCAGCTCGGGTCGGAGCCCGGCGTCGGCTCGGGGAGGATGAGCGCGTCCGCGAGCGGCTCCAGCGCTGCCCGCAGGTAGGCGAAGTTCTCGCGGCGACGAGCCACGAACCCATCGAGCTTGCGCAGCTGCGCGACGCCGACCGCGGCCTGCATGTCGGTGAGCTTGAGGTTGTAGCCGATCCGGCTGTACGTGTACTTGTGGTCGTACCCATGCGGGAGCGCGCCGAGCTGCCAGTCGAAGCGCTTGCCGCAGGTATTGTCCTTGCCTGGCTCACACCAGCAGTCCCTGCCCCAATCGCGGAACGACTCGACGATCTTCTTGAGCTTGGGGCTCTTCGTGAGGACGGCCCCGCCTTCACCCATGGTCATGTGGTGCGCGGGGTAGAAGCTGACCGTGGCCAGGTCGCCGAATGTCCCTACCTTCCTGCCGTGCCACGTGGAACCCACGGCATCGCAGGTGTCCTCGATCAGCCACAGGCCGTGCCGCTCGGCGATGGCCCCGATCCGGTCCAGGTCGAAGGGGTTGCCAAGGGTGTGCGCGATCATGATGGCTCGGGTCCGCGGGCCGATAGCCGCCTCGATCGCGTCAGGGTCGGCGTTGTACGTCGGCAGGGTGGAGTCGACGAAGACCGGGACGAGCCGGTTCTGGATGATGGGGCTGACAGTGGTCGGGAAACCGGCCGCGGCGGTGATGACCTCGTCGCCCGGGCGGAGTCGACGCTCACCGAGCTCGTCGGCCGTGAGCGTCGTGAGCGCCAGGAGGTTGGCGCTCGACCCGCTGTTCACCAGGATGGCGTGGCGAATCCGATCCAGCGGGCGAACTCCCGCTCGAACTCCGCTGCGTAGCGGCCCGGTCGTCAGCCAGAAGTCGAGCGAGGCATCGACCAGAGCCTGCAGCTCGCTGGCGTCGAAGACCTTTCCGGAGACCGGGACCACGCTCTCGCCGGGCTGGAACTCCTCTGGGGCGAACGCCTCGGCGTGATACTCGGCGACCAGCTCAAGGATGCGTGCCCGGAGCCGCTCGCCACGGTCAGCTGACACCGCGACCTCGTGCACTCACGCGAGCAGGTCCTGGTACCACGGGACCGTCTCCGCGATGCCGTCATGGAGGCTGAGCGAAGGTCGCCAGCCGAGTCGCTCCGTCGCCTTCGTCGAGTCCAACCATTGCGCCTGGATCTCGTTCGGCGCATTGGCCTGGATGACGGGTCGAGATGTCCGGATCCGACGCACAGGGCGATCTCGTTCACGATCTCGAGTACCGACACCGGGGTCCCGTGTCCGAAGTTGAAGGCCTCGGCGTGCTCACGGCCCTCCAGGAGTGCGGCACCAAGGACGAGGTAGGCGCCCACGGCGTCATCCACGTGCAGGTAGTCGCGCAGCAGGGAGCCGTCGCTGCGGATGACCGGTGCCTCGGCTCGCAGGAGCGACCGAATGGTTCCCGGCACGATGCGGATCCCAGTTGAGGTCGCCACCGCCGTAGATGTTGGCGCAGCGCGCGATGCCGAGCGGCAGCCCGTAGCTGTGGGCGTACGCCGATGCCAGGAGGTCAGCGGCGCTCTTGGAGGCATCGTAGATGTTGCGTCCCGCCAAGGGGTGCGCCTCGGTGTAGGGAAGGACATCCGTCTCGCCGTAGGCCTTGTCGCTCGAGGCGATGACGACGGCTTCCAGGGTCCGCGTGTTCCGCCGGCACGCTTCCAGCAGGTTGTAGGTCCCCCGCACGTTCGCCTCCAGCGAAGCCCATGGTGACCACTGAGCGTGACGGACCTGCGTCTGCGCCCCCAGGTGGAAGACGACCTCGACCTCGTACTGGACGAGCGTGCGCTCAAGGAGGACGAGGTCCTCAAGGGACCCGTGGACCCGCGTCACCCGCGTGACGTCGCCACTGCGCACGAACTCGGAGTGCGGGTCCTCATCGCGGACGAGCGCGACCACGGTCGCACCGGCATCGAGAAGGCTCCGGACAAGCCACGAACCGACGATCCCACTGGCGCCCGTGACCAGCACGGTCCGACCGACATACCGCTCCTTCTCAGTCATCCCACACCTTCCACGGGGCTTCGCCGCTCGCCCACAAGTTCACGAGGTTCGTCCGGTCGCGCTCTGTATCCATGGGCTCCCAGAACCCGTCGTGCCGGTATGCCATCAGTTGCCCGTCATGAGCCAGCTGCTCGAGCGGCTCCCGCTCGAGGATCGTGTCGTCGCCGGCCAGATAGTCCAGGACGCCGTTCTCGAAGACGAAGAAGCCGCCGTTGATCCAGCCAGCCTCGGCCTGCGGCTTCTCAAGGAAGTCCGTCACGCGGTCATCCTCAAGCGTGAGTGCTCCGAACCGCGACGGGGGACGGACCGCTGTCACGGTCGCTAGCTTCCCGTGATTCTCGTGGAAGGCCAGGACCTCATCGACCGGGACGTCGGCGACCCCGTCGCCGTAGGTCACCAGGAATCGACCCGGCAAGAGCGTGGTCAGGCGTTTGATCCGACCGCCCGTCATGGTCTCCTGACCGGTATCGACCACGGTGACCTCCCAGCGTTCGGGCGGTTCATCGAGCCGATGGAGTGCTCCCGACCCAGTATCCACGGTGAAGTCGACGTGGCGCTGAGCGTAGGAGAGGAAGTACTCCTTGATCATGTGGCCAAGGTACCCGACAGGCACGATGAACCGGTGGAACCCGTAGTGGTCGTAGATCTTCATGACGTGCCAGAGGATGGGTCGACCGCCCACCTCGACCATGGGCTTGGGCCGGAACGCCGTCTCCTCGCGGAGCCTCGTCCCCTGCCCGCCCGCGAGGATGACTACGGGTATATCGCGAGCACTCATCGAACCAGTGGGGTCCCTCCGACCCGCGCACCTTCCGCGCCTCCCACACGGGACGACTCCGAGGGCCGAGGAAGTGTACCGCGAAGCCGAGGCGCGGCGCGGCGCGGCGTACGGGTCGCCGTCGCCAGAGCCGTCCACGGATGCTGCCAGTCATCTGCGGAGCAGACGTGCCATCTGGCGCGGAGGCCTCGTTGGCACACGGTGGACTTTGTCATCATCAGGGCAAGCCTAAGGCCCAGTCCGAGGATCTCGCCAGAGGCACCATCGAACATGGCCACGAAGAATAGCCGTGGGTCATCAGGGACACTGCATCCCGGCGTGGTCACGTCGATCTTCGAGCTGGGCTTGCCCCGACTCGTCGACTTCAATGGGGACCTCGAACCACTTACGCTCGCCGCAAATCGAAATTGGCCGACCATTGAGGAGCATCGTGACCGGCCCACACGGCGTCGGGCCGAACTCGACCTCCACGGAGCGAGTATCTCCCGGCAATCCCGATAGGGCAGCGGTGCCATGCGACTCCACCTGCCACCAGAAGGGATCGATGGGACTCCCCTCGCCGCCGCTGAAGCCAGTCGCGGGAGTCACCGTCGGCACCACCTCGCCGTCAGACCACTCGAAGAAGAGCCAGCGCTCCCTCTGACTTGCCAAGTCTGGCGCACCGAGGACACTCGTGTAGCGCTGCAGGTCCGCCGGGGATGCGAACGACGCGGTGTCGACGACAACCGCGCAGAAGCCCACACGTTGACCAGCGTCCGCGAGCGCCTGGGTGTCGTCTCGCATGTCGAGACCCCACCGGCCTTCCCGGGTCGCCTTGTTGCCCCCGTAGCTCCACCGCAAAGCATCGCTCACAAGGTACGGAACCATCAGCGAGTAGCCTCCGAGGTTGTTGATCGGCCCAACCTCCGGATACTCCATCAACGGCAACTGGAGGATAGGGCGCCCCTCCGCGAGACGCTCTTCCAGCGCTCTCACGAACGGCCGAACCTCGCGATCGAGTGCCTCGCTATCCGCGTAGTGGGCGAACCCCAACGTCAGCGTCTCGAGGGCTCAAGTCGCACCAGCTGCGCCCGCCAGGCCGACAGACAGCCATCTGCGCGTCCCGAGCAGCTTCGTGACGAAGACGCCCGCCGCCAAGGCCGCCAGGGCGGCGATGAACACGGAGTAACGTCCCCAGGCCCTGATCTCTGGGGTTACGAGATACGCAAAGAGCGTTCCGCCACCCTGAGTCGCGAACATGAAGAGCACGATCAGGAGGAGGCTCTGCAAATAAGCTAGATCTGTCGCTGGGCACGCAGCCAGCCACCGGCTCGAGATGTCCGGAACAGTCCGACCAGCAGGGTCCCAAGCACGAGGACGAGGGCCGCGATGATCACAACATTGAACGCCGCGGATTCCTCCCACCAAGCGTTCAACTCGCCTATCGCCGGCCGCACCTCTAGCACCAATCTCCCGAAGACGGACCTCGTGTCAGGGAGCAGCAACGTGGACAGGGAGCCCGAATAGATCGTTGACTCGAATGAGTAGCGGGTCAGGGGCTCCACGACCGACGCATGCTGGACGGCCCTATTCAATACGACGCTCAGGCCCGTTATCAAAGGAACCGCAAGTACGATCAGCGCAATGGTCCACCGGACTGGCCGTTCACGGTGGGAGACAACGCGCATGACGACCACGACTGCGAGCAACAACGACGTCATGAATGCGTAGTAGATGCCTCCCAAGGCAGCCACGAACGCGAGCACGATGCCCCCGACCATGCGGACTGGTCTTGGCGCGTCGTAGTAGCCTCGCCAGACAGCGATCACGAGGCCCAGGCCCACGACGGCCGGCGCGTAGTTGGCGAGGAGGATATGGGTGGGGCCGCGCTCGAAGTGCCACGGGAGCAGGGTCAGCGCCGCCGAGAGAACGACGGCACCCAGCCAGTACACGCCCAGTAGTCGGAGAAGCAGGTAGGCGCTAAATCCCACCTGGAAGAAGCCGACGAAGACGTAGGCGTTGACCGCCGTGATCGCATCACCGAGGAGCCATGCCATCGGGATGAGGTGGGCCCAGTGAAAGAGGTCGGTAAGAAGCGGGAATTGCGCGGCATCCAGGAACCCCGGGAAGCCCAGCCTGGGGTTGAGGGTGATGTCGGACCCTTCGAGCGTTCCCTTGAGAACACCGGCAACCGGTGTCATGTCGCCGCCCGCACCCCAAAGCAGATCCAGCTCCCATGGCCAGATCAGGAACACCACGAAGGCGACGCCCATGCAGACAAGCCCGACCAGGGCACCCGCGAGTGCTTCTCTCATCCATCGTCGATGCGACCACGGCTGGCTGCGGCTGTCCTCGATCACGATTGTCCCTCAGCGACGGATCGGTCCCTAAAATCCCGACTCGGCGCCGCGTCTCGGTGCGGGCGCAAATCCACACGAAGTGCAGGGCGACCCTACGGCTCCCTGTCGGAGACCCCGAGAGGCACCACCATCCCGATGCTCGGCGCCCTTGTCACATGGGGCAGCATTCACCTCAGCCGGACGGACGTTCGTCGACACGCAACCCAGCCAGCCATATGCCGAGCTCACGAGGGCCCGCGCTAGGCAACGGCGACACGAATTGGAGCCACACATTCTCTCCAGAAGACACTGCCCGGACCAGGAGAAGTCGTTCGCGCTAGGCCAGGGTCCGGAAGACGTGGCGGCTGACATCGACCACCACAGGGTCACCAAGCGAGATTTCGCTCGATGAACCTTGCCCAGTGTCTCCGTCGGAGCTTGGGCAGGCCCAGATGGCCCTTCCGCGCGAGGACAAACCGAACCTCGACGATGCCTGCATCGAAGTCAATCGTCCTCGCTCCAGGCAATCTGACCGACGAGAAGCCCCGCAGGCACCTCTGACAAACACTCCAATCAGGGTCAATGGCGCAAGCGGAACCGTAGCTTCACGTTGACCCAGCATCTCGATGATGAGGTCGGCGGGACTTCGAGCCCGGGGTCCACAGTGGCATCAGTCATCCCGCCGCTCTATGCCTCTGGCCGTAGACCACCAACCGCGGCCACGATATCCGCGAGGGTCCGCTGGAGTGCAATCTCCGGGCTCCAGCCAGTCCACTCGTGAAGCCGGGCGTAGCTTCCGACGATGAGGTCGGGATCATCGCGCCGAACCAGAGTGGCTGCCTCCACCGGCTCCACGGGCCAGCCAACCAGGGTCGAGAGCGTGTCGATGATCGTGCGGATGCGGGTCGCGCGGCCCGTTGCGACATTGATGACCGCGGGCGTCGGGACTGGTCCTGCGCCAGCCAGCGCCTCGAGGATGAGCACGTAGGCGCGGACCGTGTCTCGAACGTCACCGATGTCCCTCGACAGATCCACGTTGCCGACCGGGATCGACCTGAGACCACGGCGCCGGGCGTCGAGGTCCTCGCCGCCATGGCAGGGACCACGAAGTCCGACCTCTGACCTGGCCCAGTGTGATTGAAGGCCCGCACCGCGACGACTCGCATGCCCTTCGATGCACCCCACAACGCCACCCCTTCGGCCCCGAGCTTGGTGAGGCCATAGGTGTTGCGAGGCCCCAAGGGGCTGTCCTCAGTGAGTGGCTTGTCGTCGCGCGGGCTCGCGTAGACTTCCGCGGATCCGACCACCACTATCGCCGCATCACCGCGAAGCACGCGGCAGGCCTCGATGACCGCGAGTGTGCCGCCGATGTGCGTACGCAGCGCCAACGTCGGATCGCCCTCGGCGTCCGGCACGAAGGACACGCCCGCCAGGTGGATGATGCCGTCCGGCCGGACGCGATCGATGAGGCTGGCGACGGCCGGAGCGTCCGCGATGTCCAGTTCGTCGATCGGCGGGGCCGGGATCGCCTCGTGACCGCGACCGACCAGTTCCCTCTGTAGCCACTGGCCCACGAACCCATGGGCGCCGGTGACCAGGACTCGCATCAGCTTGTGGCCGGGCCGGCCCCAGCATGGCCGGCGGTCGCTACCCGCTCCATGTCAGCATCGACCATCATCTCGATCATCCTCTGGAAGTCCACCTTGACCTCCCAACCAAGCTCGGCGCGGGCTCGCGTCGCGTCACCGAGCAGATGGTCGACTTCAGCTGGCCTGATGAGTGCTGGATCGATGACCACATAGTCCTGATAATCCAAGCCGACATGCGCGAATGCGATGCGACACAGGTCGCGGACGGAATGTGCAACGCCTGTGGCAATGACGTAGTCGCGGGGCTCATCAGCATGCATGATCGACCACATGGCACGCACATAGTCGCCCGCGAAGCCCCAGTCGCGTTCCGCATCCAAGTTGCCCAAGCTCAACGTCTTGTCCAAGCCCAGGGCGATGCGAGCGACGCCGTTCGTGACTTTTCGCGTCACGAATTCGATACCCCTGCGGGGCGACTCGTGATTGAAGAGGATGCCTGAGACGGCATACAGGCCGTACGATTCCCGGTAGTTGACGGTAATCGCATGACCGTAGGCCTTGGCCACCCCGTAGGGACTCCGTGGGTAGAACGGGGTCATCTCGTTTTGGGGTACCTCGCGGACCTTGCCGAACATCTCGCTGGACGACGCCTGGTAGAAGCGGATGGATGGGTCCACCGTCCGGATGGATTCCAGAAGCCGGGTCACGCCGAGCGCCGTGAACTCTCCAGTCAGCACGGGCTGGTTCCAGGAAGTGGGTACGAAACTCTGAGCAGCGAGGTTATAGACCTCGTCAGGGTGCGAATCCTGGAGCGCCGTGATGAGCGAAGCCTGATCGAGAAGATCGCCCTGCACGAGATCGATGCGCTCGCGGATGTGGGCGATGCGCTCGTATCCGTCCGTGCTGGACCTGCGGGTCATCCCGACGACGCGGTACCCCTTGAGAGGAGAAGCTCTGCAAGGTAGGAACCGTCCTGGCCGGTGATGCCGGTGATGAGTGCGGTGGGCATCCGCGGATTGTAGTGTGACAGCGCTCGGACGAACACGGTCACGAGCACCGCCGTAAGCATCCCAACGTCTGTGAGGCTAGCCGGCACAGGAGAGTGAGCCCCGTCCGTAGGCTGGAGATGTCGAAGAACCAGCAGACGAAGGGGCTCGCCATGGAGTCTATCGCCGTCCCGGTGGCACTCACGCTCGAGCTGCATCCCGAGGGCGCCGACATCGGGTCGCTGGAGCGAGCGGTCTCGGTCGCCCTGGCGGAGGCGGGCCAGCGGCTGTGGGCCGAGCTCGTGGCGCGCTCGAGCGGCTCGTGCCCGTGCCGGCCGGCCATCCCGGCTGCGGTGGCATCCTGCGCGCCAACGGCCGGGCCCCACGGCGCATCGTGACGCTCGCGGGCGAGGTGGAGGTGCACCGTCGTCGCTACCGCTGCGGGCCTGCGGCGGCGAGCTGGTGCCGCTCGACGAGGCCCTGGGTCTCGAGCCCCGCAGCCAGCACACCCTGGGTGTCCGGGAGCGGGCCCTCTGGCTGGCCACCGAGCTGTCCTACGCGCGGACCGCCCGGACGCTCGAGGAGCTGCGCGGCCTCGGCGGTCAGCCATGGCCAGGTGCACCGCTGGGTGGCCGAGGAGGGATCCCGTCTCGAGGCCGCGGCGGCGGCCCGCACCGAGGCGGTCCTCGGCGCCCACCCCGAGCGCGGACGGGACCGGTCGGTCCGCGCGAGGCGACGTGTGGGTCAGCGCCGACGGCACGATGGTCAACGACCGGGGAGCGGCACCCACGTGGAGGTCCAGCTGGGCCTCGTCTTCACGGGCACCGAACGGATCGGGCAGGGACCGACGGCGGCTGCTCGAGCGCCACTACGTGGGTGCCACCGGGTAGCTGGACGACGTTCGCCGAGCGCCTGGTGGCGGCCTGCGCCGGCGATGGGGGTCTACGAGGCGGCGCGTCCTCTTCGTGTCCGACGGGGCGGCCGCCATCCGCTGGATCCGGGAGCGGGCCTTCCCCGACGCGATCGAGCTGCTCGACTGGTACCACCTGGTCGAGGCCCTGCGCCGGGGCATCGGCCTCGCCCATGGGGCGGTACTCGAGCCGGCCATCGGTGCGGCGCTGCCCGGCGACGTCGAGGCCCTCCTCGCCATCCTCGCCGCCCATGCCCGGCGCGCTCGAGCGTCGACGATCCCGAGCAGGCCCTGCGCTGCACCGGGCGTCATCGGCTACGTCGAGGGCAACCGCCGGGGCATCGCCAACTACCGCATCGTCCCGCTGGCCAGTCTCGGGCCCCATGGAGAAGGGCGTCGACATCACCATCTGCCGCAGGTTCAAGAGCCGGGGCATGAGCTGGTTCCGGCGCGGCATCAGCCATCTGCTCCACCTGCGGCTCCTGCGCCTCAACGGCACCTGGGACCGCTACTGGGCCGAGCGCATCGGAGCTGCACTGCGGCCCTGGCCGTCAGCGGCGTGAGCCCATCACAGGAATTGGATGCTTCCAGCACCGCCGGCAGTGGGGCTGGTCTATGCTTCTTGGCCGACCATGGGCAGCCTCGCTGCGGTCGCTTCGGGGCAGAGCCGGGTCGCCGACCCAACTGCGATGCTGACCCCGAAGATCGGCAAGGAGTTGAGTGGGCTTGGGCCAACGTTCAACCGCCATCCATCGGGTGCTGCGTTCATACGCCGTGATGCTGGTCCAGCGGGTTCCTGCCGTGCGTCCCCTTGCGCGATCTGTCGTGGCGTTCTCGCTGCAGGGAGTCGAGAGGGCCGAACACCGCGTGGGGCGTGGCAGCGTAGGGTCGAGACTCGTCAGGCTGCATCGGCGACTCGGTCGCTACGAGCTCGCCTTGAGTCGCGATGGCTCGCTCCAGGGTCGCGTCGATGGCTGGACCGAGAATTCGATCAAGGGTTGGGCATGGCTGCCACACCAGCCTGACATGCGTCTTTCGATTACCGTGGCCGCCGCCGGAACGCAGATCGGTGAAGCCCAGGCCGACGAGATGCGCCCAGACCTTGCAGCCCTGGGCATCGGAGATGGCCGACATGGCTTCTCGGTCGCCGCTCCCGTCGCTGATGGCCGTCGAGGTGGCGACTCAGGGACCTCCCAGATCCTCGTGTTCGCGTCCGATGGGGTCGGTGAGCCGAAGGAGATCGGGGCCGTGCCGTTCGGACCCGACCGGGTGCCTGTTGACCTCCTCGATCACCTATCACCACGGTTCATCGCGTGTTCGATCTTGCCGTGGGCGGATGCACTCCTTCGATCGACTCCCGAGCCCAGGGGCGCAGGACCGGGGACTGGTTCGGCCACCGCCGATATGCCGGCATATCGGGCCCTCTTCGACACGCGCGCTGGGCCAGCACAGGCACAGAGCAGCGACGCATTCCGGGTTCGACCCAAGATATCGCCGTACATCACGGTGGCTGCTGCCCGGAGCCTGCTGAGTCCGCGCTTCCCGCTGGAACGTGATCCCGGCAGCGCCGACTCTCTGCTGCGCTGGTACCTAGAGTCGTACGGCACCCAACCAAGTCGCCAGATGTATCGGATCCCGCTGTCACCTTCCGAGATCCAGTACCTCAACACGCCTGTCGACCTGATCTCCGGCGTCGAGGGACTGGATGTGTCGCGAGTGTCATTCAGTGTCGCCCTTGGGGACGATGAGCATCGGTCCAGTGGTCGCATGCTCGTGGATGCCGAGGATTACTGGGACCATGTCTACTGGTGGTCCGTCGAGCGCGCGGTCGAACTGAGGGTCGAGGACTGCCTGGTGCCTGACTACTACGTGCAGGCCCTCATGGCTCCCGGGTCGCTCGGTGCACCTCACGGGGTGCCGCTCTCGAGATTCCTCCAGTTGTACGTCGCCAGGAACGATGGCCTGCAGGGAGTCGATCTGCGCTCAGGATACGAAGCGCTCGGGGTCTACCTTCACGTCATGCTCAGAGGGGCGCGAGAGCCCCATTTGCTCCGATTCGTGCCGGGCACCATTCAGGAGGTCTTCCTCGAGCGCGACGCAGATGGGCGATGTGCGTTGGACGCCCTGACCATCGCAGCCGTCCTGGCCCAAGGGCGCCGCGGCGAGGAGGCACCCCAAGCCTTGCCGTCAAAGCAGCCGCGTGAACTGTTCGAGGCGAGTGTCTGGGACGCCGGCTACGACTTAGCAGCAGGCACCTACAGGTCGATCGATGCCAACGGCTATCGCATCCATGCGGCCCAGCTTCCGTCGCTGGCCGGAATGGAGCATGCGGTCGATGTGCAGGTGACCGGCCCATTCGGCAAGGCTTCCGGCCTGGGGCAGTCCTGTCGAATGGCAGGTGAAGCGCTCCAACTGACCAGTCTCTCGACGAATCTCGTGGACTTCGGTTTGGACAACCCTACTCCGAGGGCGTTCGGAAGTCGGGCAGTCACGAGTGAGCCCGTAAGTGCGCGTGTCAACCTGTTGCACCTGAACGCTGACGCGGTCCCGCTCGCGTACGCCTACCTCCCGGACGTCTTCACCGGAAGCTACAACATCGGCTTCTTCTATTGGGAGCTCAGCACGCCGGCAGTCCCCTTCGAGCTCGCGCTTCGCATGTTGGACGAGGTGTGGGTGGCCTCGGAGTACGGGGTGTCCGTGTTCCAGCCGTTCACCGACATCCCGGTCACAAATGTCGGAACGCCGTTCCAAGCGGTCCCCGATATTCCGAGAGCAAAGGCGCGCGCACTCCTCCGTGAGCGCCTCGGCATCGATGACGAGACATTCGTGTTCCTGACCACGTTCAATTCCTACTCATGGCCCACGCGCAAGAACCCCCTCGGAGCCCTCGCAGCGTTCCAGCAAGCGTTCGGTGAGGGTGATGACGCCATGCTCATCCTCAAGACGCACAACGCTCGCAACGTGGGACACGACTCCCAGCGTTCGGAGTTGGAACGCCTATTCGCGGCAGCCGAGCGAGACCCTCGCGTCGTCATCCTGGACGAGACGATGCAATACGAGGATTTGTTGCGACTGAAGAAGGGTAGTGACGCCTACGTGTCGCTGCATCGCTCGGAGGGCTTCGGCTACGGTCCCATCGAAGCGATGGCGTTGGGTGTACCCGTGGTCTGCACCGCGTACTCCGGGAATATGGACTACTGCAGCCAAGACACCGCGTGGCTCGTCAGTTACGAGCTCATCGACGTCTCAGAACGGGAGTACATCTTCGTGCGCCCGGGCCACAAGTGGGCCGAACCCTCGGTGGCGGACGCTGCCGCGCAGATGCGCCGGTGTTACGAGGAAGAGGCGTTGCGTCAGCGGATCGCGGGCACTGCCCGAGAGTTCGTGACTGCCCACTTCTCGGTACAGGCCATCGCCAAGCGGTATGAGGCTCGGCTCCAGCGGATCCTTGGCGCGTAGCGTCAAGTCCGACCATTACTTCGATCTCGATGGGTCGTCGCTCGTGTGCGCCGTGACGTATGTAGTGCAGCAGTGGGTTCTGGCCAGTATCACGAACGTCCGGATTGGCAGCGAGGTAACCCTCGCTGCTGAAGCGCGGGCTCGGGTCTCGCCCTTCGGCAGCTCCCACGAAGAGGTAGTGATCCAGAGGGTTTGTATTAGTCCGTGCCACATCCGGGTATTCCAGCAGGTACCAGCGCGTGTCGAAAAGGTGGTTCGGGTTCCGACCGTCTGCGACTCCGTGCCGTCTGTAGTGCTGGTAAGGCCCCAGGCGATAATCGGCCGCGTCAGGGTAGCTCGCCAGGTACCACGACGAGGAGAACAAGGGGTTCCGAACAAACCGAGCGATCAACATCCGCATCGTGAGCATTGGACCCGACGAGGCCTTGGTCCGCCAAGCGCGGACCATTCGCCTCGAGAAGGCCGAAGACCATAACCGGCCCCCAGCCCACGCGCGTGAGTGCTCGTCAATGGCGCCATGGGGAAGCCCCCACCCACCCCGTCATCCCAGGAGAACCGCAGGTTCGGATTCGCGAATGCCTCGGAAGCGAACCTTGTGGAAGACCAGCGGCGCAGGATGGTGTCTGCCTCGCTCATAAGCGCTTCTTCTTGTCGGGCGCGTCCTCATAGCCTCTAGTCGCGGATTCGTGGTGATAAAGCTCCGCGAAGGGACTGCACACGATGCGATAGTCGCGTTCCCGGACGCGCAGGCAGAAGTCGATGTCCCCGAACGCAACGGCAAGAGTCTTCGTCAAAGCCGGAGACCTCATCGAAGACCTCCCTGCGGAGCGCCATGCATGCCGCCGTGACCGCCGATACCGAGCGCGTCAACGCGAGTTCGCCATTAGGACCCAACTCGGCAGCATCGCAGAACCGGAACTGGTGCTCCGCACCACCAGTCTCCATGACGACGCCGGCGTGTTGGACCCTGCCATCGCGATACAGCAGGCGCGCACCGGCGATGCCGATCTCCTTGCGCAGAGCGAGGGACACCAACTCCCGCAGCCACCCGGAATGGCAGACCTCAGTGTCGTCATTCAGCAGGACGAGGACGTCGCCAGAGGACTGGCGCACGGCGGCATTGTTCAACGCCGAATAGTTGAAGGGCCGGTCGTCTCGAATCACGCGGACCCGGTCGTCGCGCGACAGGTCCCCCATGACTGTCAGGGCTCGCTCACAAGCGGAGCCGTTGTCGATGATGAGCAATTCGATGCGCGGATAGTCCGTCTGATACAGGACGCCAGAGGCGCAGCGAACGAGCAAGTCCGGCTGGTCGCGCGTGGGCACGATGATCGACACCAGGGGCTCAGGCGTCCGAATCGGCCATGCCACTCGGTTCCACGCCGGTGCCCTGTCCGCGGGCAAGACCACAGCTCGATCCTCACCGCGTCGGGTGAGGCAAGCGCTGACAATGGACCGGGCGGTCGGTCCGTCAAGTCCACTGGGCTGGAGCACTTGGAGTGGAGTACTGCAGAGGACTCGCGAGATGTGGCTTACCCTTGCATGGGCCCTCTCGGTAATCCTCAGGGACAGGTCGTACAGATACGCCTGGGGCAGGGGAAATCGCTCATCCGCCCCACCGATTTCGCGGACCTGGTCGGTGCGGAACGCGCTGAGGTGCCCCACCACGTCGCGCCCAAGCATCAACTCGGGATCCCACTCCGGCTTGAAGCTCGGAGCCAATCGCCGCCCGGAGGCGTCGTATCGATCCTCATCGGTGTAGACGAGCACCGGCGGCACCTCGACGCTGATGGCCATGGCCAACTCGACGAACGCGTGTGGCGCCAGGACCGCTCCCGGGGGGACCGGTACGAAGTATTCGCCCCTCGTGGTGGCCAGCACCTGATCGAACCATCGAACCCCGCGTAGCTCCCCGTTGGCTTCGAGACGGCGGAGGCGCTCGTCCTCGACCGTGGTGCAGCGCAGCGACGGAAGCCATAGCTCCCAGTTGGGGTATGACTGGTCGACGATGGAGCGGACGGTTTGATCGCTGGAGCGCTGTGACGCCAGGCCCTCGTCAAGGAGCACGACCGCCAGCAACGGCCGGTGCTGCAGACGAGCGAGGGCTGATACCACCCACGCACCATCAGGGTTCCCCCAATCGTCGTTGGCTTGTACCCAAGCGCGGTATCCATCGACATCCCCGGGATGGATACGCCGTTCGGCGCGCACGAGGGCCATCAGCGTGCGACTTGGCTGGGCGCATTCGGGAATAGCCACTGCCCAATCCGTCGGTCGGCACGGGTCTCGCGGGACCGCCCTCTCGCGTGCGAGACGTTACAAGCCAGCGTCGAGTCGCGGCATGCGGCCAGCGTCGAGACAGGGCACGCGTCGACTGGCGGGACGCCACCGACCGAGGTCATCGCCGAAATGATAGAGGAGGAGGGCAACCTCGCTACTCCCAGGCGAGGTCACCGGGAGAGCGCCCGTGGTATGTCGACCCGCCATGCCATAGGTGATGTCGTAGAGGAGGCGCGAGCACAGGCGGGTACTGTCAGAAGTGCGCGGCCGAGGTGGTCATCGCAGCGCGCAATTCGCGGTCCGCAAAATAGGATGTCCCGCCCGCTGTCACGGACGACCTGACGTCGCGGCGTCTTGCTTGGGCGACCAGAGGGTCCTGTCCAGGATCGCCCTCGTGGTGCCGAGCGCGGGAAGACGCGCCATCGGTACCACACCCGGCGGGCGAGGAACCACTCCGACGTCGTCGATGGCACTGGGGGCGAGCCTTGTCATGGCGCGATGCGCGTCGAGAGACGGTAGGATGGCGAGCCATGACTGAGCCCCTGGAGCCGGGTCGGAACTTCATCCCGGTATCCGCACCCACGCTCACCGGCAGGGAGCGCGAGTATGTCCTGGAATGTCTCGATTCCACCTGGATCTCGTCGAAAGGCAAGCACATCGCGGCTTTCGAGGAGAGCTTCGCCGCGTTCTGCGGCACGAAGCATGCCGTCGCGACGAACAACGGGACCACCGCACTCCACCTGGCGCTGGTCGCCCTTGGCATCGAGCCAGGCGACGAGGTCATCGTGCCCTCGCTCACCTACATCGCGTCCGCGAATGCCGTGCACTACTGCGGTGCGACGCCCGTCCTGGTCGATTGTGACGAGCGCACGCTAAACGCGGATCCTGCGGAGGTCCGGGCCAAGCTGACGCCGCGCACGCGCGCCATCATGGCCGTACACCTGTACGGCCACCCCGTCGACATGGACCCGCTGCTGGAGTTGGGCCAGGCCCACGGTATTCCCGTGATCGAAGATGCCGCTGAAGCCCATGGCGCCGAGTACAAGGGACGCCGCGCAGGGAGCCTGGGCAAGTGCGCGGCCTTCAGCTTCTTCGGCAACAAGATCGTCACCACCGGTGAGGGCGGGATGGTCACGACTGACGACGACGCGCTGGCCGATCGACTGCGCCTCTTCCGCGGTCAGGGCGTGAGTCCCGTCCGTACCTACTGGCACGATGTCGTCGGCTACAACTACCGCATGACCAACGTGGCCGCAGCGATCGGCCGCGCGCAGATGGAGCGAGTCGAAGTCGCACTCGCGCGAAGAGCTGAGCTCGCGGGCTGGTACCACGACGCCCTGGCCCCTTTGCCGCTGGTGCGGCCTGTCGAGGAGAGCTGGGCCCGCCACGCGTACTGGATGTATACCGTGCTCTTGCCCATCGGGTCGAGCGAGGAGCAGCGTGAGGCCGTCCGCGACGAGCTCGCGAAAGCCCAGATCGAGACGCGCCCGGTGTTCTACCCCATGCACGCGCTTCCCCCGTATGCCGAGGATCCTGCAGGCTACCCGCGTGCGACGTCCGCCGCTGCGCGCGGGATCAACCTCCCGACCCATGAGCATGTCTCGAGGACCGACGTCCAGTACATCCGCGACCGACTCCGGGAAGCGCTCGCGACGGCCGGGGTGCGGTAGTTGAAGGTCGCCTTGGTCTCCTCGTTCGTCCCACATGTGCGAGGAGGGCTATCGCTTCATCGTCGAGTGGCTCGAGGTGAAGCTCAAGGAATGGCCATCAGGTCGAGAGCGTGTATCTGCCATTCAACGAGCAGCCGGACAGACTCTTGGCGCAGATGACCGCCTACCGCTTGTCGACCTCGAGGCGGCGGACAGGGTCATTTGTTTCCGACCCCCTGCCCATCTCGTCCAGCACCGGCAGAAGGTGGTGTGGTTCATCCACCACTTCCGTGGCTTCTACGACCTGTGGGACACGCCCTACCGCCCTGTGCAGGACACCCCGAAAGGGCGAGCGTTACGACAGACGATCATCGATGCTGATACCCAGGGCTACTCAGAGGCACGCCAGGTATTCAGCAACTCGCGAGTCGTCGAGGATCGGTTGCGGGCATTCAATGGAATCGACAGCGAGGTCTTGTATCCACCGATCCTCCGGCCAGAGCAGTATCGGTGCGACGGATACGGCGATGAGGTCGTATTCCTATCTCGCATCGAGCCACACAAGCGCCAGGACCTACTGGTCTGGGCGCTCAGCCTCACGCGTACACCCGTGCGAGTCCGCCTATGCGGCGCGGAGTCAGCGAGTCATACACAGTGAGCTCCAGGAGCAAGCGAGGCGTCTCGGCGTCTCCGACCGCTATGGCGGTCGAGAACCGCTGGATCTCGGAGGAGGAGAAACGAGACATCCTCGCTTTGTGTCTCGCGGTCGCGTACTGGCACTCGACGAAGACTCGTATGGTTACGCGTCGCTCGAAGCCTGTCACAGCCGGAAGTGCGTGATAACCGCGACGGATTCGGGAGGAGTCCTGGAGTTGATCGAGGACGGCGTCAACGGGTTCGTGTGTCCGCCTGAACCAACGGCACTGGCGGAGCGGCTGGATGCCCTCTACTCAGACCGGTCGCTCGCCAAGCGATTGGGCGAACGGGCATCAGCCAGACCCACGGAACTGGGGATCGACTGGGACATCGTGATCGGAAGACTCCTCGCATGAAGGTTCTGATCGTCACCAACATGGCGCCATTCGTCCGGGGCGGTGCCGAGTTGCTCGCCGATCATCTCTGCACGCAGCTGCGCCAGACGCCTGGCGTCAGCGCTGAGGTCCTGCGCATGCCATTCCAGTGGGAGCCGTTCGAGCGTATCCCGGACCAGATGCTCCTCAGTCTCGCGACTGCAGCTCACCAATGTCGACAGGGTCATCGCCCTGAAGTTCCCTGCCTATCTCATCCCGCATCCCAGCAAGACGCTCTGGCTTGTGCACCAGTATCGCCAGGCCTACGATCTCTCTGAAAGCGGCCAGTCCAACATTCCGACGACGCCGCGCGGAGACGCCGTCTGGTCGCAGATAGTCGCAGCAGACAATGCCTGCTTCAGCGATTGCCAGAGGCTGTTCGCGGTGTCCGATGTCGTGCGGGAGCGCCTCAGAAGGTTCAGTGACTTCGACGCAGAGGTGCTCCGAGCCCCATTGAACTCTCCCGAGGAATTTCGCCTTGCAGGTTCAGGTGACTACATGTTTGCGGGCGGACGCGTAAATCTCGCCAAGCGTCAACACCTGCTGGTCGAGGCTATGGCCCACGTACGCAGCCGTGCCAATCTGGTCATTGCCGGGCCACCGGACCAGGAAGAGGATGGCCTGCGGTTGGTCGAACTGGTGCGTCGGTATTCGCTGGAGAACCGCGTTACCCTCGATCTCGGGTTCCTCGATGTCTCCCGAATCGCGTCGTACGTCAACAATGCGGCGGCGTGCGTGTACCTGCCGTTCCAGGAGGACTCCTACGGCTACGTCACGATGGAAGCGAGTGCGGCCTCCAAGGCGGTCCTTACGACCGTTGACGCAGGAGGAGTCTTGCAGTTGGTAATCGACGGTGAAAACGGGCTGGTGAAGGAACCAGAGCCCAAGGCCTTGGCGCAGGGCATCGATGAGCTTTTCGCAGACCCACAACGCACGCGTGCCATGGGCCTCGCCGAGGCAAGGCCCACTGGGAATCGAAGCAGGTTACCTGGCCCATCTACAGTCGGGAAGCTTCTGGCATGAAGACTGGCGTGGGTCACGCCGTTTGCGCGCAGGTCGGCAATCGGTCGCTATAGCGCCGGTCGTCACCGGGCGATGATCGCCCGTGGTCACGCGGTGACGATCATCGGTGCCGAGTCACAGCCGGCAGGTCGATCTGCATCCCGTTCCCGAAGGCACCAGCCTGCACCATTGGCGGGATGACAGGCCGACCGCCATGGCGCTGTCGGATGCCGACTCTGATCATCTATCAAGTAGGGAACTACTTTGACTTCCACAGCGGCGTCATTGCGCTCCTCGATCAGCACCCGGTATCTGCATTTTCCACGACAGTGGTATGTGCTCGACCTGTTCCTCGGCTGGAGCGACCCAGGTGCCGGGCGTTGGCGAACAGACCCGCCGAGTAGTCGAGCGGCTCTACGCACCGGAAGTCACTGCCCAATTCTACTCGCAGCCCCTGCAGGAACTGGGTCTCGCGTGGCTCGCGGAGTCAGGCTCCCGATGACGGAGTGGCTTGCCCAGAAGGCCATCGCCTGTGTTGCACATGCACCCTTCTATGCGGAGCGTCTGCGGCGCGCCTGCCCTGGACCGGTCGCTGTGATACCGCTGGCATATGACTCTCGTCAACTCCTAGCATGCAGCCCTGAAAGCCGCACGATCGGCTTCGGCTCTTGACGGTCGGTCACGTAAATGCGAACAAGTGCGTCCAGCAGGTCATCGAGACACTCGTACTACTCCCGAACTTCGTACTCGCTACCATTACGACGTCGTCGGCGCCATCGAGCCATCGATGCGAACTCGACTGGAGTCCCTGATCGACACTCACCAACTGCGCCAGTCCGTCGTGATCCACGGTGAGGTCAACGATCCTACCCTGCAAGCCTTCCTGCGCGACGCGGATGTCATCTCGTGTCTGCGTTGGCCCGCTCTTGAGGGCGCCTCCGCATCGACGATCGAAGGGATGCTCGCTGGCAAGCCGGTCATCGTCACCGACGTGGGCTTCTACCAGACCTTGCCAGGGTCGTGTGTGCTGAAGGTAAGGTCGGAAGCGGACAGGGCCGAGGACCTCGCCGCGCACTTGATCAATCTTGAGCAGGACCGGAGTTGGCGGCTTCGCGTGGGCTCGTGATGCCAGGGCCTGGGCCCGCCGAGGAGTTTTCGGCTGAGCCGTTATGCCGAGCGTCTCGAGCGATCTGCTCTGACGCGATACCGATGGCCGCCCACGCCGGTGCAACACGCCGGCTCGCAGAGCTGCTTGCGGCGTTCGGGGTCCAGGCGGCCGACCCACTGGTGGAGAACATCGGGCAGGTGATGGCTTCCCTTTTCTCGTCAGACAGGCCGACTGCAACACGGAGTGGGTCGTGACCGACCACGTCACGCAGCCACGCGTTCGTTACGACCACACGAAGGCGCTCAGGAGCGCGATGCAGCCCGGCAGAGTGCCCGAACGGCCGGCGGCAACCCGTGACTCCACCGGCACTCCTCGTGGCGGCGGCTCCATCCCCGAGGTGGCGCCGTACAGCAAGGTCGCTACTGCGCCGCACGCTCAAGCCGCTCCTGCAACCCGTGCGTGGATACTTCTCCGCCTCGATAATCGAGGCCCTGTCGCGCACCGATCAGCGAGTCGGCGCAGCCGACCAGCGGACGCGCAAGTCTCATGATCGAGTCGGGGGACTCTCCCGAGAACTGGGGCGGCACCGGGCGGATGCCCTCGAGTCACAACGTCGAGCTCGCTATTGAGCTCGCCGTACTCCGGGCACATGCCGACACACTCGTCAACCGGAATGCTTACGTGCTTAGTGATGAAGTCCTCGCCAGGGCCGCGCCATTCGGCTACGTGCTGGCCCCGTCCGAGGATCGGCACTTCGTGTGCCAGCTCGCGGAGGGGGGAGGCTGGGAACCCGGGACCAACTCGGTCGTCGGTCAACTGCTCCAGCCCGGGGGGACGTGTATGTCGACATCGGGCCCACGTCGGGACTCTTCTCCTGAGTGGAGTCCGCCGAGTGGGCCCGACGGGCAAAGCCTACGCGTTCGAGCCGAACCCGCGCCTGTACGACCTGCTCGCGCGAATTCTCGCTCAATGGCATGGCCTAGTACTGCGAGTGCTCGAATGTGGCGGTCGGGCGTTCCGAGGGTCTCGCCCAGCTCCACGTCCCAATCATCTATGGGCACGCATCCCTGTACGAGCTCCCTGATGAGGGGCGGAGCCAGGAGCGCGAGGTGCAGGTACGCCGACTCGATGACCTCATCCCGGTAGATGTGCGCCCGACGCTCGTCAAGATCGACGTTGAAGGCGCTGAACTCGACGTCATCGCCGGCATGAGCAGGATACTCGCGGCGAAATCCGCCGATCCTGATTCGTCGAGTACAGGAAGGAGCATCTCGGCGGAACGGCGTCGAGCCTGAAGCCTGGTTCGCACGTTCGTCATCTGGGTACCAGGCGAGCATCATCGACGAGCAGGACGGAGGCTGCCGCCACGTCGAAAATCGGTCCCCGAGGAGATCCCGGACTGCAACATCCTCTTTGAGCCGCGGGATGCGGCTGCTGAAGCGACCGAGTCGTGACTGACTCTGTTGTCATCCTCGGGACGAGCGGCCACGCCAAGGTCGTGATCGACACTGTTCCGGGCCGCGGACGAGCTCAGGTCATTGGGTGCACGGGCGCTACCGGAATCCGGTGAGAGCGGTATGTGGCGTGCCGGTGATCGGGTCGGATGCCGTGCTCCCCGAGGTGCGTCGCGAGAGGCGTCAAGTACGCGTTCGTCGCGGTCGGTGACAACGCGCTCCGCGACAGGCTGGGGACATGGTCTCGGCAATGGGCTTCGAGCTGCCGAATGCGATCAGCCCGCAAGCCGCCGTCTCCCCAAGCGCGGTGCTCGGTAGGGGGATCGCGGTCATGGCGGGAGTCGTGGTCAATGCCGAAACCAAGATCGGCGACTTGGCCATCGCCAACACCAACTGCTCCATCGATCATGACTGCGTGATCGGCCGTGCGGCACACGTCGCCCCGGGCTGCGCGCTCGCGGGGAACGTAACAGTGGGCGATCGCAGCTTCCTCGGTGCCGGGGTCTGCGTGATTCCTGAAATCGAGATCGGAGCTGACGTGGTCCTTGGGGCCGGCAGCGTCGTCGTGCGCGACATCCCATCCGGCGCCAAGGCGTTCGGAGTCCCGGCACGCGTGAGATAAGGGGAGCGCCCGCGATCTCACGCGTCACATTGCAGTGCGAACGGCGTGGACACGGCGTGAGCAAAGGTCGGAGTCACGTCTGCGAACCCGATGGACCACGTGCCCTTTGGAAGACCACCCAGGCTGAGGGTGATGTCGAAGCCGAACCGGTCGCGCCGGCCGGCCAGAAGCGACAGCACATGCGAGCCAAGGTGGCGGGCAGGCGATCAAGTACGCGTATCAGCTTCCGTCGCCGCGGGTTGGTGGCGAGCTTGCCCCGGAGCACGTCCATTCGGCGATGTCGGTCGGCGAGCGGAGCGTGCCACCAGGCGCCGGCGCACGACACGACGATGTAGGCACGGTTCCGCGGGCGTCCGCCCTCCTGCGAGCTCGCCGTAGAACCAGCCGCGAAGCCTGAGCTTCCCGACCGGACGGGACCTGGATGATGGAGTCATCGAGTGCCCAGCCGTCGACCTCCTCGATCCAGCCAGCACCGCCAGCCTACGTCCACGGTGCCTCCTCGTTGGTCGTCCTGAAACGAGCGTGGTCGCGTGCCGGTCTCCGGCCGGCGCTGTTCTCTGCGTTCCCTGCCTTCTCGGATCGCCGTCACGTTGCGGTTTCGCGAGGGCGGCGTCCATCAAGGTCCGGCCCGACTGTCACGACCCGATGGATCACGTCCAGGTTGGCCCCGGCCGACTCCGTTCATCTGGCTCCAAGTGCGCTCCCTCGGCCCACTCGTTCCAGGAGTTCACGAACGACGAGCGGCGCGCCGGGGTTCAGCCGGCGCGTCACCAGTCGCCGCCTTCTGCAGCCACTGCTCGAAGAGCTCGCGGCGTGGACCCGTGGAAGATGTGCGCCCGCAGCCCCTTGCGGGCGGTGTTGTCCCAGCGAGGCATGACGCCCGGGAAGCAGGGAAAGGACGGGATCGGCCTGGCGACCGCGGAGAGCACCGTCGAGGCGTAGTCGTAGATGTGGCCGCGGAAGGCACGGTCCGCGCCAAGGTCTCGGGCGCGGAGCTCCTTGCCGATGGTGCCGTGGGGCGGGAATTCGACCGCGGCGTCGAAGCCCGGCGCACAGCGTTCGATATCGCCGATCGACAGGACGTTACAGAGGAACAGCCCGGGCAGCCCGCGGCGCACGGCCTCCGCGCGAAGGTCCGATGCGAAGCCGGGCGCGTCCGGCATGAGGCCCTGGCGATAGACGAGCAGGAGCGGCCGTCCATCGATGCGGATGTAGCGCGAGTCCTCGAAGTACGGCATGAGGTCGTCGAGGATGGCCAGGTCGCCCACCCGGTCGTGGTGCTGGGGCATGAGCACGTCCTGCTCGCGCCCGTCCCAGCGCCGCGTCCAGGGCTCGTTGGCCCAGCAGAGTGCGAATGGCAGGTCCGGCTGCCCCTCCTCGAGCATCAGCTCAAGGGGCCGCTCCAGGAGCCGGCGACCGCCGAACCAGTAGAAGTAGTAGCAGAAGCCATAGACACCGTGCTCTCGGGCGAGCTCCGCCTGAGCCGCGCGCACATCCCGTGACAGAAGGTCGTAGGCACCCAGCTCACCCGGTAGGTTGGGAATGACGTGGCCCGGATAGAGCGGCTTCGCGGCCGTCACGTTCGTCCAGTCGGTGAAGCCCTCCCCCCACCAGGCATCGTTCTCGGGGATGCGGTGGTATTGGGGCAGGTAGAAGGCGATCACGGCGGGTGAACCGGGTCCACCCGGGGGCGCGGGGGTGAGCGCCGTCGCGCTGGCAGGAGGGTCGAAGGGCACCTGCGGGTCTGTCACGTCGAGGCCGCTGTGCCCGGCACATCTGAGCGCTGGAGCACTCGCAGGCCGGCGTCCGCGGCCAGGATCCCGATGACACGCTCCAGCGCGTGGGCCGTTGTGCCGTCGACCTGCCCAGCCTCGTCTTCGAAGTCGGCCGCGGAGAGTTGGAGGCCGGTCAGGCGCCGCAGGATCGATGCTCTAGCCCAGTACATCGAACCGGCGGCAAATCTCAGGGCCTGCGGCTCCAGCTCGAGATCGAGACGCTTCAGAAGGGACGCCGTCACGTCCTCATTCTGACCCCAGAAACCCGGACCCAACACGCTCCCGTCGGCCGTCACGATCCCGAGGTCGGGTGACCGCTCGAACTCGGCGACGATCGCATCCACGTTCGATCCGTTCCCGAGCATGGCCTCGAGCAGGCCGGACCGCCACGTACCCCCGGATCCCGCAAGAACCTCATGCGACGCGCGCCAGGGACTTCGCTTCGTGTGGACCTTGATGACCAACTCGTAGCCATCGATCAGCCGGGCATTCACCAGCTGTGCGAGGGGCCACAAGTCTCGACCGCGGTTTTCCACATCCAGGACGGCGCTGCCCCGCGCCTGGGGCATCCGTGCCATGTCCAGCACGAGGTGCTGGCCAGACGCGTTGGTGATGAGCAGGTCAAAGGGGGCGCGTCATGGCCGCGAGGTGCCCGACGAGTTCATCGAGGAGTTCCGGGTAGTAGACGTGGACGACCGCTGCGATCCGCGCGCCGGATCGAAAGGGAAGGTGGGGGTATGCCAGCCACTCCTCGGGGAAGCCCTGCCCCGTCGAGGGAGTCCGGGCCAGCCAGGACTCGTACGCGGCCGGCGAGGTGTGGTCGCCAGCCGGTCGGTCGGGCCGAAGTGCCTGGCGCACAGCCTTCCGGAAGCGGCGGCGCGCACGCTCAAGCCTCGTCACGTGCTCGGGTCCCCGCCGCTCACAGCCACTCGTCCACGTCGATGCCGAAACGACGCCGCAACTCGTCGCGCACGAGGTGGCCGTCCGGGCAGACGCCAGGATCGAGCAGGATCTGCCGCTTGACGAAGGGGAAGCCGAGGTCGAGGAGCCGGCGCCAGCCGATGAGGGTCGGGTTGTCGTCGCCATCCACGGCCCGCCAGCCCTCGATGGCCGCCTCCGTGGACAGCTTGGCGTGCCGGAGGACGCGGCTGAGCCCCAGCTCATAGCGGTGGATGACGTCGTCGCGGGAGGCCTCCACGCGGATGCCCCGCCAGAACGCGCGGAGCTCCGGATGGTCCAGGCAGCCCTTCCTGAAGCCCAGGCAGTAGCTCTGCAGGTGATGGCCAAGTTGCTCCGTGTCCGTCATGCCCCAGACGTCGGCGCGGGAGCGATGAAATCGATCCAGCAGGTGGTCGATCGGCGCGAAGGGACCGACGAGGCTGTCGTTCACGCAGCAGGACAAACGGCGCCCGACGGATGGCAGGCAGCCGGTCGAGGGCGGTCGCCCACGACCCGAAGTCATACCCGATGTTGGGTCGCCGCAGGACGGCCACTCCGGGCGGCCGACCATCGATCCAGTCCAGAGGTGACATCGCCCTCTGCGGCGCTGACGAGGATGGTGAGGTAGCCGGCCTGGATCAACAGCTTGCGTGAGCATCCGTGGTGACCGGCCGACGCGCGCGGCCGGATCCCAGTGCGCGACGACAGCCACCCGGTCCGCACGGGCCAGGTCGGACTCGTCGGCAGGTGACTCCCAGCGGACCGTGCCCAGCGGCTGTGCGTCCAGGACCAGCGGGCGATCTGGACGCTCCCGGCCAGGTGACATTCGCCCGGTCAACCCTGGCCGGAGGACCCCGCCGCGACGACGGGCAGCAGCCACTCGCCCGGCATCCAGGTGAGCCCGGGCTCGTCATCCCGCTGGCCGCGCACGCGAAGCACGAGCTCATTCGCGGTGTGGTCGTAGACATGGCCGCGGTCAGCGATCGTGGTGCTGATCTCGTAGCTCCCCGCCTGCAAGAAGAGCTCGGGAACACGGAAGTCGACGTAGCCATCGCCGGAGGCCACCGAGCAGGGGCCGGTTCGGGCGGAAGTCGGGCTGGAGACCACGGCGCGCAACTCGTGGACGAAGCCGAGCCCGAATGTCAGGTCATCCAGGGCGACCTGTGCCTGGATAGCGGAGCCTGAAGGTGCAGGGCTGGCCGGCCTTGAGGACCGGGGCGTGCGAGCCCGCCTCGTCAAGGACCTCCAACGCGGTGACGCGGATCTCGCCCGACCCCGTCCGTGTCATTGCCGGCGTCAAGGCCGCAGACGGTTCGGCCGCCTTGGCCTGGATCTCACGGTCATCAACGGACGCCACGTAGGCGTCGGCGACCTCGCGAGCGGGGCCCAGCTGGCGCACGGTCCCTCCTTCGAGCCAGGCCGCCTGATCGCACAGAGTCGCGCACGGTGCCCAGGGAGTGCGTCACCAGGACGATCGTGCGACCCCGCTGCCGCAGGTCGAAGAGGTAGTCGAAGCACTTGCGCTGGAACGCCTCGTCGCCGACGGCGATGACCTCGTCGACGATGAGGATCTCCGGGTCCAGCGAGATGGCCACCGCGAAGCCGAGCCGCACGAACATGCCGCTCGAGTAGACCTTGACGGGCTCGTCGATGAAGTGCGCCGATGTCCGCGAAGTCGATGATGCTGTCCATGGCAGCCGTGATCTGCCGATTGCTCAGGCCCAGGATGGCGCCGTTGAGCCGGATGTTCTCGCGGCCCGTGAGCTCCCCGTGGAAGCCCGCGCCGAGCTCCAGGAGGGCAGAGACCCGGCCGTTGACCTGCACCGTGCCTGACGTGGGCCGATAGATGCCAGCCAGCACCTTGAGCGTGGTGGACTTGCCCGAGCCGTTCTGGCCGATGAGCCCGAAGGTCGTTCCCTTGGGAACCACGAACGAGGCGTCCCTGAGCGCCCAGAATTCCTGGGCCTCTGTCGGCTTGCCGCGGATGAAGCGCTCCTTGAGGCCGGTGCGACGATCCCGGTGCAGCAGGAAGCGCTTGGACAGGCCGTCCGCGGCGATGGCGATGTCGTTCATATGGCCTCACCCACGTCCAGGCCCCAGCGCCGGTAGACCAGGGAGGCGAGCACCAGCGCGACGGCGGCCCAGGCGACAAGGACGAGCCAGGTCGACAGGCTGGGAACCACGAGCCCGTAGGACAGCTCCCGGAAGGCCACCACGAACTGGGAGACAGGGTTGAGCATGATCAGCTGCTGCAGCGGGATGCCGTTCCACTCCGCAGGGACGAGCGTGACCGGGTAGATGATGGGCGTCAGGAAGAACACGAGCTGCAGGGCGACGCCGGTGAGGTGCTGGATGTCCCGGAAGTACACGTTGACGACGGCCAGGCAGATGGCGATGGCGGCCACGAACACCACGTAGATGGCCAGCCAGACAGGGAAGAGCAGCCACGAGATGCCGACGTTGCCCAGCAGGAGCAGGACGACGGCGTAGATGCCCAGCTCGATGAGCGTCTGGACGAGGATGGCGCCCATCATGCCCAGGACGGGAACGTGGGAGGGGAAGTAGATCTTCTGGAGCAGCGGGCCGTTGCCCAGCAGCGTGGGGATGCCCAGTTGGACCGATTGGGCCAGGAACGTCCAGGCGATGAGCCCGCCGAAGAGCCAGACCGGGAAGATGCCCGGCTCGCCATTGCCGAAGTCGGGGGGCTCCGCCCGGAAGATGACGGAGAAGACGAGCGTGTAGATGAGCAGCGTGGCGAGCGGGACGACCAGCGACCAGGCCCAGCCCAGCAGCGTGCCCTTGTAGCGAGCCTTCAGGTCGCGTTGCGTGAAGTTCCAGATGAGCGATCGATACGCCCAGATCGACCAACCTCGGCGAGCGGTGCACCGACCGCGGCCCGACGACGCCAATGGCGGCAGCGTGACGGCCCGGGGCGCCCTCAGGCGCATGGTCGCTCGTGTCGGAGGTGCATCCTGCCCATGATAGTGACGTGCCGCCTAGTGCGGGTGCGGCCGGCTGAGACCCGTCGTCCGATTGACCCTATCCTGAGCCTGTGACCGATGTAGAGGGGACGCACGCCAGTCGATGGCGCATCGCCGTCAGTGTGATCGGCGCGCTCTTCTTCGGCGCCGTGGCCATCGTGGCCACGGCCCACCTTGCCGTGGACCTCTGGCAGATCGTCTCCCGCGTCGACTCCCTGGGGGCCCTGCGCCAGCTGCTGGTCGCCCTGGCCGTCATCGCGGCCGGCGTCGCCTGGACCATCGTCATCGCCCGCCTCGCCGGGTCCACGCCGCGCCGGGTCACCATCGCCACGTGGGCCGCCCTGATCACCCTGATCGCCATCCGGGTCGTCATCGCCATCGTCCAGGACGGCGTCCTCTCCGGGGAGCCCGGCGTCTACGACCGCCAGGCAGCCGAGCTGGCCGCCGGCGGCTGCTGCCCGTGGGATGAGCCCATCAGCCGGCCACCGGGCTACACCTTCCTGCTGGCCGGCGCCTATGCCGTCTTCGGCCAGTCGGCCGCGGCCGGGGAGGCTCTCAACATCGCCTTCGCCATCGCCACCGGCCTCATCGTCCTGGAGCTGGCGCGGGGCCTGTACGGCGCACAGGCCGGCGCCATCGCCCTGCTCCTCTATGCGCTGTGGCCGGCCGGGGCACTCATGACCCTGGTACGGATCCCACACAGCGCCTACGACCTGGCCTTCATCGCCGGCGCCTGGATCGTGGTGGCCAGCCCGCGCGGCTGGCGGGGCAGCGCGCTCGGTGGGCTCGTGCTTGGCCTGTCGCAGTACCTGCGGCCCACGACCTTCGTGCTGCTGCCGGCCTTCCTCGTGGCGCGTGCCTGGGCGGCCCGGCGCTGGCGCGGCGAGATCCTGGCCACCCTGGCGCCCATGGTCCTGACCTTCCTCCTGGTCCTCGTCCCGATCATGGCCTGGCACCTCTCGACGCGCGGCGTCCTGGACATCAGCACCTCCGCCTACGGCGGCAGCTCGCTCTACCACGGCACGAACCGGGAGAGCGGCGGCCGCTGGAGCGAGGCAGCCTCACGAGAGCTGACGGCGATCGCCGGCGACGACCAGTGGGAGCGCACGCGGGTGGGACAGCAGCTGGCCATCGGTCGCCTGCGGGACGACCCGATCGGCATGCTCGCCCTGGCCATCCGCAAGCAGGACACGCTCTGGGGACGCGAGTCGTACGGCATCCGCTACGGCATCCGCCGCGAGCTGGCCACCGAGCCGTACCTGCCGCGCTCTGTGCTGCCCTCGCTCGCCAGCGGTAGCTTCTATGCAGCGCTCCTGGCCCTGGCGGCCCTGGGTCTCTACCTCCGCCGGCGCCGCACGGACGCGCTGTCCAGCCTCCTCATCCTCTCGGCCCTGACGATGTCGCTCATGCACGGCTTCGTGGAGGTCAGGGACCGGTATCACGCGTACCTCGTGCCGCTGCTCATGCCCATCGCCGGCTATGCGGTGGCCGTCCTCGTGAACCGCGTGCGGCCAGCGCCGGCGGACTCCCCCGGAGAGCCTGCGCGATTCGCCCCCGACGAGGCCCCAGAGACCGACTCGCAGCCGCCCGAGTTCGGATAACGACACCCTGCCTTCATCGTGCCGCCCGTGGACACCACCGGGACGACCGCCTACCATTCAGCGCGCCCGCGTCGCGAGCCCACGTTGCCCGCCCAAGAGGCAACGTGCGACGACTTGAAGTTGAGGCCATGCCCCGTGCGCCGATCGACCCTGACCATCCCGCTGCTCGTCCTGCTGGCCGTGCTGACGCTGGCCCTCCCGGCCGCCGCCCGCAAGCCCATCGCCATCGGCATCGCCAACCCCGGCGGCAGCGGCCTGTCGGCCCTTGACGAACACATCTCGCTCGTCGGCCAGACGCCACGGCTCTGGGCCCTGTGGAGCGACTGGGGCTCACGCGGAGGACTCAAGGACTGCGTGCCCGGCCAGGGCAACTGCGCCTTCCCCACGGACCGGGTCATCGCCCTCCAGCAGCGCGGCATCACGCCGGTCGTCTGGTGGCAGCCCACGAACGCGGCCAACCCCCTGCAGGGCTACTACGAGCGCTACGAGCGCACCCTCAACGGCTTCCACGACGCCTACATCACGCAGTGGGCGCGTGACGCCAAGGCGGCCGGCCAGGCGACGGGCAAGCCCATCATCCTGCGCTACGCGCACGAGGCCACGGGCTACTGGTTCCCCTGGTCGGTCGGCCGCTTCGACAACACCAAGGAGAACTACAAGGCGGCCTGGCGCTACGTCTGGAAGATCTTCGAGCGGGAGGGCGCCCTGCCCTACGTGCGCTTCATGTGGTCGACCGTGTTCCCCTACAAGTGGGCCTACCCGGGGGACAAGTACGTCAAGTTCGTGGGCATCACGGTCCTGAACTTCGGCGCGGACCGCTCGTGGCGGACGCCCGGCCCGCTCATCGACAAGCGCGTCGTCGCCTCGTCCAAGTTCACCAAGCGGCCCATCATCATCGCGGAGATGGCCACCGCCTACCTGGGCGGGGACAAGGCCCAGTGGCTCAAGCAGGCCTACAAGGGCTCCTACGAGAAGCACCCCTCCATCTGGGGGATCATGTACCTCGACACGGACGAGCCGAACGTGACGGCCGCTCAGCCGGACTGGCGCCTCATCAAGCCCGACGACGGCTCCGCCCTGAACATGTACCGCAACATCGCCTCGTGGAGGAACTTCCAGGGCCAGCTCTTCCAGTAGGGCCGGAGGGGTCGACCGCGCCTGGCCGCGGCGCCATCCGCCCTACCCGCGTCGGGCGGTGAGGGCCCGGTCCAATCGGAACATGAGGCCGACCAGGGGGCGCAGGGGTCGCGCCGTCTCAGCCTCGAGGTGTTCGCGGTAGAAGCGCTCGTGTGAGTCGATGATGGCCTCCCGGACCCGTCGTCGCGTGGCACGCTGCTCGTCCGTGAGGTCGCCCGGTGAGCGGCGCAGGTTGCTGGAGCTGCCCTTGACGTGGACGGCGCTGGCGGTGCCCACGTAGCGCACGCGCCAGCCAGCCTGCGTCACGCGCAGGCAGAGGTCCAGGTCCTCCGCGTAGAACCAGTAGCGCTCGTCCCAGCCGCCGACGGCGTCCAGGGCCTCGCGACGGATGAGCAGGAAGGCACCTGAGCAGGCCTCCACGTCGTGGACCGTGGCGGGGTCCAGCCACGACAGGCGGTAGTGTCCGAGGCGCTTCGAGCGGGGCGCCACCCGGTCCAGCCGCGCCTTGTAGACGAGCGAATCGACGACGCTGGGGATGCCCCGGTGGCAGGCGTGGTCGAGGGACCCGTCCGGGCGCACGAGCCGGCAGGTGGCGATGCCGATGCGCCGGGTCGGCCGTGGCCTCGGCCAGGACGGCGCCCAGGCAGTCCGGGCTGACGTTGACGTCGGCGTTCATGAAGAGGACCCAGTCGCCCGATGCCTGCGCTGCGCCGCGATTGCAGGCGGCGGCATAGCCGGGGTTGTCCGGCAGCAGCAGGAGCCGCACCGGGACGGCGGCGTTCGATCGTCCGCCGGCATGGGCGGTGCATCCGTGGCGTCAGTCTCCACGACGACGATCTCGTCAGGGCCGTCGCTCGGACGCGTAGAGCGCCCGGAGAGCGTCTGCCAGCAGGTCCGGCCGGTGATGGTTGACGATGACGACGCTCAGCCGGGGCAATACCATCATGCGAGCCTAGTACACCGCGAAGGAGGGAGAGGGCCGTGAAGGGTGTCGTCCTGGCCGGTGGGACCGGATCCCGCCTCCACCCGCTGACGCTGGTGACCAACAAGCACCTCATGCCGGTCCACGACCGACCCATGATCTACTTCCCGCTCCAGACGCTGGCGGGCATGGGCATCCGTGAGGTCATGGTCATCCTCGGCGGGCGCAGCATCGGCGACATCGTGGAGCTGCTCGCGGACGGCCACGACTTCGGCCTGGACCTCACCTACCGCTACCAGCGCGGTTCGCTGGGCATCGCCCATGCCATCGGGCTGGCGCGCGACTTCGTGGGCGACGACAGCTTCTGCGTGGTCCTGGGCGACAACATCCTGCGCGGCGCGCCCCTGGCGAGCGTGGCCACGGAGTTCGAGGAGGGCCCCTGGGGCGGCGGCACCCTCCTCTACCGGGTGCAGGACCCGCAGCGCTTCGGCGTGGCCGAGTTCGATGCCGCCGGCAACGTGGTGCGCTTCGAGGAGAAGCCGCAGCAGCCCAAGTCCGATTCGATCCCCATCGGCGTCTACTTCCTGCGACCCGACGCCTTCGACGTCATCGAGCATCTCTCGCCCTCCGGCCGTGGCGAGTTCGAGATCACCGACGTCCTCAACCACTACGTCGAACAGGGCAGCCTCTATCGCGCCCCACTACGAGGGCCACTGGTCGGACGCCGGCACGATCGAGGCGCTCCTGGAGGCCAGCCTCATGGCCGCCCAGGACGCCGCACGGAGGACGCATCTGCCGATGGCTGACCGGGGCCCCATCGCGGTCACCGGCGCCGGCGGCCGCCTGGGCCAGGCGCTCCGCGTCGCATCCGCCGACGCGCTCATCGGCTGGGACCTGCCGGAGCACGACCTGGACCGGCCGGAGTCCATCGAGCCGCTGCTCGACCGCGATCGGCCCAGGTTGGTCATCCACACCGCCGCCATGACGCTGGTCGACGAGTGCGCGCGCCAGCCGGACCTGGCCATGCGCCGCAACGGCGTCGCCACCGGGGTCCTCGCCGCTGCCTGCCACGCCAGGGGCGTGGGCCTGCTGGTCGTCTCCACCAACGAGGTCTTCTCCGGCGATCGCGGGGACGGCCAGGGATACGCGGAGACGGACGCCACGGCACCGCGCAACCCGTACGGGGCCAGCAAGCTGGCGGGCGAGGAGGCGGCGCGGGCGGCGTTCGCCGACGGCCCGGGGCTCTGGATCGCCCGCACGGCCTGGCTCTACGGCCCACCCGGCAACGACTTCCCGGACAAGATCACCGCGGCAGCCGACCGACTGCCAGAGGGCGAGCCGCTGCCGGTCGTGGCCGATGAGTTCGGGTCGCCGACGTACACGCTGGACCTGGCGCGCGCCATCCTGGATCTCGTCTCGCTCACGGAGGGCGGCATCTACCACCTCGTGAACACCGGGGGCGCCAGTCGCCGCGATTGGGCCGAGCGGGTCCTGGCCGTGCGCCGGCCGGGCCGCGCCACGAGGCCCATCTCCGCATCGGACTTCGTGCGCGCCTCCGACCCGCCACCGTGGGGCGTGCTGGACACGTCGCGCGCAACAGCCGCTGGGGTTCGGCTCCGGCCCTGGGAGACCGCCCTGGAAGACTACCTGGGCGCGTAAGGCCGGCCTACTGTCGCTTCGACGGGGTCTCGGGCAGGTCGTAGCCGATGCGCAGCTCCAGGTCGCTGGCCAGATCGGCCTGCACCCGTACGGTCCCGTCGTCCACTGTGGCGCCCTCCGGAAGGTCGGTGACGACCGCACCGTCCGGCAGCGTCACCTCGACGGTGACGGGGACAGGGCGCGCGCCGGGCTGCTTCTGCACCACCAGCTCGTAGACCCAGCCCTCCTCCGTCTGCACCGCGGCGCCGGGGACGCGGTAGCGATAGGTCAGCTTGGACGGTCCGGGCGGCATGAGCAGGTCGTTGCCGAAGACCGCTCGGCCGGCCTCCGTCCCGACGCGCTCCGCCCCGCGGATGCGGTCGGATGCCGCGCCCTTGACCGACAGCAGCTCGCTGCCCTCCGGCGTCAGGGCCCGCAGATAGGCGCCGTACCAGCCCTCCTCGCTGATGGAGAACCCCCGCAGCGAGGCATACGGCTCACCCGGCTCGCCGGCCCGGTTCTGCCAGTCGAGGCGCAGCTGGTTGGTGGCCGTTCCGGTCTCATCCAGGGTCACGGACAACGAATCGGCGCGGTCGACGACGAGGTTGTACTTGGAGGTCGGCGCCACGTTCGACTCGACGACGTACAGGTAGTCGCCGGGGTCCTGGCGCACGCGACCGTCCCAGCCTGAATCCTCCACCAGCCCCTGCGCGTCCGCATCGGCCAGCCAGACGAGGGCCGACCGCTCCCGGCCGATATCCTCGAGCGCGGCCAGGGTCTCCTCCCAGCGCTCCGGGGGCAGGGACAGGAGACGGTTGAGGGTATCGATGGCCAGTGCGTCCAGGACCTCCTTGCGTCCCTCGATCGATGCGGCCGTGCCGCGCGTGGCGCCCAGGAGCGTCATCGTCACATCGCCCGGCTGGACGGTCACGCCGTACTCGGGGACCTCCACCGGCCCGGTCACCTCCAGCAGGCGGTCGAGCGCATACGTGGTGATGGCGATGACCCCGTCGATGTCCTGCTCGCCCGTCTCGATGCCGTAGAGCTCAGCCGCCGTGCGGGCCACGGTCGGGAAGTCCGGCGACCAGTTCGCGTCCGCCAGCCGCCAGGACTGGCCCTCTCCGAGCAGGTAGGCCGTCAGCTCGTCAGGCGGATCGACGAAGGGCAGGCCCTCCTGGATGCTCAGGCCGTAGGTGTCCACGAAGTCCTGCTCCACGATCGCGCCGTCGCGCAGGGTGATCGTGCCGACGGTGCCCGTGTAGCCGCCCGAGGGTCGCAGCTCGGCCGGGTTCTGAGCCAGCACGAGGTAGCGCTTCTCCTCTCCCCAGCCCAGCAGGCCTGGCAGCACGTCATCGAGCTCGCGGTAGGTGTCGAGCAGCGGCGCGTAGGTCGCGATCGGGCCGGCCACCAGGTCGCGTGCCTCCTGGATCTGGCTGATGGCCTCCGGCGGGATGGCGTCGAGCGCGCCCCGGGCGTCCGCCAGCAGCTCAGCCACGCGGTCGACCTGCCCGCCGGAGGTCGCCATCAGCTCCACGAGGCCCGGCATGAGGGCGAACTCCGGGTCCCCGGCGTCCGCCTCGCGCAGGTCGACGACGCGGTCGGCCAGGCCGAGCCCGAGGCGGCCGGCCTCCACGAGGGACGTGCCGGCCTCCACGAGGGAGTCGGCGGCTGCAACCTGGGGGGCCACGGCGGGGATCCGGCGCGCCACGCTCACCAGTGGATCGCCGGCCAGCAGGGCCTCGATGGGCGCCAGGCTGTCCCCCAGCGCCGTCAGCTCGTCGCGGATGTGATCGACCGTCGTTCGCTGCAGGTCAGCGGCGTCGAGGGCACGCACGTCGTCGGCCAGTTGCGCGGAGGTCTCGCGGACGCCGCGGATGTCATCGACGACGCCCAGGTAGTGCACACCCGCGGCGAGTAGGCCCGCGATGGCGACGATCGCCACGAGCAGGCCCACGGCGCAGCCGAACCTGCGCCGCCGCCTGGGCGCCTGGGCCTGACGGAGGTGCGGGGCAGGCGCCGGTCCGGGGACCGGAGCGGTGGGGGTCCATGAGTGGACCGGTGGCACGGGCGCTGGTCGGGGTGGCGGCGCTGCCGGGGCCCCGCCGGACTCGGGGGCGGAGGGTGGGGCGAGGTCCCGGCCATCCGCTGCTGGGACCGCGCGGCACCAGCGGCACGCCCAGTCGCGGAGGCTGTCCAGTCAAGAAGCGATCACGCTGCCTTCAGTCGCGTCACGGGACGAGGTCGCGGGAAGAGCGACCTCGTGTGCCTTGGGTCAGCCCAGTCCGCCCTTGCAGCGCACCGTGATCTGCATCTTCACGCCCGGGACCGTGGCCTTGACGATACGCTTGCCGGCCTTCGGCCCGAAGGAGAGCTTGACGCTGGCGATGCCCTGGCGGTTGGTGACGGACATGTCGCGGCTGAGCCGGTCGCCGGCTGGACTGCTTGGTGACGAATGACCAGCCGACGGCCTGGTTGGCCACGGGAGCGCCGTTCTTGACCTTGGTGACCTTGGCCGTGATGAGGGCCTTCTGGTCGCACTTGACGCTGTAGGGTGCCGAGAGGTTGACGGCGTACTGCCGCTGCTCGACGTAGCCGAACGTCGCGGTCAGCCCCGCCGCGACGAGGATGGTGGCGAGGATGAGCGCCACAGTGGCCTGCACTCGCAGCTTCGACATCGTCAGATCTCCTCGCGTCTTGGGCCGACCCCCTGGATGGACGGACCTCCAATGATAGCGGCCACCAGCGACGGGCCCGCCGGTTCGCCTATCCCGACGACGGCCGGGGCGCACGGGTGCCGGCTGCCAGCGAGCACCGCGCCGCTCACACGCCCGGGCGTCGGATGAGCGCCGGGACCGTCTTGAGGATGATGGTCAGGTCCAGCCAGATGGACCAGCGCTCGATGTAGGCCATGTCCAGCTCGACGCGCTGGTCGAAGTCCTCGTCCAGGCGAGAGGAGATCTGCCAGAGGCCCGTGATGCCGGGCTTCATCGAGAGGCGGCGGCGGTGCCAGAGGTCGTACTGCTCGACCTCCCGAGGGGGTGCCGGCCTGGGCCCCACGATGCTCATCTCGCCCCGGATGACGTTCCAGACCTGGGGCAGCTCGTCCAGGCTGAAGCGGCGCAGCCAGCGCCCGATGGGCGTGACGCGGGGATCGTCCACCATCTTGAAGGCGGCACCGCGCGTGTCGCTCTGGGCCGCCAGCTCCGCGTAGCGGTCGTCCGCGTCGGGGACCATGGTGCGCAGCTTGTAGATGGTGAAGATGCGGCCGTGCATGCCCACGCGGTCCTGCGCGTAGATGATCCCGGGGCCCTGGGTCAGGCGCATGGCGACCGCCACGACCGCCAGGAACGGCGCCATCAGGATGAGCGCCGGGATGGCCACGGCCAGGTCCAGGAACCGCTTCAGGGCGTGGCTCGTCATCTCATCGGGGCCGTTGGCGTAGGACAGCACGGCCATCCCGTCGAGGTCCTCCAGGAACCGCTCCGAGGTGCGCATCTGCGGCACGCCGAGCGGGATGCGCACGATCTTGCCCTGGTCGTGGGCAAGCTGCGCGAGGTCCTCCACCTGGTGCCACTCCTCATGCGGCACGCACACCGCGACCTCGTCGATGACCTGCTCGGTGAGCACGACCGGGAGCGAGGACATGTGGCCCCAGTAGGCGGCGTCCGCGAGCGAGCGGCTCACGGCCGGAGGATGGTCGCCGAGGAAGCCGACGACGCGCAGGCCGAGGACGCTGTGGTCCTGGACCGACTTGGCGAAGGCGACCGCCTCCGGGCCGGTGCCCAGCACCAGCATGAAGCGGACGTTGTGGCCGGCCTCGCGGAACTGCATGAAGGTCAGCCGAACCAGGAGCCGGAGCACGACCGCCATCACGCCCTTGGAGGGGGAAGAGCAGGAGCGCCCAGCCGCTGCCGGGCACGTCGCTGGCCGACAGGAACAGGGCGGTCATGCCCAGCAGCGACAGCCACACGGTGGCGCGCGCCACGGCCGATACCTCGCCGGACAGCGTCCAGTGCGCCCGCAGCCGGTAGGCGCCGTTGATGTAGAGGAGCGCCACCCAGCCGACGCCGTAGAGGACGGCACGCATCCAGAAGGAGTCGAGGAAGTCCGCCGTGGGGACATTCGGGTGCGCGGTCAGCTGGTACAGCACGAGGCTGAGGATGGAAGCCAGGGCGCCGTCCACCAGCATGAGGGAGAGGCGCAGGGTCTGGCCGTGGCGGCGGATCATCGGTCGGCCTCCTGCCGACGCGGGGGATACCGGGAGCCTGGCACGCGGAGCGTCGAGGGTGCACGCCAGGCGAGACGCGGCAGGGCGCGCGGACGCGGGGGTGCGATGCCGGCGGCCTGACCACTCCCTCTTCTCCTCCTCGGTGCCTGGTGCGCCGCCACCCCTGCGACACGTGGTGCCCCTGTCCGTCCATAGCCTCCGCCCTTCGCTGCCGTTCGTCAAGCCACCGTCGCGGGCCTCGTCTACATGACGGCGCGGTGCGGCCGATCGGCCCATCCTGGGCGGTGCGCGGAGGCACCACCGCCAGCGGTCGGTCGCGGGCACGCAGCACGGGTATCCTCACCGCTGGCCGGTCCCCGGCGTGGCCTGACGGCGCGGGGACCCCATCGACGCAGGAGCGAGCACCGTGAAGATGCAGGTCCGCCGCACGAGCATCCCGGAGGTGCTCGTGGTGGAGCACGAGACGTTCCAGGACGAGCGCGGCTTCTTCATGGAGGCCTTCCGCGCCGATCACTTCGCCGAGTACGCCGACCTCGGCCTGCCCGGCGCCTTCGTGCAGCTCAACCACAGCCGCAGCGCGCGGGGCGTCGTCCGAGGCCTGCACTTCCAGTGGGAATCCGCCCATGGGCAAGCTCATGCGGGTGGCACGCGGCGAGGCCTTCATCGTGGCCGTGGACATCCGTCCCGGCTCGCCCACGCTGGGCCGCTACGAGTCGATCGTGGCCAGCGACGAGAACCATCTCCAGCTCTGGGCGCCGGCCTCCTTCGCGCGGGGCTTCTGCGCCCTCTCGGAGATCGTGGACATCGAGTACTTCACGACGGGCACGTACGGGCCGCACGCCGAATCGGGCATCGCCTGGAACGACCCGGACATCGGCATCGACGTGGCCCATCAAGGAACCGATCCTGTCAGGCAAGGATGCCGTGGCCCAGTCGCTGGCCGACTGGCTGGCCCGCCCGGAGGCGCAGCACTTCCGCTACCAGGGGTAGGGCGCGGCCGCAGCGGCGAGCTGGCGGCGCAGGGCAATGCCTGGATGGGCACGGTGCCGCGTATGGCCGCTGCAAGCATGACAAGTGGTGCGCTGGGCGGCCTGCCCCGGCTGAGCGCAGCGCGCTCCCGCAGGGTCGGCTAGGCCGAACTTCCAGCGCCGCCGGGCATGATCGAGATGGATCGCCCGGGATCGTAGTGTCTCGCTCTGGCTACTCGGCCGGTGGCAGGACGCTCGCGAGCTGCAGGGCCCGTGCCTGGAGCGGCGTGGCCTCGGCGAGGAGCTCGAAGGCCGCCCGCTCGTCGCTCCCGCGAGCGACACCCGGTTGCGGGTGAGGGTGCCCAAGTGAGCCAGCAGCGTGCGGAAGCTGTGGACCGGCAGGGCCTCGGGGGTGCGGTGGAGACGGTCCTTGGCAGAGGCCCCCGCGGAGCGTTGGGTGGCGCCACCGCCGATGCCCGCGCCGGCGGTGCCTCGTCTCGGAAGAGCAAGGGTGCCCAGGCCCGCTCGAGGTGCCAGCGCACATACGCGGCGAGCAGGCACAGGAAGAGGTGGCCGCGCACGCGGTCCTCGCGGTAGTGGTGGATGGGCCGCACCTCGAGCTCGCTCGTCTTGAGGGCCCGGAAGTCGCGCTCACGCTCGCGAGGCGCTTGTAGGCGAGGACCACGCCGGTGCATCGAGGTCCGACCGCTGCCACGGACGTGCGGATGACGTAGAGCCCGTCGAGGGCGGCCTCCGCGGCGATGGCGTCGCTGCGTGCGCGTAGCTGAAGGCACCCTCGCCGATGACGAGCTCGAAGTGCTTGGCCATCTTGTGGCGGTCCTTGATGCGCCCCACCCGGATGCCGATGGCGGCGGCGTCCCGCAGCGTGCCCCGGGCCACGGCCGCGGCGATGCGCGCCAGGTCGGCCTCGGTGGCGGCCAGCAGCTCGTCCCGCTTGCGCGCCCGCTCCGCGGCGAGCACGGGGTTGCGACAGACCACCAGGCGCTCACCCGGGAAGTCCGGGCTGCTATCTCGACGAGGTCGCGCTCGTCGAAGAGCGACAGCTGCAGCGTGCCCTCGGTCGACGAGGCCCCGGATGGCCGGTGCCGCAGGGCGCTCAGCCAGTCGATGCCGCCCATCGCGCGCAGCCGCTCGATGCGCGCCGACGTGAGCATGCCCCGGTCACCCACGAGCACGAAGCGCTCCAGGCCGAAGCGGTCGCGCAGCTTGGCCAGCTGGGCCTCCAGGGTGGCGGGGTCGGCGGTGTTGCCCTGGAAGGCCTCGGTGGCCACCGGGCAGCCCTCGGCATCGGTCAGAGAGGCCGAACACCACCTGGGGCCGGTCGGCACGGTGGTCGCGGCTGTAGCCGTGGGCCGCCAGTGGGCAGCAGCGGCCCTCCATCCAGGTGGACGTGACATCGAGCAGGACCAGGCCGCCGGGCAGCAGGTGGCGGCGCGCGAGCGACCGCTCGATGGCCGGCTGGCGGGAGAGCAGCCAGTCGAGCGCGCCATAGAGCTCGTCCTCCGTGGCGCCCTCCACGTCCAGCTCCGCCGCGAGCGTCGTGGCGGAGAGGCCCGTGCCGTGGCCAGCTTCGAGGCGGGCGCCAGGATGCGCGCCACGATGAGCGCCACCGCGAGGTCGCGCATCCGTGACGAGCGCGATCGAGGGTCCGCTCGAGGCCCAGGTTCCGGAGCATGCCGAGGGCCGCGGCCACATGGCCGTGGGGCAGGCTGCGCAGGATGCGCAGGCCGCCATCCGCTGCGGGCACCAGCGTCTCGCCGCGCAGCGCTCGGTCCAGGGCCTCGATGGCCGTGGCTGGCAGGGCGGTCAGCGAGGCGAGCGTGCGGTGCTTGACCTTGCCACCTTCACGGAACGACTGGCGCAGCAGCACCGAGGTGTACTCCCGTCCCCGTGCACGGACCGCACTCTGGCCACGTGCATCGCCCCACTCGCTCGTCGATTCACCCATAGATCATCCCATGCAACGGCCGGGATATCAAGCACTATTCTGGCTACATCTGAGAGCTCGCCAGGGGCGTCAGACAGCCGTATCCGTGCACGAGCAGGACCCGATCGAGCGCTGGATGGCGCTGGAAGTTCGGGCTAGGCGAGCCACTCCTCCAGGTGCGCCGCCACGAAGCCGTCGTCCGTGAGCTCCGGGTAGGCAGCGCAGACACGGTCGATCTCGGCGAGCTGGCCGGGCGACAGCCCCTCGTCCTCGTCCAGCGTCCAGAGCCCTGTCAGCAGGCCCTGGCGACGCAGCACCTCGTGGATGCCCGGGATGCAACCGGCGAACCTGTGCCCTGGATCGAAGAGCGCAGCATTCGCATCCGTCGTACGCCATGCCAACTCGAGCAGCTCCGAGGGCACGGACCCGCCGGCCTGACAGGCGAGCTGCACCCGCCCCAGCATCTCGACCGCCCTGCTCGTCCACACCGCCCAGTGCCCCAGCAGCCCGCCCACGAAGCGCATCTCCAAGGGCTGACCCGAGGTGTCGAGCGTCTCCAGTCGGAAGAGCAGGTCCGCGATGATGGCGTCGTCGTTGCCCGTGTAGAGCGCGATCTCGCGCCCCCGACCCGAGCCAGCCACGCCCAGCATCACGTCCAGCGTCGCGTAGCGATCGAACGGCGCGACCTTGATGGCGACCACGTTGGGGATGGCCGCGAAGCGGCGCCAGAAGTCGCGCCCCAGCCGCCGGCCACCGACGGCCGGCTGGAGGTAGAAGCCGAACAGTGGCAGGACCTCCGCGACACGCTCGCAGTGCGCCACGAGCTCGTCGTCCGGGGCGTCCCCGAAAGCGCCCAACTGCAGCAGCACCGCGTCGTAGCCAAGGTCGCCGGCCATGACCGCCTCGGCCAGGGCCTGCTCGGTCCGACCCACGACGCCCGCGACCAGCACGATCGGGCGGTCCGCGGCGACACCGCCCGGCCGTGACTGCTCGCGGGCCGCCTCGGCAGCGAGCTCGAGCACCGGCCGGTGCAGCCCGAAGCGGGGCTCGCGGATGGCGAACTGGGTGGTGTGCACGGCGACTGCCAGGCCACCCGCCCCGCTGGCCAGGTAGTAGCGCGAGAGGGCCCGCTGGTGGCGCTCGTCGAGTCGCCGCTCGGCGGTGAGCGCCAGCGGATGCGCGGGGATGACGATCCCGCGTCGCAGGACGTCCCACTTGGCCTGCTCAAGGATCGGCAAGCCCACCCTCAGAACCTCCCATCCCGGACCTGGAAGCCGGTCGGCTTGCCCAGCAGCGCGCCACCGCTGCGCAGCCAGGCGGCCGTCCACTCGATGAGCTGCTCGACCGGCAGGCTGGGCGGACCAAGCGCTCGACCATCTGCGTGGCATCGCTGAGCAGCGCCGTCTCGGCCTCCGTGCCGACGAACCGGGGAACTGCGACGCTAAAGTGCTCGGCGAAGCGTTCCGCCAGCCAGCGCACCGAGAGCACCTCCGGGCCGGCCACGTTGAGGATCGCCGGCGGGCTGCTGCAGAGGCTGAAGGACTGCAGGATGGCGCTGTTGGCGTCGCCCTGCCAGATGACGTTGACCGCGCCCATCGTCACGTCCACGGGGTCGCCGGCGAGCACGCGCTGGGCGATGTCGACCAGGACGCCGTAGCGCAGCGCGTTGGCGTAGTTCAGGCGGACCAGCGTCACCGGCGTGCCGTCGCGCTCCGAGTAGCAGGTGAGCATGCGCTCCCGGCCCAGGCAGGTGATGGCGTACTCGCCGACCGGCTCGAGCGGGTCGCTCTCTGCGGCACCCCTGCCCGACACGGGCGAGAAGGCGTACACGTTGCCGGTCGAGAGAGCCACGATGCGCGAGCCCGCGAAGCGACGGGCGACGAGGCCAGGCAGGTGCGCGTTCATGGCCCAGGTCAGTGGGCTGCGCCCCGGAGCTGCCGAACTTCATGCCCGCCAGGTAGAGGACGTTGGGAGCGTCGGGCAATGCCTCGAGGGCTCCGTCGTCAAGCAGGTCGAGGCTGATGGTCTCGACGCCGGCGGCGTGGAAGGCCTCGACGCCTGCATGGAAGCGGGAGACGGCGATGACGCGCCGGGGAGGCCTGCCGCAGCAGCCCGGCTGGCCCGGGCCGCCATGCGCGGCCATGCTCAGGCCCATCTTGCCGCCCGCGCCGAGGACCAGGATGTCGCCCTCCAGCCGGCCGAGCACGTCGATGACGCCGGGCGTCGGGACGTGAGAGCGCCTCTTCCAGCTCGCCCTCGGTCTGGGGCGGGGCGCCCCGGTCAGCGGCGTGGCGCGGCGGTGCCTCGTTCAGGGGTGCCTCGTCCAAGCCTGCGCTGCCTCCTCCATCGGGCGGAGCCCGCGTCCGGCTGGCTATGCTACATCCCGCCGTGGCACTGAACACCTTCGGCGACCGCCCCCCCTATCGTGGGGGTTCCCAGGTCCGAGGTCATCGCCGAGTCGGTCCGTCGCTACGGGGTCTTCGTCGCGCTCGGCGTGACCGTCCTCTACGGGGTCGTCGCCGTCCCCAATTTCTCCACGCTTGCGAACCTCGACGCGGTGCTCCGCCAGGTCGCCGTCCTGGGCATCGTCTCGCTGGGCCAGACGTTCGTCATCCTGACCGCCGGCATCGACCTCTCGGTGGGCATGCTCATGGGCCTCGTCACGGTCCTCGCCAACGGCATCATGGCCGGCGACCCAGCCCTCATCCCCGTCGTCGCCGTCTGGCCCTCGTCATCGGTGTGGTCGTCGGTCTCGCCAACGGGGCCGGCGTGGTCATCTTCCGCGTCAACCCGCTGATCGTGACGCTGGCCATGATGTCCGTCCTGCAGGGCGTCATCTTCCTCTACACGGACCGCACCGTCGGCAGCGCCCCACCCGAGTTCCGAGAACTGGCCTATGGCAGCATCGGGCCGCTGCCCACCTCCATCGTGCTGCTGGCCATCCTGACGGTCGGCTCCTGGGTCGTGCTGCGGCACACGCCGCTGGGTCGCTACATCTACGCCGTCGGAAGCGACAGCCAGAGCGCTCGCCGTGCCGGCATCGGGGTCGGGCGCGTGACGGCCGCGGCCTACGTCATCTGCGGCTCCCTGGCCGCCATCGCCGGCCTGGTGCTGGCGGCTCGCCTGGGCTCCGGCTACACGGGTGCGGGCGCCGGCTTCGAGCTCGACAGCATCGTCGCGGTCGTGCTGGGCGGGACCGCGCTGTCCGGCGGTCGCGGCGGCGTGCTGGGCACGGTCGCCGGCGTCGTCCTGCTGGCGCTCATCGCCAACATGCTCAACCTGCTGGGCATCTCGCCCTTCACCCAGCGGGTCGTGAACGGCCTGATCATCATCGCCGCCATCGCCATCTACACCGCCCGGCGACGCGAATCATGAGCTGGGCGGCGTTGGCGGCCCGACGGCCGCGGGCGAGCGGGCTGGGCCGCAGCAGCATCGGCCTGTGGCTGGCGCTCGTCGCCATCATCGCTCGTGGCGGCCTGGCTCTCGCCGGGCTTCATCCAGCCGGTCAACTTCTTCAACGTGCTGCGCCAGGCCAGCGTGGTGGGCATCGCCGCGGTCGGGGTGACCCTGGTGATGATCACCGGCGGAGTGGACCTCTCGGTGGGCGCGGTCATCTCCTTCGCCTCGGTGCTGGCGGCCACGCTCATGGCTGGGAAGGCCGCAGAACATCCCGCTGGCCGTCGCCGTGGTGCTACTCATGGGCGCTGGCCGTGGGCTTCGCCAACGGCCTCCTGGTGGCACGCTGGAAGCTGCCCGCCTTCATCCTCACGCTGGGCACCGCCACGGTGGTCCTGGGCATCACCCAGCTGTACACCGGAGGGACGGCGGCGGGCATCGTGGCGCCCGAGTTCCGGCAGGTCTTCAACGCCCGCATCGGCCCCGTCCCGGTGCTGGTCATCGGCTTCGGGCTGGTCGTCCTGGCGGGGCTGTTCATCCAGAACCGCACGACGGCTGGGCCGACGCCTCTTCCTCGTCGGCGCCAATCCGGCGGCGGCACGGCTGGCCGGCATCCCTGTGCAGCGCACGCTCGTGGCCGCCTACGCCATCTCCGGCCTCACGGCCGCCCTGGCCGGGCTCGCGCTGCTGGCCCGGTCCGGGGTCTCCAGCACCTTCGCGGGACAGGGCTTCGAATTCGACGTCCTGGCCGCCGTTATCCTTGGTGGCACCACGTTCGAGGGCGGACGAGGCGGCATCGGAGGGACGCTGGCAGGCGTGCTCATCCTGACCACCACGTTCAGCCTCGTGAGCATCCTGGGCCTCGACTTCAACATGGAGCTCATCGTCAAGGGCGGCATCATCTTCGGGGTCGCTGCCCTGCATGTCGTGTCGCAGCGAAGAGAGGAGGGCGGCTAGAGCCCCAAGGCAGCATCGGCGCAGCACGTGTCCACTCCACCGAGTCACAGGAGGATCGTCCCCATGAGAAGGCTGCTCCCAGTCGCCACCGCCCTCGTCCTCGTCGCCGGGCTCGCGGGCATGCCCGCGGCCGCCCAGGAGGGCGGCGCCAGCGGTGAGCCCATCGTCATCCCCGAGAGCTTCGTGTCGCCGGAAGGGCTCACGGCGGACACGCCGGTCGACACCACGCCCTTCGCCAAGGAGGCACCCTGGAAGCTCTGCGTGAGCGCCGGCTACCTCTTCAACTCCTGGGTCGTCTTCGCGCTCCAGAACATCAAGTACCAGGCGTCGCTGGAGCCCAACTACGAGCCGGACATCGTGGTCACCGATGCCGCCTTCGACGCCAACAAGCAGGTCAGCGACATCTCCGACCTCATCAACCAGGGCTGCGAGGCCATCATCTACTGGCCCGTCGATGACAAGGCCGTGGAGCCCGGCCTCGAGCAGGCCGTGGCGGCCGGCATCCCCACGGTGAACGTCGGGGGCGGCTACGCCGACCTGCCGGGCATCGTCTCCAACGCCCACATCGACCAGTACGAGCTGGGCGTGGCCGTGGCCATGCAGCTGGCCGAGTCGCTCGGCGGCTCAGGCAAGATCGTGTCGATGCTGCCCATCGCCGGCACGACGGCGGCCGTCAACCAGGACCTGGCGCTTCGCGCAGGTACTGGAAGGCTACCCGGACATCGAGATCCTGGACACCAAGAACGGTGACTGGAACCGGGCCCAGGCCAAGTCCATCACCGAGAGCTGGCTCATGCAGTTCCCCCAGATCGACGGCGTCTTCTCGCCGGCCGGCCAGATGTCGGTGGGCATGGCGGAGGCCTTCGACGAGGCCGGCCGCCTCGGCGAGGTGACCTTCTCGCCCGGCGACGAGTACAACGGCTGGCTCAAGTGGATCGCCGCGCATCCCGAGAGCAACGGCGGCGTGGTGACGTTCCCGCCGTCGGCCGGGGCCGTGGGCGTCCAGCAGATGACCCGCATCCTCAACGGGGAGGAGGTCACCAAGGGCATCGCCGGTGCCCTCCGTCTGGTACGCGCCCGAGGACGCCGCGGCGCTGGCCGAGCCCGATGCAGCCGGACGACTGGTGGGCAAGCGACCTGCCGCCGGAGTTCCTGCCCCAGTGACCGGTTGACCTTGAAGCTCGAGGCCCGGGGTCCGCGAGAGGCGGACCCCGGGCCGAGCGCCACCGGCTGCCGCGCCCGCGGCCCTGCACCTGCGCGGCATCAGCAAGCGCTTCGGCGTCGTCCAGGCCGTGGACGGCGTCGACCTGGTTCTGCGCGCCGGCGAGGTCCACGGGCTCGTCGGCGAGAACGGCGCGGGCAAGTCGACGCTCATCCAGATCGCCTCCGGCGTCTATCGACCCGACAGCGGCGAGATCGTCCTCAAGGGCCAGCGGGTCGACTTCTCGGCGCCCGTCGAGGCCGAGGCGGCCGGCATCTCGGTGGTCTACCAGGAGCTCAGCCTGGTGCCGGACCTCGACGTGGCCGAGAACGTCTACCTCCATCGGGAGCCGCGGCGAGCACGTCTCTTCCTCGACAACGCGAGGCTGCACGCGCAGTGCCGGGCGTACCTGGAGGAGCTGGGCATCGACATGGACCCGCGAGCCCGGGTCTCGACGCTCTCGGTCGCGCAGCAGCAGCTGGTGGAGATCGCCAAGGCCCTCTCGCGCGACGCCGAGGTGGTCATCTTCGACGAGCCGACCGCCTCGCTGACGTCCGTGGAGGAGGAGCACCTCTTCAGCCTCATCCGCCGGCTGCGCGACCGCGGCACCGCCATCGTCTACGTCTCGCACCGCCTCGACGAGATCTTCGCCATCGGCGACGTCGTGACCGTGCTGAAGGACGGCCGCCTGGTGCGCACGCTGCCCGCTGGCGACCTCGATCACCACACGCTCGTCAGCCTCATGGTCGGTCGCGACCTGGTCGAAGAGCTCTACCCACCGCGTCGCCCGGCGCCCGCGCGGATGGCCCGCCCCTGCTGCGGCGTCGTCGAGGCGTCCAGCCCGGGACGCATCCAGGGCGTCTCGCTGCGAGGTCTGGCCGGGCGAGATCGTGGGCCTGGCCGGGCTCATCGGCTCCGGGCGGACCTCCCTGCTGCGGGCCATCTTCGGGGCCGACGAGAGCGCCGGCGCGGCGGCTGACCGTCGGCGGCGCGGAGGTCGGCCACTCGCCGCTGGCGGCCATCGCGGCGGGCATCGCCTTCGTGACCGAGGACCGCAAGTCGGAGGGGCTGGCCATCGACCTCACGAACCTCGCCAACCTCGAGTCGACGACGCTGCCGGCCGGCGGCTGGCGCTATCGACCGCGCTCGAGCGTCGCGGCGCATCGCGACCGAGGCGGCCGAGGAGGTCCGACCTCGACCCGGCGGTCCTCGACCAGCGCTCCCGGGCCCTGTCCGGCGGCAACCAGCAGAAGGTCGTGGTCGGGCAAGTGGCTGGCCGTCAAGCCGCGCGTGCTGCTCTGCGATGAGCCGACCCGCGGCATCGACGTGGGCACCAAGGCCGAGATCTACCGCCTGCTGCGCGGGCTGGCGGACGCGGGCGTGGGCATCCTGCTGGCCAGCTCGGAGCTGCCCGAGGTCCTGGGCCTCGCGGACCGCGTGCTGGTCATGCGCGACGGCCGACTCATCGCGGAGTTCGCGGACCGCGTGCCCACCGAGGAGCAGGTCATGCGCGCGGCGGCCATGGACCAGATGGAGGTGACGGCGTGAAGGTGGATGTCGCGGTCGTCCAGATGGACTGCCTGCTGGGTGACGTGGCGGCCAACCTGGCGCACATCGAGGAGCTGGCGGCCGAGGCCGCTGGCGCGTCTCGATGGGCTGCGGGCACGGACGCTGGGGAGGCCTGGAGGGCTGCCGACGGCCGAGCGGCCCACTCGCAGAGCGCCTCGTCGTCTTCCCCGAGTGCGCCACGACCGGGTACTTCGTGGGCGAGCGGGCGCGCAGAGCTGGCCGAGCCGGCCGACGGGCCGACCAACGCACCGCCTCGCGCGCACTGGCCGCGCGACCCTGGGCAGCCACCTGGCCGTCGGCGTCCTCGAGGCGGCGGATGCCGACGTCTTCGACGCCCTGGCGCTCTTCTCGCCGAGCGACGGGCCTCCTGGCCTCCTACCGCAAGGTGCACCTCTTCGCCGGTGAGAAGGCCGTCTTCGCGGTGGGGGACGAGCCCTGCCTCGTGGACACCGCCTTCGGCCGGGTCGGCCTGACCATCTGCTACGACCTCATGTTCCCCGAGTACGTCCGCGGCCTCGTGCTCTCCGGTGCGCGCCTCATCGTCAACGGCACGGACTGGATCACCGACCCGTGGCAGACCGGCGCAGGGCTGGACCGGCCAGAACGTCCGCGCCCTCTGCCAGGTCCGGGGCCTCGAGAACGGCGTCCACGTCGTCATGGCCGACCGCGTCGGCGAGGAGGCCGGCTTCACGAGCCTGGGCCACTCGACGATCGCCGGGCCCACGGGCGCCGCGCTGGCCACGCTGGGCGACGGCGAGGGCATCGCGGTCGCCCGACTCGAGGACCCCACCGAGGACCTGGAGCGCTGGCGCAGCTACGCCACGTACCTGCAGGACCGGCGGCCCGGGCTCTACGAGGAGATGGGCGTCGGCCGCCCCTGAGATCGGCATCTTCACCCGAACCTCAGGCGAGTCCCATCTCCTCGCGGGTGGGCGTTCGGCGCCGGCACGGGTGCGATCGGTGGCGGGAGCAGCGCACTCCGCGCGAGTGCGGGTCGCGGGCGGGGGCCGACGCCAGAATCAGCGCGGCCCCACGTGGGCCCGTCCGAGGTCCCGGAGGCGCGCCCTGAGGAGCCGGCGCTTGCGCCACGCCATCGGCGCCATGCGGACCAGGTCAGGAACGGCCGCGAGGTCGCGCGGGTCGTTGGCCAGGATGAAGGCCAGGGACAGGACCTCGCGACGCCAGATCCAGGGCAGGTCGCGCAGGTAGTCGCGGGGGTCCTCGTTCTTGATCTGCATGAGACGCTGGTTGCGCCAGGAGAGGCGGCGCACGCGGGAGCTGACGCCGCGGTTCGTGCGCGCGATGTCAAGCATCGTCGTGGCGCCGGTGCCGCCGCTGCCGCGCCCGTGCCAGCCCAGCGCGGCCGGCTCGTACCAGGCGGCCCAGCCCAGCAGGCGCAGCCGCCACGCGAGGTCCACGTCCTCCTTGTAGAGGAAGAAGTCCTCGTCGAGCACCTCCAACGAGTCCATCCGGCCGCGCCAGGGCTGCCTCGCGCAGCGCGGAGAGGCGGTAGGCGGGGACCGGTCCGTCGACACCCCAGATGGCCTCTGCGTGCTGGTGCCCGGGCCCATCGGGAAGGCCCTGCCCCCGACTGACCGCGCGCCGGTCACGGCCCATCGCCAGGCCCGTCGTGTCCAGGGTCGCCAGGCGGTCCCCGGGTGCGGCCAGCTGCCGCAGGCGAGGCTGGACGGAGCCGGCCTCCGGGTGGGCTTCGAAAGCGCCCACCACGGCCGAGAGGAACCCGGGGTCGAGCTCCACGTCCTGGTTGAGCAGGACGACGAACTCCCCTTGGGCGTCGCGGATGGCCGCGTTGTGACCGGCCGCGTAGCCCACGTTCGTGGCCGACTCGCGGACCCGCATGCGGGTCTCCCGACGCGCCCACTCTTGCAGCAACGCTTGGGTGCCGTCGCGGGAGGCGTTGTCGTGAGACGAGGACCTCGAAGGCGTCGAGGTCCTGGGCGGCCAGGGAGGCCAGGCAACCCGGCAACCAGCGTGCCCCGTTGAACGTCACGAGCGACACGGTCACGTGCGGGGCAGCTGATCCGTCACGGCGCCAGTGTGCATGCATCTCGCGCGACCGTGCACCACAGAGGCGCGGGCACGGCAGTCAGTGTGCGAAATCGAAACGTGAGAACTGTGTGAGATGTCAATCAAGGAAGGCCCATGGCGTGGT
>CAVYBJ010000006.1:0-19892 GCA_963766685.1 uncultured Chloroflexia bacterium
GGCAGCGTGCTCTCCTCGTCCTGAGCCAACGTCGGGAGGCTCACGGCGGCGAGCGCGGTGATGGTCAGGAGGGTGGTGGTGACGGCCTTCATGTTGATAACTCGCTGTGGTCCTGCCAGAACGGTTCCCGCTGCCCGCCCGTTCCGGGGCCGTGTCGACCCAGGGGCCTCCGAGCGCGGACTGTCGGGATGGTAGCGCGCCCGCCGCAAATGTTCAGCATCGCGATGTGCATTCACCCACGGATCGTCGTCGTCAAGTCCCGCAGGTCAGCGCGGCGATCGCCCGCGCGGTCGATCAGCGGCTCACGCGGCCGGAGGCGTCGCCGGCTGCCAGCGCTGCACCTCGGCGAGCGTCACGCGGTTGAAGTCGCCCGGGATGGAGTGCTTGAGGCAGCCGGCGGCGATGGCGAAGTCGAGCGCCTCGGCGGCCGTCAGCCCGTGAGCCGGCCGTAGATGAGGCCGGCCGCGAAGGCGTCGCCCGGTCCCCACGCGGTCGACGATGTCGAGGATGTCGTACGCTGCCCCGACGTGGAAGCCGTCGCCATCGCGCAGGCAGGCCGACCAGCCGTTCACGTCCGCGCCGCGGCTCTCGCGCAGCGTGATGGCCACGGCCGAGAGCGACGGGAACTCGTCCATCACGCGGCCGGTGAGGCGCTCGTAGGCGGCGTGGTCGAGCTCGGCCGGCGGTGACATCGGCCGCGACCTCCAGGCCCAGGGACTTCTGGCACGTCCTCCTCGTTGCCGATGGCGACGTCGACGTGCTCCATGAGCGCCCGCATGACCTCCGGCGCGGTCTTGCCGTAGCGCCACAGCTTGGCCCGGTAGTTGAGGTCCAGCGAGGTTCCCAGCCCGGCCGCTCGGGCGGCCGCGATGCCCGCCAGGGCGACCTCCGCGGCGCTCGCCGACAGCGCCGGCGTGATGCCCGAGACGTGGAACCAGCTGGCGCCGTCCAGGATCGGCGGCCAGTCGAACTCGGCCGGCCCGGCCAGGGCGATGGCCGAGCCGTCGCGGTCGTAGACGACGCGCGAGGCCCGCTGCGCGGCCCCGGCCTCCAGGAAGTAGATGCCCATGCGGCCGGGGCGACGGATGACACGGCTCGACGTCCACGCCCAGGCCGCGCAGCTGGCCGATGGCCGCATCGCCGAGCGGCCCCTCCGGCAGCGCGGTGACGAAGCGGGCCGCCACGCCCCAGCTGCGCCAGCGACACGGCCACGTTGGCCTCGCCACCGCCGAAGGTGGCCTCCAGCAGGTTCGACTGGAAGAGCCGCTCGTGGCCCGGGGAGCGGAGGCGGAGCATGATCTCGCCGAGCGTGACGACCAGCGGGCTGCGCCCCGGCCGAAGGTCCCGCCATGTCCTCACCCCTCCCGCAGGCGACGGACGGTGGCGACCGCCTCGCGCGCAGCTGCCGACACGGCCGCCCAGTCGCGGGCCCGCACGAGGGCCGGCTTGACCATCCAGGAGCCGCCCACCGCCAGCACCCGGCTGTCCGCCAGGTAGACGGCCATGTTGGCCGCGTCGATGCCGCCCGTGGGCACGAAGCGCAGCCCCGGGAACGGGGCGGCGATGGCCTTGAGCATCTCGATGCCGCCGACGGCCTCGGCCGGGAAGAACTTCACGACAGTCGAGGCCCAGTCGGCGGGCGCGCATGAGGTCGCTCGGGGTGGCGCAGCCCGGCAGGCTGGCGAGCCCATGGTCGCAGGGCGCGGAGCACGACGTCATCGTCGATGCCCGGGCTGACGATGAAGCGCGCCCCGGCCTCGACCGCCGCGTCGACCTGCTCGGGCAGCAGCACCGACCCGGCACCCACCAGCACGTCCGGGCAGGCGGCGGCAGCGGCGCGGATGGCCGCCACCGCGGCATCGGTCCGGAAGGTGAACTCCGCGACGGGCAGGCCGCCGTCCTCGCAGGGCACGCGCCAGGGCCGGGGCGTCGGCCGGGTCGTCGATGACCACCACCGGCACGACGCCCAGCTCGGAGATGCGATCGACGATCGAGCCCACGGGCTCCTCCTCCTTGACGCAGGGCGCCGCGCTCCTGGAACGCCCCTCGCCACGATACGCGGGAGCCGCGACACCGGGCGGCCCGGTGACGCGGCTCAGCGCCTGCCGGCCGGGCCCAGAGGCCCATCCGGCACTCCAGCGATGCCGACTAGAACACGCTGTCGGGGTTGTAGAACTGCTGGACGTTGTCGATCGTGATGAGCGGCGACGGGCATGACGGTGTCCTTCTCCGCGTTCGCACCGGCCAGGATGGCCATCAGGCGGTTGAAGCCGGCCCGCCCGATCTGGTCGGAGCTGTTGAGGCCGGTGGCCTTGTAGACGCCGTCCTTCATGATCTCGACGAGGGCGGCCTTCTCGCCGTCCACGCCGACCACGAAGACCTGGTCAGCCAGCCCCTGGTCCTCGATGACCTTCTGGGCCCCCAGGCACATGGAGTCGTTCTCGCAGAAGATGGCGTTGAGGTCCGGGTTCTGCGCCAGCAGGGTCTCGGCCGCCGTGAAGCCGCCGTCCGTGCTCCAGCCGGCGAAGTCCGGGTAGGTGATGACCTCGATGTCGGTCGGCTCGACCTGGCTGAGCATGCCGTCGGTCCGGTCGGAGCCGATGGTGTTGTCGGCCGGGCCCGCCGCGGATGACCCCGAGCTTGCCGGCGCCACCCAGCTGCTCGACGATGAACTCGCCGTCCTGCACGCCGATGGCGTGGTTGTCCGGGCCGACCCAGCTCGTGTAGTCGCCGCCCTTCAGCAGGCGGTCGACCATGACGACCGGGATGCCGGCTTCCTTGATGGCTGCCAGGGCCTGCGGGGCCGCCTCGATGAAGGCGCCGGAGAGGACGATGCCATCGACGCCCTTGGCGATGAGGTCCTCGATGTCCGAGGTGAGCTTCTCGACGTCACCATCGGCGTTGGTGACCAGGACCTCGACGTTGTCGTAGACGCTGGCCTCCTGCTGCACGGCTTCCGACATGCCGATGAAGTAGGGGCAGCACAGCGACAGGTTGGCCATGCCGATCTTGATCTTCTCTGCGTCGTCCTGAGCCGCGACACTGCCGACAGTGCCCAGGACCAGGACCAACGTCAGGATGGCGGCGCTGATTCGCTTCATCGTCTCTGATCTCCTGCTTCGGTTCGCGAGCGATGCTTCGCTCGCCTCGACGATGGGCCTCCGTCGGCCCGATCCGGTGCTGGCACCTCGGTCACGCCATGCTCAGCGCTCCTTCCGTCGGGCGAGCACCGCGAGGACGATGAGCACGCCCTTGAAGATCTGCTGGTAGTAGGCCTGCACGTTGTACATGTTCAGGAGGTTGCTGATGAGGCCCAGGACCAGCACGCCGGCGAAGGTCCCACGCACGCTCCCGCCGCCACCTCCGAGGATGGCGCCGCCGATGACGCAGGCGGCGATGGCGTCGAGCTCATAGCCCGACGCCACGCTGGGCTGGGAGATGCCCACCCGGGATGCCAGGACGACGCCCGCGATGCCGGCCAGCGTGGAGCAGATGACGTAGGCCAGCGTCGTGTTGAGGCGGACGTTGATGCCGGCCAGCCGCACGGCCTCCTCGTTGCCACCGATGGCGATGATGGCGCGGCCGGGAGTGGTGCGATTGAGGAAGAAGCTCATGAGCACGAAGGCCGCGATCATGAGGAGCGTGATGACGGGCACGGGCCCGATCTCCGCCGAGCCGATGCTCAGGAAGGCCGGGTCGTCGTAGACGACGGGCGTCTCCGAGATGACGTAGACGAGGCCACGCACCGCGGAGAGCGTTCCCAGCGTCATGATGAACGGGGCGATCTTGAAGCGGGCGATGATGCCGCCGTTGACGAGGCCCACGACCGCCGATGCGCTGATGGCGAGCAGGATCGCCACGGGCATGGGCATCGATTCCATGAGCACGCCCACGAGGATGGCGCTCAGGGCGACGACCGCGCCGACCGAGAGGTCGATGCCACCCGACAGGATGACGACCAGCATCCCCAGGCTGAGCAGGCCGTTGATGACGATCTGGCGCAGCAGGTTGCTGATGTTGTTCTCGGTCAGGAACGTGTCCGACGACACGGCCGCGAACACCAGGAGGACCAGGAACACGACCGGCAGCGCCAGGTCCAGCCAGCCTCGCGACCCGAGGCTCGACTTGAGCCGGCTGCCCACGCTCGCAGGGCCGGCCGGCAGGTCCTCGCTGCCGCGCATGCCCGGGCTGCTCGCGCCGCTGCCTGGGCCGCTCATGCGGCCATCCCCACGACGCCGGAGGCGATGGTCAGCAGCCGCTCCTCGGTGGCCTCGGCCGGCCGGCACCTCGCCGGCCACGCGACCGTGCCGCATGACGATGATGCGATCGCTCATGCCGATGATCTCCGGCAGGTCCGACGAGATGAGCAGGACCGCCAGCCCACGGTCGGCCAGGTCGGCGATGATCTGGTAGATCTGGACCTTGGTCGCGACGTCCACGCCGCGCGTGGGCTCATCGAGGATCTGGACGCGTGCCCCGCGGATGAGCCACTTCCCGAAGACCACCTTCTGCTGGTTGCCGCCGCTGAGCATGCGCACGGTCCGACCGAGGACGCGGCGGCCGGATGTCCAGGCCCTCGACCTGGCCGCTCGCGGCTGCCTTCTGCTGCGCGCCGCCGGAGCACCCCGAAGCGGCTCAGCTGGCCGAGCGACGCCAGGGTCAGGTTGTCCAGGACGCTGGCCGGCATGACCAGCCCGTCCCGTCCGCGCTCCTCTCCGAGCATCGCCACGCCTGCCCGGAGCGCATCGGCGGGCGATCGTGGCCGGTAGGGCTGGCCATCGAGCGACATGCGTCCCGAGCTCAGCCGCGCGGCGCCGAAGATGGCCCGTGCCAGCTCCGTGCGCCCGGCGCCGACCAGCCCGAAGAGCCCCACGACCTCGCCGGTCCCGAGCGCCAGGTCCACGTCGTGGAAGCCGGGTCCGCTGAGGCCCTGGAGCGTGAGCAGCTCGCTGACCGGCGGGCGCTGGCGAGCCGGGTAGATCTCGCTCAGGGGCCGCCCGACCATCATGCGGATGAGCTCCTGCTCACCGACCGCGGCGGTCTCCACGGTGCCCACGCGCTCGCCATCCTTGAGGACCGTGATGCGGTCGGAGATGCGCAGCACCTCGTCGAGGCGGTGGGACACGTAGACGACGGTCCCGCCGTCCTTGCGGAAGGCCCGCAGGACGGCGAAGAGGCGCTCCAGCTCCTTGTTGGACAGGACGGCCGACGGCTCGTCGAGGATGACCACGCGGGGCGTGCCTCGCAGGGCCTTGGCGATCTCCACCATCTGCCGCTGCGAGACGCCCAGGTGGTCCACGCGCAGATGGGTATCGATGCCCTCGAAGCCCAGCGCCGCCAGGCTCTCGCTGGCTTGCCGATGTGCCGTCGCCCAGTCCACGATGCCCGGGGCCAGCGTCGGCAGCTCTCCGAGCAGCAGGTTCTCCGCCACGCTCAGCTGCGGCACGAGGCTGAACTCCTGGTGGACGGCCCGGATGCCCTGGTCACGGGCGTCGTGGGGTGACCGCGGGTGATAGGCGCACGCCGTCGACCTGCATGGCACCGCCATCGGCAGGCACGGCCCCGGAGAGGACCCGCACGAGCGTCGACTTGCCGGCACCGTTCTCGCCCATCAGGGCGTGGATCTCGCCCGACCGGGCCACGAACTCCACGTCCCGCAGGGCGAAGGCCGCTCCGTAGCGCTTGGAGATGCCCTCCATCCGGATCCGCGGCGTATCACTCATGCGCGGCTGCCCGTGCCCTGCGAGCCCGCGGCCAGGACGTCGTGGAAGAGGATGGCCTTCTGCTCGGTCATCGAGAGCATCGTGTCGTGGATGGCCTCCCGGCCGTGGCCGCTCATCTTGAGGCCGCCGAAGGGCAGGTTCTCCGAGCGCACCGCGGAACCCCAGTTGACGATGACCCCGCCGGCCTCCAGGCGGAAGGCCACGTTCATGGCCGTCTGGAGGTCCTTCGTGAAGACGGCCGCCTGCAGGCCGTAGGGTGAGTCGTTGGCGATGTCGATGGCCTCGTCGAGGCGTGTCGAAGGCGACGACTGGGCACCACCGGCCCGAACGTCTCCTCGCAGAAGAGCCGCTCGTCGAGGGGCACGTCGGTGAGGATGGTGGGCGCCACGAAGGCGCCCTCGCGCGTGCCTCCGGCGACCAGCGTGGCGCCGGCGCGGACGGCCTCGTCCACGCGGGCCACGACCTCGACGGCCGCCGCCTCGCTGATGAGCGGGCCCACGTCGCAGTCCTCGCGCAGCTGGTCTCCGACCACCAGCTCCGCGGTCTGGCGGGCCAGCTCCGCCGTGAAGTCGGCGACCACGCGGCGGTCCACCAGGACCCGCTTGACCGAGCAGCAGATCTGCCCGTTGCCCCGGGCCAGGCGGCCCAGCAGGATGGCGCGGGCCGCCAGCTCCACGTCCGCGTCCGCGCAGACGATGGAGGCGTCGTTGCCGCCCAGCTCGGCGTGGAAGGGCTTCAGGTGCTCTGCCGCGATGCGGGCCAGGGCGACGCCGGTCTCCACGCTGCCGGTCAGGGTGAGCATCTGCACGCCGGGGCTGGCCGCCAGCAGCGGCCCGATGCGAGCGCCGCTGCCGGTGAGCATCTGGTGCGCGGAGGGTGGCAGCCCGCACGCCTGGAGGATCTCCGCCAGGCGCAGGAGCGTCAGCGGGCAGTCGCTGGGCGGCTTGCCGATGACGGCGTTCCCGGCGCCCAGTGCCGCGCCCACCTTGTGGGCGTAGAGCTCCAGCGGGTAGTTGAAGGGCACGATGGCGGCCACCACGCCGACGGGCTGGCGGATGACCATGGCCACGTGGCGTTCCGCCCCGGGGACGGCATCCATGGGCACCTGCCGGCCGAAGAGGCGCTTGGCCTCCTCGCCGAAGCCGCGCAGGATGCGCGCGGAGGCATCCACCTCTCCGCGGGTCTGGCGGATGGGCTTGCCGTTCTCCTCGGCCAGCACGCGGGCGATGGTCTCGCGATCGGCCTCCAGGCGCGCGGCAGCCTCGATGAGTGCCGCGCCGCGGGCATGGGCGGGCATGAGCTGCATCGCCCGCCGGCCTTCCTGGGCGGCGGCCACGGCCCGCTCGACGTCTGCCTCCGTGGCGGCCGGGACCCGGTCGATGAGGGCGCCGCTGCCGGGGTTCAGGACCGCGATGGTGGCGCCGTCCGAGGCATCGCACCACTCGCCGGCGACGAGCATCCGCATCTGACCCCCTCCGTTACATATATCAGAATGCAGCCGTAGATAATAGAATGCCATCCGCATCATACGTCACCGGTCAAGAGGGATCCGGCACTGGCACGGCTATGGCAGACTGTTCCGCATGATGGACCAGCACGATCCATGATCCAGGACGAGTCGCCCGGTGACACTGGAGCGCCGGGCACCCGGCGGGTCCTCCAGCTCGACCGCGCTGAAGGCGCTGCGCGTCCTGGAGGCCGTGGCTGCCGAGCCGCGTGCCCTGGCGCTCGGAGAGGTGGCGGAGCGTGCCGGGATGCACAAGAGCGCCACGCACCGGATGCTGGCCACGCTGATGACGGCGGGCTACGTCCGCCAGGACCCCGGGACCCGTCGCTACTCGCTCAGCTACCGGGTCGTCTCCCTGAGCCGCAACCTCCTGGCTGACAACGAGGTCGTGCGCCTGGCGCGCGACATCCTGGAGCGCTTCGCCGCGGAGACCGGGGAGAGCGTCCACCTGGCCATGCTGGACGGCATGGAGACGGTGCTGGTGCAGCGCGTCAAGGGTAGCCGCCTGGTGGCGGTCGACTTCCAGGTCGGTGACCGGAGCCGTCTGCACTGCACGTCGATCGGCAAGGCGTTGCTGGCCTTCCAGGGCCCCGAGGCCATCGACTCGGTGATCGCCGCCGGGCTCCCGCCGCTCACCGCCCACACGATCACGCAGCCGGAGGTGCTGCGTCGGGAGCTGCGCCACGTCCGGGAGCGCGGCTACGCCATCGACGACCGCGAGCTCTCGGACGACATGCGCTGCATCGCCGTGCCCGTCTTCGAGCGAGACACGCCCGTGCGCATGGGCTTCAGCTGCTCGGGGCCGGCCACGCGCTTCACGCTCGACTACCTCGAGCAGCTCCGGGGGCCGCTCCTCGCGGGCGCCCAGGAGCTCTCCGCGCAGCTGGGAGGTCGGGCGCCGTCGCCCGCCGTGGGCGCCTGACGGGCAGGCCCGGGGCTCAGCCCGCCTCGGACTCCACCAGCCGGAGTGCTGCCTCCAGGTGCTCGGGTCGCTCGGCGAGGACCTCAGCGAAGCGTGACCAGGCCGCCCGGCCACGACCCAGGCCCAGCAGCGCCAACCCCTCGAGGTAGCGGGCCTCCAGGTGGGCCCGCGCCGTGAGGTCCTCGTCGAACAGGAGCAACGTGGGCAGCGAGGTGGCGAAGTACGGGATTCGCACCTCCGACCTGGCCTGGCGCCGGGCCGCCGCCAGGAGGGCCTTCAGGCGCGTCTCGGCCCTGCTGCTCTCGCCCAGCTCGCGGAGCGCCAGGGCCTGCCAGTAGGGACCGTCGCCCGCTGAAGCATCCGGGTCGCCCTGCGGCTCCGCGGCTCGTGCCCACCAGGCATGGGCCTCGGCATCCAGGCCACCCGCGGCCAGGCACCGGCCGAGCAGCAGCTGCAGCTCGTTCTCCGCTGTCAGCAGGTGCTTGCCCTCCCCGAGGTCGGCGGGGTAGTCCATGGCTGCGCGCAGCAGGTCGGCGGCTTCCGAGGGCCGTCCGTCTCGAAGCGCCGCCCGAGCCAGCTGCCGGTGGGCCACGACCCACTGGCCGGAGACCAGGCCCTCGCCGCCCTCCCAGGGGTGGAAGCGACGGTCGCGGAGCACGTCGCGAGCCTCGGCATGACGGCCGACGCGGTTGAGGAGCGTCACGTACTCGACGGCCAGGTCGTCACGCTGCAGCGCCAGCTCGCGGCGCGCCTCGAGGTCCCGCAGCCGAGCGGCCGGCGCATCCGCCGAGCCGCTTCCGCAGCTGATCGTGCTCGTACACGAGCCGCGCATCGGAGGGACGTGCGCGGAGTGCCCGCCGGTAGGCCAGCCCGAGCGCGCTCCGGGCGGTGCAGCACATTGAACTCGGCGATGCCGAGGTTGCGATGCACGACCGCCAGCCCCGGCTCCAGCCTGGCGGCGGCCCGCCAGTGGCGGATGGCTTCCCGGTAGCGTCGCCGGTCGTAGAGCAGGTTGCCCAGCGCGGTGCGCGCCCGTGCGTCCCCCGGGGCCCGCCCGATGGCCCACTCGAGCACCTCGATCTCCTCGAGACGGGCGGGGAAGACGAAGTCCGCTGGGACGCTCGCCGCCCGCTCCAGGTGCCCGGCCACCGCGTCCGCGTCCCCGCCCCGACGCCACTCCAGCCAGGCCAGCGTGTAGTGGAGGAGGGGGGCGTCCGTGCCCCGCTCAGCGCCGGCGCTCTCGGCCCGCCTGAGGATGTCCACGGCCTCGTCCAGCAGCCCGGCCCGGGCCTCATCGTGGGCCACGTCGAGCGCCGTCTGGGTGCCGCCTGGGAGCGGTCCCTCGTCGGCGTCGAGGAGCGCGCGCTCGTGGAGCGCCCGAACGTCAAGAGGGTCGGCGGCCAGCATGGCGGTCACCTGCGCACGCGCCTCATCACGGTGGCCGGCCCGGCGCAGCAGGCTGGCGCGGAGACCCAGGGCGGCCGGTGCGGCGGCGTTCACGGACAGGGCTCGCTCCAGGAGTGCGAGGGCCCGCGGCACGTCGCCGCGCAGCGACGCGATCTCCGCGCGCGCCGTGTCCGACGCGGAGACGAAGGCGCCGTCCCAGCCCGCCTTGCCGAAGGCCGTGTCGGCACCCTCCAGGTCGCCGCGCAGTCGCAGGACCAGGCCGAGGAGGTAGCTGGCCTCGCCATGGCGAGGATTGGGGTTGCGCATGGTCAGGCGGACCAGCGCCGCGCGGAGGTGGCGCTCCGCTGCCGCCAGCTCGCCCCGCCGCAGGTGCCACTCGCCCATGGCCGTGTTGCAGCGGCTGTCGCCGGGGTCACGCCGCAGCGCCTCCCGGTAGTAGTCCTCCGGACGGCGCGTGGCGTGACGGTACTGCTGCAGGTGAAGCCCGGTCAGGTAGAGCTCCTCGAGCGAGCCGATCGCCTCCGGCGAGCGGGGCTCGGTGGCGGGTGGCGGGGGCTCCATCGCCGGCGCGACGACGGGTCGATAGGACGCCAGCTCGCGGCCCTCGTGGCTGACGGAGAGGCACAGATCCGCGGTCAGCGTCCCGTCCGGGACGGCCACCTCGTCGACGAACGGCGCGTCCGGCGCCAGGTCGGCGGTGCGCTCCAGGAGGACGTCGTCGCCTGCCATCAGCCGGATGACAGCGCCCGGGCGTGCGCGAGTCACGGCCACCCCCACGCGGGCACCGTGGTCGGAGCGCTCGAGGCGCAGGGCCGCATCGAGGCTGGCCTCGTGCACCGGCCCGGTGCCCACGATGGGATACCAGTACTGGCTGAAGGTGCGCACCTCGCCGGGCAGCAGGAACGAGAAGTCGGGCTGGTTGTCGGTGAAGACCCCGGCCATGAGTTCCACGTACGGCCCGTCCGCGTCGGTCAGCTCGCGGTCCCAGGCAGACCCGAAGGCGTGGTTGCCCCACGTCCAGAGCTTCTTGCCCGGCGAGATGGCGTGGTCCGCCCAGTGCACGTAGCCCTCGCCGGCGGCGTGGTCGTAGCCACCGAAGAAGTCCCGGTCGCTGCCCATGGCCATGTAGGACGTCGGCACGGGGATGTTGCGATACCAGCGCAGGTCGGCCTCGTCCGCCGGGCGCGACCCGTAGTCGACGCCGTAGTAGCGGCCGCGTGCCACCGGGAAGGTGGATGTGGCGCGCTTGGCGTGGTCGGCCACGTAGGCCACGTCCGGCGGGAAGAAGGCCTCGTACGCGTCATGGACGCGCACGGCCACGTTGGCCCACCACAGGAACGTCTGCACCAGCGGCGTGCGGTTGGTGAGGCGCACCTGGAGCTCCAGCAGGGACGATCCCGGCCGCAGCGTCACCCCGTGCATGCCCTTCATGCGCTCGGTGGGCTCGTGCTCGGAGCACCAGGCCACGGCACCCCCGTCCGACAGTCGCTCGATGGCCCAGTCGGCGCGCATGGTCGTGGAGGGCCGGTGGTGCTGGGGCCAGTTGAGCTCGATGCCGCCGGAGATCCAGGGGCCCAGGAGGCCGACCAGCGCCGGCTTGATGACGTTCTGGCGGTAGACCACGTCGTAGCCGGTGTGTCGGTCCTGGACCACGTGGATGCGGCCGCCGATCTCCGGCAGCAGCATGACCCGCAGGTGCTCGTTCTCGAGATGGACGGCCTGCCAGGCGCGCGGCTCCGGGACGTCGGAGACACGGTCGGTCACGGGGTTCGGGTAGACCCGGCCGGAGGAGCCCTGGTAGACGCGCCGCTCCAGGAACAGGGGATTGGGGTCCGGCTCGGGGAGGGCATAGGTGTCGATGACGACGGGCTCCGACCAGGCCGCCACCGAGCGGTCGAGCTGGTCGCTCGGCCGCGGCGGCAGCACGAGCGGCCGCCGCCCCGGGGCCGCGCCCGGCGTGGACGGTCGTGTACGCGCGTGTGCCATCGGGTAGTCTCCTGTGGTGCCTTCCTGCGGGAGTGCCGGCGGCGGCGGTCCTCGTGACCGATGACCCTGTCGCCCGTTGTCTCCTGCCGGCGACTGTATTACAGTCGGGGCCGATTGGTCATGACCAATCGTACCTTTGAAACCACGAGTGCACAGGGAGCCTCGTGGGCGAGGAGCACAAGGAGGAGGACCGCACCAGAGACCGTCGTGTGACTGTCCGTGAGGCATCCCTACTACCCACCGGAGGTTCCAACGTGGTTGACTCTCGCACCAAGAAGGCGCTCGTGACGTTCGGCGCTGCCGCTCTCCTGACCCTCGGCGCACTGCCGGCTGCGGCCCAGGACGAGGCTCCGCTCCTGTACGTCATCAACAAGAGCGCGGACCAGCAGTACTTCATCGACCTGCAGACCTCGTTCGAGGCCAAGGCCACCGAGCTCGGCGCCACGGCCCTCAAGGCGGATGCCAAGCTCGACCCGAGCCTCGGCGTGAGCCTCGTGAACGACGCCATCTCGGCCGGTGCCAAGGGCATCGCCATCACCGTGCCCGACCAGACCATCGGCCCGGCCATCTCCGACGCCGCCAAGGCAGCCGGTGTGGCCCTCGTGGCCACGGACGACGGCATCGTCGATTCCGAGGGCAATCCGGTCCCCTTCGTCGGCTTCAGCGGCCCGGACATGGGCGCCAAGGTCGGTGCCGAGGCGGCCCGCCTGCTGACCGAGGGTGGCTGGCTCGAGGATCCGGCCGTCGTGCTCGGCGTCCTCTCGACCGAGGTCCAGACCCTGTCGGTCTGCGAGGACCGCACCAACGCCTCCAAGCAGGCCATGCTGGACGCCGGCGTCGCCGCCGAGTCCATCTTCCAGGTCCCCTACACCGGTGAGACGCAGTCGGCGCAGGATGCGGCCGGCCCGGTCATCACCGCCCACCCGGACGTGACCCACTGGGTCGTCTTCGCCTGCAACGACGAGGGCGTGCTGGGCACCCTGAACGCGCTGGCCACCCAGGGCGTCTCGCCTGACAACATCATCGGCGTCGGCCTCGGCGCCTATGAGGCCTGCAAGTTCTGGGCTGCCGAGCAGCCCTCCGGCTTCAAGGCCGCCCTGTTCATCTCCGGTCTCGATGTCGGCGCCGCCGCGGCCCAGGTCCTGTACGACAACATCGTGAACGGCGTGGAGCTCCCCGAGTTCACCGTCGCCCCCACGACCATCGTCGACGCCACGACCTACGCGGACGTCTTCAACGAGGTCTCCCTGGCCAACTGCTCGCAGTAGAGCCGTTCGTGACGCGCGGGGTCCGGGTCACTGCCCGGGCCCCGCGCCCACATCCCGCACGACACTGGTGACGGCATGACCCTGACCGCTGCTCCCGACGCCGCCGCAGCCGACCTGGCAGGTGGTTCCGGCGTCCTCGAGATCCGCCACGTCAGCAAGGCCTTCCCCAACGTCCAGGCCCTCGACGACGTCTCCCTGGACGTGCGCCCCGGCGAGGTGCTCGCCTTCCTGGGCGAGAACGGCGCGGGCAAGTCGACCCTGCTCAAGATCCTCAACGGCGACTACCAGCCGGACAGCGGCACGCTGACCATCGACGGAGAGCCGCTGCGCTTCTCCAACCCGCGGGAGGCACGCGCGGCCGGCGTGCGCGTCATCTACCAGGAGCCGGAGATCATCCCGGGCGTGGACGTGGCGGAGAACATCTTCGCCGGTGAACTGCCCCGCCGCGGGCCCTTCGTCGACCGTCGGGCGCTCAACCAGGCGGTCGACCGGGAGCTGGCCGAGTACGGCTTCGAGCGGGTCCTGCCCCGCCGGCGCATGGGCGACGAGCTCTCCTCCGCCCAGCGCCAGCTGGTCGAGATCATGCGTGCCGTCAAGTCGCGCATGCGCATCCTGGCCCTCGACGAGCCGACCTCGTCGCTGACCGACGAGGAGGTCGAGCGACTCTTCGCCCTGGTGCGCCGGCTCCGCTCGGAGGGCGTGGCCATCATCTACGTCAGCCACCGCCTGCACGAGATCCTGCGACTCGCGGATCGCGTGGCCATCCTGCGCGACGGCCGCCTGGTCACGGTGCGCGAGGCGGCCGGGCTGACGGAGGACGAGATCGTCCGCAACATGGTCGGCCGCGACCTGGGCGAGGTCTTCCAGCGGCGCCGGCCCACGCCCGGCGCGGTCGTCCTGCAGGTCGACGACATCCGCAGCGACTGGCACCGCGGCGTCTCCTTCGACATCCGGGCCGGCGAGATCGTGGGCTTCGCGGGGCTCGTGGGCGCCGGCCGCAGCGAGCTGGCCAAGGTCATCTTCGGCGAGCTGCCCAAGACCTCCGGCAGCGTCTCGGTGGACGGCAAGCCGCTGGACGTGCACTCGCCCAGCGCGGCCATCGCCCACGGCATCGGCTTCGCCCCGGAGGACCGCAAGCGTGAGGGCCTCGTGCTCATCCGCAGCGTCCTGGAGAACACCACGCTGGCCATCCTGCGACGGCTCACCCGCTTCCGCATCATGCAGCGCCGCATGGAGCGGCGCATCGGCGCGGACTACGTGGAGCGCCTCAACGTGCGCACGCCGTCGCTGGACCAGGAGGTCGGCAAGCTCTCCGGCGGCAACCAGCAGAAGGTGGTGCTGGCGCGCTGGCTGGCAGCGCGACCCAAGGTGCTCATCCTCGACGAGCCCACGCGCGGCATCGACGTGGGCGCCAAGGCGGAGATCTACCGGCTCATCGACGAGCTGGCCAACGCCGGGCTGGCCATCATGTTCATCTCGTCGGACCTGCCGGAGATCCTGGGCATGTCCGACCGCATCTATGTCATGCAGGGCGGCCGCATCACCGGCGAGCTGCCTGGACCAGGGACCACGGAACGGCAGGTGCTCGAGCTGGCCATGCAGGAGCACCTCAGCACAGGCCGGGCGGCGCGTCAGTCAGCCGCGGCCGGAGGGGAGATCTCATGAGCGAGAGGCAGCCGGCCGTCCCGGCACCGGAGCCGGCCCCCGGCGGCGCGCCGCGCGGCAGTGCGCCTCTGTCCGCGGACGAGGACGTCAGCACGCTGAAGCGCGTCGTCAACACGGTCGGCGTGGACAACCTCTCGCTGGTCCTGGCGCTCATCCTCATCGTGGCCGTCGTCATCTACCTGCAGCCGCTGTTCCTGTCCTGGCAGAACCTCATGAACAGCCTCAGCCAGTCGATCGTCATCGTCGGCCTGCTGGCCCTGGGCGAGACCGTCGTCATCGTGGCCGGCATGCTCGACATCTCCGTGGGCTCCATCGCCTCGGTGGCCTCGGTGACCGCGGCCACGGCCATCGTCTACGGCTCGGTGTTCATGCCCGGCGACTTCGAGATCCCCATCCCCTTCGTGCAGGGCTCCATGCCCGGCGCCCTCATCGTGGGCATCGCCACCGGGATGGTGCTGGGCGTCGTCAACGGCCTCATCGTCACGAAGCTGAAGGTCAACCCCATCATCGCCACCCTGGGGACCCTGGCAGCCTTCGCCGGCCTGGCCTTCCTGGTGGCACCAGGGGGCAAGCCGGTGGGTGTCGTGACGCAGCCGGACTTCACCTGGCTGGGCACGGGCCGCGTCGCGGCCGAGCTGCCGCTGCCCGCACTGGGCGGGCGCGACTGGACCGGCATCCCCATCCTCTTCATCTTCTTCCTGATCGTGGCCGCGATCTTCCACGTGATCATGAAGTACACGGACTTCGGCCGGACGGTCTACGCCATCGGCGGCAATGCCACGGCGGCCCGCCTGGCGGGCATCAACCTGACGCGCGCCAAGATCGGCATGTACGTCCTCTCCGGCGCCACGGCCGGCCTGGCCGGTGTGCTGCTGGCGGCCCGCACGACCTCCGGCAACCCCATCAATGGCGTGGGCCTGGAGCTGCAGGCCATCACGGCCGTCTTCCTGGGCGGCGCGGCCACGGCCGGCGGCAAGGGCACCATCGTGGGTACCGTGCTGGCCGTGCTCCTCGTGGGCGTCCTCAACAACGGCATGAACCTGGTCGGCGTCAGCACCTTCTACCAGCGCGTGGCCCTGGGCGTCCTGCTCATCGCCGCGGTGGCCCTGGCGCAGTGGCGACAGTCGCGCGCCGAGCGTGCCCGCACCCGCGTGGCCCTGGCGGCCTGAGGATCGCAGCGGCATGACGCGCGTCGAGGTCAGCCACGGCACCTGGGGCGAGTGGCCATCCGTTCGGCTTTCCACTTCCGCCGTGGCCGTGGAGGTCGTGGCCGAGGTGGGCGCCCGGGTCGTCTCATTGCGGGACGTCGTGCGGGGCCGGGACTGGCTCCTGCAGAACACCCCTCCCACGGAGGCGGAGGGCATGGCCTGGTCGAGCGAGGGCGTCATCTTCGGCGGACGCGAGTCGTTCGGCTGGGACGAATGCCTGCCCACCGTGGCGCCCTGTCCCGATCCGCTCGACGCGACGGCGCCACCCCTGCGGGATCACGGCGACCAGTGGGGCCGGGGGGCCTACCTGGCCGTGGACGAGGCAGGTGGCGCGGTGACCCACACCTGGAGCGTGCCGCGCTGGCCGTACCGTCTCTCGCGCCGCCTCTCGTTCGCCGACGAGTGCACCGTGCTGGCCGAGTACGAGCTGCTCAGCCTCTCCGAGCACGACCAGCCCCTGCTCTGGTCGCAGCACCCCGTCTTCCGCTTCGAGCCCGGCTGCCGTCTCGAGCTGCCCGGCGTGACGGAGGCCGTGCGCACCTCGCAGGCCGGCATCGACCTGCCGGCGCGGGTGGACTGGCCGCTGGCCGTGCCGTCCGGCGGGTCGCCGCTCGACCTCTCCCGAGTGCACACGGGCCTGGGCTGGTCGGCCAAGCTCTACGCGCAGGCGCCGGAACCCGTGAGCGCCGTGGCCCCCGACGGAGCGCGGCTGGAGATCGACTGGGAGCGCGGCTTCGCGCCCGTGCTGGGCATCTGGCTCTCCTACGGTGGCTGGCCGGCCGAGGGGCCGCCCTGCGAGCAGGTCGCCCTGGAGCCCACGACGTCCGCACACGACGACCTCGCCTCGGCCCAGGCCGATGGACAGGCACGGCTGCTGTCTGCGGGTGCGCGCCTGGCGTGGTGGGTGCGCCTGCGGCTGTCATGATGCGATCGAGCCCGACCGGCCAACCGGCCGGTCCGACCCTGCGAGCGGGCCATCCGGCCCATCACGGACGTCATTCGGCAGCCCCATGCTGCCGCGAGATCAGGACGAGTGGAGACAAGGAGGTCACGGGACGATGGTGGATCTGAACGCGCTGACCGCGGCCGTGGAGGCCGGTGACCGCAAGTCGGCCGTGAGCCTGACGCAGGAAGCCATCGACGCGGGCATCTCGCCCGACGTGATCCTTGGCGCCATGACGACCGCCATGACCGAGGTCGGCCGCAAGTTCGCCTGCAACGAGGGCGTCTACGTGCCGGAGATGCTCATCAGCGCCCACGCCATGAAGGAGGCCAGCGTCCTGCTGGAGCCGCTCCTGGCCGCCAGCGGCATGGCGCCCGAGCACACGGCCGTCATCGGCACCGTCAAGGGCGACCTGCACGACATCGGCAAGAACCTCGTGGGCATGATGCTCAAGGGCGCCAACTTCGCGGTCGTGGACCTGGGCACGAACGTGTCACCGGAAGCCTTCGCCGCGGCCACCACGGAGCACAACGCCCACGTGGTCGGCATCAGCGCGCTCCTGACCACCACCATGGTGGGCATGCGGGACGCCGTGGCTGCCATCCGGGCCGCCGACCCCAAGGCCAAGATCCTCGTCGGCGGGGCGCCGGTGACGGACGAGTTCGCGGCTGAGATCGGCGCCGACGGCTTCGCCAAGGACGCCGCGACCGCAGCCAACGTGGCCAAGGAGCTGCTGGCCGCGAGCGCCTGACGATGCGCCACCGCGACCGGGTGGCGATGGCCCTCGCCCGCGAGGTGCCCGATCGCTGCCCCATGCAGATCAGCTTCACCCCGGAGTTCGCGGAGCGGCTCCGGGCGGACCTCGGCGTGCGGGGCATGCTCAACGTCGCCCGCGGCGGCGAGCACAACCCGCACGGCGGTGGCAACACCTACGAGCTCGAGCGGGCCATCGACTCGGACCTCATCCTGACCTCCGTCGGCTGGGCCAACTCGTACTACGCGGGTCACGGCACCTACACCGACGAGTGGGGCGTCACGTGGCGGGAGCACCCCTACGAGACGCCCTTCGGGACGGGCCACTACACCGAGATGGTGGGCTTCCCGCTGGCGGAGGACGGGGCCATCGACTCGTACGTCCCGCCTGACCCGCAGCGGCCCGAGCTGTACCTCGACTCGGAGCGCGTCATCCGCGAGTACGGTGACGAGTACTGGATCGTCGGCGTCACCGTCACCACCATCTGGGAGACCGCCTGGGCCCTGCGCGGCTATGAGCGGCTGCTGATGGACCTGCGTCGTGGACCCGGACCTCGCCGAGCGCATCCTGGAGATCCCCTTCCGCTATCACCTGGCGGCCGCGGAGCGACTCGTCTCGATGGGCGTCGACATGCTCTGGACGGGTGACGACATCGGCGCCCAGCGGGGCATGCTGATCAACCCTGACACCTGGCGGCGCTTCTTCAAGCCGCGCATGGCGGAGCTGGTGAGCCGCGTCAAGGCCATCAAGCCGGACCTGCTGGTGGCCTACCACTCCGACGGCGACGTGCGCGAGGTCATCCCCGACCTCATCGAGATCGGCATCGACGTACTCAATCCGGTGCAGCCGGCCTGCATGGACCCGGCCGAGCTGAAGCGCCACTACGGCGACCGGCTGCTCTTCTGGGGCAGCATCGACGAGCAGTGCACGCTGCCGTTCGGCTCGCCGCAGGACGTGGCCGACGAGATCCGCCTGCGCGTGGAGACCATCGGCCAGGGTGGCGGACTCATCCTGGGGCCCACGCACCACGTCCAGCTCGACACGCCGCTGGAGAACTTCTGGGCCATGGTGGACACGATCCGCGAGACCGCCTGCCGCTGATCGCATCTGGCCGGTGGCTGGCCGGTGGCTGGCCGGGGGGTGGCGACCCCCACCCCAGCGGCCGCCATGTCGACGACTGGTGACACTCTCTCCGCGGGACCCGGACCGCCTGCCGGACGAAGCGAGGCCAGCGTCGACGGCCACGCGGCCCGTGCAATTCGGGCCGATGGGCACCCCGGCGCGATACGCCGCCTGCCTATGATTGAGGGGCACGACCTGTGGGCCCCCCGCCAGGTCCCGTATCGGGTACTGGCCGGGCGCGCGGGTCTCGACCGTCCAACCAGTGACACCCGAAAGGCACGCATGCCGATCCCGTATACCAAGCCGGCCCCGCCCACAGATGACAAGCGCTGGAAGATCGTCTCCACGCGCATGCGCCGCATGGGCGACCGGCCCGAGGCGCTCATCGAAGCCCTCCACGCCGCACAGGAAGCCTTTGGCTTCCTGGACAGTGACGCCTTGCGGTTCGTGGGCGACACCCTCGGGGTGCCCCACTCGCGCGTCTTCGGCGTGGCCACCTTCTACTCGTTCTTCACCCTCAAGCCGCAGGGCGAGCATCTCTGCGTCGTCTGCACAGGCACGGCGTGCTACGTCAACGGGGCCGGTGAGATCCTCAAGGGCTTCAAGGACCGCCTGGGCATCAAGCCCAAGGAGACGACCGCCAACGACAAGATCTCCCTCCTGACCGCCCGTTGCATCGGTGCCTGCAGCCTGGCGCCCGCGGTCGTCTTGGACGGCCAGATGCAGGGCAAGGCCCGGGTCGATGAGCTGATGGCAGCACTGGAGGCGATGTGAGCGACAACACGGCCGCGGTGACTCCCACCAAGCACCGCACCATCACCATCGGCAGCAGCGTGGGGCGAGCCCGCGCCACGGCGCGCGTCTGCGAGGCCGCCAGCTGCATCAGTGGTCGCTCCAGCGACATCACGGCGCGCCTGGCCGAGCTGACGGCGGAGACGACTGACATCACTGTCAAGAGGGTCGGCTGCCTGGGCCTCTGCGCGGCGGGTCCGCTCGTCGAGATCGCGGAGACCGGCCAGGTCTCGAGCACGTCTCCCCGGACGCGGTGGAGCCCATCGTGGCCGCCCCAAGGCGGTCGGCCCGGACGCCACGCGCCAGCCGCAGGGCCCCTTCTTCGAGAAGCAGGTCCGCGTCGCCACGGAGAACTTCGGCATCGTCGATCCGGAGTCGCTCGAGGACTACGTCGCCCAGGGTGGCTACCAGGCACTGCGCAAGGTCCTCTCGGAGATGACCTCCGCGGAGGTCCGCGACCAGGTCTCGGCCAGCGGCCTGCGCGGCCGCGGCGGTGCGGGCTACCTCACCGGCCTCAAGTGGACCACCGTCGCCAAGGCCTCGGGTGACAAGAAGTACGTCATCTGCAACGCCGACGAGGGTGACCCGGGCGCCT
>CAVYBJ010000007.1:0-32326 GCA_963766685.1 uncultured Chloroflexia bacterium
CAGCAGGCAGGAGGTCGGGCATGAGCGGTCGCAACCGCGAGGCAGGTCGGTCGGTCCTGGACAAGGCCTTCGCCATCCTCGACGCCCTCCGCGAAGCCCAGGTGGACCTCACCCGCGCGCAGCTGGCCCGACGGACCGGGTTGCCCATGACCACCGTGCACCGCCTCGCCTCACAGCTCTGCGAGCACGGCGCGCTGGAGCTCACGGACCAGAAGACCTATCGCGTGGGCCCCTGGCTCTGGGAGATCGGCACGCTCTCCGCCCACACGCGCACCTTCCGCTACGCGGCGCTGCCCTTCATGCAGGATCTCTACGAGGCCACGCACGAGAACGTGCAGCTGGCCGTGCCGGATGGCTTCGATGCCCTCGTCGTCGAGCGCGTCCGGGGCCGCACGTCGGTGCGCATCACGTCGCGCGTTGGAGGCCGGCTGCCGCTCCATTCGACGGGCGTGGGCAAGGCCATCCTGGCCTTCTCGCCGCCGGAGTTCCAGGAGGCCGTCATGGCGCGCGGCCTGGCGCCCATGACGCCCTACACCATCACGGACCCGAGATCCTGCGCCGCGAGCTGGCCGAGACGCGGGAGCGCGGCTACTCCATCACGCGCATGGAGATGGGCCTCAACTCCGCCTCCGTAGGGGTCCCCATCCTGGATGCCGACGACACCGTCCTGGGTGCCATCTCGCTCATCGTGGAGGCCTCGCGGGCGGACGTCGCTCGCCTGGCGCCGCCCATCAAGGCCGTGGCCCGCGGCATCAGCCGCCAGCTCGCCGCCCTCGAACGCTGAGAGGCCGGCGGGTGTGGCCCGCCGACGCGAGGCTGGCCGGCAAGTGCCACGTCATCGTCCACTGAGTGGCCTGCACCGTTGACGCGGCCGGCACCGTCCCCATAGGGTGCCTCGATCCGGCCACGGCGATGGAGGAGCGTGACGACTTGAGCCCCGAGAGCAGCGGTCCGACCAAGATCGAGCCGCGCACATCCCCGACCGCCGGCTGGTCCATCCGGCGCGTGGCCATGGCCGACTGGTCGAGCGCCGTCCTGGCCCTCATCGTGGTGGTCGCGGTCATCGGCATCGCGCACCCCAACTTCCTGGCGCCGGGCCAGCTCATCAACGTCGTCCAGTCCTCGGTCTACGCCGCCATCATCGCGGCCGGCATCGTCTTCCTCATCCCCCAGAACGAGATCGACCTCTCGGTCGGCGGCAACTTCATCCTCACCGGCATCGTCGTCGCCGTGCTCATGCGCGAGGGCTTCAACCCCTGGATCGCCGTCGCCATCACGCTCGTGGTGGCCACCGCGCATCGGGGCCGCCAACGCCTTCACCAGCCAGGTCATCGGCATCCCGTCGCTCATCGGCACGCTGGCCATGGGCTGGATGCTGCGCGGCCTGGCCCTGGCGCTCTCCAGCGGCACGCAGGTGACCGGCCTGCCGCTGTCCGACCCCTTCTTCGAGATCCTGGGCGGCGGCAAGGTGTTGGGCATCCCGGTCTCGGTCATGCTGCTGGCGGTCATCGTCGTCGTGCTGACCATCGTCATGCGCCAGACGCCCTTCGGCTTCCGCGTCCGCGAGATCGGCTCCAACCCGGACGCCGCGGAGTTCAGCGGCATCCCCATCCGGCGCACCAAGACGATGGGCTTCATGCTGGCCGCGCTCATGGCCGGCATCGCCGGCGTGGTCGGCGTGGCCTTCTTCACCAGCGGCGACCCGCAGAGCGGCGGCGGCATCGAGCTCTACGCGGTGGCCGGCGCGGTCATCGGCGGCACGCCCCTGGCCGGCGGCAAGGCCACGGTCTTCGGTGCCGTCATGGGCGCCATCCTGCTCACCGCCGTCAGCGTGGGCCTCGTCTACTTCCAGATCCCCGGCCGCCTGGAGCCAGTTCGCCACCGGCGCCGTCATCCTCGGCGCGGTGTCCATCGACGGCCTCGTCCAGCGCCAGCGCCGCCGCGCTGCGCAGCAGGGCTGACGAGGCAGGGCCCCGCGGTGCCCCACCCATCTGCCGGACCGGCCGAACCAGGACCGGACCAGCCATGTCGACCCCCGCTCGGGGACAAGGAGGAACAGGAGATGCACCACGGATCGAGCCCACGGGCCGCCACGGCACGCGCATGGGTCGCGTGCTCGGCGTGGCGGTCGCGAGCCTGGCCCTGACCGCCATCGGCAGCGTCGCCACGGTCGCCCAGGACGCCGAGCCCACCAAGCTCGGGTTCGTCTACTGGGAGACCAAGACGGACGCCTTCGTGCAGATGGCCAACGGCGGCCAGGCGGTCGGCGAGCTGGACCCCAGCGTCGAGGTCAAGATCGCCGCGCCGGACACGGGTGACCCGAGCAAGCAGGCCGCCCTCTTCGTGCCCATCGCCCAGACGCAGACCGACGGCATCGTGCTGCAGAGCCTGGCCGCCGACCCGCTCTTCCGCCCCGTGAAGGACGCCACCGACGCGGGCATCCCGGTGGTCGCCATCGACGCCCCGCCGCCGGCCGACGCCGGCGTGGGCCTCTTCGTCACCAACGACAACCACGCCCTCGGCATGCAGCTGGCCGAGAAGGTCCTCGAGCTCGTGCCGGCCGACGCCACGGGCTCGGTCATCATCGGCAGCACCGGCGTCGGCGTGCCGCCGCTGGACATGCGCGCCCAGGGCATGGTCGACAAGGTCACCGAGCTGCGGCCGGACCTCAAGATCGTCGGCCCCATCTCCACGATGGGCACGACCGCCACCTCGGCCGAGGTCTACGCGGCCTGGGACGGCCTGCTCAAGAACAACCCGGACGCGGTCGCCGTCATGGCGCCCAGCGCCCAGGACGCCACGGCCTGGGGCCTGCTCGCCAAGCGCGCCGGCTTCGACCTGCCGTCCGGCGGCTTCGACCTGGAGGCCGGCAACCTGCAGGCCGTCAAGGAAGGCTCCGTCGACTACGTCATGTCGCCAGAGCACTGGCTCTCCGGCTACATCGCCACCAAGCTGCTGGCGAACAGCGCCAAGAGCGGCGAGCCGCTGCCACAGGGCCTCTGGAACGTGGGCGGCCTGCTCGTCTCCGCGGACAACGTGGACGAGATCATCGCCCGCCAGGCGAGCCCGGAGTCCGTGACGGCCGGCATGGCGCCGCTGGGTGACGAGCAGATCGCCAACCCCGACCAGCACCTGGTCCCCTGGCCCTAACGTGACCGCTCTCGAGGCGCAGGGCATCCGCAAGACGTACGGGGGCGTCATCGCCCTCGACGACGCCAGCTTCAGCGTGCGTCCGGGCAGCGTGCACGCGCTGCTCGGCGAGAACGGAGCCGGCAAGTCGACGCTGGTCAAGGTCATGACCGGCGCCGTGCGTCCCGACGCGGGCACCCTGCGCCTCGGTGGGCAGGAGGTCCACTTCAGCAGCACCGCGGACGCCGTCCGGCACGGCGTCGCCGTGGTGGCCCAGGAGCTGAGCCTCTTCCCGCACCTGGACATCCTCTCCAACCTCTTCCCCATGCGCGAGCCGCGCCGGGGACCCATCGTGGACCGCCGGCGCATGCTCGAGCTGGCCACGCCCGTGCTCGAGTCGCTGGGCGTGAGCCACGCGCCCAGCACCCTCGTCGGCTCGCTCGACCTGGCCGAGCGGCAGCTCGTGGAGATCGCCAAGGCGCTCGTGGCCAAACCCGGGGTGCTGCTGCTCGACGAGCCCACCTCGGCCCTGGAGACCGGCGCCAGCGAGCGGCTGCTGGGCATCCTGCGCGTCCTGCGCGAAGCGGACGTGGCGGTCGTCTACGTCTCGCACATCCTGGAGGAGGTCATGAGCCTCTGCGACGAGGTGACCGTGCTGCGGGACGGGCGCGTCGTCATGGCGGCCGAGCCGCTGGCCGGCCTGACCCTGCCGCTCATCGTCGACGCCATGCTGGGCCGCACGTCGAAGGTGGCGCGCGACGAGTCGCTGGCGGTCCCGGTGCGCCCGGCGATCGCCTCGCCCGATCGAGGCGGCGGCCGGCAGTGCCGAGCTCGTCGTCGATCACGTCAGCACGCGCTCCGGCCTGGCCGACGTCAGCTTCCGCGTGCGAGCCGGCGAGGTCGTCGGGCCTGGCGGGCCTGGCCGGCTCGGGCCCGATCGCCATGCTCGGCGTGATGGCCGGCCTGGAGCCCATCTCCGGTGGGCGACGTGAGGCTGCCGGGTGACCGGCCGCGACCGACCTCGTTCCGCCAGGCCATCGACCGTGGCGTGGCCTACGTCTCCGGCGACCGCCGGCGCCTGGGCCTGATGCTGGACAAGCCCATCTGGGAGAACATCGTCCAGGTGCGCACCATGGGCATGATGCGCGACGGGCGCTTCCTGCGCATCCGGCAGCTGCAGGCGCGTGCCGAGACGCTGGCGCGATCGCTGGCCGTGCGCACCCCGTCGGTCCGGCTCAACGCCGGCAAGCTCTCCGGCGGCAACCAGCAGAAGGTCGTCATCGCCAAGTGGCTGGACACGCAGCCGACGACCATCCTGCTGGACGACCCGACTCGTGGCGTGGACGTGGGCGCCAGGGCGGAGATCAACGGCCTGCTCCACGCCGCCGCCGCGGGTGGCGCCGTGGTCATCTTCCACTCGACCGACCTCGAGGAGCTGGCCAGCGCCTGCGACCGGGTGCTGGTCTTCTACCGAGGTTCCATCTGCGGCGAGCTGGCTGGAGAGGCCATGGACGCCACCGCCATCCTGCGGCTCATGAACACCGGCATCCTCGACGAGGCCGCCTGAGATGACCGACGCCGAACCGCGAGCAGCCCTGGCCGCTGACCACCGCCGCGCTGCCGGAGGTCCAGCTGCAGGACCACGGCGTGCGCCTGCGGTCGGGCGCCATCTTCAGCGTCCTGACCGGCTACCGGCCGCTGCGCCTGGACCTCTACCTGCCGCCCGTGACGCGCAGCCCGGCGCCGCTGGTGGTCTGGATCCACGGCGGCGCCTTCATGCACGGCGACCGCACGGCGCTGCCGCCGCTCCTCGAGCAGGAGCGGCTCTTCACGCGCCTGCCCCTGGCCGGCTTCGCCGTGGCCTCGGTCGAGTATCGCCTCAGCAGCGAGGCGCGCTTCCCGGCCCAGCTGGAGGACGTGCAGGCGGCCATCCGCTGGCTGCGCGCCCGCCACGCCGAGCTGGACGTCGACCCGTCGCGGGTGGCGGCCTGGGGCGAATCGGCGGGCGGCTACCTGGCCGCCTTCGCGGGCGTCGCCGGGACGGCTGGGTCGGCCGGTCCGGCAGCGCACGATCGCGTTCGCCGAGCAGCCGCCGAGCGTGGCGGCCGTCGTCGACTGGTACGGCCCGACCGATTTCGCGGCCATGGACCGCCAGGCGCCGGCCGATTCGATGATGTGCCACGACGACCCGGACTCGCCCGAGTCACGGCTCATCGGCGCGCCGGTCCAGGAGCGTCCGGACCTCGTGGCCCGGGCCGACCCGTGCCGCCGGGCGACCGCCGAGGCGCCGCCATTCCTCATCATGCATGGCACACGGGACCGCTGGGTGCCCTTCGGCCAGTCCGAGCAGCTCGCGGCCCGCCTGCGGGAGCTCGGCGTCCCCGTCGACTTCCGGCCCATCGAGGGCGCCGACCACGTCTTCGAGGGCTACGAGCCGGGGCTGGGCTCGTCGACGAGGTCGTCGACCTTCCTGGTGCAGCGCCCTGCGTCCCGGCATCGGGAGCGTCGACCCACGGCTCGCCCATGACGCGACGACCGGCGTCGAGCCGACGGTCGCGGCGTGGCCCTCGTCTTCGGGGCGGCGGCGGCCCTGGGAACGCTCGGCGTCATCTCCGGCCTGGCCTACCGGGAGGGCATGCCGGCCGCGGTCTTCACGGCCCTGCGTGCCGCCCTGGGCGCCCTCATCCTGGGCATCCTGGTGCTGGCGCGCTGGCAGCCCCGAGTCAGCCTGCGCGGCCTGGCCCCGCGCGAGCGGCGCATGCTGGCCGTCGCCATCGTGGCCAACGGGTCGATGAACCTGCTCCTCTTCGCGGCCTTCTCCGTGATGGCGGTGGCCATCGTCATGACGCTCTTCTACACGTATCCCGTGCTCGTCATGGTGGCCATGGCCGCCATGGGCCTGGAGCGCATCACGCCCCTGCGGCTGGGGGCCCTGGTCCTGGCCATGGCCGGGCTCGTGCTGGTCGTGGGCAGCCAGGTGGGCCCGGAGGCCCACGTGACGCTGGCCGGCGTGGGCCTGGCGCTGGCAGCGGCGGTCTGCCAGGCCGCCTACCTCGTCGTCTCGCGGGATGGCTACACGTCCGTGCCGGCCGTGCAGGCCACCTCGCTCATCCTGCTGGGAGGCATGCTCATCTCCGGGACGGCGGCCCTGCTCACGGGCGGCTTCTCGTCCGTGGCTGGCTGGGCCACGGAGCCCATCGTCTGGATGGCCGTGCTGCTGGCCGGCACGATCGGCGCCGCCATCCCCAAGGTCCTGGTGCTCCTGGGCGTGCGCCGCATCGGCGGCACCCGCACGGCCATGGTCATGCTCGCCGAGCCGGTCGTGGCCGTCGTCGCGGCGGCGCTCGTGCTGGGCCAGCCGGTGACCGTCGTCGAGGTGCTGGGCGGCGGCGCCATCCTCCTGGCGGCCGCGCTCGTGCAGCGTCCGACGCTCGGCGACGCGCAGCCCGTGCGCGGCTCCGAGCCTGCTGCTGCCGTCGCCGCTCACGAGTAGCGCCGGCGAGTCGAGAGAGGCTCCCTTGCTCTGGATTACATCAACAGATGGCGTCACTGTTATCATGCCGACGTGATTCGAACGCAGGTCTCACTGACCGAGGAACAGATGCGCACGCCTTCGTCGGGAGGCGCGCCGTCGGCACGTCTCGCTGGCGGCCGTCGTTCGGGATGCCATCGACCGTACCGTGCCGGATGAGGACCAGGCCCGCATCGACCGCGTGGAGGCGCTGCTCGGGGTGGCTGGCACGGCAGCCTCCGGGACAGGCACCGTCGCCCGGGACCACGACGAGCTGCTCGCGGACGGCTGGTGAAGCTCTTCGTCGATACGAGCGGCATCCTGGCGCTCATCGACCGGGATGACCTGGCTCATGAGCAGGTGGTCGCGGCATTCGCACGAGGGCGCGACCTGCCGCTTGTGACACACGCCTACGTCGTCATCGAGACCCTGGCCGTGGCGCGCCGGCGGTTCGGCCCGCGGTGGCGAGCGACATCATCGACCGCGTCATCCCGGCGCTGGAGGTGACGCCCGTGGACGCCGAGCTCCACGCCATCGCCGTGCGCGACTTCCGGGCGGCCATCGAGACCTCCGTCTCGGTGGTGGACCGGGTGAGCTTCGCCTTCATGCGACGCGAGAGCATCGACAGCGCCATCGCCCTTGACGGCGACTTCCGGACGGCCGGGTTCGAGACCATTCCTCTGAGTGCCGCGCGGCGTCTCGGCAAGCACCCCTGTGAGGCCGATGGCGCATGGTAGGCTGCGCGCTCTGAACGCAGGGAGGTCCGTGCTGAACCATGACCGCTGAAGCCATCGGGAGCGCGAGCCTGGCGGCTGACTTCGTGGACGCCTACACGTCCATGCTCCGCATCCGGCTCACCGAGGAGGAGGTCATGCGCCTCCGCCTGGCGGGCACCGTCGTCGGGTCCGTCCACCTCGAGATCGGCCAGGAAGCCATCCCGGTCGGTGTCGTGGGCGCCCGGCGCGCGGGCGACGCCGTCTTCTCCACCTACCGAGGCCACGGCTGGGCGCTGGCCTGCGGCCTGCCCGTCCTCTCGCTGCTGGCGGAGGTCGCCGGCCGCGTCGGCGGTCCCAGCGGCGGCCGCGGCGGGTCGGCGTACTTCTCCGCGCCGGACGTGGGCTTCTACGGGGAGAACTCCATCGTGGGAGCGGGCGCGCCCATCGCCGTGGGCGCCGCACTGGCCGCCCGCTTCGACGGCTCCGGCCGCGTCGCCATCACCGTCTTCGGCGACGGCGCCATGAACCAGGGTGCCGTCCACGAGTCGATGAACATGGCCTCGGCCATGAAGCTGCCCGTCGTCTTCATCTGCGAGAACAACGGCTACTCGGAGCTGACGCGGATCGCCGCCATGGTGGCCGACCCGGTGCTCAGCAACCGCGCCGCGGCCTATGGCATGCCCGGCGTCCGGGTGGACGGCAACGATCCCTTCGCGGTGGAGGCCGCGGCACGGGAGGCCGTCGAGCGGGCGCGCGCCGGCGACGGACCGACCCTCATCGAGGCCATGACGCAGCGCATCGTGGGCCACTACATCGGGGACGCGGAGACCTATCGGCAGCCGGGCGAGCTGGAGGCCGCCCGGGCCGACGAGCCGCTCGAGCGCATGCGCCGGCAGATGGCTGGGCAGGGCCTCGACGAAGCCGCCATCGCTGCCATCGAGGCGCCCGTGCGCCGCGAGGTGGAGCAGGCCGCCCGGCAGCTCGAGACGCTGCCGCTGGTCGACCCGGCCACCGTCAAGGAGCACCTCTATGCCTGAGACCGCCGTCGCCGCGACCACCACCCTGACGTACGCCAAGGCCGTCAATGCGGCCCTCGACCGGGCCCTGGCGGAGTTCCCGGAGTCCATCCTCTACGGCGAGGACCTGGCCCTCCCCGGCGGCATCTTCGGCTGCACCAAGGGCCTCCGCGACAAGCACGGCGAGCGGGTCTTCGACACGCCCATCAGCGAGACGGCCATGCTCGGCGCGGCCGTCGGCGCGGCCATGATGGGCCGCCGCCCCATCGTCGAGATCATGTGGGTGGACTTCAGCCTGGTGGCCCTCGACCAGCTCATCAACCAGGCTGCCAACGTGCGCTACGTCTCGGCCGGACGCCTCGCGGCGCCGCTCACCGTGCGCACCCAGCAGGGCATCCTGCCCGGCTCCTGCGCCCAGCACTCGCAGAGCCTGGAGGCCTTCTTCGCCCACGTAGCCGGGTTGCGCGTGGCCATGCCGGCCGACCCCCAGCAGGCCTACACGCTGCTGCTGGCGGCCATCGCCTGCGACGACCCGACCGTCGTCATCGAGCACCGCGCCTACTACCACACGTTGTCCGGTGAGGTCGCCCTGGATGGGCCCATCGAGTCCGTCGGCGGCGCCCGACTGATGCGCACGGGCGACCAGGCGACCATCGTGGCCCTCGGCCCGATGGTCCAGGTGGCCCAGGAGGCCGCCGAGTCGCTCGCCGCGGAGGGCATCGAGGTGGACCTCATCGACCCGCGCTGGATCGCCCCGTTCGACACGGCCACGGTCCTGGCCAGCGTCGAGAAGACGGGCCGGCTCGTCATCGCGCACCAGGCCAACGTCAGCGGCGGCTTCGGCGCGGAGATCGCGGCGCGCGTGGCGAAGGACGGCTTCTGGTTCCTGGAGGCGCCCATCGAGCGGGTCGGCGTGCCCGACTCGCGCATCCCGGCCGCGCCGGTCCTGCAGCAGGCGTTGATGCCGGGCGCGGAGGACATCGCCGCCGCCGTGCGCCGCACGCTGGAGGCCTGAAGCCGTGCTGCACGACCCGAGCCACTACGAGCCGCCACCCATCGCGCACGAGATCGAGATCGGCCCTCGCGACACGGAGATCCTGCGCCGGCTGGCCTCCGAGCTGGCCGGCTACGCGGCCCTGCCGGTCCACGCCGAGAAGGCCCGCCTCTGGCAGGAGTTGAACGACCTGCGTTCGTCCCGGCCGATGGTGTGGATCAACAAGATCCCCTGGCACGAGATGAACGTCGACGACGAGCTGACGCTGCAGACCGAGGACCCCTGGGCCCAGGACCAGGAGCGCGAGCTGCGCCGCACCCTCTACCAGTGGCGGCACCTGCCGGCGGACATGGTCCTCACCGACCACCTGGCCTGTCCGCTGGCCATCCACAGCACGGACTTCGGCATCGTCGAGGACGTCGAGGTCGCCCGGACCGACGATGCCAACGACATCGTCTCGCGCGAGTTCCACATCCAGATCCACGACTTCGACGACCTCGAGAAGATCCGGATGCCGCAGGTCACGCACAACGAGGCGGCCACCGAGTTCCGCTACCGCGCCATGTGCGAGCGTCTACGAGGGCATCCTGCCCGTGCGCAAGACCGGCCAGACGCACATCTGGTACACGCCCTGGGACTACCTCATCCGCTGGTGGGGGGTCGAGGAGGCCATGCTGGACCTCGTGCAGCGTCCGGACCTGGTGCACGCCGGCGTCGACCGCATGGTCGATGCCTGGATGACCGAGCTGGACCAGTTCGAGGCCCAGGACCTGCTCTCGCTCGATGCCAACAACACCCGCATCGGCTCAGGCGGCTACGGCTACACGGAGGCGCTGCCCGGCGAGCCCTTCGACCCGGAGCACGTGCGGGCGCACAACATGTGGGGCTGCTCCAACGCCCAGATCTTCTCCGAGGTCTCGCCCCAGATGCGCTGGGAGTTCGCGGTCGAGCACGACATGCGCTGGCTGACGCGCTGGGGCATGACCTACTACGGCTGCTGCGAGCCCCTGGACAAGTCCATCGACGTCATCCGGCGCATCCCCAACCTGCGCAAGATCTCGACGACGCCGTGGGCGGACACCGTGCGCATGGTCGAGCAGGTCGGCACCGACTACGTGCTCAGCCGCAAGCCGAACCCGGCCGTCTTCGCCACCGACGAGTGGCATCCCGAGCGGGCCAGGGGGGAGCTGCGCGACTTCCTCGAGCAGGCCCGCGGCTGCCACGTCGAGCTGATCATGAAGGACATCTCCACCGTCCGATACCAGCCGCAGCGGCTCTGGGAGTGGGCCGCCATGGCCATGGAGGAGGCCCAGGCCTTCGGCGCCTGATCCCGGCGCGGGCCGGGCACCGGCGGCGCCCGGCTCCCGGCGGGCCGAGCCCGAACCTCAGCCGGCCAGCTCCCTCCGGACGGTGCGGGCGGCCTCCGCGAGCGCGCGCATCTTGGCCACGGCCAGCGGCCGCGCCGTCTGGCTGTAGCCGCAGTCGGCGGAGAGCCAGAGCTTCTCCGGCGCGACGGAGCGCAGCGCGGCACGGATGCGCTCGGCGACGACGGCCGGGCTCTCCGCATCACGACCCTTCACGTCGATGACACCGGCCACCAGCGTCTTGTCGCCACCGTGCTCCGCCCAGAGGTCCACCTCCCACATCGAGCGGTTGGCGAACTCCAGGCTGAGGGCGTCGTAGGCGAGTTCCCGGAAGAACGGGGCGAAGGCCGCGTACGAGCGATGGGCCGTGGCCGGACGCCCGCGGAAGTTGCCGAAGCAGAGGTGCAGCGAGGTCATGGCCTGCACCCCTTCGATGCAGGCGTTGGCGATCTCGACCATCTCCGGCAGGCCGCCCGGCATGATCCAGAAGGCCGGCTCGTCGACCTGGATGAGGTGCGCACCGGCGTCCACGGCCGCCCTGAGCTCACGGTTGATGTCCGGCACGAGCGCCCAGGCGACCTTGCCCTTGTCGGCGTACGCCGTCGCCCGGGTCGATGCGGAAGGCCTGTGTCACCGGGCCCTGGAGCGCCGTCACGAAGGGCTGCTCGGTGAGCGCCAGGAGGTGCTGCACCTCCTCGACGAGGCCGTATCCATCGGGTGCGGAGATCTGGGCCACGGCCCGAAAGGCGTCCACCTGGTCGGGACCCGGGTAGCCCAGCCGCCGCTCGGACTCGATGGGCTCGAGCCCCCGGATGTGGGCGTGGAAGGTGCGCGTGAAGTCGGCGCGCAGCATCTCGCCGTCGGAGACGACGTCGGTGCCGGCCTCGACCTGGTCGAGCAGCGCGATGCGGGCGGCGTCTCGCAGCGACTCGGCGATGTCGGAGGGCCCCAGCCGACCCTCCGCGACGGCATCCCGGAGAAGCCACACCCAGGGCGGGGCCCCGGCGCTTCCGAGGGACTGGATGGGCAGGAGCGGCAGGCCGGTCAGACGGGACATGCGAAGGACCTCCGGGTGCAGTGGGACGACGTGGCTGGCGACGATCGGGTCAGGCCGGGGCGTCGGCTGGCGGCCGTGAACCCCTGGCGCTCGTAGTGGATGCGGCGGGGCTTGGTGGGGTCCTTGTAGATGAACCAGCGACAGGGCCGGTCGGGCAGGTCGCAGTCCTCCAGCGGCCGCAGGGGCGGCTGGCCCTCGACCATCTGGAGGTACTCCAGGGCGATCATGGAGTGGATGCTGTACCAGCTCATGCCCGTGCGCCCTTGCGTCCACGGATGGGGCTCCTGGTTGGTGGCCGAGGGGTGCGGCGGACGCCCGCTGTCGGGATCGCCACGGCGCAGGACGCCGCAGCTGCCGCAGGGGTCCAGCGACATCACGTAGCGGTCGCCCTCGTCACTGACGCCCACGTCGCCTCGCTTGCGGGGGCCCGAGAGATGCCCACCGCGCATGCCCTCCACGCTCAGCGCCAGGCGCAGCTCCGGGGTCATGGCTCCCCAGAGCGCGTAGCGCGGCTTCCAGATGTGCTCGTAGGCGAGGGTCACCGACTCGAGGATGGCGTCCTCCCCGAAGGCCTGCGCGATCTCCGTCTGCACTTCCTGGATCCAGACCACGAGCCCATCGTGCTGGGCCGCCCAGCGCACCCGCATGAGCTCCACGGCCGCGACCGCGGCGGAGCCGTCGTGGGCCGCCAGGGCCTGCCTGGCGCGCTCCAGGTCCCCTGCCCCGGGCTGGAAGCGCCGGTACCCGCTGAGCAGCTTGTCACCCAGGCCGCCCTCGGTGGCACCCGCCCGCGCCAGGCGGTCGTCGAGGATGTCCGTGAGCCACACGAAGAGGACGTCGTTCATGATCGCGATCTCGCGGGCGAAGTACTCGACGAGCTCCAGCGCCAGGTCCCAGCGACCTTCCTCGATGGCGACCTCAGCCCATGTCTGGGTGCTCGTCCCCAGCGTCGCCAGGCCGTCCTGGCGGAGCGGCCGACCGAGGATCTCGCTGTGGCGGATGGGGCTGGCCGGCCAGCCCTCCGGGCGGATGTCGGGCATGCTCATGGAGGCCTCCTGCGGCGGGTAGGCTAGGCGCGAAGGGGCCGCCCCGGCCCCGTGATGGAAGAGGTGCAGGCATGGACGGCGACCGCAGCGGGTGGGGCCTCGAGGGCCACGGCGTCATCGTCACGGGTGCGGCGCAGGGCATCGGTGAGGCCACCGCGCGAGCCTTCGCGGACGTGGGCGCCCGCGTCTGCGCGGTCGACCTGCGGGAGGAGCCTGTGCGGGCGGTCGTGGAGTCGCTGGCGGGTGGTCCGCACCAGGCGGTGGCCATGGACCTCAATGACCTGGGCGCCCACGACGGTCTCGTGCGCGGCGCCGCAGCCACCCTCGGCGACGTGCGCGCCATCGTCCTGGCCGCGGGCGTCCTGCGCCGGGAGCCGTTCGTGGACGTCACGGAGGAGGCCTGGGACTGGCAGCTCGACACCAACCTGAAGGCGAGCTTCTTCCTCTCGCGCAGCGTCGGCGAGCACATGCGCGCGGCGGGCACGAAGGGCAGCATCTGCACCTTCACGTCCATCTCCGCGACGATGGGCGGCGTGAGCTCGGCCCCGGCCTACGCGGCCTCCAAGGGCGGCGTCATCGCGCTCACCTACGCCATGGCGCGCCACTACGGGCCGGCGGGCATCCGCGTCAACAGCATCGCGCCCGGCTTCATCGACACGCCCATGCAGCGCGCGGGGTTCTCGGAGGCCGCCCAGGCCTACATCGACAGCACGCCGCTGGCTCGTCAGGCCGATCCCGCGGAGGTCGCCGCCGTGGCGGTCTTCCTGGCCTCCGACCATGCCAGCTTCGTCACGGGGGCCATCATGAACGTCAGCGGCGGCGGCTGGATGGGCTGAGGGCACGCTCACGTGCCCGATCCGCGCCGCCAGTCCTCGACGGCACGACGAGCCTCCAGGGGTGCCTGCCCCGTGTAGTCGGCCGGGTCGATCTCAGCGGTCCCGTCGAGGCCGGGCGCGACCTCGACGAGCGCCTCACGCAGCCCGATGCCCCGCGCCTTCGACGTCGTGGCCGCCAGGTAGACGAGGTCGTGGGCGCCTTCACGGCCGAGCTCCGGGGCCAGCTGGAACATGTAGGCCTCGGCCAGCGTGCGGCCCTGCTCGAGCGCAAGGTTGGCGGCCATGCGCTCGGGATACACGACCGCTTCGCGGACGACGCGCTCCGCGATCAGCAGGCAGCCGGCACTGAGGACCGCCACCTGCGGCAGGGCATGCCACTCGATCTGCCACTCCCCGGCCGAGCGCTCGTGGCCGGCCTCCATGGCCCGGTACAGGCTGCCAGCCATCGACGAGGCACTCACGGCCATGCCCACGATGACCTCGGAGTCGATGGGGTTGGCCTTCTGGGGCATGGTGGACGAGGCGCCCCGGTGGTGACCCTCGCGACTCGCTCATCTCCCGGATCTCCGTGCGCGAGAGGTCGATGACCTCGCGCGCCAGGCGTGCGCAGAGCGCCGAGGCACGGGCACAGACCGCTCCGAAGGCAGCCAGGCCGTCGCGCGTGACGTGCCAGGGGCCATCCGGGGCGGCGAGGCCCAGGAGCGAGGCCATCTCCGCGCGCACCGCGTCGGCGCGCGGTCCGAAGCCGGCAGACGTGCCGGCCGCGCCGTGCAGGCTGACCAGGCAGGACGCGGCTCTGACGGCGACCAGGTCCGCGCGCAGCCGCTGGCACTGCCGCAGGTACGTGGCCAGCTTCGCCCCGAAGGTCGTGGGCACGGCCTGCTGGCCGTGGGTCCGGGCGGCCATCACGGTGTCGGCGTGGGCTTCCACCCGCATCGCGAGGGCGTCGCCCAGGGCCACGGTGAGCGCCACCAGGCGGTCGATGGCTGCCGCCAGCTGCAGGCTCAGGCCCGTGTCCATGATGTCCTGGGTGGTCGCCCCGTAGTGCAGCCAGCCCTGCTCGGAGGCCGGCAGCCGGTCCGTGACCTGGCGCACGAGCGGCAGGATCGGATAGCCGACGTTGGCCGTGTCCGCCCAGAGCGCCGGCACGTCCAGGTTCTGCAGGGTGCAGGCCGCCGCGATGGCCTCGGCGCGCTCCGGGGCCAGGTCGCCGACCTGGGCCTGGGCTCGCGCCAGCGCCGCCTCCGTGCGCAGCCACGCCTCCACCGTGGCCGACTCGGAGAAGACGGCCTCCATGACCGGGTCGCCGAAGGCGCGATGGAGGATCGAGAAGATGGTCCCCGGCGTCGCCGGCGAGTCCGTCACGTGGCCAGGCCCATGATCTCGGAGAGGCGCACGCTCCGGCGCTCCTCGGCGGAGCGATACGCGGCCTCGCCGATGGCCAGCGTGGGAAGCATCCGGCGACCCGCGGTGATCGGGGCGCGACCGGTCGCGATGGCGTCCATGAGGTCGCTCATGGGTCCCAGGAAGGCGTCCGGCAGCCAGCGGGTGTCGAAATGGAAGGACTGCACCTCCTGGCCGTCTCGATACAGGGAGAGCGTGTCCGGCCGGCCGTTGGGATAGTCGTACATGAGGCCGATGGTCCCCGCGAGCATGCCCTCCGTGCCCAGGATGCGGAACTCCGCGTAGGGCGGACCGTGCTGGTTGTAGTGGTTGGTGGCCACCAGGCCCTGCACGCCGTCGGGATACTCGAGGATCGTCTTGGTGACCGTCTCGCCGATGACCGGCGCCTGCTCCGGGTAACGCCCGTGCACGCTCGTGACCCAGACCGGGTCGCCCAGGATGGAGCGCAGCGCGTCGAGGTAGTGGGTGCTGTGGATCTTGATGTCCAGGTGCGGGGACTCGGCGATCCAGGCCCAGAGGTGCAGCGGCGTGGAGACGGAGACCTGGACCTGGGCCTCCGTCACCCTGCCCAGCGCGCCCTGGGCGACAAGATCCCGGGAGGCGGCGATGCCGGCGTCCCAGCGCATCTGGTGGTTCACCGCGAGCAGCACGCCGGCTGCCTCGGCGACCTCGACCTCCGCCACGCCCGAGACGTAGTCCATGGCCAGCGGCTTCTGGCAGAGCATGTGCTTGCCCGCGGCTGCCACGACGGACACGACCTGCGGCTGGATCCAGGGCAGCACCGCGATGTCCACGATGTCCACGTCGGCGCGGCTGGCAAGCTCCTCGGCCGAGCCGGCCACGACCGGGATGTCGAAGTCGGTCGCGACCGTCCGAGCCTTGTCCTGGTCGATGTCGTAGACGGCCGCGACCTGCAGTCCGGCCGCCTGGTAGGCGGGCAGGTGGGCGCCCGTGACGATGCCGCCGCAGCCGATGATGCCGATGCGCAGGTCCCGCCCGGCGCCGGGCTCGATGCGCCAGCGGGGCTCGAGGTGGCTGGCCATCCGGCTAGCCCTTCACGGCTCCGAAGGTGAGGCCCTTGGTCAGGCTGCGCTGCATGGCCAGCACGAAGAGGATGGCCGGGATCATCATCAGCACGGACATCGCGGCCATGCCCCGCCAGTCCACCGTGAACTGCGTGGTGAAGTCGGCGAGGCCCACCGGGAACGTCTTGGAGGCCGGGGTCTTGGTGATGACCGAGGCGATCTGGTACTCGTTCCAGGCCGCCAGGAAGGCGAACACGGAAGCCGCGCCAAGGCCCGGCAGGGCCAGCGGCAGGTCGATCTTCCAGAACGTCTGCCAGTGGCTGGCACCGTCCACGTAGGCCGCGTCGTCCAGCTCACGCGGGATGCGCCGGAAGAAGCCGTCCATGAGCCAGGCCGTGAAGGGGATGTTCATGGCCATGTAGACGAAGGCCAGCCCGTGGATGGTGTCCACCAGGCCGATGTTGCGCATGAGCAGGAAGAGGGGCAGGCTGAGGGCCACTCCGGGCACCGCGCGAGTCAGCAGCAGGAGCAGCAGGAGCGCGCGGCTGCCCACGAAGTCGAAGCGCGAGAAGGCGTAGCCTGCGGCCGTCCCGATGGGCACCGAAAGCGCCGTCGCCAGCAGCGCGATGGTCAGCGAGTTGGTGAGGTAACTCATCACGGGCACGCCCGAGGCCGTCTCCGGGTTCAGCCCGAAGAGCGATTCGAAGGCATCCAACGTGATGGTCTGGGGGATCCAGATGGGCGGCGAGGCGTTGACCTCAAGGTTGGGCCGGAAGGCCGTCAGGATGATCCAGACGGCCGGCAGGGCCAGGATCGCGATGACCGAGAAGGCCAGCCAGTTGGCACCGATGTCCCGCCAGTGGATGCGACGGCGCGTCGTGGGGCGGGGCCTGGCCACCTCGACGGGTGCTGGCTGCGTCTGCGTTGAGCTCGTCATCCCATGTCCTTGCGGAGCTGCATCATCTGGCGGAAGAGGTAGAAGGTGAAGCCCACCCCGAGCACCACGCCGGCCATCGACATCGCAGACGCCATGCCGAACTGCGATCCGCGGATGGCCAGCTGTCCCGCGTACGTCCAGATGAGCTCGGTGCGGTGGGCCGGTCCGCCGTCGGTCATGATGCGCACGATGTCGTAGGCGCGGGCCAGGTCCAGCGAGAGCAGGACCATGACGATGATGAAGAACGGCCGCATCTGCGGGATCGTGATGTGGCGCATGCGCTGGTAGACGGAGGCGCCGTCCACCGACGCCGCGTCATAGTGCTCATCGGAGAGCGACAGGCGTCCGGCCAGCAGCACGATGGTCACGACCGGGACCGTCATCCAGATGGTCGCCATCATGAGCGAGATCATGCCGTTGGGCTCCGCGACGAGCCAGGCGATGGGCTCCGAGATGAGGCCGAGGGTGAACAGCGCGTTGTTCACCAGGCCCACCGTGGCGTTGAAGAACCAGGCGAACTGGAAGCCGATGAGCACCGGCGCGAACATCATGGGGATCATGAGCAGCACCCGCACCGGCCCCATGGCGAAGGTCATGCGCGCCAACAGCATGGCCAGCCCGAAGCCGATGACGACCGAGGCGTTCACGGTCACAGCCATGAACAGGATGGTGTTCCAGAGCGCCCGCCAGAAGACATCGTCCCGGGCGAGGCGCGCGTAGTTGTCGAACATCTCGGCGGGCACGAGCTGTGACGTCGTGTCCGGCCGCAGCAGGTGGAAGGGCGTGAACGAGACGTACAGCGAGTAGGCCATGGGGTAGATGACGACCAGCACGACGACGATCACCGCGGGGACCGTCATGAGATACGGGAACCAGTTGCGTCGTCTCAGGCGCGTCAGGAATGAGGCTCCGTCCGTGCTGCCGGGTGGCACGGCTGGACGAGCCGCGGCCGTCGTCATCGATGTGCTGCCCCCAGGTGGGTCGCGGGTGCCGGGAACGCGGGGAGGGGCCGCACCTGGCGGCGCGACCCCTCCCGCGACGATCCGCTTAGTAGCCGAGGCTGTCGAGCAGCTCGACGGTGTCCGCGACGCCCTTGGCCAATCCGTCCTCGACGCTCAGGTCACCGAGGATGATCGACTGCAGGGTGGGATACCACTCGTTCGTGAAGCTGATCCAGTCCGCGAAGAGCGGCGGGGTGCGGAAGTCCTCGCTGACCTGCAGGTTGGCGAGCTCCCAGCGCGCCGCGTCGAGCGGGTTGCCGGTGTCAGCGTTGGCCGCCGTGACGCGCGCCGAGACGTCGGCGCGGACGGGCAGGAAGCCGAACGTGTTGGACTCCTCGAAGGCGACCGCCTCAGAGGTCAGGAACTTGATGAGCTGGACCGCGGCCTCCTTGTTCTGGGAGTCCTTGGCCACGCTGAAGGCGTGCGCACCGGCCCAGCCGGTATGCACGTCGGCCATGCCCACGGGACCGCGGGCCATGTCGAACTTGCCGGCCACGTTGGGGCAGGACGCGGGGTCCTGGAAGTAGCCGTACCAGCCGTACCACTCGAGATAGAAGGCCACGTCGCCGTTGCAGAAGTTGGCCGCGACGCCATCCCAGAGCAGGTTCGTCGTGTCAGGCGGGATCAACCCGTTGGCGTACAGGTCCTGCATCCACGTCGCTGCCGCGACACCAGCCTCGGAATCGAAGATGGGCTTGAGGTCGGCGTCGAAGTAGTCGCCACCGTTGGCGAAGAGGAGCTCGTAGAAGCGCCCCGCGAGGGCCTCTTCCTTGCCGGCGAACTCGGTGCCGTACTTGATGACCCCTTCAGCGACGAAGAACTCGGCCATGTCGTACATCTGGTCGAGCGTGGTCGGCGGTGCCAGCGGGTACCCGTAGGCCTCTTCGAACTTGGCCTGCAGGTCCGCATCACCGAAGAGGTCGGTGCGGTAGTACAGGGCGCTGATGTCGGCGTGGCGCGGGATGAGCTGCAGGTTGCCGTCGATCGTGGCGGCCTCGATGATGCTGGGCGAGAAGGCCGCCAGCTCCTCCGGCGTGAAGTAGTCCTGGAGGGGCTCCACGAAGTTGGTGTACTGCGACATGAAGCTGGTGTGGTTCCAGGCCACGTCGAAGTCGACGGTGCCGGCCGCGTAGTTCGTCTTCAGGTAACGGTCGATCTCGAAGCCGTCGCCCAGGAAGACGATCTCGACAGTGGCGCCGGTCTCCTCCTCGAACATGGCGATCGAGTCGTACATCGCCTCGTAGTTGCCGCCACCGATGGCCGCCATCTTGATGGTCGTGCCGGTCAGGTCCTTGTCGAGCCCGGCATAGGCCGGCTCGTCCTGGGCCATGACGTTGCCCGCACCGAACGCGGTGGCCATGAAGGCCGCCGTCAGCGGGATGACGAGCCGCCTGCCCGTGATGGTCTTGCTGTCTCGCACGGTTCCCAACTCCTCCTTGCCGGATCAGGTGCGCGTGCCGCTCCCTACGGCCCGTCGCTGGACGTCAGATCGATCCACTCGTCAGGTCAATCCGTATGGAACACCTCCTCCATGGCAGCCCACCACTCCCCTTCGGCGCGATCGGCCAGGGGCTCCTGCAGCGGCATCATCCAGTCCCACCAGCGCTGGGTCTCCGGATCGGCGGCCATCTTCGCCATGTCCGCCTCGAAGTCATCACCGACGTACTCGAAGTAGGCGAAGAGCTGGCCCTTGCGGTGGAAGATCGTGTAGTTGCGGATGTTGCACTCGCGGATCTTGGCCAGCACGCCGGGCCACACGTCGGCGTGCGCCGCCACGTACTCATCGAGGTGTTCCGGCTTGACTCCGATGAGCTGTCCGTATCGCGTCACGCGGCTGCTCCGATCGAGTACAGGGAGGCGGCGGTGCCGCCAAGGATGGCAGACCGGTCGGCGCCCTGGAGGCCCAGGCGGTCAAGGACCGCCAGCGTCTCCGCCCAGACCTTCGCGTAATCGCCGGCCAGGACGGCCACCGGCCAGTCGCTCCCGAACAGGAGCCGGCGCGCCCCGAAGACCTCCAACGCGAAGCCGACGGGCTCCTCGAGGTCGCCGCCGACCACGTCTGCCAGTCGGCAGCCGTGTTCAGGCCGGAGACCTTGGCATGGACATTGGGGTGCTCGGCAGCTGCCCGCAGGTCCGCCTTCCAGGCCGCGTAGTCACCACTCGCGATGGGTGGCTTGGCGAGGTGGTCGACCACGATGGCCAGCCGGGGGCAGGCGCGGGCCAGCGCCGGGACGTGGCCCAGGTGCAGGGGGTGGACGGCCACCACCTCGTAGACGAGACCGCGCTCCTCCAGGACCTTCAGCCCGTCGATGACGGCAGGGCGGACGAGCCAGTCGGGGTCGGCTTCCTCGTGGTTGAGGTGGCGCACGCCCCGGAACCAGGGGTCCGCCAGGTAGTGACCGTCCAGCACCCTGGCCGCCTCGCCGGCGTCCTCCAGCGGCACCCAGCCCACGACGGCGCCGATCCAATCGTGCTCAGCGGCGTGCGCGAGCATCGAGTCGGTGTCCGCGTAGGAGTTGGCCGCCTGGACCAGCACGGTCCGATCGACACCGGCCGCCACCAGCTGGGGCTCCAGCTCGGCCGGGGTGAAGGTGCGGTACAGCGGTCCGTACGCAGGCACCAGCCAGGGATACTCGACCTTCTCGAGATCCCAGAGGTGCTGGTGGCTATCGACGATCATCCCCGACCCCCATCCGTCCTCCCTGGCGTTGCGGGTGGCCTCGGCTGCGCGCACGGTAGTCGGTCGCGGGCCCTCGAGTCAAGCGGTTGACCGGTGCGGCTCGGGGTCGGCGCGCGCCTCATGCCAGGGCGGCCTCCACGTCGCCCAGGGCATCGTCGAGGATGGCCACCATGCGGTCGATGTCGGCCTCGCTGGCCACCACTGCGGGGGCGATGAAGAGGACGTTGCCGGGGTGCAGCAGGAGCGTCGTGAGCCCCCGCTCGCGTGCAGCCACGCGCAGGGCGTTGCCGGCTGCCAGCCGGTCGGTGAAGTCCTCTCCCGTGTCGTGATCGCGCACGATCTCCAGCCCGGCCAGCAGACCCCGGCCGCGCGCATCCCAGTAGATGCGGTGGTGATCCAGGGAGCGCAGGCCCTCCAGCAGGCGCGCCCCGAGCTGTCCAGAGCGTTCCCAGAGCCGTTCGCGCACGACGCGGCGCAGAACGGTCAGGGCGGCCGCGGCAGCCACGGGGTGACCCGCGTAGGTGTGGCCGTGCAGGAAGACACCGCCGCGCTCCAGGAAGGTGTCCCGGATGTGGGGCGCGATGAGCGTCGCGCCGATGGGCACGTAGCCCGAGCTGAGCGCCTTGGAGAGCGTGATGAAGTCGGCCTGGATGCCGTCCCACTCCGTGGCGAAGAGCCGCCCGGTGCGGCCCATACCGGCGATGATCTCATCCACCACGAGCAGGACACCGTGGCGATCGCAGACGGCGCGCAGGTCGCGCAGGTAGCCCACCGGTGGCACCGACACCGCGATGGCCGTGGCACAAGGGTCCACCACGACGGCCGCGACCGTCTCCGGTCCCTCCGCCTCGATGGTGGCCTCGATGGCGTGGACGCAAGCGAGATGCCGGCTGGCCTTGCCGAAGTCGCAGGCCGGGCACGCTCCCGCAGGCACCGTCCGGCCCCAGCTGAGCCCGCCGTCGTAGACGACGTTGCGGGACGCGAAGTACTGCCCGTCGAGCGCCATGGCACCGGCCGTCACGCCGTGGAACGCTCCCTGGCGGGTGATGACCTTCATGCGGTAGGGCTCGCCACGCAGGGCGTGGTACTGGCGGGCCATCTTGATGGCGACCTCGTCGGCCTCCGCGCCGCCCGGCGTGAAGTGCGCCATGGCCATACCCGGCGAGGCCGCCACGAGCTCCGCGGCCAGCTCGACCTGGGCCGGTGACACGAAGCGGAAGACGTCGACGAAGGACAGGCTGCGGGCCTGCTGCGCGATGGCCTCGACGACCTCCTCGTCGCCGTGGCCGAGGATGAGTGCCTCCAGGGCCGAGGTCCCGTCCAGGTACTCGTTGCCTTCCGCGTCCCAGGTGCGTACGCCCTGGCCGTGGGTCATGACGCGGATCTCGTCGCGGACCGTGCCCTGGGCGCCGGGCGGCGAGTAGGGCATCCAGAGGTGCTGCTCAGCGAGCGACCGCAGACGCGCTCGCTTCTTCCCTGGGCAAGCGGGCCACAGGTCAGTGGACCTCGATGCCGAGCGCCATGGCCCGTTCCGCCAGGTAGCTCTTGGCTTGACCGATCTGACCCAGGGGCAGGTGCTCGACGACGGCCCAGGTGTCCGGGCCCAGCGCTTCGGTCCGCCGCAGGATCGTGTCGATGTCCATCATCCCGGTGCCTGCGATGGTCTCGCTGATGTGCACCACGAAACGATCCTCGAGGTAGTAGTCCTTGATCTGGACGGTGGCGCAGTGCTCGCCGCAGAGGTCGAAGTACTCCTCCACCATGGGCCTCGGGTCGAAGGCGGTGGGCAGGTCGCGCACGAAGTTGCAGGGGTCGATGTTGACGCTGACCCAGGCGGGGTCGGTGCGCTCGATGACGCGCTTCACGCGGCTCGGCGAATCGAGCGTCGAGGTCGCGTGCGCCTCGAGCACGATGCGCACGCCGGCCTCCCTGGCGACATCGACGATCTCGTTGATGCTGCGAACGAGCCGGTCCTCGCTGGCCGAGCTGTGGTTCTCCGGGTGCGGCCACCAGTCGCCCCTGGGGTTGTGGCTGGTGGGCCGGACACCGGCCTCGGGCACACCCAGGCGGGCAGCCAGCCGGACCACGTCACAGGCACCCGCGACGCCCCGGCGACGCACGTCCTCGTCAGCGCTGATGATGCTCGGGTAGGGTCCCCAGACCTGCAGGAACGCCAGGCCGTTGGCGTCGATGCTGGCCCGCACGTTGTCCGCGACCGCATCCGTGACCGTGGCCGCGGGGACCGTGAGATGAGCGCCCATGCCGGCGAAGCCGAGCTGCCGGGCGAAGGCGACCGACTCGCTCGTCACGTCGGTCCAGTCGCTCCAGATGACGCCCAGGACGCCGAACCGCATGTCCCGCACCTCACTGCTCCGGGTCGCGCGGCAGCCCCGCGGGGCGCCGCTTGGAGCGCGACGGTAGACCCTGCAGGCTGGCTGCGTCAACCGGTTGACCACGTGGCCCCGGACGCGCATCCTGATGCGCGTGGGCAGGCAGGGGGACGGAGCACCGCGATGAAGGGGACGGGTCGCGCCACCATCGCCGACGTGGCCGAGCGGGCCGGCGTCGATCGGGCCGTCGTGTCCAAGGTCCTCAGCGCCGACCCCTCGCTGCGGGTGCGTGACGAGACACGGGAGCGCGTCATCGAAGCGGCCGCAGTGCTGCACTATCGGCCCAACTTCCACGCGCGCGGGCTGGCCCGTGCCCGGGCTGGCACCATCGGCCTGCTGGTGCCGGCCGGCAATCCGCTCATCGTGCCCATCATCGCCGGCGCCGAGGAGGTGGCCGGCGAACGGGGCCTGCTGCTCTGGACCGCCTCGCACGAGGGTGAGCTGACGGAGCGCTACCTGCGATTGCTGCGCAGCGGAGCCGTGGATGCGGCGCTCCTGGCCGGCTTGCGTGCCGGCTATGACGCGGACGAGCTCTTCCGCGACCCGCAGCTCCCCACGCTGCTGGTGAACCGACGCTCGGTGGGCGCGGCGCGCTGGGTGGTCCTCGATGATGAGCGCGCGGCGAGGTTGGCCACCGAGCACCTCATCGCTCACGGTCATCGGAGGATCGGCTGGGCGGGTGGACCGGCGGGCGTGGACACGGCCGAGCGCCGCCAGGATGGCTTCCGGGACGCCATGGCCGGCGCGGGCCTGGAGCTCGACCCGGCCTGGATCGTGCGAGCCGAGTACACGGCCGCGGGCGGCGCGGAGGCAGCGGCGGCGATCCTGAACAGCCCGGTCCACCCCACGGCCATCGTGGCCGCCGATGCCAACGAGGGCCTCGGCGTGTGGCACGCGCTGCACGCGCGCGGCCTGTCGGTGCCGGATGACATCTCGCTCATCGCCATCCACAAGCTGCCCGCAGAGGACTTCCGCGTGCCCTCCATGACCTGCGTCGAGATGCCCCTCAGGCTACTCGGGCGGCGCGCCGCCGAACTGGTGCTGGACCTGCCCTGGGATGCCCCCGTCCGGGAGACGCTCCATACCGAACTCACCATCTTCGATGGTTCGACGGTGGCATCGCCGCCCCCGGGGCAAGGCAGGGCCCGCGCGTGACGGCGAGCCTCCCCGTCCACTCGGTCAACCGGTTGACTCGACAGCGACCGGGGGGTATACATGAGCCTGATGCCGGGGAGATGCGGATGGCCACGGGGGATCTGAGCGAGTGATCGGCCTGCTTGCCGAGATCGCGGATGCCTGCGACCTGTCCCTGCCCGAGGGGTATGCGCGGCCCATCGGCCTGGTCGGCTCGGGCGCCATCCTCGATGTCGGCCACCTGCCCGTGTACCGAACGGCAGGCATCCCCGTGCCCGCCATCTGGGCGCGCGACCGCCGCCGCGCGGAGCGGCTGGCGCAGGCCCACGGCATCCCGCGCGTCCACGAGACCCTGGCGCAGTTGCTGGCGGATCCCGATGTGGCCGTGGTGGACATCGCCGTCGTCCCGGAGGCCCAGGTGGAGATCGCGCTGCAGGCCCTGGACGCCGGCAAGGACGTGATGTGCCAGAAGCCGTTGGCCCTGACGGCGGACGAGGCGGCGCGCATCGTGGAGCGCGCGGACCAGCGCGGCCGCAAGGTGGCCGTCCAGCAGCAGATGCGCTACGAGGAGGGCATGCTGGCCGCCCGGGCCATGATCGCGCGAGGTTGGATCGGAGAGGTCACGGCCATCTCCTTCGAGGTCAACATCGACACGAACCTGGCCGGCTGGGGCTGGCTGGGCACGGTGCCCAAGCTGGAGATCTACTTCCACTCCATCCACTACATCGACACGCTGCGCGCCTTCCTCGGCGAGCCCTCGGCGGTCTTCGGGACGCAGTGGCGCCTGCCCGGCCAGAAGCCGGTGGGCGAGACACGCACGGTGAGCGTCCTCTTGTACCCCGGTGATGTGCGCGGCGTCGTCCACTCCAACCAGGAGAACGTGGCCGGAGACAACGAGGCCCGCTTCCGCATCGACGGGTCGGAGGGCTCCATCCGGGGCACCCTGGGACTGCTCTCGGACTACCCGCGCGGGCAGCCAGACACCCTGGAGCTGTGGAGCCGGGTCCTGCCCACGGACGGCTGGCTGCCCTACCCGGTCACCCGGCGCTGGGTCCCGGATGCCTTCCTGGGTCCCGTCGGCTCCTTGCTGCGCGCCATGAAGGACGGCGGCGAGCCCGAGTCGAGCGCCCGGGACAACCTGCGGACGCTGCGTCTCGTGGAGGCGCTCTATCGGTCAGGTGAGACCGGTCAGGTCATCAGGATCGAGCCGGAGGGCACGCGTGAGCGGTCCTGAGCCACTCGATGCTCCGACGAACCAGCGAGAAAGGGGAGGTCCAGGACGTGGCTGACGTGCACCCACTGACGCAGGCCATCATCGATGGCGACAAGGCCCAGGCCGACGCCCTGACCCGGCAGTGCCTGGCCGAGGGCGAAGATCCCGGCGCCATCATCGAGGAGCGCCTCGTGCCGGGCATGGCCGTCGTCGGTGAGCGCTTCAAGTGCGACGAGATCTTCGTGCCGGAGATGCTCATCTCGGCCAACGCCATGAAGGCCGCGCTGGCCATCCTGGAGCCGCTCCTGGCAGCCAGCGGGACGCGGCCGGCCCACCGGGCCGTCATCGGCACCGTCGAAGGCGACCTCCACGACATCGGCAAGAACCTCGTGGCCATGATGTGGAAGGGCGCCAACATCGAGGTCATCGACCTGGGCGTCAACGTCAGCCCGGCGGCCTTCGTGAGCGCCGTGGAGACGCACCGGCCCCACATCGTGGGCATGTCCGCCCTGCTGACCACGACCATGCCGCGCATGCGCAACGCGGTCGCGGCCGTGAAGGCCAGCGGCATCCCCACCAGGATCGTCATCGGCGGCGCCCCCGTCAGCGAGGAGTTCGCCGCCGAGGTGGAGGCTGACGGCTTCGCACCGGACGCCGCCTCGGCCGTGGACATCGTGCGGGAGCTTCTCGCCGCCGCCCCCTCGAACCCGGAGTGACCCAACGATGAGCATGTTCAGCACCTACGGCACGTCCGGCTCGGACGAGCGCAAGCCTGACACCCTGGCCAAGCTGGAGCGACTGCGCAAGACGTTCGCGCACGAGGAGCCCGACCGGGTCGCCATCAGCGACTTCTTCTGGGGTGGCTTCCGGGAGCGCTGGCGCCGCGAGCTGGGGCTGCCCGCGGACACGGACCCCTACTACCACTACGACCTCGACTTCATCGTCACGGTCCCCAACATGGACCCGCACATCCGTCCCTTCGAGACGATCCGCGAGGATGACGAGGAAGTCGTCGTCAGGACCGGCTTCGAGACGACCATCCGGAAGCGCTTCGACCTGCCCATGCCCGAGCAGGTCAGCTGGGAGACCGACAGCATCGAGAAGATGGAGGCCTTCGAGTTCGACGACCCCACCGATCGGCGGCGCTACTTCGAGGCGGGCGACAACCAGATCGCGGGCGTGGGCGACGGCTTCGAGCGCAACAGCCCGCCCTGGGTCGAGACCGTCAGGTCGCTGCGTCCCGACTTCCCGGTCTACGGCAGCATCACCGAGACGGGCGAGATCACCACCCGCCTGCTGGGCCAGCTCAATACGCTCACCTGGATCGGCGAGTACCCGGAGCGCTTCGGGGAGCAGCTGCTGCGCATCGGCGAGTTCAGCTACCAGGTGACCAAGGCCCAGATCGAGGCGGCCGGCGGCCTGCTCGACGGCCTCGTCATCTGGGGTGACGTGGCCTACCGCAAGGGCCTCTTCATGGGCCCCACGTACTGGCGCAAGTACTTCAAGCCGACCGTGGCGCGCATCATCGAGCTCGCCCACTCGCACGGCCTGCCCGTCATCTACCACGGCTGCGGCAACGCCAACAGCTACTTCGAGGACATGATCGAGATCGGCCTCGACGGCTACAACCCGCTGGAGGCCAAGGCGGACCTTGACGTCGTGGAGCTGCGCGAGCGGCTGGGCCACCGGCTGACGTTCTGCGGCAACAGCGACATGCGCGTCTGGGAGCGCGGCGACCCTGACGAGGTGCGTCGGGAAGTCCTGCACCGGCTGCGCGCGGCCTACGGGGGTGGCTACATCTTCATGTCCGACCACTCGGTCTCGAGCGACGTCTCCGGGCCCACCTACGACCTCATCGTCAAGCTCGTCCGCGAGTACGGCCGGTACCCGCTGGACCTGCCTTCAGAGTAGGCCGCATGCCTGCCATCGAGACCATGACGGCGCGCCAGCGGGTCCTGGCCGCGGTCGAGCACCGCGAACCCGACCGCCTGGCCGTCGACCTGGGGTCCACGCCCAGCTCCGGCATCTCCGCGGTCGCGCACGCCAACCTCGCGCGGCACCTGGGGCTGCGCGACCAGCGCACCCGCGTCTACGACGTCGTCCAGCAGCTGGCGCAGCCCTCGGACGAGCTGTTGGACCGGCTGCGCATCGACGCCGTGGACATCGGCCGCACCTTCAACGCTGCCGACGCGGACTGGCACCCCATGACGTTGCCCAACGGGGTCGACGTGGAGGTGCCGGCCTGGTTCCAGCCCGTGCAGCAGCCGGACGGCGCCTGGGATGCCTTCAGCCCGGATGGACTGCGCATCGCCAGCATGCCCCTGGGGGCATCGTTCTTCGACCAGACGCACTTCCCCTACCTGGACGGCTACCCGGACGACTTCGGCGGCCTCGCCTCCGTGATGCCCACGGTCCTCTGGTCAGGCCTCGTGCACAGCCCCTGGGATCACGCCGGGGAGGCCGACTTCTGGGAGCAGCTGCGCCAGCGGACCCTGACCCTGCGGGCCTCGACCGACCGGGCGCTCATGGTCGTGGTGGGCTGCAACCTCTTCGAGTGGGGCACGTTCCTGCGCCGCATCGACAACTTCCTCATGGACCTGGCGCTCGACCCGGTCAACGTGGAGCGGCTCCTCGACGCCCTCCTGGAGATCCACTTCGCCAGCCTGGACAAGGTGCTGGCCAGCGTGGGCGACCTCGTCGACATCATCAGGTTCGGCGATGACCTGGGCATGGATTCCGGCCCACTCATGTCGCCGGACACCTATCGGCGCTTCTTCAAACCGCGCCACGCGGCCCTCAACGCCTACGTCCACGAGCGCAGCGACCTGCGGACGTTCCTGCACTCCTGCGGTTCGGTCACGGCACTCCTGCCCGACCTCATCGAGGCCGGCGTGGACATCCTCAACCCGGTCCAGATCACGGCGAAGGACATGGAGCCCGAGCGGCTCAAGCGCGATTTCGGCGCCGACATCACCTTCTGGGGCGGCGGTGCGGACACGCGCACGGTGCTGCCGCGCGGGACGCCTGACGTGGTTCGCGACCACGTGCGGCGCAACATCGAGACCTTCGCACCCGGTGGCGGTTTCGTCTTCGTGCCCGCCCACAACATGCTCCCTGACGTGCCGCCGGAGAACATCGCGGCCATGTTCGAGGCCGTGGACGAGTACCGCTGAAGCGAGGGCCGCCAGCCGCACGAGCATCAGCGACACGCGTCCGGATCCGCGTCAGAGCGGGGGCAGCCTTCTCCAGTCGAGGCCCTCGAACCGCGCGAAGTCGGTGTCGAACGAGACGAGCGCAGCAGCATGCTCCACGGCGAGCGCCGCCAGGTGGGCGTCATTGACGAGGTTGCCGGCTGTACCTGCGGTCGCCAGCAGCCCGCCGAGCACACCCAGGTGGCGTGAGGTCGGCTCGACGATGGCGGCCGTCGGCTGCGCCAGCCAGGAACGCACCACCGCCAGCGCCTTGTCTGCGGCGAGCGGCGTTCCGAAGACCGTTGGGTGCGTGCTCACGCGGAGGAAGGCGAGCAGCACCGTCCAGGTGGATCCGACCGTCTCATGTCCGCCGAGGGCCGCGTCCAGCCACACCCGGGCCCGCTGGTGCTCGGTCGAGTCGCTGTTCACCGCGTGAAGCAGGACATTCGCGTCCATCACCGGCACGCCTTGCAGGTTCAGGCTCCCCCATACATCCGCTGCAAGTCCACCACCTCGATGTCGGACCGACCGTTCGCCTTCTCGATGACGTCGCGCTCGAAGCCTGACGAGCTGAACAGCAGAAGCTTCGTACCAGTGGTGTCGATCCGCGACGCAAGGAGCCCCCGGAGGCGCTCAAGGCGCTCGATGTCCTTCACGCTGCGTGGCCCGGTCCGGGCCTTCGCTTCACCGATGGCGAGCAGCCTCTCCTGCGATCCCGCGGGTGAGACCGCGACGTCCAACTCGAAACTTCGCCGCTCTGCGGGGTCATTGACCTGGACGAAGCCGACACGACCGGCTGTTCCCCCCAGTGTCTCCTTCGACGCATACCGCCTGGTCCACGTCCGCGCCATCTCCTCGAAGTGCGGCCCGATGACCGCGGACGAGAACCGCTGCGCCGCGTCGGCCCACGCCTGGACGCCCTGCCGCTCCTTGTAGCGGTCCGCGTCCGGCCGGACGATCGCGAAGTGGAAGCGGAGGACGGGGTCGGCGATACGCAGGAGCGGGCGGTTGGGTCGCAGGAGATCATGGCGTCGGGTGATGAACCGTGCTCGCTCGAGCTGCTGGAGCGGGTATCCGAGCGAACCATCGTCGCGACCAAGGTCAGTACCGATCTTGCCCTTCGTCGTGTTGCCGGCAGCGATCGAGGCGACGATCGAGCGATAGAGGGCACGGTCCGTCATCGACGGGTCCTCGCTCATGAGGTACTCGGCCTCGCGGAAGAGCGCATGCGACGGGTTCAGCGGGCCCTTGAGGGTCCACCGGTCGAAGTCCGAGCGCGACTTCGGCGGAGCATCGAGGAGGTCACGGTAGCCTGGCGCACCGCCGATGATGGCGTCCACGCGGAACGCGATGTCGGGGTCCTCGATACCCCAGAACGCACGTGTCTGCCGGAAGTCGAAGGACTCCGGAGCGAGCTCGAGCCGGGTCCGACCGCGTAGGGCCTTGTCACCGGTGAGGATCGTAGTCATGACGGAGATCGCCGAGCCGCATAGGATCATCCGGAACGGTGGATGACCACCCTCCTTTGCCTGGTCATAGGCCGACTGGATGACCGACGGCAGCTCCTTCGAATCAGCGAGCAAGTACGGCAGCTCGTCGATGACGATGAGCCGACCGGCCGCGACCTCGCACAATGCCCGGATCGCGGTCGGCCAATCGCGGAATCGCCCTTCCGCGAGCGTTGCCTGACCGGACCACTCGGTGACGGCTCGATAGAACGTCCCGAGGGCAGCCCCTCGGGTCTCCTCGAGCGCCTGGATCCTGAGGCCACCGATCGCCCTGACGAGATGACCCAGCATGAACGACTTCCCCTGTCGCCGTCGGCCGTAGACGAGGCCGATCTGCGGCTTCGTCTCGTCTGAGCGAGCGAAGTCGACGAGGTCTTGCCACTCATCCTCCCGGTCGAAGAGCCCGTCCGGGCGGTCGATGCGAGCGGCATCCGATCGGGTCATGGCGCTCCCTGCCCGGAACATGGGTCGAGATGAGTCGAGTTAGGCATAAGAGCAGTTAGGCCTAAGTTCCATATGGCCTAAGTATGAACAGTGTCGCGATCCGACGCAAGACCGCGGCTTCCCTCACCCGGGCCGGCGCCCGGGATCACATGCCGAAGACGGACCTCGCCATCTCGACCCAGCGGGCGATGCGGCTGCGGTCCCCGGCGACGTCGTACACGTCGCGGAAGAGCAGCGCCACGTTGCAGTCCCGGGCCGCCTCGTAGGTTCGCCGCAGGTCCTTCTCCACGCGCTCCCAGTGGGGCGTCGGGCCGCTCAGTGGCACCGGGTCAGGCTTGCGCGAGAAGACGTAGTCACGCCCCAGCATGCCGGCCACCTTGTCGAAGTCGGCCCAGGTCGAGACGGACACCGAGCGCAGGTTGGGCATGGCCGCCTTGATCAGCTCGAGGCGGTCGTGGACCGGCTCGCAGCAGCCGTAGTAGACGTGGCCGAAGCGGCTGCTGACGCGGGCCATGTAGGGCAGGAAGAACTCCTCGAACATGGCCGGCGAGATCATCGTCGTCTCCTGGGACTCCGCCCAGCACCACAGGTCGGCCAGGCGGGCCGGCCCCGGCGCGTCCGGGTCGGGCAGGTCGGACACGTAGCCGTAGGCCCGGGGGCCGGCCAACTGGTTGTCCGTATTGGGGACGATGAGCCCCTCCGACTCCAGGAAGGAGAACATGCGCTCGCGGTCGTTGGCCATGTACTCCATGAGGGCGTGGATGGTCTCGGGCGATTCGTAGACCCAGCTGAGCAGGCCGTCATTCCCGATGAAGCGGTAGATCTGCCAGGTCAGGCCGATGAAGTAGTTGCCGGCCCAGCTCTCCGCCCCCTGCTCGACCATGAAGTGGTCGTAGTTGCCGACGCGGACGGGCAGCAGGTCGCCGAAGGCGTCCATGAGCCGGTCGCGGCGCGCCAGCGTGCCCTCGCGGTCCACGCTGAAGGTGCGCGGCACCAGGCGCGAGATGTCCTCGGGACGCTTGATGGGGAAATCGAAGGTGTAGCCGAGGGGCACTTCGTCCTCGCCCACCTCCGCCGGCACCTGGACGACCTCCACGCCCCAGGTCGAGGTCACGAGGTCCCAGCCGAGTCGGTAGTAGGGCTCCAGGACGACGTCGTCGCCGATCTCGTCGAAGTGGCGGATGTTCTCGCGCATGACGGCCTCGACGGCGCGCAGCACGGGGTCCTGGCAGCGCAGCTCACCCGGGGCCACGTACTCGTACACGGTGGCCGTCTCGAAAAGGACCATGGGCCGCTCCGGGCGCAGGTCGTGCAGAGCCCGCCACTGGCGCTTGCGATCGGCCATGACCGGCAGGGCGGCGATCTCGGCCCAGCGTCCCGCCAGGCTTCGGATGACCTCTCGGTCGGCGGCCGTGATGGATGGCGGCGCCGTCTCGCTCATGCGGGAGCCTCCTGTCGATGGGTCGGGTCGGGGCGACTCGTGGATGCGCCGCCGCTCCTGATGGTATCGGGCCGTGGCCGCCTGGGGGCGGCCTTGCGGCTCACGCGTCGAGGCGGTCGCTCGCCAGCCACGCCCCAGCGGCGAGGAGCAGCGGTCCCTGTCCCCAGGGGACGGTGAAGCCGCGTGGCACATGGAAGTAGTGCTCCAGGCTGGTCGATGACCACACCGCCGCTGAGACCCCGGTGAGTACCCCGGTGCCGTCCAGGCAGGCCCGGGTCGCAGCCCAGGC
>CAVYBJ010000008.1:0-42312 GCA_963766685.1 uncultured Chloroflexia bacterium
GGCCGGCCTCGCGAGTTCGCCTCTCCCGACGAGTCGAAGACCGTCACGTGGCGACCGTGCGGCCCTCGCCCCACACCTCCGGCCCGCAGATGAAGGCCGGCTCCCTGCGCGCCGTGGCCGCCGACCACTCCGCGTGGGCGAGCGGCGAAGAAGGCAGTCGCCCGTCCGCCAGCGCGGCCTCCAGCCACGCGGCCACATCGGCCAGCCGCTCCCAGGGCTCGTAGGCGATGCCCTGGTCCGCGCACCAGTCCGCGAGCGACCACTTGGCGAAGATGACGTCAGCGTGGTGGGCCGCGTACCGGTCGCTGGGCCCGTCGCCCACGAAGACGACCGCCCGCCCGGCCGCCTGGTGTCGCTGCACGCGGTCGCGCTTGCAGGTGCCGCAGACGAGGCAGCCGGGGTGTCCGAAGGGGAAGGCCACGCCCGCGCCACCCCGGCCCAGCTCGGACGTGTTGGTGGCCACGGGCAGGTCCGCCAGGCCCAGGCGCGCCAGCATGCGCTCGACGTGGAAGCCGACCCCGTCACTGACGATCTCGATGGCCGCACCCGTCTCTCGCACGACCGCGCACGAGGTCCGGGAACGACTCGTCGAGCGGGATGGCGTCGATGACGGCGTAGAGCGCGGCCGCGTCACGCGGCAGGACCTCCATGTCCCAGGCGTTCAGCTCGCGGGAGCCCTTGCGACCCTCGTGGTAGAGCTGGTCCATGTGCCGCACGGCCGCCTGGTCGGCCACGAGCTCCCGCAGCAGCGCGTCACCGACGTCCTGCAGGCTGATGGTGCCGTCGAAGTCGATGAGGACGCTGACCGGCGTGGGCGTGCCGTCGAACGTCGGCCAGAGCGGTGCGCGGCTCATGTCGCTTCAGGGTCCGGGTATGACGAAGCCGGGTCGCACGACCCGGCTTGCCTGTGATCCGTGCGGGCGATGCTTAGACGCCCGCCTCCTGCTCCAGCTCGAGGGCCTCCTCGTCAGCCTCCTCGGTCAGCTTCAGCCAGATGAAGAGCCCGGCCAGGACGACGAGGGGAACGATGACGGCGGCCGCGATGAGCAGCCCGAGCACTGCGCCGATGAACTTGATGATGCCCATGCGTGACCTCCTCGAGGGCACGTCCCCCGCGTGCTGGATCGTGCCGCTGTTCGTTCGTTTGTTCCCCTGACGATGGCACGCGCGGGCGGAACGTGCAAGTGCCCGCCCCGGCGCGTTCGGACGGCGCCGTGCTGAGGCGTCGGCGCGCTCCCGGAGCGCGCGGGTCAGCCGCCGCGGGGCGGTTGGCCGGAGCCAGGGAAGGGAGGCTGACCGGGGCCTCCGAAGGGTGGTTGGCCGGGGCCGGGGGGCGGCGCCTGTCCGGGGAGCGGCGCTGTCCGGGGCCTGGTCGGGGCGGCTGACCGGGGCCGGGGGGTGGCAGGGTGGCCGGCTCGCCGCGCAGCCCGGGACCCTGGCGGACCATGCCCTCCAGGTCGTCGTGCGTGAACTCCGCGAGCTGGTGCCGGGCACCCTGGCGCGTGCTCATGAGCAGGCGCAGGACGTACGAGCCATCCTGCTCGAAGAAGAAGACGTCCTTGGGCTTCTGGTCGTCGATATAGCGGCCGATGACTCGCATGACGCGCTCATACGGGCCGGCCATGGGCGATCCGTCGTTGGAGGGCCCGCTGCGGCGCCGCGCGTGCGAGTCCTCGAGGAAGCGCACGATGTCCTCATCGAGGAACGTGAAGGTCTCCTTGGTGACCGCCATCGAGGGGTCCTGCCAGGCCGACCCGGCCTGGGTCTGGCCGACGATGCCCTGCAGGATGAAGCCGTCCGGTGCCTCCGCCAGCAGGACCTCCTGCAGGCCACGCTGGTCCACGAAGGCGCCGATCGAGCGCAAGACCTCCTCGTAGTCCTGGCGCGGACTGCCTTCATAGATGCGCATCGAGAGCCTCCGTGGATCTGCCCGTCGCGACGTCATGCCGCACCGGACTCGCAGGCGCACGGAGTCCGAACGGCACCACCCGCGACGATAGACCGGCGCCGCCCGGCTGGCAAGGAACGTCCGGTCGCCGCGGACCGGTACTGAGGTCCGGGTCGTGGCGCTGCAGCCGGCGTCAGGCGGGCCGGGATGCCCATCGCAGGTCGGCCAGGGCGACGGCGATCTGTCCGGCCACGCCGGCGTCGCGCTCGATGAGCGCCAGGTTGGCGCGGACGCTGCGGCCGGCCGTGAGGGCCGCCACGCGGCCGAGCACGAAGGGCGTGCTGGCAGGGCCGTGGATGCCGGCCGCGGTCGCCTCCGCCTCCGCCTGCTCGACGGCCGCCGCGACCTCGGCGTCAGGCAACGCGATCTCCGGCGGCAGGGGCACGGTGACGAGGATGCCCGTGGTCAGCCCCAGGCCGCCGCTGGATGGCGATGAGCTGCGCGGCCTGCTCGCGCCGACTCCACGCGGGAGGGCGACCGGTGACCGCTGCCGCGACTGTAGAAGCCGGCCACCTCGTCGCTCTGCCAACCCACCACGGGCACGCCGCGGGTCTCCAGGGCCTCCAGGGTGCGACCCACGTCCAGGATGGACTTGGGGCCCGCGCAGACGACCGTCACCGGCGTGCGCGCCAGCTCGTCCAGGTCGGCGCTGATGTCCATCGACCCTTCACCACCGCGGTGGACCCCGCCGATGCCGCCCGTGGCGAAGACCTCGATGCCGGCCAGGGCGGCCGCGATCATCGTGGCGGAGACGGTCGTACCGCCCCAGCCGGACCCGGTGAGGACGGCGGCCAGGTTCTGGCGCGAGACCTTGGGGATGCCTTCGGCTGCGGCCAGCTCCTCCAGTTCCTCCTCATCCAGGCCGACGAGGATGCGCCCGTCACGGGTGGCGACCGTCGCAGGGACAGCGCCGACCGCCCGAATGGCGGCCTCGGCCGCGCGAGCTGCCGCCAGGTTGTCAGGGCGAGGCAGGCCGTGGGTCGTGATGGTCGAATTCGAGCGCCACCACGGCGCGGCCGGACATCGAGCGCCCGGCGCACCTCGGGTGCGATCGCGCAGGCAGGTCGGCTCGTCGGGTCGTCATCGGTCGGTCGTCGGGCTCATGGCCCAGCAGCGTAGCGCGCTTCCGGGCGGGCGGGCACGGCTCACCACGGCTCGACCTCCGGGCGACCCCGCCGCAGGGCATCCGCGGCGGCCTCGTGGCCGGCCAGTGCGGCGCGCTCCAAGGCAGGCCGCAGGAGGGCACGATCGGCGGAGGCGCCATCCGATCGGCTCGCCGGCAGCGGCGACCAGCGTGAAGAGGAAACCGGCCGCGAAGGCGTCACCGGCGCCGGTCGTGTCCGCCCGGCCGACGCGCTGCGCTTCGACATCCAGCTGGCGCACGGCGTCGGTGGCGGCGTCGCGCCACAGCACCCGGCAGCCCCGGGCGCCGTCCTTGAGCACCACCAGCGGCGCCAGCGCAAGGAGGCCCGGCCAGGCTCGCCGGCCGCTCTCGTGCAGCATCGCGGCTGCCTCGTCGCGGTTGGCGAAGAGCACCGTCGGTGCCAGCCTCGCCAGGCGCTGGCGCGCTCGGCGCACGCCGAAGGACAGCAAGGGGCCGCGTGAGGAGAGGTCAGCGCTCACGAGGGTGCCGGCTTCGTGCGCGCACGGCCGCGGCGTGCACGGCGGCCGACCCGAGGGGCTCCGCGAAGAGGGAGTAGGCCGGCACGTGGAGGACATCCGCGCCGCGCAGCCAGTCCAGCGCGGCACCAGCAGATGGGCTGGATGGGCCGTGGCCGGCAGGTCGCCCGGCGACAGGAGATCGGCGGCACCGCGCTGCGTCACGAAGGAGCGCTCCCCTGCCCCATCGACGAGCGCGGCCAGGCGCCCGCTCGGCGCAGCGTGGCGCACGGCACGCACGCGCACGCCATCGGCCCGCAGCGAGGCCGCCAGGCGGCTCCCGAGCCGGTCGTCGCCGAGACTCGTGATGAGCGTCGCGCGCCCGCCCGCGTGCACGAACGCGGCCGCCACGTTGGCCGCCGAGCCACCACGGCGAAAGGCGATCCGTCCGGGCACGTCAGTGCCGCGCTGGATGGGCCGCTCCGGCGAGATCACGATGTCGAGCAACAGGTCGCCCAGCACCACGAGGCGAGGCTGGCGGGGCGTGGTCATCGCGCGGGCTCCGAAAGCAGGGCCTGGGACAGCGGCGTCGCGGCTGCCGAGGTGCGTGGACGCACAAGCCGAGGCGTCGAAAGCTGAGGCAGGCTCCGGCGCAGGATACGCGGTCCACGCACCCGCGACTCCTGTGCCCTCTGACGCCACAAGCTTCCGCCGGGAGGCGCGGGCGCCCTCGCCGAGCGGTCCCCGACGCGACGAACGTGCCGTGGCGTGCGACGGATGGCGGGGGAGCACCGTCGGTCGGTCGTCCGGCGTTCACGCCCGTCGGCTCCGCCGAAGCTTGTGTCGTGGCGTGCGACGAAGACGACCGGGGCGACGCGGGGACCGGGGCGACGCGTGGACCGGGGCGACGCCTACCCAAGCCCCCGCGGGCAATGGTTCACCAGCGGGAGTCGGCAGTGGGACTCGCCAGTATCATGGGTCTCCCCGATGACCTTCCGGCCCACCACCCGGCGAGCATCACTCGCCGGGACCGACGCTCCGCCGCCACGGGTGCTGACCCGTGCCGGTCTGGAGACTCAAGGAGCACGATCTTGACCAGCAACGCCCCGTCCGTCGACCAGCAGCTGGCCGTCAACACCATCCGGGCCCTCGCCATCGACGGCGTCCAGCAGGCCAACAGCGGTCATCCCGGTGCCCCGATGGGCGCCGCGCCCATGACCTACGCCCTCTGGACGCGCTTCCTGAAGCACGCCCCGACCCGGCCCGACTGGTTCGACCGTGACCGCTTCGTGCTCAGCGCCGGCCACGCCAGCATGCTGCTCTACGCGATGCTGCACCTCACCGGCTACGACCTTCCGCTCGATGAGCTGAAGCGCTTCCGCCAGCTCGGCTCGCGCACGCCGGGCCACCCGGAGTACGGCATGACGCCGGGCGTGGAGGCCACCACCGGCCCGCTCGGCCAGGGCCTCAGCAACGCCGTCGGCATGGCCATCGCGGAGCGCCGCCTGGCCGAGGAGTTCGACCGCCCGGGGCACGCCATCGTCGATCATCGGACCTGGGTCATCTGCTCCGATGGCGACCTCCAGGAGGGCATCACCGCGGAGGCAGCGAGCCTGGCCGGCCACCTGCGCCTGGGCAAGCTGAACGTGCTCTACGACGACAACGACATCCAGCTCGACGGGCCGACCCGCATGGCCTGGTCGGAGGACGTGCTGGCGCGCTTCGAGGCCTACGGCTGGCACACCCAGCGCGTCGCCGACGGCAACGACCTGGCCGCCATCGCGGCCGCCATCGAGGCCGCCCGGGCAGACGAGCGCCCCTCCATCATCTCCGTGCGCACGACCATCGGCTTCGGCTCGCCCAACAAGGGCGGCTCGTCGGAAACGCACGGGGCCCCGCTCGGCGCGGAGGAGGTGCGCCTCACCAAGGCCGCCTACGGCCTCGACCCGGACAAGGCCTTCGATGTCCAGCCCGACATCCGGGCGCACTTCAGGGCCGCGGTCGCCGACGGCGAGGCACTCGTCGCCGACTGGGAGCGTCGCCTGGCGGCCTACGCCGAGGCCTTCCCCGCGGAGGCCGCCGAGCTGCGCCGCCGCATCGCCGGCCAGCTGCCCACCGACTGGGACGCCGACCTGCCCGTCTACCAGGCGGGCGACGCCGGCCTGGCCACGCGCAACGCCTCCAAGAACGCGCTGCAGGGGCTCAAGGGTCGCCTGCCGGAGCTCTTCGGCGGCTCCGCCGACCTCTCCGGCTCCAACCTCACCGACCTGGGCGGCGAGGCAGACTTCAGCGCCGAGCAGGCCGGGCGCAACATCCGCTTCGGCGTGCGCGAGCACGCCATGGGCGCCATCGCCAACGGCATCGCCTATCACGGCGGACTGCTGCCCTACGTGGGCACCTTCCTCGTCTTCAGCGACTACATGCGCGGCGCGGCCCGCGTGGCGGCGCTCTCCGGGCTGCACGTCACCTACGTCTGGACGCACGACTCGGTCGGCGTGGGCGAGGACGGTCCGACCCACCAGCCGGTGGAGCACTACGCCGCCCTGCGCGCCATGCCCAACCTCACCTTCGTGCGGCCGGGCGACCCCAACGAGGCCTCCGCGGCCTGGGCGCTGGCGGTCGAGCACCGCGCAGGGCCGGTGGCCCTGGCCTTCACGCGCCAGAAGCTGCCCGTCCTGCCCGGCACGACCGAGCACGCGCGCGCCGGCGTGCGCGCCGGCGCCTACGTCCTCGTCGAGGCCACCACGACCGACGGCACGGTCACGGCCCCTGAGCTCATCCTCGTGGCCAGTGGATCGGAGCTGGCGCTGGCCGTCGCGGCCCGCGAGGTCCTGGAGGCCGAGGGGGTCCGGACACGCGTCGTCTCGATGCCCAGCTGGGAGCGCTTCGAGGCGCAGCCGGCGGCCTACCGTGACGAGGTCCTGCCGCGCGGCGTGGCCGCCCGCGTCAGCATCGAGGCCGGCGTGTCCCTGGGCTGGGAACGCTGGGTCGGCGACCGCGGCGCCATCATCGCCATCGACCGCTACGGCATCTCGGCCCCGGCCGAGCAGGTCTTCGAGCGGCTGGGCTTCAGCACCGAGAACGTCGTCAGGGTCGCCCGGGGCGTCCTGGCCGGCGAGATCCGCGGGGTCGTCTCCGCAGCCGCCGAGCATGCCGGCATCACCACGCTCGACGCCCTGGAGGCCCGCTAGATGGACACGAGACTGACGCTCCCCGCTTCGCTCCAGGGCACCGTCGACGAGGCCATCGCCCGAGCCATCGGCGAACGCTGGGCGAGCCGGCTCTGGGAGCGCGACACGAGCCTCTGGTCCAGCGACCACGATGTCCAGGACCTCATCTGGGCACGCCTGGGCTGGCTCGCGGCGCCGACCGCCTTCCAGGCGGAGGCCGCCGAGCTGACCGCCTTCGGCGAGGCCATCGAGGCCGAGGGCTACAGCGATGCCATCGTCATGGGCATGGGTGGCTCCTCGCTGGCCCCGGAGGTCCTGGCCCTGGTGTACCCCGAGTCGGACAAGGGGCTCACGCTCCACGTGCTCGATTCGACGCACCCGGAGGCCGTGGCTGCGCTCGACGCCGTCGTGGATCCGCAGCGCACGCTGCGTCTCGTGGCCACCAAGTCGGGCACCACGACCGAGACGCTCGCGTTCCTGGCCCACCACTGGGAGGCCGAGACGCACCGTGTCGGTCGCTTCTCCAGCCACAAGGCCGGCGACAGCTTCGTCTCCGTCTCCGACCCCGGCCACGCCCTGGAGGCCATCCCACACTCGGACAAGTTCCGCGAAATCGTTCCTCAACCCCGCCGACGTCGGGGGCCGCTACAGCGCCCTGACCTACGTGGGCCTCGTGCCTGCGGCGCTGCTGCGCCTGGACGTGGACGCGCTCCTCGAGGACGCCCGCATCATGGCCGACCTGACCCGCACGGACACGGAGGACAACCCGGCCCTGGTGCTGGGTGTCGCCATGGCCGCCCTGGCGCAGGCCGGTCGGGACAAGCTGACCTTCATCATCGAGCCCGACCTGGCGCCCCTGGGTGCCTGGCTGGAGCAGCTCATCGCCGAGTCGACGGGCAAGCAGGGCGTCGGCATCGTGCCCGTGGACGGTGAGCCGCTGGGCTCGCCGGAGGTCTACGGGGCGGACCGCGTCTTCGTGCGCCTCGGCCCGGACAGCGACGACGAGTGGCACCAGGAGGTGGACGCTCGCCTGGCCGCGCTCGTGGCGGCCGGGCATCCGCTCATCGACATCCGCCTCGACGACGCCTCGTGGGTCGCCGGCGAGTTCTTCCGCTGGGAGTTCGCGACGGCCGTGGCGGGCATCGGCCTGGGGGTCAACCCCTTCGACGAGCCCAACGTCACCGAATCCAAGCGCAACACGGCCGCGGTCCTGGAGATCTTCGCCAACGAGGGCCGCCTGCCCCACGTGGAGCCGGCCGCCACGCTCGGCGCGCTGCGCGCCTACACGCAGCCCGGCGGGGATGGCCAGCCGCGCGACCGCGGCGACCTGGTGGCCGCCCTGCGGGCGCACATCGCCCGGGTGCCGGCGGACGGCTACTTCCAGGTGGGTGCCTACATCGCCCCCAGTGAGGCGCGCACGGAGCTCCTGCGCCGCCTGCAGGCGGCGCTCCGCGACGCCACGGGCAAGGCTTCCACGCTCGGCTACGGACCGCGCTTCCTGCACTCCACCGGCCAGCTCCACAAGGGCGGCAAGCCGAACGGCTGCTTCATCCAGCTCACCGGGGGCGGCGCGGCTGACGTGCCCATCCCCGGCCGCAAGGAGTCCTTCGGGACGCTCGTGCGGGCCCAGGCGCTGGGCGACTTCCAGGCCTTCGGGGCCCATGACCTGCCGGCCATCCACATCGACCTCGGTGACGACGTCGATGCCGGCCTCGCGGAGCTGCAGGCCGCACTGGACCAGGCCCTGGCGTGAAGCGCATCGAGTCCCCGGCCGGCTGGCCGGGCCACTGAGGAGGGACCGAGACGATGGACCTGGTGCTGGCCGGGCTCGGCCGGATGGGCGCCAACATGGCGCGGCGCCTCCACGGGGCAGGCCACCACGTCGTGGCCTGGAACCGATCCGGGGAGAAGGTCCGCCAGATCGTGGCCGAGGGCATCGACGGGGCCTTCACGCCGGAAGAGGCGGTGGCACGGCTGGCCGCGCCGCGCATCGTCTGGCTCATGGTGCCCGCCGGCGACGCCACCGAGGAGACCATGGAGGAGTTCGCCGCGCTGCTCGAGGCCGGGGACACCATCGTCGACGGCGGCAACGCCAACTTCAAGGATTCGAAGCGCCGCCACGGCCTGCTGGCGGAGCGCGGCATCCGCTTCGTGGACGCCGGCATCTCCGGCGGCGTGTGGGGCCTCCAGAACGGCTACGGCACGATGGTGGGCGGCGATCCAGACGGCCGTGGCGCCCCTGGAGCCCATCTTCCGCGCCCTGGCACCGGAGGGCGGCTACATCCACTGCGGGCCGGCCGGGTCCGGCCACTACACGAAGATGGTCCACAACGGCATCGAGTACGGGCTCATGCAGGCCTACGCGGAGGGCTTCGAGATCCTGCACGCCTCCGAGTACCCGCTCGACCTGGCCGCGGTGGCGCGCGCCTGGCAGCACGGCACGGTCATCCGCTCCTGGCTCCTGGAGCTGGCCGGCAACGCCTTCGAGGAGCGCGGTGAGGGCCTGGAGGGCGTGCGCGGCTGGGTGGCCGACTCCGGCGAGGGTCGCTGGACGGTCCAGGAGGCCATGGACCTGGACGTCCCCGCTCCCGTCATCACGCTGTCCCTGCTGACCCGCTTCCGCAGCCGCCAGGACGAGTCCTACACGGCCCAGGTCCTGGCCGCCCTGCGCGAGCAGTTCGGCGGCCACGCCATCAAGGAGAAGTAGGAGCACAGCACGATGGCCACGCGGGCGGCAAGCACGGGGCGCCCGGCGGGGGCGGGACAGAGGGCGGCGAGGCGGCCGCGGGCCGCGGTCGCGGAGGCCACCCCCGGTACCCGGCACGTCATGCATCGTGACGCGCTGTCCGACGCCGCCGAGGCCAACCCGCTGCGCGTCGGCACTCGCCTGGAGCGCGTGCCCTCGCCCTGTCTGGTGGTCGTCTTCGGGGCCACGGGCGACCTCTCCCATCGCAAGATCCTGCCCGCCTTCTACAACCTGCGGCGGGCCGGCCTGCTGCCATCGGAGACGAGCATCGTGGGCTACGCCCGGCGGCCCTACTCGGACGCCGACTTCACCTCGGAGATGCGCGCGTCGGTCACGGAGCACTCGCGCAACCCCGTCGAAGCCGGCCCTCTGGGACGACTTCGCCCGGCAGATCCACTACCAGCAGGGTGACTTCAAGGATCCCGCGGCCTACACCCGCCTGGCCGCCCGCCTGGACCAGATCGACGCCGCGGCCGGGTGCCGCGGCAACCGCCTCTTCTACCTGGCCACCCCACCCAGCGCCTACGAGGACATCGTCGCCAACCTGAAGGCGGCGGGCCTCAACGACCGCCCGGGCTCATGGTCGCGCATCGTCGTGGAGAAGCCCTTCGGCCACGACCTGGACTCTGGGCGCCACCTCAACGATGCCGTCATGAAGGCCTTCGACGAGTCGCAGGTCTACCGCATCGACCACTACCTGGGCAAGGACACCGTCCGCAACCTGCTCGTCTTCCGCTTCGCCAACGGCATCTTCGAGCCGGTCTGGAACCGACGCTACGTGGACCACGTGCAGATCACGGTGGCCGAGGACCTCGGCGTCGAGGGCCGCGGCACGTTCTACGAGGAGGCCGGCGCCAGCCGCGACATCCTCCAGAACCACATGCTGCAGCTGCTCAGCCTGGTGGCCATGGAGCCGCCCATCGACTTCGAGGCGGACGCCCTGCGCGACGAGAAGGTGCGGGTGCTGCGCGCCGTGGACACGGCCTGGACGCCCGGCGCGGGTCCACGCCGACGTGGTGCGCGGCCAGTACCAGGCAGGCTGGGTCGCCGACCACAAGGTCGTGGCCTACCGCGAGGAGCCGGACGTCTCACCACGCTCGAGCGTCGAGACCTACGTGGCCCTGCGCCTGGAGGTCGAGAACTGGCGCTGGGCTGGCGTGCCCTTCTACCTGCGCACCGGCAAGCACCTGCCACGGCGGGCCACGGAGATCGCGGTCCAGTTCAACCGCCCGCCGCTGACGCTCTTCCGGGAGAGCGCCTCCGACCCTGAGCCCAACATGCTGGCCATGCGCATCCAGCCTGACGAGGGCATCCTGCTGCGCTTCGCGGCCAAGGTGCCGGAGCTGGGCCTCGACGTGCGCAGCGTGAACATGGACTTCACGTACGGCTCGACGTTCCTCTCCGACGCCCCGGAGGCCTACGAGACACTGCTCCTGGACGCCATGCTCGGCGACGCCTCGCTGTTCACGCGGGCCGACGAGGTGGAGGCCGCCTGGAGCCTGGTCACGCCGCTCGACGAGATGTGGCGCGAGTGGGGCGAGGGCGGCGGCGAGGCCAGGGGTGGACGGGCGCGCAGCGCCAAGGCGGCGGTCGGCCAGCTCGACGGCAGCCTCCAGCCGTACGAGGCCGGCACCTGGGGCCCGGAGGCGGCCGACCGGCTCCTGGAACGCGACGGCAGGCGATGGCGACGCCTGTAGCGCCCATCGCCTTCGACGAGAACGGCACCTGGCGCTGGTACGCGCACACCGATTCGATCCGAGGCACCACGGAGGCGCTGTCGCGGATCTGGGGTCGCGTCGCCCAGTCCGCGAACGACGGCCTCGAGGACGGCATCCGGGTGCGCACGCGCACGAGCGTCCTCACGCTGGTCGTGGTGGCGCCGCGGCCGGAGGTCGTCGACCGGGCCATGGCGGCCGTGGCGACGCTGGCCGCCCGCCATCCCTCGCGGGCCGTCATCCTCTCCCCCACCGACCCGGACGGGCCGGCCTCCTTCGACGCCCACGTCTTCGCCTCCTGCCAGCTGCCTGAGCGCGGCCACGCCGAGATCTGCACGGAGGAGATCGTCATCCGCCTCGGCGGCGAGCTGGCGCAGCATCTCTCCAGCACCGTGGCGCCGCTGCTCATCCACGACCTGCCCGTGGTCCTCTGGTGGCCGGACGACGTGCCCTTCGGCCGGTCCGACTTCAGCGAGCTGGCCGAGGAGTGCGACCGGCTCTTCGTGGATTCCAGCCACTTCCGGGGCAACGGCCTGGCCCGCCTGGCGGGGATGGCCGACGCCGTGGCCGGTGGGCGCGTCGCGCACGACGTGAGCTGGATGCGCCTCATGCTCTGGCGCGAGCTGCTGGCCTCCTGCTTCGACCACCCGCTGCTGACCCGTGAGCTGCGCCACCTGCAGTCGATCCGCGTGGACGTGGCGCGCCCCGGCTCGGACGTGCGGCTCTCGCGCGCCGTGCTCTTCGTGGGCTGGCTGATGTCCCGGCTGCGCCTCTCCGTGGTCGAGCCGCTCTGGCGCGACCCGGGCGACACGTGGAGCGCGCGACTGCGCTCCCGGCGACAGGACGTGACCGTCACCATCCGGCCGGTGGAGGTCGAGTACAGCGGCGCGGCGCGCTCGGCCGGATCGGTCGTGCGGGCGGAGCTGGCGGCGGCGCGACCCGAGGCTCGCACGATCGTCAACGTCACGCGACAGGCCGACCACCTGCTGGCCACGGCCGACTGGAACGGCGCCTCCGTGGTTCGCCGCGCGAGCCAGCTGGAGCGCTTCGCCGAAGTGTCCTACCTGGCCGAGTCGCTGGACCGCACCAGCCACGAGCGGCTCTTCAGCCAGGCGCTGGAGAAGGCCGTCGCCCTCATCGGCGGCAGCCGGCGGACGTGAACCACCTGGCCGGCACCGCGCGGCACCCGGGCCTGGGGCTCCGTCGTCATCGTGTGCCCGGATCGGGACGTCATCGCCGCGCGCGCGCTGGACCTCGTCGTGGACGCGCTCCGAGCCGGCGATCGCCAGGCGCGGCGAGGCGCACCTCTGCCTGACGGGCGGGTCGTCGGCAGCGGCGCTCTTCGCGCGGCTCGGCTCTGACCCCCGTGCCGGGGACGTGGACTGGGCGCGCGTCCACGTCTGGCAGGGCGACGAGCGCTTCGTGCCGCTGGCGCATCCCGATTCGAACTGGGCGGGCGCGCTGCGCGACTGGCTGGATCGACCCGGCCGCGCCGGGTGTGGCGGCCGCCAACCGGCACCCCATCCCGGTGGACGAGGCCCTCGCCAGCGGGACGCGACCCGGCCTGGGCGGCCGCGCGCTACAGCGAGGAGATGGAGCGGCTGCTGCCCCGTCGAGCCGGTCTCGTGTCCTTCGACGCCTGGCTGCTGGGCGTCGGTGGCGACGGGCACATCCTCTCCGCGTTCCCGGGGAGTGCCTCGCTCGACCAGTCGGAGCCAGCTGGCCGTGGGCGTCCCGCGCCGACGCACATCGAGCCGCACGTGGCCCGCGTGACCCTCTCGCCGCACCTCCTGCCGGCCGCCGGCACCATCGTGGTCATGGTGCCAGGCGCGGCCAAGGCAGCGGATCGTCGCGGAGTGCCTCGCCTCCCCCGCCGACCCGACACGCCTGCCAGCGCAGCTGGCGGCGCGGCCCAACGCCGTCTGGCTGCTGGAGCACCGGGAGCGCTGCCTGCCTGTAGCGCGCGGGTCCGGCGTGCCGCGCGCCCGGCGTGCCGCGCGCCTCTGTCGTGCCGCGCGCCTCTGTCCGGTGGCCCGCGCTTGTGATGGGTACCCGCGCCACCGCTGGGTTTGTGCCGCGCCACGGCACAAACGTCGAAGGAGCTGAGCGAAACACGGCGCGATGCGAGCACCAGGGGACGAACGTGCTATCGGACGCGACGATCATCGGGTGAAGGGCCCTGGGCGACCACGGTCCGGGATCGACTGGACTGCCGGGTGATGATCGTGCCGTCAGATGCAACGACAGTTGCCCGAGACGGTCCCTGGCATCTCCGGGGCCTTCACGTGCTACGCGACACACCGGGGTGAGCGCCGCCTGACCGACCTCAGAGACCGCCCAGGCCGATGAGGATGACGCCCACCACGGCGAGGGCCACGCCAGCCATGCGCAGCGGACCCAGTCGCTCGTGCAGGAAGAGCCGGGCCAGGAGCGCCGTGCCGACCGGATAGAGCGAAGCCAGGACCACCACGACGGACAGCTGACCCAGGTCGCTGGCCAGCACGTAGAAGAGGTTCCCGCCGAAGTCGCCGACACCACCGAGCGAGCCCATGGTCAGGGCTGCGCGAGGCACCCGCCGCACCAGCACCCGGCCCATCAGCCAGGCCACGATGATGACCAGCCCGACGCCGGCGACACCCGCCACCTTGATCGCCAGCATCGGCCACCAGGTCTCGCCGCCGGCTCCGTGGGAGACGTCCACGCAGAGGAAGAACCCGGCGAAGCCGAACCCAGCGGCCAGGATGAGCAGCCACTCCCGGACCCGGGATCCGTGGAAGGTCGGCAGCACGGGCGTGCCCAGGCGCCGGTCCGGCAGGGAGATGAGCACCACCGCCCCAGCGCGGCGACCATGCCGACCAGGACCAGGATGCCCGGGTCATCTCCTCCGACCAGCCCGATGAGGGCAGGGATGGCCGCGGCCAGGAGCGCCGTGAGCGGTGCCACCAGGCCCATCGTGCCGCGCGACAGGGCGAGGTAGAAGAAGGCCAGCCCGAGCGCGCCCGACAGGCCCGCGGCGGCAGCCCAGCCGAGCGCCTCCGCGCTGGGCATCGACTCTCCGCTGACGACCAGGAGGGCCGCCGCCAGCACGAGGCCGACGCCCTGGGTCATCAGGACGGCGAAGACGTTGCTCGAGAGGCGCGTGGTGATGCCGCCGGCGAAGTCGGCAGCCCCCCACGACAGGGCGGAGAGCAGGGCCAGGAGCGGGGCCAGCACCGCGGCTCAGCCGGGCGGTTCGGCCCACGGCCTGGCCAGCCCGACGGGTCGGCCACGGCGCGGCCGGGCGGGTCGGCCTCGGCTCCGCCAGCCAGTCGGAACGGGTCCACCACGCCGGTCACCGGGTCGGGCGCTCCGCCACCGGCCGCGGGCGGCCCTGCCGCCGGAGGGTCGAGCACGACGAGCTCGTCCGCGAGCGCATCGAAGCGGTCGGAGCAGGTGAGCAGCAGGACCTGGAAGCCCTGCTCGGCGGCGACCTCCTTGAGGAGCCCCAGGGCCCGTTGCGCCCGCTCCGCGTCGAAGGTCACGAAGGGATCGTCGAGGATGATGGGCGGCCGGCGGTCCATCGTCACGAGCCGCACGAGGCCCAGCCGGGCGGCCAGGAAGAGCTGGTCGGACGTGCCCTGCGAGAGCTGCGAGACGTCCACCAGGGCGCCCGTCTCCGGAGCCCGAACGCGGAAGGCCAGGCTCGTGTCATCGACCTGGACCTCGCGGTAGCGCCCGCCCGTGATGCGCTCGACCGCGGGTCCCATGTGCTCTTCGAGGTAGCGCGCAGCGGTCTTGAGCGTGGCCTGCTCCGCGGCCTCGATGGCCTGGCGCGTCGCCTCGTACACGCTCACCCGACGCAGCAGCTCAGCCTGCCGCTCGCGTGCCGCGGCCAGACGCTCGGCGAGGTCTGCCACCAGCTCGGCATCCACGAGGTTGGCGTCCACGCGGCCCTGCGCCTGGTCCTCCTCCGAGCGCGCCCCATCGCGAGCCGGCCTGGTCTGATCGACGGCCCGCTGGGCAGCCTGTCGGAAGGCCGCAGGGTCACGCCCGAGCTCCCCCATGGCCGCGAGGGCGTGCCCGGCCCGCTCGGTGTCATCGGCCGCCTGGTCGCGTGCCTCGGCGAGCCGCCGCGCGTCACGTTCTGCCACGCCGAGCCCACGCAGCTCCCCTTCGATCCGCGCCAGCCGCTCGGTGTGCTGCTCGACCGTCGCCAGCAGCGTCTCGGCCGCCGCCGCGTCTGGCACGCCGAGCTCCTCGAGCAGCAGACCCTGCTCCCGGCGCCGACGGCGGAAGCGCTCCTCCTGGTCGACCCGCAGCTCCTGCCGTCGTGCGGCGCTGTCCGTGGCCAGGTGGTGGGCGAGCAGGTGCTGCCGGCGGCGCGAAGCAGCGCGGAAGGCCAGCGCCAGCGCCCCGAGTGCGACGATCGCGCAGACGACCAGGCCGGCCGCGCCGATGAGGCCGCCGACGAGTGACCCGAGCAGGGCGCCCACGGCGAGGAGGGCGACGGCCAGGGCCAGCCAGCGACCCGGGTGGGGCGGGCGCTCCGGCGATGCCTCCGCCTCCACCTCGGCGGCTTCGGCGTCCACGCCCAGCTCCGCCTCCAGCTCAGACAGCTCGTACGCGAGGTTGGTGGCCCGGTTGACGGCCGCGCGAAGGGCCGGCAGGGGCATCGTGGTGGGTGCCTCACGCCCAAGCGCATCGGCCTCCTCCACCAGCTCGACCGCCCGCTTCGACTGCCGATAGCGCTCCTGTGCCTGCTCGCGCGCGACGGCCAGGGCTTCGGCTCGGGCGGCCTCGGCGAGATCGGCCTGCTCCCGGACGAGCTGCGTGTCCAGCGCCTCGCGGCGGGCATGGGCCTCCGCCCACTGCGCCCGGTCAGCCTCCAGTCGCGCCAGGGCCGTCTCTCCCGTGGCCAGCTCCCTCTCGAGCATGGCCACCTCGTCGCGAACGCTCTTCAGCAGCCCGGGGTTCTTGGTGCCCTCCGTGCGATAGCGATGGATGGCCGCATCGAGCTTCTTCTTGGCCTTGCCCGTGCCCCGGTCGGCACCGCTGACGGCCTTCTGCAGGCGGTCGGAGATGGCCGGCGCATCGCTGGCCACCGCGGCCAGCTCGGCGTGACCGACGCTGGCAGTGGCGCGGAAGAAGGCATCGCTGGGGATGCCCGTGATGGCCGCGATCTGTTCCTGGATGAGCGAGGGGTCGCGGATGGTGCGCCCGCCGAGCGTCAGCTCCGCCTCCGCGCGCGGGCCTGCGAAGCGACTTGACGAGGCGGCCGGGCTGGCCGTCGACCTCGAACTCCAGGACGACGCGCGGATGCGCCTCCGTCCCCCAGCGGCGCAGACTGCGCACGTCCTCGCGGTTGGCGTCCGCCTTGCGGAAGAGCACCAGCTCGAGGGCCTCGTGGAGGGTCGACTTGCCGGCCTCGTTGGGGCCGCGCACGATGGTCAGGCCGGCCGCCGGCCGGATGTCCAGCCGGGCGTGGCGCCGCACGTCGGAGAGCGCGAGTCGGGTGATGCGCATCGGCTCAGGCCAGCGTCACGTGGTCGGGGTCGTCGAGGAGCAGGCGGCGTCCCAGGCGCAGCACCTGGCGGGCCTGCTCGGCGGTGGCACGGTCACCGCTTGCCTCGGCCGCCGCGATGCGCGCGCCAACGTCGGCCAGGAAGCGTCCGGCCACGGTGTCCGCCGGCAGCTCCGGACCGGCCGCCAGGTCGGCCGCGCTGCGATCCTGCACCCGCAGGTGGAGGAACGAGCCCTCCAGGACACGCTGCACCTCGTCAGGCTGGATCTCCAGCCGGTCGGGCGCGATGCCCGCGATGGTCACGACGAGCACCAGGTCGGCATCGGCCTGGGCCTCCAGGCGGCGCACGAGGTCGTCCTGGCTGGCCAGCTCGGCGGCGTCGAACTCGAGGCTGCGGAACGTCGTGCGACCGACGCGCACCCGCTCCAGGTGCACGCTGCTGCGCCCGCCGATGCCGTCCTCGAGGCGCACCAGGCAGACGTCACCGGCGCCGTCCTGGTCCACGGCCACGGGCTCCGGCGCGCCCGCGTAGGCCCACGTGGTCTCGCCAGCGCGGCCGGAGGAGAACGAGTGCCAGTGGCCCAGGGCCAGGTAGTCGAGCCCGCTGGCGGCGACCTCCTCGTCCCGGAAGAGGACGTCGTCGCGCTCCACCTTGCCGGCGATGAAGCGCGAGCCGTGGATCATGCCCACCTTCCAGGTGGCGCGGTCGTCGGCGCGCACGTCGAAGCCCTCCAGCGGGCTGTGCGGGGCGCGCTTGGTGGCGAAGACGCGGCCATAGACGATGAGGTCCAGGTCCGGCGCGACGAGCTCCGGGCGCTCCGGCGTCAGCACCACCAGTCGGTCGCTGCCGGGCGGCAGGCCGGCCAGCTGGGCCAGGTCGAAGGTGCGGATACATCGAGTGGCTGTCGTAGGCGTCGTGGGTGCCGGGGATGATGACCACGCGGATCCCGGCGTCGGTGAGCCGCCGCAGCTCGCTGGCCGCCCGCTCCACCGTTCGGCGTGGCTGCGCATTGGAGTCGAAGAGATCCCCGCAGATGAGGGTGGCGTCCACGCGCTCGCGAAGGCCCACGTCGATGGCCCGCGTGAAGGCCGCCATCTGTCGTTCCCGCTGCTGCACCGCGGCCGTGCCCATGTCGGCGTGGCGGGCCCCGAGGTGCACGTCGGCAAGGTGCAGCAGCAGCGGCATCTCTGGCCTCTCCCTCCTTGCCCGGCTCGCGCGCCCCCCGGCTCCTGCGATGCGGCGCGACGGGCCAGCGACGACCTGGCCCCGTCCGCCCATTGTGCCATCCCGGCCCGGGCGGACCTCGTCGGCTCCCCGTCGTGGACGGGTTCGCGAGGCTCGGTGTACCCTGCCGCAACGATCCGGTGCGCCCACCAGACGGGACCGCAGGAACAGGACTGGGATAGACGGCGCCCGGCACTCCGAACGCCACTCGCCCGCTCGTTCGTGCTGTCCGCGGGCAGGCACCGGTGAGGAATCGATCGCCATCGCGCCCCCAGGAGGTCCATCGGTGTCCTATTCGGATCGAACCCTGACATGTGTCGACTGCAGCATGGAGTTCATCCACTCGGCAGCCGACCAGGAGTTCTACGCGGAGAAGGGGTTCGTCTCTGATCCCAAGCGCTGCCCCAGCTGCCGGGCCTCCCGGCGCGCCATGCGCGAGACGACCGGCTACGAGACCCGCGAGATCGGAGGCCCGCGCGGCTACGAGCGCGGCGACTACCGCTCCCAGCGCGAGTACTTCGCGGTCATCTGCTCGGAATGCGGCAACGCCGCCCAGGTCCCCTTCAAGCCGCGCATGGACAAGCCGGTCTACTGCTCCGACTGCTTCCGCACCGTCCAGACCAGGAGCGGTGGCGAGGCCGCCCAAGCCTGAGCTTCGACGCGCGCCTGGACCCCCTCGCCGCGGGCACCCACTCCGCGCACACCGACGACCGCCCCGGCAGCGGGGCGGTCGTCACGTCCGGCTGGACGGGCGGCCCGGACGGCGTGCCGGTCCTGCGCGGCGGGCGGAATCGATAGACTCGGACCTGGACCTGGCACGCCACCACCCGTCGCCCCGAACGGCGCACGGATCCGACCGATGCAGGAGGGGCCACCGATGAACGACCGCGCTGCCGCACCGCGGATGAAGATCACCTACGCCACCCTCCGGGCGGACAACGAGGAGCTCCATGCCGCCTTCGAGGCCGGCGTGGAGGCTGCGCGTGCGCGGCTCGGCCAGTCGCACGCCAACCTGGTGGGCGGGACCGAACGGGCCGGGGACGGCGAGTTCGAACTGCGCTCGCCCATCGATACGGACATCCTGGTCGGCCGCTTCGCCTGCGGCACGCGCCACGACGTGCGAGACGCCATCGCCGCCGCCCGGGCCGCGCAACCGGCCTGGCGGGCGCTCGGCTGGGAGGCCCGCATCGCCATCCTGCGCCGGGCCGCGGACCTCATCAGCGAGCGCCTCATGGAGTACGGCGCCCTGATGTCCATCGAGGTCGGCAAGAACCGCATGGAGTCGCTGGGCGAGGTGGAGGAGAGCGCCGACCTGCTGCGCTACTACGCCCAGACGGCCATCGACAACGCCTTCTACGAACAGCCCATGGGCAACCTCGGCGACCCGGCCACGCACACGCGCTCGGTGCTGCGACCGCACGGGGTCTTCGGCGTCATCGCGCCCTTCAACTTCCCCATGGCCCTTTCGGCCGGACCAACGGGCGCGGCACTCCTGGCGGGCAACACCTGCGTCTTCAAGCCCGCCAGCGCGGGCGCGCTCAGCGCCGTGCTGCTCATGGAGGCCTACCGGGACGCCGGCGTGCCGGCCGGGGTCATCAACCTGGTCATGGGCCCAGGCTCGGTCGTGGGCGACGAGCTGGTGCGGAGCGAGGCCATCGACGGCATCGTCTTCACGGGCTCCTACGACGTCGGCATGGACCTCCAGCGAGCCTTCACGACACGCTATCCGCGCCCCTGCATCGTGGAGATGGGCGGCAAGAACCCGGCCATCGTCATGGCCTCGGCGGACCTGGACGAGGCGGCGGAAGGCATCATGCGCTCGGCCTTCGGCTTCGGTGGCCAGAAGTGCTCGGCCAACAGCCGCGTCTACGTGGAGCGCCCGGTCCACGATGAGCTGGTGCGCCTGCTGGTCGAGAAGACGGAGCGCATCACCATCGGCGACCCGCTCGTGCGCGCCAACTGGCTGGGGCCCCTGAACGACCAGTCTGCCGTGGATCGCCACCAGCAGGCGGTGGCCGATGCTCGCCGCGAGGGTCGCGTCCTCTGCGGCGGCGAGCGGCTGACGGAGGGCGACCTGGGGCGCGGCTTCTACGTCGAGCCGACGGTCGTGGGCGACCTGCCGGCCGACCACCGGCTCTTCCGCGACGAGCTCTTCGTGCCGTTCACCGCGGTCCACGCCGTCGATTCACTGGAGGAGGCCCTGCGGCTCTCGAACGCCTCGGTCTACGGTCTCACGGCCGGCATCTACAGCGCGGACGAGGCGGAGGTGGAGCGCTTCCTGGAGGGGATCGAGGCCGGCTGCCTCTACGTCAACCGCCGCGCCGGCGCCACCACCGGCGCCTGGCCGGGCGTGCAGCCCTTCGGCGGCTGGAAGGGCTCCGGGTCGACCGGCAAGGCCGCCCTGGGCCCCTGGTACGTGGCCCAGTTCCTGCGCGAGCAGAGCCACACCATCGTCGACTGAGCCGGCCGCTGCGCTGGCCCTATACTCGGATATGCAGTCTGCATAGGTTCCATGCAGGAGGGCGCGCGTCGAAGGAGGCTCCCGTGGTCCAGGTGAACGTGGTCGACCGGGTCGACGTCGTGGCTCCGCATCTCGTGACCGAGGTGCCCGGCCCGCGAGCCCGTGCGCACGTCGCCTATGACCAGGCCTGGACCTCGCCGAGCCTGCCCCGCGCCTACCCGCTGGTGCCCGTGCGCGGCAGCGGCGCCACCATCGAGGACATCGACGGCAACGTCTTCGTCGACTTCGCGGCCGGCATCGCCGTCAACTCCACGGGCCACGGCCACCCCGCGGTCGTGCGCGCCATCCAGGCGCAGGCCGAGGAGCTGCTCCACTACAGCGCCTCCGACTTCTACCTGCCCATCTACGCGGAGACCTGCGAGGCCATCGCGCGGACGGCGCCCATCAGCGGGCCGACGCGGGTCTTCCTGGGCAACAGCGGAGCGGAGGCGGTGGAGGCCGGGCTCAAGCTGGCACGCCGCGCCACCGGCCGCCACGCCGTCGTGTCGTTCCTGGGCGGCTTCCACGGACGCACCATGGGGGCGCTCTCGCTGACGGCCTCCAAGGCCGCCTACCACGCCGGCTTCGGGCCGCTGCTGCCGGGCGTCCACCACGCGCCCTTCGGCCACGTCCACGATCTCGACTGGTTCGAGGACGTGCTCTTCGACAAGATCGTGCCCGCCTCGGAGGTGGCCGCCGTCATCGTCGAGCCCATCCAGGGCGAGGGTGGCTACGTGCTGCCGCAGGACGGCTTCCTGCCCGGCCTGCGCGAGCTCTGCGACCGTCACGGCATCCTGCTCATCGTCGACGAGGTCCAGAGCGGCGCCGGGCGCACGGGCGCCATGTGGGCCATCGAGCACTGGGGCGTGGAGCCGGACATCCTCCTCTCGGCCAAGGGCATCGCGTCGGGCATGCCGCTCTCGGCGGTCATCGCACGGGCCTCGATCATGGAGGCCTGGGGCCGCGGGGCACACGGGTCCACGTACGGCGGCAACCCCGTGGCCTGCGCGGCCGCACTGGCCACGCTGGAGCTGCTCCAGGACGGCCTCATCGAGAACGCCGCCGCCCGCGGCGAGCAGGGGCTCACGGCCCTGGCGCGCATGCACGAGCGCTTCGGCGACGTGGTGGAGGCCAGCCGCGGCAAGGGCCTCATGCTGGCCCTCAAGCTGGCCAGCCCGGAGCTCGCGGAGGCGCTCCAGTGGGAGGCCTTCCGGCGCGGCGTGCTGGTGCTCGGGGCCGGTCGGTCGGCCGTGCGCGTCTCGCCGCCGCTCGTCATCGACGAGGGCACCATGGCCAGCGGCCTGGCCGTGCTCGAGGAGGCCGTGGAGGCCGTGGCCGCGATGGCCGCGTCCGGCGCCACGCTGCCCGCCGCCGACCACTGACGCGACCACAGGCACCCTCGGCGCGGGACGCAGCCCGTCGCCGCTACAGGCGCGTGACGGTGATGACGACCACGCCCACGGTCACGGCGCCCACGCCGAGCCACTGGCGCGGGCTGATGCGCTCGCCCATGGCATGCGCGATGAGAGCGGCCATGACCGCGAACTGCGACGACAGCACGGCCGTCACGGCGATGGACTCGCGTGCGCCCCAGGCGTAGGTGTAGACGCCCGCCACCTCGGCCAGACCGGCGAAGACGATGACGGGCAGGAGGTCGCGGCGGAAGCGCAGCCGGCGCTGTCAGCACCAGCGGCAGGGTCAGGAAGGCCACGCCGACGATGCGGCCAGCGGCCACGACCCAGCTGGCCGGCACGCCCTCGCTGGCGCGGCCGGAGGCGTAGAGGCCCAGGCCGAAGACCAGCGCGGCCACGATGGCGAAGCCCACGTAGCGCGATCCCGAACCGGACAGGGCGTCCGCTCCACCCCCGGGCTGGAGCGCGACCACGAAGATGCCCACGGCCACGAGGGCCAGCATGGCCCCCAGCAGCGGCGTGGCCGCCTCTCCGCTGAGCACCGCGATGGTGGCCGCGATGGCGCCCTCCGTGGAGACGATGGGCGCCGTGACGGGCACCTTGCCACCCGAGAGCGCCGCGTAGTTGAGGACCATGCCGGTGGCGTAGCCGAGGCCACCCAGGGCCAGCCAGGCGATGCTCGCGGCGGCCACCGGCTCGCTCGGGGTGTCGACCACGAGCAGCGGCAGGGTGGCCAGAAGACCCACGAAGACGACCAGCGCGGTCGTCGACCAGGGACCCAGCACGCGGCTGGCGCGCGCGGCAGCGACCGTGGCCAGGGCCCAGGCGAGGGCCGTGACGAGCCCCGCGACGACAGCGATCACGCCTGGCCCCGGAGGATCCGCAGGACGCTCGGTCTCACGCTGACGAGGGTACGACAGGCGAGCGTCGCGGCGGGAGGCCGGCACGGGTGCGAACCTGGGCCGACCGACGTACCCTTGGACCGATGACGGCCCGCCCAGACGAGCCTAGCCGGTGACGGCGCGACGCCTGCTGACCGCTGGTCGTGGCCGTCCTCCTGGCGTTCGGCGGCCTGGCTGCCCGGGACGACGCTGGCCGCCGATGCGGGCTCGCCGGCCATCATCCCCATCCTGGCCTCGTCCGAGCTGGCCGTCGGGCCGAACCGTTTCCTCTTCAGCCTCACCGACCCCGGCGGCGCCCCCCTGGCCGCGCCGGACGTCGCGGTCCACCTGCGCTTCTACGATGACGCGGGCGATCCGGAGGCCGTCGTCTTCGAGGCCGACGGCCGCTTCCTGTGGGCCATCGAGGGCGTTCGCGGCCTGTACGCCGCGGACGTGGAGTTCCCCAGCGCCGGTCGCTGGGGGACCCGCTTCGACGCCACCTTCCCCGATGGGCGCCAGGAGACGGTGCGCGCCGACTACGACGTCTGGGAGACGACGAGCACGCCGGCCATCGGCGCGCCGGCGCCGCGCGTGGACACGCCCACGGCCGCGGACGTCGGCGGTGACCTCTCGCTCATCTCCAGCGACCCGGAGCCGTTGGCCCGCTTCTACGAGCGCTCCATCCTGGACGCCATCGACGCGCACGAGCCGGCCATCATCGCCTTCCTGACGCCCGCCTTCTGCCAGTCGGGCACCTGCGCCCCGACCATCGCGGCGGTCAAGGCCGTCGCGGAGCAGGACCCCGACCTCACCGTGGTGCACGTCGAGCCCTATCTCATGCAGATGAAGGACGGCTACCTGCAGCCGCTGCTCTCGAAGGAGGGCTGGCTGCAGCCGGCACCCTGGACGGACATCTGGGGCCTGCGCACGGAGCCCTTCGTGGCCGTCATCGACGCCGACGGCCTGGTGCGCGCCAAGTTCGAGGGCGCCGTCACTGCCGAGGAGATCGAGGCCGCGCTGGCGGCCCTCTGAGCACCCGACGGCGGCTGTAGGATGGCCCGGTGACCACCTCGAAGGTGGCCAGCATGCGCGATGCGATCGCGGCGCTGGTTCGCGACGGCGACAGCGTCGCCATCGAGGGCTTCACGCACCTCATCTGCTTCGCCGCGGGCCACGAGATCATCCGCCAGCACCGCCGCGACCTGACGCTCATCCGCATGACGCCGGACGTCATCTACGACCAGATGATCGGTGCCGGCGTGGCTCGCAAGCTCGTCTTCTCCTGGCTGGGCAACCCGGGCGTGGGCGGCCTGCACGCCATCCGGCGCGTCTCGGAGGGCCCGGGGACCAGCCTTGAGCTGGAGGAGTACAGCCACTACGGCATGGTCGGCCGCTACATCGCAGGCGCCACGAACCTGCCCTTCTTCCCGCTGCGCAGCTACTACGAGACGGACATGCCCGTCGCCAACCCGCGCATCCGGCCGCTGCAGTCGCCCTATGGCGACGAGCAGGTCTACGTCGTGCCGCCCCTGCGACCGGACGTCACCATCGTCCACGCCCAGCGCGCGGATGCCGGCGGCAACACCCAGATGTGGGGCCTCCTGGGCGCCCAGAAGGAGGCCGCCTTCGCGGCCGACCGCGTCGTGGTCGTCGTCGAGGAGCTGGTCGACGAGTCGGTCATCCGGGCCGACCCCAACCGCACCGTCATCCCGGGCCTCATCGTGGACGCGGTCGTCGTGGAGCCCTTCGGCGCCCACCCCTCCTATGCCCAGGGTCACTACGACCGCGACAACACCTTCTACGTCGAGTGGGACGCCGTGAGCCGGGACGCCGCCGGGCTGGAGGCCTGGCTGGACGAATGGGTCCACGGCCTGGGCGGTCGGGCCGAGTACGTGGAGCGCCTGGGGGCGGAGGTCCGCGCCCGCATCCGGCCCAGCGGCCACGCGCCGGCTGGGCCCATCGACTACGGGGAGTACCGGTGAGCGGCTACCGCCCCAGCGAGATGATGATCGCGGCCGCCGCGCGCGAGCTGGCCGGCCAGCGGGTCTGCTTCGTGGGCATCGGCCTGCCCAACATCGCCGTCAACCTGGCCCTGCACACCGTGGCGCCGCAGCTCGAGCTCATCTACGAGGCCGGCGCGTACGGCGCCCAGCCGGCACGGCTGCCGCTCTCGATCGGCGACCCCACCATCGTCACCGGTGCCCTGGCGGTGATGGGCATGGCCGACCTCTTCGGCCTCTACCTGCAGGGCGGCCGCGTCGACGTGGGCTTCCTCGGCGCCGCGCAGGTGGACCGCTACGGCAACATCAACACCACCGTCATCGGCGACTACGCGGCCCCCCGGACGCGCCTGCCCGGCTCCGGCGGCGCCTGCGAGATCGCCATCAACGCCCGCCAGGTCTTCATCGTCATGCGCCAATCGGCACGATCGTTCGTGGAGCGCATCGACTTCCGCACCTCGCCCGGCAACCTGGGTGGCAGCGCGGAGGCCGCCGGCGTGCGCCAGGCGCAGGGCTGGTCCGGCCGGGGCCCGTCCGTGGTGGTCACCGACCTCGGCGTCTACCACTTCGATGACGACGGCGAGATGCGCCTCGACAGCCTGCACCCCGGTGCCACCCTGGACGACGTGCGCGCCGCGATGGGCTGGCCGGTGCGCGTCTCGGCCGACCTGGCCACGACCCCGCCGCCGAGCGAGGAGGAGCTCCGGCTCATCCGCGAGGTGCTCGACCCGGAGGGCCGCTACACCGGCTGACGACGGCTGCTGGGCGGTCAGGTCCCGCGCGGCAGCCGGTCGCGGACGATGAGGTAGACGCCCACGCCGATCATGGCCAGGGGCACGAGCACCACCACGTCGAGGTCGATGTTGAAGGTGTCGGAGACGTCGGCCAGGCCGATGATGCCGAACACGGCACCCAGGACGAGCGACCACTCGCGCCGCACGCCCTGCGTCCGGCCCAGCACCCATCCGGCCAGGAAGGCGATGCCGACCAGCAGCATCGTCCAGCCTTCGCCGGTCAGGAGGCCCAGCTCGACGCCGATCTCGGCTGCGCCCCAGGCAGTGAGCACGAGGGCCGGCATCGTGGCGCCCTTGATGTGCCCGACCAGCCACGCGGCGCCGAAGGCCAGGCCCGCGGCCAGGATGATCAGGGAGCCGAAGCTGAGCGCGGGGACGAGCAGCTCGATGAGGAGCCCGACGCCGAGCACGAGGAGCAGGATGGCGAACCAGGGGAAGGGGCGGCGGCCGGCCGACCAGCCCGACGACCACGAGTAGACGCGCATCCGGGGCGGCCCGCCGTCGGTCCCGGGGCCCTGCTGGCCTGGCCACGGCGCGCTGACCGGCCGGCCGTGCTGGGGTGGACCCGGCGGTGGGCCCTGCTTGCCGGGCGGCGGGGGCGGACCCACGGGCCGGGGTCCCGGGTACGGTGCGCTCATGGCCCCAATCCTAGCCCGACTCGGTGCCTGGCTTCGGCGGACCGGCATCGTCGGTCGAGTCGACGTCTGACGGCCGCGTGCCGTGCCGGGGCGCCCAGCCAGACGCTGCCGTCGGCGAAGCGCTCCGCCTTCCAGATGGGCGCCCGCGCCTTGAGCTCCTCGATGGCGTAGCGGCACGCCGCGAAGGCCTCTTCTCGGTGCGGAGCGGCCGCGGCGATGGCCACGCTGGCCTCCCCGACCGTCACCTCGCCGACGCGATGGACGATGGCCAGCCGGCGCACGCCGAAGCGTTGCTCGATCTCCTCGGCGATCTCGTCCAGGACCGCCAGCGCCATGGGCTCGAAGGCCTCGTACGTCAGGCCGACGACGCGCTGCCCGGCGAAGCGGGCTGCCGCGCCCTCCTGGCCGGGCGCCGGCGTGCCGGGCGTCTCGCGGACCTGGCCCAGGAAGAGGACCACGGCGCCATCGGCCGGGCCGGCGACGCGCGCCCGAAGGTCGTCAAGGCAGCCCTGGTCGAGCGCGGACTCCACGATGGCGAGGTGACGGCGTCGAGCGCCTTCCGCGGATCCGACGGTCACCTCAGCGCCCTGGTCAGGCGCCGCGCCGCCGGCGACCGGCGGGATGACGGCCAGCTCGTCGCCGGCCGCGAGCGGCGCATGGCGGTCGACGTAGCGCCCGTTGCGCGCGAAGCGCACGCTGTCGCCGGCGGGCTCCAGCTCCGGGAAGGCCAGCACCAGGGCCGCCCAGGCCGCCGCCACGTCGGCACCGTCGGGCAGGTCGAGGGCGTGGCGCGACCGGCCCGTCTGGGCGCGCTGCATGGCGAAGAGTCGCACCTCGACGTGCACGGCTACAGGAGCAGGCCTTCCGCCAGGGCCAGGCCGCCGGCCACGATCGTGGAGGCCATGACCAGCGCGAACTCGATATAGAGCAGCCCGGTGGCGGACTCCATCGAGCGCGTCAGGGCCGTCCGCCAGGCCATCCAGACGAGCGCCAGGGGGAAGAGCAGGCCGACCACCAGGCGCAGCCAGACGAAGACGGCATTGGGGCCCGTCAGGGCGGCGAAGGGCTCGCCGCCGGGGACGCCCGTGGCCAGCCACGTGCCGTAGAGCAGGAGCTGGACGACGATGGCCCAGAAGAGGATGCGCGTCGTGAGCACGAGGGGCCGCTCGGAGATGCGAGGTGTCACCAGGTACCAGTGCGCGAGCACGACCGCGGCCATCGACCCACCGGTGACGAGGGCCAGGAGCAGCATCAGGATGAGCAGGGGCACGGCCAGCGGCTCCCCTGCCGTCCACCCGAGCGCGGCCAGCGCCATGGCGACCACGCCAGCGGCGATGGCGGCGCCACCCGGCCAGCGTGCCGAACCACCGCCGCGCAGCCGAGAACCAGCCAGCAGCGCGAGCACCGCGAACAGCGCGATGGCAGCCCGGCGGGGCTCGTCGAGCGCGGCGCCACTCTCGATGGCCAGCTCCGACGGGACGGGCAGGCCCCAGTCCGTGGCCAGCCATCCGAGGCCGATGAGACCGGCCAGCACAGCGCTGAAGCCCAGGAAGCCTGCCGAGGCGTCCGTGACCTGCCGCAGGGCCCAGGTGAGGGTGAAGCTGCCCAGGGCCAGCGAGCCGAGCAACAGCCACGTGATGTAGCTGAGGCTCTGGACGATCTGCTCGGTCTCCACGTCCCGAGTGTATGGCAGCCGACGACGGCGCCCCTGCCGCGATCCGGGTCAGGCGCCGACCGGGCTGCCCTGCACGAGCTCGGGCGCGGGGGTGCCACCGTCCGGCCGAGCCGCGTTCACCACGGCGGGGGCAGGCCGGGCGAGTTGCGCCGCCCCGAGGACAAGGGCGCCGGCGGCGAGTGCCTCGATGTCCACCTGCGCCAGCCGCACGTTGGGGCCCGGCCGCCCGAGGAGGTAGCCCTGGCCGGTGGCGATGCCCAGCTCGCGCAGCGCCCGAAGCTGCTCGGCCGTCTCCAGCCCCTCCGCGATGGCCACCGCGCCCTGGCGGTCGGCGAGGTCCTTGAGCGAGCGCAGGACGTTTCGCGACGAGTCGTGCTGGGTGCCCTCCTGCACGAGCGAGAGGTCGATCTTGACGATGTCGAAACGGACCTGGGAGAGCAGGCGCAGTCCGGCATTGCCGGCACCCACGTCGTCGGCCGCGATGCGCACCCCGGCGTGCTGCAGGCCGGCCACGTTGCGGCGCAGCCGCTCGAGGTCCGTGATGGCTTCCCGCTCGGTCAGCTCGACGATGACGCGGCCAGGTTCGAGCTGGTAGCGCGCCAGGACCTGGAGCAGCCAGGAGGCCGTGAAGTCCTGGACCTCCAGCGTGCGCGGCGAGAGGTTGATGGTGACGACCTGGTTGGCGTCGATGTCCCGGGCGCCGGCCGAGACGACCTCGAAGCAGGCCAGGTCCAGCTCCACGAGTCGTCCCGCCGAAGCCGCCGCCGCGAAGAGCTGTCCCGGGTTGCTGAAGGGTGTGGATGCGCCGGGCCGGATGAGGCCCTCGAAGCCCAGCACCCGCCCGTCGCGGAGGTCGACGATGGGCTGGTAGACGGGCGTGAGCGCCCGGGCCCGGATGACGTCGCGGATGGCCGTGATGGCTCCCTGGTCGGAGCTGGCGTCGGCCGCCGGGTCGTGGTCGGCGTCGAAGACCGCCACCGTGCCTCGGCCGCTGCGCTTGCAGCGATAGAGGGCCGCGTCGGCCTGGCGGAAGAGCTCCCCGCGATCGGCAGCCAGGAGCGGCACGGACGAGATGCCGCCGGAGAACGGGATGGCCCGCTCACCAGCCGCCGGGCGCAGGCAGAAGTGCCGAAGCCGGTTGGCAGCCACGAGGGCGTCGGGGGCCTCCGTGTGCGGCAGGATGACGGCGAACTCGTCGCCACCGATGCGGAAGCCGCGGTCGCCGTAGCGCAGGACGTCGCGGATGCTGTTGGCCATGCCCACCAGGAGCCGGTCGCCGGCCGGGTGGCCCTCGCCGTCGTTGACGACCTTGAGATCGTCGAGGTCGATGAGCAGCAGCGAGACCGGCACCTTGTGGCGCCGGTGGATCTCCAGCTGGCGGTCCAGCTCCTCCTGGAAGGAGCGGTGGTTGCCGAGCCCCGTCAGGCCGTCATGCAGCGAGTCCTCGCGCGCCTCTCGGTAGAGCACCTCCAGCTGTGCCTGCGACCGCGCCAGGTCGTCGAACGGCTGCAGGAACGTGCGCGCGATGACGATGGCGATCAGCAGCACGATGAGCGCGAAGCCCACCAGCGCGGCCACGAGCGGCGACGCGTCAGGGTCGGGCACCACGGGCCAGACGTGGATGAGGCCGAAGCGCGTGCCGTCGACAGCCTCCCAGAGGGGCACGGCGGTGCTCGCCCAGCCGGCCGCGGCGAGGGTCCGGGTCGTGCCGACGTGCCCGGAGGTGATGCCGTTGATGTGGACACGGAGATCGCCCAGCGGACGCGTACCCGGCTGGCCGGCCCCGGCCGCCACGCGGTCGGTGCGCGATCCGGCCACGACGGTGTCGCTGGAGAGGTCCACGAGCGCGGCGCCGCTGGCAGCGTCGGAGGCGGCGGGCACGAGCTCGAAGAGGCGCGCGAGGCTGACCTCGGCGGTCAGGACGCCGGCCTCCCGCCGGTTCGGCCCCGCCAGGCGGGTCGACAGCGTGAGGTGGCGTGCACGGTCACCCGCCCAGCGGGTGTCCTGCAGCACGCCGCCGGGGGGCGCTGCCAGGGCCGCGGTCGTCAGGGGCGTGGACGCACAGGCACCGGGCCCCGACTGGCATCGCGTCGACGCGCGCGGTCGTCTCCGTCTCGGTCGAGCCGGCGACCGCGGGCAGCGGCACACCGGCCGGGTCCGAGACGCGCGTGACGCAGGCCCCCAGCACCAGCTGGTCATCCCCTGCCCGCAGGGACGCCAGGGCCTCCGCCGCGACCTGTCGCTCGTCCGCGCCATCCAGGCCGTCGACCAGGAGCGGCAGCCGCGGGTCCGCCGCGACCCCGAGCAGACGCGTCTCGAGGTCACCGACGACAGCGGTCAGCTGGGCTGCCGCGGCAGCGGTCTCCCAGGCGCGTCGTTCCGCGGTGGTGCCGTCGGGCACGGGTCGCAGGGCATTGCTGATCAGGAGGACCCCGAGCATGGGCAGGACCGCGAGGCCGAGCATGGCCACCCAGAGCCGGATCCGGATGAGGCGGCTGCCGTTCCAGAGTCGGACGCGCGGGCGGCGTGAGGTGACCAGTCGGGGTGTACGCATCGTGCCAGCCGTGGCTGGTCCGGCCATTCAAGGCGCACGACGACCGTTCGGGAATGACCCGAAACGCACACGACGGCACAGGACCGCTGGCGCATGACCCTGCGCCAGGACCAGGGCTCAGCCCGGGCGCGCCACCACCATGAGCCGAAGCTCGGTCATGTCCTCGATGGCGAAGCGCACGCCCTCGCGGCCAAGTCCGCTGTCCTTGACCCCACCGTAGGGCATGTGGTCGACCCGGTAGGTGGGCACGTCGTTGACGACCACGCCTCCCACTTCGAGACGCTCGAAGGCCCGCCAGGCGTGCTGCAGGTCATTGGTGAAGATGCCCGCCTGGAGCCCGAAGCGGCTGGCGTTGACCTCGTCGAGGGCCGTCTCGAAGTCCGTGAAGGGCGCGGCCACCACGAGGGGCGCGAAGGCCTCCTCCGAGCAGACCCGGGCCGATGCCGGCGCATCGACGAGCACGGTGGGCGGGAACCAGGGACCGTCGGCGCGGCCGCCGAGCAGCACGCGGGCACCCTCGACCTCGGCCTCCTCGACCCAGCGCTGGGCGCGCGAGGCGGCTGCCACGTCCACCATGGGGCCCAGGTCGGTGGCGGGGTCCAGCGGGTCACCCATGACGAGCTCCGACGCCGACGGCCACGAAGCGCTCCATGAAGGCCCCCCAGACGGCCTCGTGCACGTAGAGGCGCTGCACGCTGATGCAGACCTGGCCGGAGAAGGCGAAGGCGCCCATGCGCACGCGGCGGACGGCCCAGTCGAGGTCCGCGCTGGCATCCACGATGACGCCGGCATTGCCGCCCAGCTCCAGGACGACCTTCTTGCGCCCCGCCAGCTCCTTCATGCGCCAGCCGACGGCCGGCGAGCCGGTGAAGCTGAGCAGCCTGAAGCGGTCGTCAGTGACCAGCCGCTCGCCCAGCTCACGGGACATGGGCAGGATGGAGAGGGCGCCCTCCGGCAGGCCCGCGTCGGCCGCGATCTCGGCCACCGTCAGCATCGTGAGCGGCGTGGCGGACGGCGGCTTGAGCACGACCGAGCAACCCGCCGCGATGGCCGGCGCGACCTTGTGGGCTGCCAGGTTGAGCGGGAAGTTGAAGGGGCTGATGGCCGCCACCGGCCCGACCGGGAAGCGTCGCGTGATGCCCAGCCGGCCGGCGTGCGCGGGGCCGATGTCCAGCGGGATGGTCTCCCCCACGAGGCGCTCCGCCTCCTCGGCCGCGAGGCGGAAGGTCAGCGCGCCGCGGTCCGCCTCCACGCGCGCATCGCGGATGGGCTTGCCCGATTCGCGCGTGATCACCTCCGCGATCTCGTCACGACGAGCCTCGATGCCGGCCGCGATCGCGCGCAGCGCCCGGCTGCGCTCGTAGGCGGGCAGCACCCGCATGGCCTCGAAGCCGACCTCGGCGGCGGTGATGGCCGCTTCGACCTGCTCGCCGCTCGCGAGGTAGGTGGCGCCGGCCGCCTGGCCGGGGTGTGCCGGGTCGGCCACCTCGAGTCGCTCGTCGGAGGTCGTCCACTGGCCAGCGAGGTAGATCGGGTGGGCGTCCGGGACGCCGGGGGCGTGCGTCGCGTCGTTCATGGCAGCGCTCATCGTAGCCCGGCGCCAGGCACGGGCCCTGCTCGTGAGCCCTCGGGGCATTCCGGGTAGGCTGGTAGGCGAACAACCTCATGAGGAGTCGCCCGTGCCCCAGTACGCCAACCCGCCGCAGATGACGGTGGACCCGGCCAAGTCCTACACGGCCGCCATCGAGACATCGGCTGGCACGATGACCGCGGAGCTCTTCGCGGCGGAAGCCCCGCGCACCGTCAACAACTTCGTCTTCCTCGCCCGCGAGGGCTTCTACGACGGCGTCATCTTCCATCGCGTCATCAAGCGGCTTCATGATCCAGGGCGGCGACCCGACGGGCACCGGCAGCGGCGGACCCGGCTACCGCTTCGCTGACGAGCCGGTCACGCGCCGCTACCAGCGCGGCACCCTGGCCATGGCCAACGCCGGCCCCAACACCAACGGCAGCCAGTTCTTCGTCATGCACGCCGACTACGGCCTGCCGCCCAACTACACCATCTTCGGCAAGCTCAGCGCGGGCGAGGAGGTCGTGGACGCCATCGCCACCGCGGCCACGGGCCCGCAGGATCGCCCGCTGCAGCCGGTCAAGATCCTCTCGGTGACCATCACCGAGGCCTGACCAGGAGCCATCGCTCCCCGGCGCGGTCATCTGGTCGCGCCGGGTCGGGCTCAGGCCCCTGGCGATGCCGACGGCAGCAACACCTGCAGGGCGTCGTCCAAGGTCGGCGCTGCGGGTGCCGGGCTGCTGAAGAAGACGATCCAGACGGCCGCGGCGGCGGCCAGGACGAGCACGACCACGACGGCCAGGCCGATGAGCGCCAGCAGGCGACGGTCGCGCAGTCGGCTGCCCGGGCGACCCTCGGTCGGCTGGCTCGATGGGCTGCTGGTCATGGCGCTCCCTCGTGTCGTGACGATGCCCGCCCTGTGCGGTCGGTCAGATGTCCGGCTCCAGGCAGCGCGGGTAGCAGCCCATGACGCGGACCCAGACGCAGACCGCCTGCAGGTCCGCGAGGAAGGCCTCGCCATCCTCCGAGCCAGGACAGACATCCTCGTCCAGGTCCACCCAGAAGACGTACTCCCAGGTGCCCTCGCGGCTGGGTCGCGACTCCAGCTTGGTCATGTTGATGCCGTGATCGGCGATGACGCCCAGGGCCCGCACGAGCGTGCCGGGCTCGTTCCGCACGGAGAAGACGAGCGCGCTGCGGCGGCCGCCGTCAGGCGCGGCCGTGGCCGGCGTCGGCAGTCCGATGGAGCCCGGCCTGGCCAGCACCAGGAAGCGGGTGCGGTTGCTGCGCTCGGCCTGGATGTCGGCAGCCAGGACCTCCAGCCCGAAGAGCGCCGCGGCCCGCGGCGAGAGCACGGCCGCAGCACCCAGCTCGCCGCGGTCGGCGATCATGCGCCCCGACCCGGCCGTGTTGGTGGCCGCCAGCAGCGTCCAGGGCCGGGAGCGCAGGAACGGCTCCGCCTGGGTGAGGGCCTGGATGTGCGAGTACACCCGCCGATGGCCTCCAGGCCCTGGCCGGGCAGGGCCGCCAGGCAGAGACGCACCGGGCACGATGACCTCGCCCACCACGGCCAGCTGGCTGTCCAGCAAGAGGTCGTAGACCTCCCGCACGCCGCCCCCCACGACGTTCTCGATGGGCAGCACGCCGGCGGCCGCGCCTTCGTCGGCCACCACGCGCACGACGTCCTCGAAGAGCGGCACCGGCCGGACCACGGCCGCGGGATAGGCGGCCAGCGCGGCGTCCTCGGCGAAGGAGCCGGGCTCCCCGGCGAAGGTGACCTCCAGCGGAGCCATCGCGCTCACGAGGCCGGCAGGCTCAGGCCGCCGTGCCGCCGTCCGGCTCGCCGGCCGGGGCGGCCTCGCCGCGCTTCCAGATGGCGTACTCGAAGGAGTCCGCCAGGGCGATGGCAGAGGCAGAGATGATGTTCGTGTCGGACCCCATCGTCGACCACTCCAGGCCCTCGTCGATGGAGTCGATGATGACCCGGGTCCGCGCCGCCGTGGCGGCCGTGCCGTCGATGATGCGCACCTTGTAGTCGACGAGGCGCATGGAGGTCAGCTGCGGGAAGAAGGCGCCCAGCGCCTTGCGCATGGCCGCGTCCAGGGCGTTGACCGGGCCGTTGCCCTCCGCGGCGGTGTGCACGACCTCGCCGTCGACCCGCACCTTGACGGTGGCCTCGGCCAGGAACTCCTGGTCCTCGCGCTGCTCGGAGAGGACCGTGTAGTCGACGATCTGGAAGGGCGGCGCGTAGTCGGCGCTCTTGCGCCGGATGAGCAGCTCGAAGGAGGCCTCCGCGCCCTCGAAGGCGAGGCCCTGGTTCTCCAGCTCCTTGATGGTCTGGCTCAGGGCACGGGCGTCGACGCCCTCCAGGTCGTGCCCCAGCTGCTCGGCACGGATGCGCGTGTTGGCGCGGCCGCCCAGCTCGGAGACGACGAGCCGGCTGCACGTTGCCCACGAGCGCGCGGGTCGACGTGCTGGTAGCTGCGCTCGACCTTGGCCACCGCGGCGCCGTGGACGCCGCCCTTGTGGGCGAAGGCCGAGCGGCCCACGAAGGGCTGGTAGTCCGCCGGGCGTGACGTTGGCGATCTCGGCCACCGTGCGCGAGAGCGTCGTGAGGTGGCTGATCTCGCCGCCACCGGCCGGCTGCAGGGGCAGGTCCGTCTTGAGGGCCAGGTTGGCCATGATGCTGACCATGTTGGCGTTGCCGCAGCGCTCGCCGTAGCCGTTGATGGTGGCCTGCACGTGGCGAGCCCCGGCGGCCACGGCCGCCAGCGCGTTGGCCACCGCCAGCTCGGCGTCGTTGTGGGTGTGGATGCCCCAGCGGACCGCCGGCGCACCGGCATCGGCCGCCAGCGAGTCGCGGGCGTCCTCGAAGATGCGCACCAGCTCGCCCGTCAGCGTGCCGCCGTTGGTGTCGCACAGGACGAGGTCGCGGGCACCGGCCTCGCGCGCCGCCCGCAGCGTGCGCAGCGCGTACGCGCGATCGGCCCGGTAGCCGTCGAAGAAGTGCTCGGCGTCGTAGATGACCTCGCGGCCGTGCTCGGCGACGAAGGCCACCGACTCGGCGATCATGTCCACGTTCTGGTCGAGCGTGGCCCCCAGGACGTCCTTCACGTGGAGGTCCCAGGACTTGCCGAAGATGGTGACCACGGGCGTCTCGGCGGCCACCAGCTCGTAGAGGTTGGGGTCCTTGGCGGCCGCGTTGGCCTTGTGCCGTGTCGAGCCGAAGGCAGCCAGCCGGGCGTGGCTCCAGGTCATCGTGCGGGCCGCCGCGAAGAACTCGATGTCCTTGGGATTGGAGCCCGGCCAGCCGCCCTCGATGTAGGGCATGCCGTACTCGTCGAGCATGCGGGCGATGCGGATCTTGTCGGCCAGGGAGAGCGTGATGTTCTCGCCCTGCGTGCCGTCACGGAGGGTCGTGTCGTAGAGGACGACCGGCGCTGCGGTCGCCGCTGCGGATTCGGTGCTCACGGTCTCTCCCTGGCTCGTGGCCTGGCTAGCTGGTTCGGAGGCGGGTGGCCACGGCCTCGGCGAAGGCGGCCGTGCCGACGCGACGCCAGCCGCGTTCCTCGCCGTGGATGCCCATGACGTCGGCGGTGCGGGTGCCGCTGTCCAGGGTCTCCCGGACGGCGGACTCGATGGCCTCGGCGGCTGCCGGCTGGCCCAGCGACCAGCGCAGCATCATGGCCCCCGACAGGATGGTGGCGATGGGGTTGGCGATGTCGAGGCCCGTCTTGGCCGGCGACGAGCCGTGGCTCGGCTCGTACATGCCGGCCGTGCCGTGCGCGGTGCGCCGCTCGCCGAGGGAGGCGGAGGGCAGCATGCCCAGCGACCCGGCCAGCACGGAGGCCTCGTCGGAGAGGATGTCGCCGAACATGTTGCCGGTCACGATGACGTCGAAGGAGGCCGGCTTGGTGATGAGCGACATGGCCGTCGAATCGACGAGTCGATGCTCCAGCTCCACGTCCGGGTACTCCGGCGCGACCTCCTCGACGACGGTCCGCCAGAGCCGGCTGGAGGCCAGCACGTTGGCCTTGTCGACGCTGGTGAGGCGCTTGCGGCGGCCCCGCGCCAGCTCGAAGGCGAGACGGACGATGCGCCGCACCTCGCCCTCCGAGTAGATCATCGTGTCATAGGCCTGGCGGCCATCCGGGCCCTCGTGGCTCTCGCGACGCTCGCCGAAGTAGACGTCGCCGGTCAGCTCGCGGACGATCATGAGGTCCACGCCGGCGACGAGGTCGGGGCGCAGCGGCGAGGCCTCCACGAGCGAGGGCTCGACGGCCACCGGGCGCAGGTTGGCGAAGAGGCCGAGCACCTTGCGCATGCGCAGGAGGCCCTGCTCGGGACGGACCGCGGCGGCCGGGTCGTCCCACTTGGGACCGCCCACGGCGCCCAGCAGCACGGCGTCCTGGGCCAGCAGGACGTCCAGGTCCTCGTCCCGGACGGCCGTGCCGTAGGCGTCGATGGCGACGCCGCCGGCCAGCACCTCCGTCCACGAGAAGCCGAAGCCGAAGCGCTCGGCGGCCGCCTCGAGGACGACGATGGTGGCCGCCACGATCTCCGGGCCGATGCCGTCGCCGGGGATCTTGGCGACCTGGTAGGTGACGCTGCCCTGCGGGCTCACAGGCTGGACTCCTTCCCGGCCCCCACGGCCGACGAGGTGGCGGCTTCGTGCCAGAGGAGCTTCTCCAGCGCCGCCAGGTAGGCCTCCAGGGAGGCTTCGATGATGTTCGTCGAGAGGCCGTGACCGGTGACCGTCTCCGCGGTGCCCTCCGGGTCGATGGAGCGGCGGGCGCGGACCATGACGCGGCCCTGGGCGTCCTCGCCGCCGGAGACGGCGCGGATCTCGTAGTCGGTCAGGCGCGGGAACCAGCCGATGAGCGGCTCCACGGCCGTGTCCACGGCCACGAAGAGGGCGTCGACGGGGCCGTTGCCCTCGGCCTGGGCGCTGACCGCCTGGCCGTTCACGACGAGGGCGACGTCCCCCCGGGAGCTGCCGCCCTTGCTGGAGCTGACCGACCAGCCCTCGAGCCGGACCGGGGCGTCGGAGACGACGTCCTGGGCCAGGCCAGCCGCGGCCGCCTGGGACTCGACGAGGGCGAGGAGGTCGGCGTCGGTGACCTCCTTCTTGGAGTCGGCCAGGGCGATGGCCTGGCGGTAGACGCGGTCGAGGGCCTCGCCCTCCAGGTCGCACGCCGAGCTCGTGGAGCTTGCCCTGCAGGCCGCGCCGGCCGGAGAGCTTGCCGACCGTGAGCCGGGAGCCCGCGAGGCCCACCGACTGCGGCGTCATGATCTCGTAGGTCAGCGCGTTCTTGAGCACGCCGTCCTGGTGGATGCCCGATTCGTGGGCGAAGGCGTTGCGGCCCACGATGGCCTTGTTGGGCTGCACCGAGAAGCCCGGTCAGGTAGGAGACCAGGCGGCTGGCGTTGCTGATCTGCTCGGTGTTGACGCCGCTGCCGCGCACGTCGAACTCCGTGGGCCGCGTGCGCAGGGCCATGACGACCTCCTCCAGGGAGGCGTTGCCGGCGCGCTCGCCGAGGCCGTTGATGGTGACCTCCACCTGGCGCGCCCCGGCCTGCACGGCGGCCAGCGTGTTGGCCGTGGCCAGGCCCAGGTCGTTGTGGCAGTGGACGGAGATGGTGGCCCCGGCGCCGACGCGCTCCACGACCTTGCGCGTGAGCTCGCCGAACTCGGCCGGGATGGCGTAGCCGACGGTGTCGGGGATGTTGACGGTGGTCGCTCCGGCGTCCACGACGGCCTCGTAGACGCGCAGCAGGAAGTCGTGCTCGGTGCGGCTGGCGTCCTCGGCGCTGAACTCGATCTCGGCGTCCGGGCCCAGCTCGCGGCGGGCATAGCGCACCCACTGCACGGCCGCCTGGAGGGCCGCCTCGCGGTCCATGCGCAGCTTGTGCACGAGATGGATGTCGCTGGTGGCGATGAAGAGGTGCAGGTGCGGCTTCTCCGCGACACGCAGGGCCTCGATGGCACGCTGCGGGTCGCCGTCGCGGCAGCGTGCCAGGCCGGCCACGGCGATGCCCTTCGTCTCCGCGGCGATGCGCTGCACGGCCTCGAAGTCGCCCGGCGAGGCGGCCGGGAAGCCGGCCTCGATGACGTCCACCTTGAGGCGGGCGAGCTGGCGGGCGACCTCCAGCTTCTCGGTGACGGTGAGCCCGGCGCCGGGCGCCTGCTCGCCATCGCGCAGGGTCGTGTCGAAGATGCGTACCGGGACGTCGGCTGGTCATCGTGCTTCCCCCTCCCCTGCGGCCGTCACGGGCCGCGCGGCGCCCGTGGTGGAGGCCTGGGCCTGGCCGGCCGAGACCTCCACCGGGTCCAGCCAGCTCATCTGCGAGCGCAGCCGGGCGCCGACCTCCTCGATCTGGTGATCACGGTCCGCCTGGCGGAGCCGCGCGAACTCCGCGCCGCCGGAGTCGTACTCGGCGATCCACTGGTCCGCGAAGCGACCGCTCTGGATGTCGGCCAGGATGTCCGCCATCGTCTGCTTGGCGCCCTCGGTGACGCGCGGGCCGCTCACGTAGTCGCCGTACTCGGCCGTGTCGCTGACGCTGAAGCGCATGAAGTTGAGGCCGCCGCGGTACATCAGGTCGACGATGAGCTTGAGCTCGTGCATCGTCTCGAAGTAGGCCAGCTCGGGCTGGTAGCCGGCCTCCACGAGCGTCTCGAAGGCGGCCTTGACGAGCGCCGAGACGCCGCCGCAGAGGAGCGCCTGCTCGCCGAAGAGGTCGGTCTCGGTCTCCTCGGCGAAGGTCGTCTCGAGGATGCCGGCACGCGTGGCGCCGATGCCCCGCGCGTAGGCCATGACGCGGGCCCGGGCCGTGCCCGAGGGGTCCTGCTCGACGGCGAAGAGGGCCGGCACGCCGCCGCCGCGCCTGGTACACCGAGCGCACCAGGTGGCCGGGGCCCTTGGGCGCCACCATGCCCACGTCCACGCCCGTCGGCGGCACGATGCGGCCGAAGCGGATGTTGAAGCCGTGGGCGAACATGAGCAGCTGGCCGGGCCGCAGGTTGGGCGCGATGTCGGCGTCGTAGACGGCCTTCTGGACGGTGTCCGGGAGGGCCAGCATGATGACGTCGGCGGCCTTGACGGCGTCGGCCACGTCCATGACCCGCAGGCCGGCCGCCTCGGCCATGGCCCGGCTCTTGGAGCCCGGCGCGAGGCCCACGATGACCTTCACGCCGCTCTCGTGAGGTTGAGGGCGTGCGCGTGGCCCTGGCTGCCGTAGCCGATGACGGCCACGGTCTGTCCGGCCAGGGCGGCCGGGTCGGCGTCGTTGTCGTAGTACATCCGTGCGGGCATGGTGCGTCTCCCTCTAGCTGGTGGCTGTGAGATGAGGTCGCTGGTCGGGCTGGCACATCGGGTCGGTCATGCCTCCGGGGGCATGGCGGGCACGGGGCCTGCGCGCAGGATGGCCTCGACGTCGATGGCGCCGGAGCCGCGGCCCAGGGCGATGGTGCCGGTGCGGACCATCTCCTTGATGCCGAAGCCGGCCAGCAGCGCCACGAGCGAGTCGATCTCCTGCTCGGTGCCGCTGTGCTCGACGATGACCGTCTCCGGCCCGACGTCCAGGATGCGGCCCTTGTAGAGCTCGATGATGCGCAGGATCTCGCCGCGCCTGGACTCCGTGGCGCGCACCTTGACGAGCGCCAGCTCGTGCTCCACGACGCCGGACTCGGGCAGGTCCTGGACCTTGAGCACGTCGATGAGCCGGTAGAGCTGCTTGGCCATCTGCTCGACGGCGAAGTCGTCGCCGCGCAGGGTGATGGTCATGCGGCTGATGTCCGGGCGCTCGGTGTGGCCCACGGCCAGCGACTCGATGTTGAAGTTGCGGCTGCGGACCATGGAGGCGACGCGGTTGAGGACGCCGGGCTGGTTGTTGACGAGCACGACGAGCACGTGGCGGTGCGTCTGGCCGGAGCCGGGATGTAGCGCTGCTTGGGCGCGACCTTCTCCGGCGCGGCGATGGGGTCGTTCATGGCGGCCATCTACTTGCTCTCCCCCTGGCTGGCGGGCGCGCCCCAATCCTCGATGAGGTCGGAGAGCCCCTTGCCGGCCGGCATCATCGGGAACACGTTCTGGGTCTCGTGGATCTCGAACCAGACGAGGGCCGGGCCATCGTGCGCCTGGGCGGCGCGGATGGCGCCGTCGACCTCCTCGGGCGTCGTGGCCTTGAAGGTCGCCCAGCCATAGGCCTCGCGCCAGCAGGTCCCACTTGGGCGCCGGCAGGTCCGAGGAGTGGTAGTTGCCGCCGTAGACGATCTCCTGCCACTGGCGGATCATGCCCAGCCGCTTGTTGTCCATGAGGGCCACCCGCAGCGGGATGCGCTCGACGGCCACGGTGAGCATCTCCTGGGTCGTCATCTGCAGGCCGCCGTCGCCGACGATCGCCCAGGTCTCCTTGTCCGGCCGGCCGAGGGCGGCGCCCATGGCGGCCGGCAGGCCGTAGCCCATGGTGCCCAGGCCGCCCGACGAGAGGTGGCTGTTGGGTCGCCGGAAGCCCGCGTAGCGGGCCAGCCACATCTGGTGCTGGCCCACGTCGGAGACGAGCGTGGCGTCGTGGCCGGTCAGCTCGCCCAGGCGGCTGATGACGTAGTCGGCGGTGAGGATGCCCTGCCGCCAGCCGCCCGAGCCGTGCCACGGGGTGGCCTCCGACTCCGCGCGCCACTCGGCGAGCTGGGCGAGGTACTCGGCGCGGTCTGCCGGGTCGACCTCGGGCACAGCCGCGATGAGCGCCCGCAGGACGCTGCCGACGTCGCCCACGATGGGCACGTCCACGGCCACGTTCTTGCCGATCTCCGAGGGGTCGATGTCGACGTGGATGATGCGGGCGTGGGGCGCGTACGAGCTGACGGTGCCGGTGACGCGGTCGTCGAAGCGCATGCCCAGGGCGATCAGCAGGTCGGCCGACTGGATGGCCTTGTTGACGTGCTTCCAGCCGTGCATGCCCATGTAGCCGTAGGAGAGCGGGTGCTGCTCGTCCATGGCGCCCACGCCCAGCAGCGTGTGGGTGACGGGGATCTGGGCCTTCTCGGCGAGCTGCGCGAAGCTCGTCGCGTGGCGTTGGCGATGAGCACGCCGTGGCCGGCCAGGATGACCGGCCGCTTGGCCTGCGGCGATCTCCCGGGCCGCCAGCGTGATCTGCCGGGGGTGGCCGTCGAAGCGGGGCTTGAAGCCGGGCAGGTCGCAGCGTGTCGGGGTGCTGGGCCTGCGTCTCGCTGGTCAGGGCGTCCTTGGTGAGGTCGACGTGGACGGGGCCCGGGCGGCCGGTGCGGGCGATGTGGAAGGCCTCGGCGATGACGCGCGGGATGTCGTCGGCCTTGCGCACCAGGTAGTTGTGCTTCGTCATCGGCAGCGTGATGCCGGTGATGTCGATCTCCTGGAAGGCGTCCTTGCCGATGAGCGCGCCGGGCACGTTGCCGGTGATGGCGACCATGGGCACGGAGTCCAGCTGGGCGGTGGCGATGCCGGTCACGAGGTTGGTGGCGCCGGGGCCGCTGGTGCCGAGGCAGACGCCGACCTGGCCGCTGGCGCGGGCGTAGCCGTCGGCCGCATGGGCGGCGCCCTGCTCGTGGCGGACGAGGATGGTGCGCAGCTCGGGATGGTCGGCCCAGACGTCGTAGAGGGGCAGGATGACGCCGCCCGGGTAGCCGAAGATGACCTCCACGCCCTGGCGGACGAGCGCCTCGCAGAGCGCGTCCGCGCCGATGCGCGTGCGGTTCAGTGGCTTGCCGTCGCGGAGCATGTCGCTGCGGGCCTTCTCGACGGCCTCTGCCTCAGGTGTCCCGAAGGCCGGCACGTGGCGGCCGCGGCCGGATGCGGTGGGGCCGCGGTGGCTGTGGCGGCCGGCGCCGCGGCGTCGTCGGTGTCGTCGACGCGACCGCGTGGTCGCTCGCCAGTCGGTCCGTCGGCCGGCCCGGGCGAGCCGCGCTGGGCGGGCTCCCCGGTCGTGTTCTCGGTGGTCATCGCTGCTGCCCTTCCCTGTCTTCGCTGCCCGTTGTTGGCTGTCGTCTTGCGGCCCGCCCGCTCGTCCGAGCCGGTCTCCGACATAACAAAGACCCTCGCCGTTCCCGACGAGGGTCCTGGTGGTTCGACGTCCGTCGCGCCCTGCGGCGCTATCTCCGCCTGTCCCCAGACTCCCGCCGGGAGCCGGTAATGAGGCCGATAAGCTCGAGGGCGAGTACCTCGAGCCGGCCAAGAAGGGATACCTCGACGTTGTGGGGCAGGCGGACGGGCACGCGCGTGCCATCAGCGCGGACGGCGATGGCGACGAACTGGCGCTCCCGGTCTGTCTGACCCATGTGTCGAGATGGTCCTTCCTTGCGGAGACGTGAAGCGGACTGTACACGCTCTGGCCGGACCGTGTCCAGC
>CAVYBJ010000009.1:0-14210 GCA_963766685.1 uncultured Chloroflexia bacterium
GCATCGGGATCGAGTTGTGCGATGGTCTCCATGGAGAGCACCGGGTGCTCCGTGGACGCGGCCTCGTCGTCCCACTGCGAGATGACGTTGACGCCTCCGGCTGCCTCGATGAGCTCGTTGGCGGTGGACTGCGTGCCGGCTGTGCCGAAGACGTCGCCCCACATCCAGTAGACGCTGGGGCGCTCCTCCACCGGGATGGCGGAGGAGATGCCCGTGATCTTCTCCATCTCGGCTGCGATCTGGGCCACGACCTCATCGCCTCTGCGGGGTCGCCCAGGATGGCCGCCATGTCCGCGGTCAGCTTGGTGAGGTCATCGAAGGCATCGAGGAAGACACCGTAGACCGGCACGCCCAGGCTGCCCTCGATGGCTGCCGTGTCCTTGTCGTCGATGTCCGCCGACCAGAGCACCACGAGGTCCGGGTCGGCCGCGGCCAGGGACTCCAGGTCGACAGCGCCGTCCTTGGTGGCCACGCGCGGCATGCGTGGCGTAGTCGGCGTCGACGGCGTTGAAGAAGGCCTCCTTGAAGGTGGGCTGCCAGATGTCCCCGATGCCGGAGATGTGATCCGCACCGCCCACGGCATAGAACGTGTTCATGGCGTTCTCGACAAGGAAGACGACACGGTCCGTGCCCACCGGGACGTCCATCGTCTTGCCCCGGAAGTCGGTCAGGCTGACCGTCTCCCCGGTCGCGTCATCCTGCGCGACGACGAGCCCGGGTAGCGCGGCCACCAGTGCGATGGCTGCGGCTGAAAGGAAGACGCGGCGGGCTGCCGCCCTGCGGTCGCTCATGATCGACATGTGTGCTCACTCCACTTCTGGAGCCACCGCCACGGCCGGCAGCGCCGGGACGTGGCGGAGGCCCACGACTACAGTAGTCGCGTCATCTCGTTGATGCAACGAGATGCGTTTGCGTCGCCAGCGACCTAGCCCGGTGGCGCAGGAGGCACCGGCGCGGGCGGCTCGCCGGCGTCCGGCCAGACGTTCAGGTCCACGATCTGCGGCGCCCCGTGGCTCCGCTCCGCAACGGTGAAGCGCCCGGCATGCTCGGCGTGCGGGTCGCGGATGACGATGCCGAACGTCTCCATGAGACGGTCCGGCGTGAGCACGTCGCGACCGGGCCCCAGGGCTACGACGCGCCTCGCCAGCAGCAGCACCTGGTCGTACTCGATGGCCTCGCCGATGTCATGGGTAGCCGTCACGAGGGCGGCACCCCGGCGCAGCTCCCCGGCGAAGGCGTCCAGGTAGCGCTCGCGGCCGCCGGCATCCAGCCCGGCGTTGGGCTCGTCGAGCAGGATGAGGTCGGCCCGGCGTGCCAGCACCTGGGCAAGGTAGACGCGCTGACGCTGCCCGCCGGACAGTGACCGGAGCGGCGTCTTGGCCAGCTCGGCAACACCCATGGTGTCCATGGCCCAGGCCACGAGATCGTGGTCGGCCGACGTGGTGCGGCCCAGCAGCCCCAGGCTCGGGAAGCGCGCCATGCGCACCACGTCGATGGCCCGCAGGGGCAGCACGAAGCCGGAGGCGTGGAACTGGGCCAGGTAGCCGACCCTCCCGGGTGAGGCTCCGGGGTCGGCACCCAGCACGGCCAGCTCGCCGCCCAGGCTGGGCTGCAGCCCGATGAGGGTCTTGAGCAGCGTGGACTTGCCTGAGCCGTTGGTGCCCACCAGCGCAAGCGAGGCGCCCGGAGCCACGCGTACGTCGATCGCGCCCACGACGACATCACCGCGGTAACCCACGGCCAGGCCGCGTGCCACGATGACATCGCCCGCCGAGGCGGCCGCTGTGAGGCTCATCGATGTGCCTCTGCCGCATCCGGCTCCGACGATCGTGGCGACCCAGCCGGGGGCCTCGAGTCGCGCCAGCTCGCGTAGAGGAAGACCACGAAGAAGATGGCCACCGCGACGAGCACCATCGAGGCACCCGCAGACAGATCGAACCAGTAGCTGATGAGCAGCCCGAGGTACGAGCTGACGGCGCCGATGACGCAGCCGATGAGCATCATCGTGGCGATCCGGTGCGCCAGCAGGGCGCCCGCCGCGGCCGGCGCCAGGAGCATGCCGAACACCAGCAGCGTGCCCACTGCCTGGAAGCTGACGACCACGGTCAGAGCGATGAGGACGAGCATGACCGCGTGGTAGCGGCGCGCGGAGAAGCCCGCCACGTCGGCCTGTTCGGGGTCGAAGGCCAACAGCAGGAATGGGCGGGCGCAGACGGCCGCAACGGCCGTCACGCCGATCGTCGCCAGCGCCAGGATCACGATCGAACCCCAGCTGGTGCCCAGGATCTGCCCGAACAGGATGGCCACCAGGTCGCCGGCGAACGAACTCGAACGCGAGACGATCACGACACCCAGCGCCAGCATGCCCACGAAGAGCAGGCCGATGGCCGTGTCCGACGAGAGGCGCGAGCGGCGGGTGATGAGCGCGACGCCGCCGATCATGGCCAGAGCGCCCACCGTCGCGCCGACCAGGCCCGGGGCGCCGATGAGCAGGGCTGCAGCGATGCCAGGCAGCACGCCGTGCGCCAGGGCATCACCGATGAAGGCGAGGCCCCGCAGCACCACGAAGGTGCCCACGACCGCGCAGGAGATGGAGACCAGCACGCCTGCCAGCAGGGCGCGCAACATGAAGCCGTTGTCCAGGAAGGGGTCGATGAGCGGACCCACGAGGCCTCCAGCGCGACCGTCAGCGTCGCCGGGTCGGCGCCACGGTCGGCCGAGGATGGCAGCGCGCGCGTTTGGCCGGGGCTGCCCGGGAGGTCGGCTCCAGACCTGTCACGAGAGGGCCTCCGCGACGGTTTCGGCGATGCCGGACATGAAGGTGAAGTACGAACCATCGTCCGGCAGGCGATGGCTTGGCAGCTCCACGACGGCCGCCCCGGTCTCGCTCGCGATCGAAATCCGTCACGGAACGCGGCGTGCCGGCCTCGGCGAAGATGACGCTCACACCCGCGTCTCGGATCTGCTCGGCGAGCTCAGCCATGGCTCGGGCGGAGACCTCGCCCTGCGAGGACAGGCCGGGCATGACGGCGCCGATCAGCTCAAGGTCGTAGCGGGCCGCGAAGTAGCCCATCGACTCGTGGCCGGTGACCAGCTTGCGGGCCTCGGCCGGGATGACCGCCAGGCGGTCGCGGACCTCCTCGTCCAGCGACTCCAGGCGCGCCACGAGGTCCGCCTCGCGGTCGCTGACATCGACCCCCAGCTCGCCGATGACCGGCGCCAGCGCTTGGACGACGGCGATCATGGAGACGGGGTCCACCCAGAAGTGGGGGTCTTCGGCCCCGTGGTCGTCGCCCTCCTCGGTCGCAGCCTCGGGGCTGGCCGGCGGGGCGTCGCTGGCCGCGGCGTCGTGCCCGTGCGCGGCCTCGCCCAGGTCTCGGACATCGATGTGGTCGGTGGCCTCGAAGACGCGGGTGCCCTCCGCCTCAGCCTGACCGAGCGCGTCCTGCAGGCCCTCCTCGAGACCAAGGCCATTGGCCACCACGAGGTCGGCTGCGTACACCGCCTCGAGGTCCTGGGCCGAAGGCGCCCAGTCGTGCGGGTCGACACCGTTGGCCATGAGGACCGTCACGCTCGCCCGGTCGTCGACGAGGTCCCGGACCACGGACCCCAGGACCGCGGTGGTCACCACGATGTCCAGGCCATCCCCGGGGGGCCCGGACTGGGCGGCCGCCGGTCCGGCCTGCAGCGCGAGCAGGGCGAGGCTCAGGAGCGTCAGCGGCAAGGCGTTCAGGAAGCCGACCCGAGCGATATCGAGTCTCATGGACGGCCGGGCCGGCAGCGGGGACAGCGACCGTAGAGCTCGAGCCGGTGGGAGTCGACCAGCCAGCCGGTACGCCGTTGGACGTCCTCCAGGGCCAGACCGACCTCCTCGATCTCAGTGACACGGCCGCAGCCTGAGCAGACGATGTGGTGGTGATGGCCGGCCGGCTCACAGGGCACGTAGGCGTGCTCGCCGCTGGGCAGGTCGAGGCGCTCCAGCACGCTGAGCTCGGTGAAGAGGTCCAGGGCGCGGAAGACCGTGGCCCGGCCGATGTCCAACCGGCGTGCCCGGGCGTCATCGATGAGGTCCGCCGCCGAGAAGTGGCCCTCGCGGGCGACGATCAGCTCAGCGACCGCGCGTCGCGGCTCGGTCAGTCGGTACCCGGCCCGGTCGAGGGCTGCCACGAGCGGCTCGATGCCCGTGGTGCGATGGATCGTCGCACTGCCGTTTACTGAGACCATGTCTCATATCGTACTACGGATGGTCAGAGGCGTGAACGCATCTCCGACCTACCCCACCTCCGGGAACTCGTAGCCGATCTGCTTCTGCACGGCAGCGATCTGGGCGAACGCGCCGCGTAGCAGGTCGCGCTGCGTCGGGCCGAGGCGCGAGACCTGGACGCTGCTGGTCGGCGGGCGGCCGGCCCGCAGGTTGGCCAGCTGCGCCTGAAGCCGCATGCGCACGAGGAAGTCGAAGACGGCGACGATCTCGTCTCGGTTGGCCGAGGGCAGCAGGTCGGCGGCGGCGAGTGCATCGATGCGCTCCAGCGTGTGCGTCTGCGGCGATACGGTGGCGCGCCGCGTACACGCGTGCGAACGTCACGATGGGCATGAGCGCGTCCTTGAGGTCGATCTCACCAGCGTGCTCCGCAGCCCCACCGAGATAGATGTTGCCGGGCAGCCGCGTCGGCGGCCTGAAGGTCAGGGCGTTGCGCGTGAGCTGGTAGAGGACGGCCGGCTCCTGCGGCAGGCCGGCGTGGATGTGCTCGCGCAGGTCGTGAGCCAGGGCTGACTCGCCGTGGACGACGCGGAGATCGAGCAGGACGCTGAGGTCGGCGATGTCCTGGGGTTCGGCCCGCCGCAGCCACGTGTCCACGAGTGACTGCCATCCGGACAGCGACCGACACCAGCTCGGGTTGCTGGCCATGACCTTGCCCCGGCAGAAGGGATAGCCAGCGGCTGCCAGGCCATCGCTCACCCGGGAGCCGAGGCGCAGGAAGTAGTCGGCGACCCTGTCGGCGCCGGCTCCGTCGGCCCTGTCGGCCCCGTCGGGGATGGCGAAGATGATGCCGTTGTCCTGGTCGGCGGAGAGGGTCAGCTCTCCGCGGCCCTGGCTGCCCATGGCCACGAAGGCGAAGGCTGCCGGGGGTGCCCCGAGGTCCTCGATCGCCAGCTCGACGAGGCGCACGGTGGTGGCGTCGGCGACGGACGTCAGCATGTCGGTGATGTGGCGCGATCGGACGCTGCTGTCCATGAGGCTGCCCGCCAGCGGGACGGCGCGCTCGCGGCAGCGTGCCACGCCCTCCGGCGTGCCCGCCCGGGCGATCTCGCGCAGCAGGACGATGGGGCCGTAGCGCTGGAACTGGATGAGGTCGCGGTGGTCGATGACCCCGACGATGGCTCCCGCGGCTTCCTCGACAGCCAGGTGACGGACCCCGTGCTCCTCCATGCGCATGAGGGCTTCGTAGACCTGCGCGCTCTCCGTGATGCGCAGGAGAGGCGCGCTCATCACCAGGTGAACGGGGTCGGCGACGGAACGCCCCTCGGCGATGGCCCTGGCGCGCAGGTCATGGTCGGTGACGATGCCGATGCTGGCACCGCTGTCGCTGTTCACCAGCGCCGCCGTGGCATGCCGATCGGTCATCCGCCGGGCCACCTCGTCGATGGGTGTCTCCAGGCCGACCGTGATGGCCTCCTGGGCGACCGCCGCGATGGGCTCGTGAAGGAACAGCAACGAAGCTTGCAGGCGCTCGAGGAGGGCATCCCGACCAGCCGCCGCCTTGCGCGCCTCGGTCACGTCGACCAGTAACCCGTCCACGTAGAGCGGCTTCCCCTGCTCGTCACGAACGAGAGCGGCCGAGAGCGACAAGGTCGCGGGGGCCATCCGGGGTCTCGCTCCGCAGCACGTGGTCACGGACCTCGCCATCCGCCAGCAGGGCCTGGAAGAGCCGCTCGAACTCCGAGGCGTCAGCGAAGAGGTCGGCCAGGGCCGGCTGTCCACCATCCGGCTGGCGACCTGCCAGCATGGACGCGTGCCGCGGGGTTGAGGTCCAGGAAGACGACCCGGCGCGAGGCCAGCGCCCGGAAGACGCCCGCCGGCGCGGCTGGGGCCGGCCCATCGTCGCCCGCAGCGGCGTGCAGCCGGGCCAGATCGCGGGCCAACAGGATGTAGCCGGGCTGGCCGTCGAAGATGATGGGGTTGAGCGCCAGGAGGCAGGCCACGATGGTGCCGTCCTGTCGGGCGAGGCAGCCTTCCCGCGCCTCACCCAACGCGTCAGGCTCTTCGCCGGATCCTGCGTCCAGGGCCTGCCAGATGGCATCGTTCACCGATTCACGTGGCAGCAGGTCGGCCAGCTCCAGGAACTCCAGCTGGCGCGGCGTGTAGCCCAACATCGCCAGGAACGTGGGATTGGCATAGCGGCAGCGGCCGTCGAGGACGAGGAGGGTACCCTCGGTCGTGGCCTCCACGAGGGCGTGGTAGCGCGCCGTGGAGTCCCGCAGGTCATCCACCACCTCCTGTCTGCCGCGCTCGATGCGCAGGCTCTGCTGGAGGACGAAGAGCAGCAGCAGGACGGTGGCCGCAGAGATGAGCAGGGCGACCGCGATGAGGCTCTGCTCCAGGCGCCCGATCTCGGCACGCACGTCGTCGGTGTAGAGGCCCGTGCCGATGATCCAGCCCCACGGCTCGAAGCCCTTGACGTAGGACTCCTTGGGCTCCAGGCGGTCGGGGTCGTCCTGCCACTGCCAGACGTAGTCGACATAGCCCTGGCCCTCGCGCTCCACGAGTGAGGCGAACTCCACGAAGATGGGCACCCCTCGCGGATCGGTGAAGCCGTCCAGCTGCTGGCCATCGAGGTCCGTGCGATAGGGATGCATGACCATGCGCGGTTCCTGGTCCTGGATCCAGAAGTAGTCCTTGCCCTGCGGGCCATAGCGCAGCTGTTCGATGAGCGCGGCAGCGGCTCGCTGCGCCTCGTCACGAGTCAGTCGGCCGGCCTGCTCGTCACGCTGGAAGGCGGCCAGGACGCTCCAGGCGGAATTGGTCAGCTCCCGGATCGTCTCTCGCTTGCGCTCCATGAGCGTCTGCTCGAAGGAGGGCAGGATGAGTCCCCAGAAGGCGGCCAGGAAGAGGAGCATGGCGGCCAGCGTCGGGATGACGATGCGCAGCACGAACGAGCGACGCTGGAAGCGATGCGGCGGACCGGCCGTGGCGGACGCGGCCGGGGTCGTGACCGTGGCCCCGGTCATCGCGGTGGGGTCACCGGTGAGCGCATGTCCGATGAACAGGGCCGAGCGGAAGCTGCAGCCAGTCCTCGCGGGGCATGTCGATGCCGGGCAGGCGGCCCCCCAGGCCATTGCCGCCGTGGAAGTCGGTCCCCGCGCTGACGAGCAGCCCATGCCGTTGCGCCAGCTGGCGGAGGGCCTGCCGGTCGTCCTCCGCGAACTGCTCGTAGATGGCCTCAAGACCATCCAGCCCGACGGCCTTGAGGCGCACCACGAGGTCCTCGAGCCGGGAGGGGTCGGACTCGTAGACCAGCGGGTGTGCCAGGAAGGCGCGCCCACCGGCCGCGTGGAGGAGCGCGATGGCATCCGCCGTGGCCAGGCTGCCGGTGGGGGCCGCGCTGACCGCGGTGCTCGACGCGGCGTCCGCGGGCCGCCGGCTGCCGGCCTTGCGCAGCGTCCCGGCGATGCTGCTGACGTCCAGGCTGCGCGCCTGGCGGAGCGACACGAGGGTGGCCGCGAGGTCCGGATGGTCCGGGTCGAAGCCGTAGGCCACGAGGTGCAGCTCCCGGCCATCGTGCTGGGTGGTCAGCTCGAGGCCCGGTACCGAGGCGATGCCGTGCTTCTCCAGTGCGGCCGTGAAGCGGGCGGTCCCCTCGACCGTATCGTGGTCGGTCAGAGCCGCGTAGCGGACACCACCGGCTGCCAGGCTGGCCGCCAGCACCTCGGGCGTCTGCTCGCCGTCGCTGAAGATGGTGTGGGTGTGGAAGTTGACGTGCGGCGCGTCGCCGCGGGCACGGCGCCAGGTCGCCGCCACGGGCACAGGACCTCCCGGCTCGTCATGCGGCCGGGAGGTCGTCGAGTGGCCCCGTCATGGTCAGGCTACGCCGTCGCGGGCTCCCGCTTCTGGGTCAGGAGCGAGACCACGACCAGCGTGATGAAGCTCAACGGGATGGAGACGATGCCCGGGTTGGTGAGCGGGAACGGCGCATCGAGCGGGTCCATGCCGTAGAGCGCGAACATGTCGGGCGAGAGGGCGATGAGGGTGAGCGACGAGACGATGCCCACGAAGATCGAGGCCACGATGCCCTTGGCGGTCGTCCGTTTCCAGAAGAGCAGCATGACGATGGCGGGCAGGTTGGCCGAGGCAGCCACGGCGAAGGCGAGGCCCACCAGGAACGTCACGTTGATGCCCTGGAAGAGGATGCCCAGCATGATCGCGACCCCGCCCACGATGAAGGCCGCCACCTTGCCGGCCCGCACCTTCTGGTGGTCGTCCATCTTGAAGCGGAAGTAGCGGTCCATGAGGTCGTGCGCGATGGCGCCGGAGGCCGCCACGATGAGCCCGCTCACGGTGCCCAGGATGGTCGCGAAGGCGATGGCCGAGATGACCGCGAAGAGGACCTCCCCGAAGGACTCGGCCAGCAGGGGCGCCGACATGTTGCTGTCAGCGGGGTTGACCACGGCACTGATCATGGCGCCGAGGCCCATGAAGAGGGTCAGGACGTAGAACAGCCCGATGGCGGCGATGGCCACGATGGTGGACTTGCGCGCGGCCGCGGGGTTGGGGACGGTGTAGTAGCGGATGAGGATGTGGGGCAGGGCCGCCGTGCCCAGGAAGAGCGCCAGCATGAGCGACAGGAAGTCCAGCCGCTCCAGGGGCGTGCCTTCCACCTTGAACTTGAGCCCTGGGCGCATGACCTTCTCACCGGACACGTCCGTCCAGTAGTAGACCGTCACCTTCTCTCCTGAGTCGGTCGTGACGGTGGCCGGCTTCCAGAGCCGCACGATGGAATCTTCGGCGGTCATGGTGGCCAGGAACTCGAGCGGGTTGAGGATGCTGCCGGTCTCGACCGGCGCCTCGCCGTTCACGCGCTGGAGGTTGCCGACCTGGCGCAGGTGGTTGTCGTCCGAGGCCGGAGCCCCGTTGATCCACTTCACGCCGTCCACGGTCTCGACCCACTGGGTCTCGTCGAGGACGACGCGCATCCTCGCCTTCGTGGGCCTTCCACCACGACGTGCCGCCCTCGCCCGCCAGCTGGACGAAGACGAGGCCGGCCTTGATCTCCTGCTCCTGGACGACCTGCCAGCCGGGCTCGGTGACCGTCAGGACAGCGTCGGTCCGGGTGGCGGTCAGCTGCTGGTACTCGTAGAAGGGCACCTGGCCGCCCTGGTCCGGCTGCGGTGGACATGCCGCGCACGAGGACCGCGCCGACCAGGATGATCGAGAAGATGATGAGCAGGCCACCCTTGAGGAACTGGACCCACGTGGTGGAGGCCATGCCCGCGGTGGCCACGATGGTGATGACGATGGCGCCCACGGCGATGACACCCCAGGCGTAGGGGATCCCGAGGAGCGGCTCCACGAGCACGCCGGCGCCGACCATCTGGGGGATGAGGTAGCAGACGGAGACCACGAGCGTGCTGATGGCGGCCGCCAGCTTGATGCCGCGCGAGTCGAACTTGGCGTCGATGGCATCGGCGAACGTGTACTTGCCCAGGCGCTTGAGCGGCTCCGCGACGACGAAGAGGGCCACCACCCAGCCAGCCAGGTAGCCGATGGAGTACAGGAAGCCGTCGAAGCCGGCCGTGGCGATGAGGCCGGCGATGCCCAGGAAGGAAGCCGCCGAGAGGTAGTCACCGGCGAAGGCGATGCCATTGACGCCCCAGGGGATCTGGCCGCCGGCCGCGTAGTAACCGCTGGATGTTCGGGCCTTGCGGCCAAGGTAGAAGGAGAGGCCGACGACGAAGCCGACGAAGGCCACGAAGATGATGATGGCCATCGCTTACGACTCGCGGCTCGCGGGACCCGAGCCCGCGTCGGGGTCGTCACCGCTCGCGGTGTCAGCGCCGGGCGCGGCGTCAGCGCCGGACGCGGCGTCAGCGCCGGACGCGGCCTCCAGCCGGGCGAGCTCGGCTTCCTTGCGGCTGCACATGACGTTGTAGATGAGCGCCTGCACGAGCGCCAGCACGATGAGACCCATCCCGAACACGGTCGCCAGGTTCAGCCCGGCCACCACGATGGTCGCCATCGTCGGTGGGCTGATCAGGTTGACGGCCACGAAGGTGGCGTAGAACACCGTGTAGAAGAGGAACATCCAGATGCCCAGCCTGGCCTTGTACGGCCCCGCCGGGTCTCGGCCAGACGGTGTGGCGGGCTCGTGCAACATCGGGTCTCCCTCCCACGGCGTCGACTTCGCGCCAGCATAGGGATTCGCGCCGGTCCGCGGACGGGCCTTCCGGCATTGACAGACAGGCCGGACGGCATCCATCAGGCTGACTTGAGCATGACTCGCGGCGTGCGATCACCCGCGGCACCTGCCGGCGACGCGCGAACCCCGGAACCTGGCGCTATCATGTGAGTGAGCGCTCACATCAGCATTGGATTTGACTGGAGGAGGCATGGCCGTCATCACCACGTCCGCCCTCACCCGTCGGTACGGACCGATCCGGGCGGTGGACGATCTGAGCCTGGACATCCCGGACGGAGGCGTCGTGGGCCTCGTGGGCCCCAACGGGGCCGGCAAGTCCACCCTGATCCGCATGCTGCTGGGCCTCATCCGGCCCACCAGCGGCAGCGCCACCGTGCTTGGCCAGCCCATCAGCTCTCCGGCACGCTACGCGTCGCGGGTCGGCGCCCTCGTCGAGAGCCCGGCCTTCGTGCCAGGGCTGTCGGCCCGGGCCAACCTGGCCTCACTGGCCCATCTTCGCGAGCTGCCTGCCGCCCGCATCGACGAGGTGCTCGCCATCGTGGGCCTGGACGGGCGGGACCGCGAGCCCGTCTCGCGTTTCTCCCTGGGCATGAAGCAGCGCCTGGGCATCGCCATGGCGCTGCTGCCGGACCCCGAGCTGCTCGTCCTGGACGAACCCACCAACGGGCTGGACCCGGCTGGCATCGTGGAGATCCGGGTCCTGCTGCAGGCGCTCGCGAGGGCCGGACGGACGGTGCTGGTGTCCTCGCACCTCCTGGCGGAGATCGAGGCGGCCTGCGATCACGTGGTCGTCATCCGGTCCGGGTCGCTGCTCTTTTCGGGACCCCTGGCGGAGCTCATGGCCCGCACCAGGGCGCATGTCGACATCCGGGCCGAGCACGAGCAGGACACCGGCCGGCTGGCGGATGCGCTGTCCGGCGCGGGCTGGACGGTCCGGCGCGACGGCGCGGTCCTGCGGGTGGCGACAGAGGCCGCCCGGGCTGCCGACCTGAACCGGGCCGCGGCGAGCCACGGGGTGACCCTCGCGGGCCTCGTCGTCGTCCAGGACAGCCTGGAGGACATCTTCCTGGCCATGACCGGACCCGTGTCCGGTGACGTACCGTCGGCCGTGGCGGCCGAGAACCGGGAGGTGGAGTGATGCTGGCCGCGTTTCGAAGCGAGCTGGTGCGGCTTCGCCGCCCACGCGTGCTGGTGGCCTGGTTCGGCCTGATGGCCCTCTTCGCCCTGATGGTCAACACGGTCATGTTCGGGACAGCCTCGAGCGGGACCGCTCTGCCACCGGGCGCGCCCGGGGTGCGCTTCCCGGATGCCGCCACCCTGGCCGGGCCTGACGGCCTGGTGGCGGGGCTGGCCGCGGCGTCGAGCATGTTCGGCGTGGTGACACTCTCGTTCTGGGCGCTGGCGACCGCGACCGACTACAGCAGCGGGCTCATCCGCCTGCTGGTGGCCGCGCAGCCGCACCGCTGGCGCCTGCTGGCCGGCAAGGTGGGCGCGCTCCTGGTCGTGACCGCAGCCGCGACCGTCGTGGCCACGTTCGTCACCGTCATGGCGGCCATGCCCGCGGCGCAGGCGGCTGGTATCTCTACCTCGGAGTGGATGAGCGATCCGCTCTCGACGGTGGCGAACGCCTTCCTCGACGCCTACCTGGCGCTCATGGCCTGGGGGGTCGTCGGGCTCGTGCTGGCGGTCCTGACCCGCTCGGCCGCGGTCGCCATCTCCATCGGTGTCGGGTATGTCCTGGTGGTCGAATCGGTCATCCGGCTGGCCCTCGGGGACGCGTCCGACTGGCTGCCCGGCTCCACGCTGAACGCCCTGGCGGCCGGCGGCACACCGGATCTCGCCTACGGTGCGGCGCTGACGCTGGGCATCGGCTACGTCGTCATCGGCCTGGCGCTGGCCACGATCGTCGTGGTCAGGCGGGACGTCACGGACTGACGGACCTGCCTCGAGGCGTCATGCTGAAGGCCATGGGGATGGTGCGGCCGTAGTGGAGCGCGGAGCCACGACCAGGGCCCGGCTCATCGCGGCGACCGTGGAGGTCGTGCGTGAGGTCGGCTATGCCCACGCCACGACGCGGGCCATCGCGCAGCGGGCGGGTGTCGCGGAAGGCACCATCTACCGCCACTTCCCGGACAAGGCGGCGCTCTACTTTGCTGCGGTCTTGGAGCGCAACGCGGCCGTCCTCGCGACCCTCTCCGGGCTTGCCGACCTGGCCGGCCAGCGCACCGTGGAGGCCAACGTGACGGAGTCCCTGCTGCGCCTGGCCTCGCTGCGGGCAGAGCTGCTGCCGCTCGAGCTGGCCCTGCTCACCGACCCGGAGCTGGCCGGACGTCGACGGCAGGCGAACGAGGTGCTGCGCAGCGGGAAGCTCGTGGGCCCGCCGCAGCTCATCGCCGACTACCTCGCCGCGGAACAGCGTCTGGGCCGCGTCCGGACGGACGTTCCTGCGGAGCGGATGGCCGTCGTGCTCCTGGCCATGCTCTTCGGGATGGCCATCGTGTCCATCGACGACGCCCGCATCGAGCAGACCCGGGGAGCTGGCCGGGGCGGTGGCGCTGGTCCTCTCCGGCATGGAGGCACGGACCGGGTAGGCTTCGCGGTGGGAGAGGAGCCGTTCGGCTGAGCAGGCACATCGTCAGGGGGAGCACATGAGCGACAAGGCACTCTTCATCGGCGGTCCGGGCACCATCAGCCGCGGCGCCATCGGGGAGCTCGTGGAGGCGGGCTGGGATGTCAGCGTGCTGACCCATCCCAAGGACCCCATCCCGGACCTGGGCGCCCGCTTCCTGTGGGGCGACCGTGATGACGCAGCTGCGCTGCGCGCCGCCTGCGACGAGGTGCAGCCGGACGTCGTCATCGACACCTGCTGCTACACCACGGGCCAGGTGAGCCAGGCGCTTGACGTCGTCGCGGCCCCCGGCCGCCAGTACGTCTTCGTGAGCACGGTCGATGTCTTCGGGTATCCCCTCTCCCGCCTGCCGGTCCGCGAATCGGACGAGCACGGCGAGCCGAACTCGCCCTACGCGCTCGCCAAGCGCGACTGCGAGGCGCTCGTGAACGCCGCCGGCGCCGCCGGCCGCGTGGCGGTGACGATCATCCGGCCGGGCTACTCGATGGGGCCCCGCTTCGTCATCGGCTTCTTCTCGCGGCAGGGTGGTCGCACGATGCTGCGGCGCCTCAGGAGGGCAAGCCCATCGTCGTGCCCGGCGACGGCTCCACGCTCTTCCAGCCGGGCACCGGCATCGACGCCGGGCGGCTCATGGCGCGCGTGGTGGGCGAGCCGCGCGCCTACGGTCGCGTCTTCACCTGCGCCGGCCCCCAGGTCATCAGCCACGACGCCTACGTGGAGGCCATGGCCGCCGTGGTCGGCGTGGCGCCGCAGCTGGTCCACATCCCCGCCGAGCTCCTGCTCGCCCTGGACCCCGCGGAGGTGGACGCCACCATCCTCGACGCGGACGGCTCCATCCTGCCGGTCCTGACGCGCTTCGACCTCGCCTACAGCAGCGAGGCCATCCTGGAGCTGGGCGGCCCCTTCGAGCCGCGGGTCTCGACGCAGGAGGCCATCGCCTCGCACCTGGCCTGGCTGGATGAGCAGGGCTGGCCGGACACGACCGAGGGTCCGGACGACCGACTGATCCGCCGCTTCGAGCACGCGCAGCAGGCCTTCCAGGCGCCGATCGACTGACGACTCCGCCCTGGCCCGGGCGGGGCGCGCACGACCCCTCGCGCGGCGCGCTTCAGCCGAGCGCGATCTCGATCATGGCGAAGTCCGCGAGAAGCGGCAGCCTGAGTTCC
>CAVYBJ010000010.1:0-130100 GCA_963766685.1 uncultured Chloroflexia bacterium
GGGACTTGACCCGCCCGGACGCGCGTGCTACCATTCGCATCAGCCCTCCCACCCCCTGGACGCCGCCGCTTGTCCGGCATCCGCCCGGTCCACGGCGACCACGGTCCGGGACGGCACCCACCCAGCCAGCCACGAGATGCGCCGCGCGTTGCGCCGCCTCGGCTGAGCAGAACCCCCTGCCGCAAGGAGCGGATACCCCCGACGATGGACATCAAGGAACGCCAGTACAGGGAAGCCGAGGACGCACGCTACGCAGCCGACGCGGATGCCTCCGACGACGGCATGGCCGCGGAGGACCTGGGCGAGCCGGGCGCGGCCCGGCACATGGACAGCGGCGCCCAGCGCTATGCGGCCGGCATCCTGGACCTCGTCGAGGACGGCTACGGCTTCATGCGTCGCCGCGGCCTGATGCCCGGCCCGGATGACATCTATGTCAGCTCCAGCCACGTGCGCCGCTTCGGCCTGCGCGCTGGTGACCGCGTGGCCGGCATCCCGCGTCCGCCCAAGAAGGGCGAGAAGTACTGGGGCCTCGTCCGCGTGGACACGGTCAACGGCATGGATCCGCTGGATGCCCGTCGCCGCCCCCACTTCGACGAGCTGACACCCATCCACCCCATCCAGCTCATCAACCTGGAAGCGGACCCCAAGAACCTCAGCCAGCGCCTCGTCAACCTCGTCAACCCCATCGGCAAGGGCCAGCGCGCGCTCATCGTGAGCCCGCCCAAGGCCGGCAAGACGATGCTCCTCAAGGCCATCGCCAACGGCATCAGCACCAACTACCCGGAGATCCTGCTCATGGTGGCGCTCATCGGCGAGCGACCGGAGGAGGTCACGGACATGCGCCGCTCGGTCAAGGGCGAGGTCATCTCCTCCACCTTCGACGAGCCCACGGAGAACCACACGCACGTGGCTGAGATGGCGCTGGAGATCGCCAAGCGCCAGGTGGAGAGCGGCCGTGACGTGGTCATCCTGCTCGACTCCATCACGCGCCTCTCGCGCGCCTACAACCTGGCCCTGCCGCCATCCGGGCGCACCCTCACCGGCGGTATCGACCCGGTGGCCCTCTACCCGCCCAAGCGCTTCTTCGGCGCCGCCCGCAAGCTCGAGGAAGGGGGCTCGCTGACGATCATCGCGACCTGCCTCGTGGATACCGGCTCGCGCATGGACGACGTCATCTACGAGGAGTTCAAGGGCACCGGCAACTCGGAGCTCATCCTCGACCGCAAGCTCTCGGAGAAGCGCATCTTCCCGTCCATCGACGTGCAGCGCTCCGGCACCCGGCGCGAGGAGCTGCTGCTGGAGGAGCCCGTCCTGAAGATGGTCTGGACCATGCGCCGCATGCTCGGCGCCGTCGGCACCAACGAGGGCATCGAGCTGCTCCTGAACCGCCTCTCCAAGACGGAGTCCAACGCCGAGTTCCTGGCCTCGCTGACCAGGCAGGCCGCGGCCGACGCCTGAGCGTGACGACCGGTGACCCGATGGTCACCAGGGGCTGACGCATGTTCCTCGACCACGTCGAGCTGACCGTCACGGCCGGCGACGGCGGTGACGGCGCAGCCTCGCTTCCGCCACGAGGCCCATGTGCCGCGCGGCGGACCCGATGGCGGCGATGGCGGCCGAGGTGGTTCCGTCTACCTCGTCGTGGACGTCGGCCAGACCATGCTCATCGACTACCGCTTCAAGCACCACTTCCGGGCGCAGGGCGGAGGCCGCGGCGAGGGTTCGCGGCGTCACGGCAAGGCCGGCGGAGACCTCGAGCTGCCCGTGCCGCCCGGTACCGTGATCTTCGACGCGACCAGTGGTGACCTCATGGCCGACCTCGTCTTCCCGGCCCAGCGCCTCATGGTGGCGCGGGGCGGCCGGGGCGGCCTCGGCAACACGCACTTCGCCACGGCCACCCACCAGACGCCCAAGCATGCCCAGAAGGGTGAGCCGGGCGAGCAGCGCCGCCTGCGCCTGGAGCTGCGGCTCATCGCGGACATCGGTCTCGTGGGCCTCCCCAACGCGGGCAAGTCCACGCTCCTGGCGGCCCTCACGGCAGCCCGGCCCAAGGTGGCCGACTACCCCTTCACGACCCTCGAGCCGAACCTGGGCGTGCTGGACCTGGCCGTGGACGACCCCGCCGACGAGCGCCGGCCCACCATCGCCGACCTGCCGGGGCTCATCGAGGGTGCCAGCGCGGGCGCCGGCCTGGGCCATGCCTTCCTGCGGCACGTGGAGCGGACTCGCGTGCTCGTGCATGTCGTGGACCTCTCGGCCGACCACCCGGAGCGTGACTTCCAGGTCATCCGCGATGAGTTGGAGGCGCGTGACCCACGGCTGCTCACCAAGACGACGCTCGTGGCCGTCAACAAGCTGGACCGCGACCCGGACCCGGCCATCCTCAACGCGTTCATGGCCGCGCGCGCCCGGGACGGCCTGACGGTCGTGCCCATCTCGGCCGCGCAGGGCACCGGGCTCGCGGAGCTGCGCGCCGCACTGGCGCGGTCTGTTGCCACGGGATGAGGAGCTGGGCCTCATCGGTGAGGCGGCGGGCGTGGTCGTGCACCGCTACGACGCCGCGGAGGCCGGGTTCCGGATCGGGCAGGCAGCCGATGGCACCTGGCAGGTGGACGGAAGGCGCGTCGAGCGGCTGGTGGCCCAGACGGACTTCGAGAACGACGAGTCGGCCGGCCGCTTCCAGCGTGAGCTGGCCCGCCTCGGGGTGGTGGATGCCCTGCGCCGAGCCGGCGTCGTGGCCGGGGACACCGTGCGCATCGGCGACACGGAGCTCGAGTGGGGCGGCCAGTCGGGGGCCTGGGCCTGATGTCCGGCCAAGCGTCCGGACGCGCCAACGGGCCATCGGCATCCTGGGCGGCACCTTCGACCCGGTGCACGTCGGCCACCTGGCGCTGGCTCGCGAGGCCCATCGCGTGCTCGAGCTGGCGCGGGTCCTCTTCGTGCCCAACGCACAGCCCCCGCACAAGCCGGCCGGCGATGTCAGTCCGTCGCGGCATCGGGAGGCCATGCTGGCCCTGGCCATCGCGGACGAGCCGGCCTTCGCCATCTCGCGCATCGAGCTCGAGCGTGCCGGGCCGAGCTACGCGGTGGACACCGTCGCCGAGCTCGCGTCGCAGAGCCGTGCCGAGGGACGGCCCGCGCCCTGGTTCATCCTGTCCGCAGAGGTCCTCGACGACTTCCACACCTGGCGCCAGCCGCCGCGCATCCTGGAGCTCTGCCGCGTGGCGGTCTCGCCGCGCCTGGGCGCCGATCCGCTCGACCGTGCCTGGCTCACGGAGCACTACCCGGGTCTCGAGGACCGCTTCGCGTTCCTGCCCGGTCCCATGCTGGACGTGGCGTCCACGACCATCCGCGCCCGCGTCTCGGCAGGCCAGTCCATCGATGACCTCGTGCCGGCCGCCGTGGCGCGCTACATCCGCGAGGCCGGGCTCTACCGCGCGGCACCGGGGGACGGGTAGTGGCGCCGCCGGTCGGCTCACCGCGCACCATCGGCCTGCTCGGTGGCATGAGCGCCGAATCGTCCATCGAGTACGAGCGCCTCATCAACGCGGAGGTCCGCCGGGCGCTCGGCGGCAGTCACTCTGGCAGCCTGCTCGTGCGCTCCTACGACTTCGCGGTCATCGAGGCGCTGCAGTCGCGCGGCGCCTGGGAGGAGGCCGGAGCGCTGCTCGCTGGTGACGCCCGGCAACTCCAGGCGGCCGGCGCGGAGCTCATCGTCCTGTGCACCAACACGATGCACCGCGTCGCCCCGGCCATCGAGGCAGCCATCGACGTGCCCTTCCTGCACCTGGCCGACACCACGGCGGCCGCGGTCCGCGCGGCCGGACTGCATCACGTGGGTCTGCTGGGCACGCGCTTCACCATGGAGGGCGACTTCTACCGCGACCGCCTGGCCGCGGGTGGCGTGACGACCCTGGTGCCCGATGAGCCCGACCGCAGCCTCGTGCACGACGTCATCTATGGCGAGCTCGTGCAGGGCATCCTGGACCCGGCGTCGCGGGCGCGCATCGTGGCCGTCATCGGGCGGCTGGCAGCGCGCGGCGCACAAGGCGTCATCGCCGGATGCACGGAGATCGAGATGCTGGTGACGGCCGACGACGTGTCCCTGCCGTACTTCCCGACGACCCGGCTGCACGCCCTGGCGGCGGCTCGCTGGTCACTCGGCGAGTCCGTCCTCGACGAGCACCACGGAGGCGGCATCATGACGATGGCAGCCGGACAGAGAGGATGATGAGCAGGTGACCGACGAGCAGGCAGTGGACCAGCAGATGGTGGACGAGCCGTCGAGCCCGGCGACCGCGGCCGAAGGTGACCGCGCGACAGCCGATCCGCGCACGGCGAGGCGACCCGGACTGCCGTCACGACGTGCCGCGGCGGCAGCGCGAGGAGGAGGCCCTCGGGGATCGAGCCGGGAACGGTCGATGAGGCCGTGCTTGCGATGGCCCATCGGGTCGTGGAGCTGGCAGCCAGCAAGAAGGCATCGGACATCGTCCTGCTGGACGTGCGCGGCCAGACCACCATGACCGACTACTTCGTCATCTGCAGCGGCGCCTCCGACCGCCAGCTGGGTGCCATCGCCGATGGCATCGTCGAGGGTCTGCACGACGACGGCACCCGGCCCCTGAGCCGGGAGGGCGACGCCGGATCGCACTGGGTGCTCCTCGACTTCGGGGGCGTCATCGTGCACGTCATGAGCGTGCCGGAGCGGGAGTTCTACCAGCTCGAGAAGCTCTGGGTGAAGGCCGCGCTGCTGCTCCACGTCGTCTGACCGCGAGCGCACCACTCTGCCCCTGACCCGCGCCTGCCCCATCAGGGGCACGGGTCGTGGTACCACCGGGGCATGGGGACCGTCCGCTGCGCCCCCGTAGCATCCAGCCCTGGACCGACCGGATCGACCGGTCGGGCGACGAGGATGGACACGAACGATGACCTGGCTCCGGGATGACTGCCCGCAGTGCGATCGCCGCCTGGTCAACTCGCGCTTCGACACCACGTTCCGCATGCCGAACGGCGAGGAACGGCTCTGTTTCGCCATCCCCGCCGCGCTCTGCTCCGACTGTCACCAGCTCTACCTGGACCCGGACCTCCTGGAGGTCCTGGACATCCCCGATGGACGCTGTGTCTTCGCCATCGAGTCGGACGGCGTGGTCCAGGAACGGGCGACCCAGTTCCCCGTCTGACCCGGTCGACCTGACCCGGGCGAGCTGACCCGGGCGACCTGACCCGGGCGACCTGACCCGGGCGACCTGACCCGGTCTCCCGTCCCCGCCCGTCAGCGTCGTGGGCGCTCCCCCTGTCGAGCCGGCCGCTCCCTCCGCTCCGGCCGGGAGGCATGACAGGCCAGCCAGGCCTGCAGGGCCAGGGCATCGACCTCCTCGGACACGCGTGCCGTGGAGCCGTCGAGCGAGATGCCCTTCGAGCGCAGGTCGAGCGCCACGCAGGTCGGCCAGGGACGCCTCGAGGGCCTCGAGCGTCCAGGCCTGCGCCTGCTCCGCCAGCTTCTGGGCGCGGAATGGCTGCAGCTTCATGGACTTGACGATCTGCGGCGGCGTCGATCCCGTGTCGAGGTGCTCTCGAACGAGGAGCAGATCGCGCAGGCGCCGATGGAGTTGCGAGATGAGCACAGGGAGCGGCGTGCCGGCCTCCAGGAGCCGCTCCGCGAGCCGCATGGATGGTCCCGCGTCACGCGCGCCCACCGCATCGAGGAAGGCCCACGTGGAGCCCGGGATGGACTCGCTGACGAGCGCTTCCACGTCCGCGACCACGACCGAGCCGCCCGGTCGGTAGAGCGCCAGCTTCTCCAGCTCGGCGTTGGCCAGCTCCGTGCGCCGTCGCCGATCGACGTCCGACTCGCGGACGTGACCGCCGACCCGCTCGGCGAGGAGCCGGGCGGCAGGGGCCTCGAGCGATGATCCCAAGCTCGCCGGCGCGACCCATGAGCCAGGCCTCCAGGCGTCCCGCCGGCGGCACCTGGAACTCCCTGACGACGCCCCCGGCCGCGGCGACCGCGTCGCGCAGGACGCCCTTGGCTGCCGGGCCGCTGGCGCCGCTCGCGGTGAGGTCCGTGACGCACAGCGCATTGCCCGGGGGCACCTGCGCCACCAGGGCGACGAACCGGTCGCGCGTCTCCGCCGCGGCCAGCAGGCTGGCTGGCTGTCGCACGACCACGACCGTGCCGCCCCCGAAGAGCGGCGCGGTGGCCAGGTGCTGCTCGATGGCGTCGAGGGTGCGCGCCCGGCGCTTGGCGGCCGGGGCTGAGCCGGCCTCGCCGTCAGCCGGCGTCGTCCAGGCTCACGCGCCACGTCTCCATCGGCGCGTCCGGCGACGACAGGCCGGCCGCCCACTCGCGACCTGCCCGATCGATGCTGTAGGCATCCTCGCCCCAGAAGTAGGCGAGTGGGGCCGTGTCGGTCATGCGGCAGCGGTCGGACCGCTCATGCCGGCCCTGGCCATGGCATCGTCCACCCAGCGCAGGCGCTCCACGGCCTCTGGCCGGATGCCGATCGCGCCGCAGAGCTCGGCCTCCAGGCGTCGCGCCAGGGTCAGCGTCTCGGCGAGGCGGTCGGCGTACTCGGGATGCTTGCGCTGCCAGCGCCCGAAGCGCTGCTCGAGCGACACGACGCGCTGCGTGGCCCGCTTGTCCGCGTAGCACACGATGCGATCCTCGATCGGTGCGCCGCGAGACCCACGCCGGCGCCCCCGGCTCGTCGAGCTGCATCACGGGGTGGGCAGTCACGGCGCGCGCCAGCTCCGCGTGGCCGGCTTCGCGCAGCCAGGCGGCTCCGGCCCGTCCGTGCCCCAGGGGTCGCAGGGGATGGTCGGCTGGCAGGGCCTTGTCGACGTCGTGGAGGAGCGCGGCCGTCTCGACGAGGCGGCGGTCCACGACCAGGCCGGCCTGGGAGGCTCGGTAGGCCAGGAACGAGGCTACCTCCGCGACCACCGTGACGTGCTGGAACAGCCGCGCCGATGGCGACGTGGACAGGAGCAGCGCCAGGGCTTCCGTTCGAGTCGGGACCGCCATCGGGCCGAGGGTAGCAGGCCGAGGCTCCCGAGACCGGTTCCGATGGCGTGGCGGCCGCGAGGGCGGTGAGGAGCGTCGGTCGCCCGATGGTCGGCCCGATCGCCGGCCGGTCGCCAGTGGGCAGCGCCGCCGTGGTCGACGGCCGGCCATCGAGGACCAGGGAGACGGTACCCATCTGGTCCGTTCGCCAGACCGTGGCGTCCACGCTGGCCAGGCGCTCCAGCAGCTCGGCCGCCGGGTGGCCGTAGTCGTTGTCCGCCCCGACGCTGATGGCGGCCACCCGCGGGCGGATCAGCGTCCAGCAGGGCGCGGCTGGTGGCCCCGGCGCTGCCGTGATGGGCGACCTTGAGGAGGTCCCATCGCCGGCCGTCGTGCGCCGATGGCCGCCATGATGCGCTCGTCGCGGTCGGCCTCCAGGTCTCCCATCAGCAGGGCGCGCTGCGAGCCGATGTCCAGGGCGAGGACGACGGACGTGTCGTTGACCTCGCGGTTCGTGTCCAGGGGCGGCGCCGGCCACGACGTCGCGAGGCGGCCAGAGCACGTCCACCCGGGCTGCCCCCAGGCGGAAGGCATCACCCTGGCTGAGGGTGACCCGGTCGATGCCCAGGCGCCCCGCGGCGAGGCGCAGCGCGACGACCCCTGGACCGTCGCCGGACACGCCTGATCTCGGCGATGCGACCGACGCGGTAGCGCGGCGCCAGGCCCGCCAGCCCGCCCGCGTGGTCCTCGTGGGGGTGGGTGAGGACGACCAGGTCGAGGCGACGGTCCCAGAGCGGGATGCGCTCGTCGAGGCGCCGCACGAGCAGGTCGGGGTCAGTGCCCCCGTCCACGAGCAGGCGCGTGCCATCGCCTGCCTCGACGAGGATGGCGTCGCCCTGGCCGACGTCCAGGACGGTGATCCGGAGGGGCGCCGCCGGCAGGAGGGTCGGGAGGACCCAGATGGCGGTCACCAGGACGGCGCCCAGTGCCGCCGACGATCAGCCGACGAGGCCGCCGCCCCGGGTGGAGCGCAGCGGCTCCGCCGTCCTCGGGCAGCTCATCGTCCGCTTCGTCCAGGCCAGCCGGGATGCCACCCGTGCGTGCCCGCCGCAGGGCCGCCAGCAGGGCGACGAGGGCAGCCGCGGCACCCACCGCTGACAGTGCCCCGGGCAGCTCGAGGCTGGCGAAGGGCACCTCGGCCATCAGGCTCGCGCCGCGCACCATGGCCGCCAGGGGCAGCCACGCCGCCAGGCTCACGGCAGCGGCCGCGAGGCCCACGACCGGGATCCCGACCAGCGGCCCCGCGACGGCACCCAGGACCGCTCCCAGCATGGCCAGCGGCACGAACGGCGCCATCAGCAGGTTCGCCAGCGGAGAGATGACCGAGAGCCGCCCGAAGTGCAGCAGGATCGAGCGGCAGCGTGGCCAGCTGGGCGGCCAGCGAGACGCCCAGCGTCTCCGGCAGCCAACCCGGCGTGCGCCTCGGCACCCGCCGGCGGACGGCGGCTTCAGCGGCGCCGCCCAGCGCCAGCAGGCCGGCCGTGGCGGCCAGCGAGAGCTGCAGGCCGATGTCCCCGACCATGCCCGGATCGACCAGCAGCAGTCCGGCGCAGGCGACGCCCAGCGCCGCTGCGGCGCCGGCGGGCCGGCCACCCTCGCGTGCCAGCAGCACCACGCCGCCCATGACGGCCGCCCGCACGACGCTGGCCTCGGCACCGGCCACGACCGTGTAGGCAACGATGGCGACCAGGACGAGGAGGCTGCGGCCCCGCCGCGGGAGGCCGGCCGCGCGCAGCAGACCCGTGGCGATGCCGGCCACCAGGGCGATGTTCCAGCCGCTGATGGCCACGACATGCGTGAGGCCGGTCGTGGTGAAGTCGTCCGCGACCTCGCGGCCGACGCGCTCGCGCAGCCCCACCAGGATGCCCGATGCGAGCCCGGCCTCCGGCTCCGGGATGGCGCGCCCGATGGCCTCGTCGACGCCTCGCCGGAGCCGCTCCACGGCTGCCATGGCGCCGCCCGACCGGCCCCGCGCTTCAGCGCTCTCCGCCTTCAGGGTGCCGGATGCTCCCCGTCCCGCCAGGAAGCCGGCGAAGCCCGGGGAGTCCGGCGGCGGCGGCTCCAGCGCGCCGCTCACCGTCAGCAGGTCGCCCGGGGCGACGGCCGGGTGCCGCGGCAGCCAGGCGTAGACCAGCCAGCTCGCGGCTTCCTCTCCGGCGCCCGCCGTGGTCAGGCGCAGGAAGGCTCGCTGCTGGTCGCCGGCGGGAGACGACACGTCAGCCACCTTGGCCCACCACGGTCCGTTCCCGTCCGGCAGGGGCAGGGCGGGGTCGGCAGGCGCGATGGCGAGTGCGAGTCCCGCGCGCAGGGCGATGGCGCCGAACCCGAGCAGGAAGGCCGCCGCGGGCGCCTTCCCACGGGCCAGGCAGGCCGCGACCAGGCCCAGGGCTCCAACGCCCGCCGCCACGACCAGCGCGACCGGCAGGCCCACGTCGAGGTTCCCGCCCCCCGTGAGCAGCGCGGCCAGGATGGCGCCGAGGGCCAGCCAGCCGGCGCGTGGCAGCGCAGGCACGTCCGGCCTCCGGGCGCAGGCGGTCGGGCTACCCGGAGACCCGCACCAGGTCCACGATGTCGTCGTACACGGCCTGCCCCACGATGTCCCGGTCGAGCAGCTCAGCGACCGACGTGAAGGCACGCTCGGAGCGAGCGGCCATGATCTTGCCGGCCGTGACCGGGCCGATGCCGGGCAGCGACTCCAGGGCCGCCTGGTCAGCCACGTTGAGGTCGATCCGATCGTCGTCCGGTGCGCCGATCGGCGCCGCGCCCATCCCGAGCTCCGGCACGATGACCTTGGCGCCATCGGTCAGCGCTTCGGCCAGGTTCAGCGAGCTGGACGCTGCCGCGAGGTCCACGCGGGCGGCATAGCCGCCGGCCGCGGAGATGGCGTCCGCGACCCGGTCCCCGGCACGCAGCCGGTGCAGGCCAGGCTGCTGCACGGCACCGGCGACGTCCACGAACAGCTCGCGGCCGCTCGCCTGGCTGGACGCGCCATCCAGCCCGAAACCCGTGGCGCTGCCGAGCTGGGCGTCGGCGGGCGGTCCATCAGTGCTCGCGAACGCGGCCGCGGTGAGCGGGTCACCCCGCGGACCCCGGCTGCTGGTGCCAGGTCCACGGTGAGCACGAGACCGAGGATGGCCAGCGCCGCTCCAGCGGCTGCTCCGCCAAGGGCGGCGGCGACGATCGCCACCCAGTGCCCGGGTACGCCCGCCCTGTCGGGCAGGCGCGACTGGTGAGCAGCGGCTGCGGGCGTGTCCGACGGAGCAGCGCCGGCCGTGGTCGAAGAGAAGGTCCGCCAGCGCGGCAGGGCCTCGTTCATGGGTCGCTCCTGGCGGGCGATCTCGGGCGGCGGGGGTCGGCACCGGGCGCCCCAGGGACGGACCGGTCGCGGCAGCGTCGTGACAGCCGCTCCAGGAGCCTACCCGGGTCCTCTTACGTGCCACTCATCGGCGGTTTCGCTGCGGCGTTCCGACCGCTGGCGACCTGGATGCCAGTGCGGGGGCCCAGTCAGCTCCCGACGAGGGCCTCCAGGCGTGGTCGCACCTCGGTCGCGAGGCGCCGCATCGTCTCCGCGTCATACGGGGAGGCGAAGCCGCAGATGAGGTGCCGGTAGCCGGCCTCCACGAAGGGCTTCAACTCCTCGTAGACCTCGTCCGGGTCGCCCGCGACGCAGCGGTTCGACTCGACGCTGGCCGAGCCGGGCCGCTCCTCGTCGGGTGCGGCACCGCCGTTGCGGGCCAGCATCTCGGCGTCGGCTGCCAGGGCGGCCTCGCGCGAATCTCGAACGACGACGCGCTGCAGCTCGACCGTGCGCTCGATGTCACGCTCGTCGCGACCCACCGTCCGGCAGTGCTCGAGGAGGATCGCCTCCGAGCGCACCACGTCCTCGATGGGATTGCCCAGGTTGTTCATGTCGGCGTACTCGGCGACGAGGCGCAGCGTGACCTTCGGCCCGCTGCCGCCGATGAGGATGGGGATGCGACGCTGGACGGACGGCGGGTCGTTGCGGACCGACTGTGCCGCGTAGCGGCCGTCGGGCGGCGAGCTGGGCTGCGTCCCGTCGAGCATGCCGCGGACGATGGGCAGCGCCTCCGCCAGCCAGCGCAGCCGCGTGCCCGGCCGGTCGCCGTACTCGATGCCGAAGGCGGTGTGCTCCGGCTCCATCCAGGCAGCCCCGATGCCCAGCACGGCCCGCCCGCCGCTGATGTGGTCGATGGTGGTGATCATCTTGGCCAGCAGCGCCGGGTTGCGGAAGGTGTTGGCGCTGACGAGGTGCCCGATGGTCGCCCGCTTCGTCTGGGAGGCCACGGCGGCCATGGCCGTGTAGGCCTCCAGGGCCGGCCCTTCCCAGGTCCCCACGATGGGGTAGACGTGATCCCACGTGAAGAGCGAGTCGAAGCCCAGGTCGTCCGCCCGCAGCATGCCGTCCAGGAAGGCCGGCCAGTCGGTGTACTGGTTCCAGAGGTTGGCGCCGAGCTTCAGCGGCGCGTTCAGGTTCGGCATCGTCGTGTGCTCCTGTGTGCGGCTGCGTTCAGGATCCGAGGAGGGCCGCGAGGCGCGGTCGGACCTCGCTCGCGAGGCGCTCCATGGTCTCTTCGTCATACGGGGAGGGGAAGCCGAAGATGAGGTGCCGGTACCCCTGCTCGAGGTACGACGCGCAGGAAGCGACGACCTGGTCCACGGTGCCCACCGGCTGCTCCGTCCAGGGTGCCGCGTTCCCGTTGCGCGCGAAGATGTCAGCCAGGACGCGCCGCGCCTCCGCCTCGGTATCGCGGATGACCGGCACGCCCATGCCCGTGGTGCGCTCGACCTCGGCCTCGTCGCGGCCGATGGCCGCGCAGTGGGCCAGCAGCTGCGCCTCCGGCTCGGCCAGGCTGGCACCCCGGCCGCCCACGTTGCAGGCGTCGGCGTACTCGGCCACGAGGCGCAGCGTCACCTTGGGGCCGCTGCCGCCGATGAGGATGGGCAGGTGCGCCTGCAGCGGTGCGGGCAGGTTGAGGGCGGCCTGCGCCGTGTAGCGCTCGCCGTCGACGGTGGGCGCCGTGCCGTCGAGCATGCCGCGCATGATGGGCAGCGCCTCCGCCAGCCAGCGCAGCCGCTCGCCCGGGCCGCTTCCGAAGGGCATGCCGAAGGCCCGGTGCTCGGTCTCGAACCAGGCTGCGCCGATGCCCAGCACGGCCCGGCCGCCGCTGATGTGGTCGAGCGTGGTGACCATCTTGGCCACGAGGGCCGGGTTGCGGAAGGTGTTGGCGCCGACCATCAGCCCGATGCTGGCGCGCCCGGTGCTGGCCGCCACGGCGGCCATGGCCGTGTAGGCCTCGAAGATGGGGCCCTCCGCCGAGCCGACGATGGGATAGAGGTGGTCCCACGTCCAGAGCGAGTCATATCCCAGGCGGTCGGCGCGCTGCTGGGCGCCCAGGAAGGAGGGCCAGTCCGCGTACTGGTTCCAGCAGTTGGCGCCCAGCTTGAGGGGCGCGTTGGGGTCGGGCACGTGGCGCTCCTTGTGTTCGAGGTGATGCCCCGAGCATACGCGGGCGCCGGCCGGCTTGGGGATCCGCACGGCTGCATGGCTCGAGGGGTCGGACGGTCGAAGAGGACCTGCGGCCGGCCGATGAGCCGGCCAGCATCGGCGGGCGTGATCGTCACGACGGGGATCTCGGCGCACCGCCGGGCAACGAGCCTTTCTCGGTCCGACGCGCCCATCCCCACCGGTCGATCCTCGTCAGACCGCCATGTCATCATGCCAACCTCGGCGAGCGCACATGAGGGAGGGTCAAGGGCCCCCGATGGGGATCCCACGGCTCGGTCGGCGGCATCCGGCCGCATGGCGCGCGTTGCGCCATGCTCTTCTGGCTCTCTGCCTCATCGTCGACGCCTACCTCCTCTACCTCATCGTCGTTCGGGGGGCGGGATCGGCCACGATTCGGGAGCCTACTGGGCGATCGACCTCGCTGACGCCTACACCGGCGTCCAGGGAGAGGCGGACGCCTTCCTCTACTCGCCGGCCTTCGCCCAGCTCATGGCCCCCACCGGGCTCCTGCCTTGGCCGATGTTCCTGCTGGCTTGGACGGCGCTCCAGCTCGCCTGCGTCATCTTCGTGGCCGGCCGGCAATGGCCTTGGGTCTGGTGCTGCCCCCGGTGTTCTTCGAGGTCCTCGTGGGCAACGTGCACCTTCTCTATGCGGCAGCGATCGTCCTTGGCTTCCGCCATCCCTGGACGTGGTCACTGATGATCCTGACGAAGGTCACACCGGGCGTCGGCTGCTGTGGTTCGCGATCCGCCGGGAGTGGCGGGCGTTCATGATCGCGCTGGGGTTCACCGGGGTCGTCGTCGCCATCTCGTTCGCCATCGACCCTGGCCTCTGGCGCCAGTGGTTCGACCTGCTGGCGACCCACGCTGCCCGTCCTGCACCTGCGCTGGCGAGCATGCGTGTGCCGCTGGCCGTCCGCTTGGCGGTAGCGGCGATCCTCGTAGCGTGGGGCGCCAGGACCGATCGGCCGTGGGTGCTCCCCTTGGCGGTGTACCTGGCGCAGCCGACGGTATGGCTGGCCAGCCTGGCCATCCTGATCGCCATCCTGCCGCTGCGCGGCGAGCATGGTCGAACTCTGGCAGCGGCGCAGCCGGCCTACCGGCTGGGCCACCATCCCTGACCACCGCAGGCGCCTGAGTGGGAGACTCGGCGCCGCGCACTCATGATCGAGCCGCGGCACCCGGGTGCTCAGGGTGTCGATCCCGTGCCCAGAATGGCAGGACGGTGACCAGGAGGGCGACGAACGGGAGCAACTCAGCGGGCAGCCACGACAGGAGCGGCAAGGCGATGGCAACAGGGCGCCCGCGGTCGGCCAACATCGCGGCTGGCAGGACGAGCATGGCCAGGTAATGGTCCCAAAGCAGGGGTGACAACAGCAGCGATGCGCCGACCGTCACGATGAAGCCCACCTCTCGGTCGCGCCGCAGGCTCAGGAGGATGGCACCGATGGAGACGGCATAGCCGACAAGGAGCAGCCCGGATGCCATCCGCTCATCAAGTCCGAACGTCAGCGCTGTCGTGCCCAGGTCGAGGTTGCGCGCCACGCCGGTCACGTCACTGAGGTTGCGCAGCACCGTGAGGTAGTCCGCGTAGCCGCTGATGCCCACGGCGGGCAGGGTGAGCAGAGCCAGGAACGACCCGGCCCCCAGGACCCAGGCGACCGCCAACCACTTGCGGCGGAGCAGCTGCCAGATGATCACGACGCCGAGCGTCGGGCGGATCGACACTGCGATCGCCGTGGCGACCGACCCGATCGGTCGATCCAGCCAGCGCCAGGAGATGGCGAGCGGCAGCAGCAGGATGGTGCTGACATTCCCGAGCACCAGGTCGCGCGAGATCGCGAAACTCAGCGCGCCGAGACCGAACGCGGCGAGACGCACGGTCGTTCGGACCGGCATGATCCCGCAGGCCACGGCGAGCGCGATGACGTGCAGCACATACCACGCCATGCTTCCGATCGGCTCGCCGAGAGCCGTCATCGGTGTCAGTGCCACGCCCAGTGGCGGGGAGTACATGTAGAGGCCGTACGGTCCAGGACGGTACGGGCCGCTCAGCGTCTCCGCCTGGTAAAGCGAGCCGGTCTCAAGCAAGCGAACCGCGGCGTCAAGATAGGCTCGGTAGTCATAGCCCCAGCCTTCGCCGCCCGGAAAGACCGTCAAGCCCAGGAGCAGCCAGCCGACCCCCACGACCGCCAAGCCGATCGCCAGCGGCAAGAGCCAGGGATGAGTCCGCGGGCCGTGATGGCGAGGGCTGGCTCGGCCCAAGGGCGCGTGAGGCACCCGCAGTGTCCTTCATGATCGTGGAGCGTCGCCGGGGGCCAGCCACATCCGGTGACGCCTCCGTCTCCCGAGCGCCCACGCTGCAGCTACTCGCCGCGCGCGTTCTTGGGCGACCTCGGCCTCCATGTGGACGAACGGAGTCAGCACGTCGACCGGGGCAGGGTCGCTCACTGCGTCGAACTGGTCGTGCCGGTCAGCGGCGTGCCTCGGGTCCAATGGTGTCCCGAGTCGCCCGCCAACGTCCAGGGCAAGTCGTGCACATGTCTCTCCTCGCGGGACGCTGCGACCATCGGAGGATACGCGGCCGGCGGCCGGCTTGGGGATCCGCACGGATGGCGCGGCGGCTGACCCTGCGATCTCGTCGGGTTCAGTCTCACCGCCGCAACGATGGCCTCTGGGCCCCCACCGTGGCTGGCCGCGGGGAACCTCTGGCCATGGCCCGGGCGTCAGCCCTCGAGCGCGGGTCCGGCCAGCGCCCGGACGATCGTGCCCACTGGATGGTCCGCTTCCACCGGGTGGCGCATGGGTCTCTCGAGGGCGAGCCGATAGGAGTTGCGCCGCCCGCTCCTGGCGCGCGCCACGTAGCCGGCCTCGACCAGGTCGTGGAGGATGCGCTGGGCGGCGCGCTCGGTGATGCCCACCCGGTCCGCCACATCGCGGATCCGGATGTCCGGGTCCGCGGACAGGCAGACCAGCACGTGTGCGTGATTGGTGAGGAAGGTCCAGCCTGGCTCGTTCGTGCGCCGCACAGGTGTCCCGCTGGCTGTGGGAGTCTCGGGCCTCTGTCGCTGACATGCGACGCATGATACACGACACACTTGACGTGTTATCAGGTTCGTGTGTATGATGCTCGTGCACCGAAGGGGAGTACCCCACCAGGGCGTTGGCGTCAGGCCGGTCGCGGAGTCGCGGCCCGCCGCGTCCGGCCGGACACCGTCCGGCTGGGGAAGACCTTCGGCTGATGATCATGTCAGCCGGAGGTCCGCCACAGCATCATGGAATCCACCCTTCTCCTCTGGGTCGCGTTCGCGGTCTTCATCGTGGGCATGCTGGCCCTCGACCTGTTCGTCTTCCACCGCGACGCCCACGAGGTGAACGTGCGCGAGGCGGCCCTCTTCAGCGCCGTGTGGATCGGCCTCGGCCTGGCCTTCGGCGGCCTCGTCTTCCTGTGGCAGGGCTCCCAGGCGGGTGGCGAGTACCTCGCGGGCTACGTCATCGAGAAGTCGCTGTCGCTCGACAACGTCTTCGTCTTCGCCCTGATCTTCAGCTACTTCGCTGTGCCCGCGAAGTATCAGCATCGCCTGCTCTTCTGGGGCGTCGTTGGCGCCATCGTCTTCCGCGCTGTCTTCATCGTGGCTGGCGCAGCGCTGCTGGACGCCTTCCACTTCCTCATCTACGTGCTGGGCGTGCTGCTCCTGGTGACGGGCTGGCGGATGTGGCGTTCGCGCAACCAACACGCCATCCATCCCGAGAAGAACCCCATCCTGCGACTCGTTCGCCGCGTGGTGCCCATGACCCCTGAGTACCGTGGCCAGTCCTTCTTCATCCGTGACGGGGGACGGTGGCTGGCCACGCCGCTCTTCGCGGTCCTCGTGGTCGTCGAGTCGAGCGACATCATGTTCGCCATCGACTCCATCCCGGCCATCTTCGCGGTCACCAACGATGCCTTCATCGTCTTCACCTCGAACGCCTTCGCCATCCTCGGCCTGCGCTCGCTCTACTTCCTGTTGGCCGGCCTGATCGTGCGCTTCACGTACCTGAAGGTGGGCCTGGCGGCGTTGCTGGTCTTCGCCGGCCTGAAGATCCTTGTCTCCGACTTCTACAAGATGCCCGTGATCGTCTCCCTCTCCGTCGATCCTCATCATCCTCGGGGTCTCCGTGGTGGCATCGGTCTGGCAGGCACGCCGCGTTGGCAGCGACGCCGTCGCTGACGGCGCGGACCCGGCCACCTCCCACCCGGAGTCCGGTGACCCTGGCACGCCTGACCACCCCGGCACGCCCGACCACCCCGCCCGACCCACACCACTGGAGGCCTGACCCATGCAACCGGCTCGACCCGGCTTCCCGCCACAGCCTGCTGCTCAGCCTGGTGGCAGGAACGCCCCGTACGCCCAGCCCTCGTATCCGACCGCGCGTCACCAGGTCGCCGCGGCACTTGGGGCAGCGCAGCCGCGCGGCCTCTGACTGGAGCACACGATGTTCGGATCCATCCCCCTTGGCAGCGTCCGGGGCATCCCCATCGGGGTCAACTGGAGCGTCCTGCTCATCGCCTGGCTCATCGCCTGGGGCCTGGCAGGCCAAGCGCTGCCCAGCCAGGTGCCCGGTCTCGAGCCGGCCCTCTACTGGACCGCCGGGTTCTTGGCCGCGGCCGCCTTCTTCGCCTCGCTGCTCGTGCACGAGATGGCCCACGCCCTGGTGGCGCGCCGCGAGGGCCACACCGTCGAGGGCATCACCCTCTGGCTCCTGGGCGGTGTCGCGAGGATCAACGGCGATGCCCGGACGCCAGGCGCGGAGGCCCGCATCGCGGGCGTGGGGCCGCTGGCCAGCTTCGCGTTGGCCGGTGGCTTCTGGCTGCTGGCGCTCGGACTGGGGCTGCTGCCTCCAGGCGATCTCGGCTCGCTCGCCCAGGCGGCCGCCGGTTGGCTGGCGGTCGTGAACGTCATCCTGGCCCTCTTCAACCTGCTGCCCGGCGCGCCCCTCGATGGCGGCCGGATCGCTCGGGCCATCCTGTGGCGCTGGCGCGGCGACAAGCTGCAGGCCACGCGCTGGGCGACGGGGCTTGGGCAGCTGCTGGGCTACGGCCTCGTGGCCCTCGGAATGGTGGAGCTCGTCGCCGGCGCGGACATCGGCGGCCTGTGGTCCATCGTGCTGGGCATCTTCCTGGCCAGTGCCGCCGGACTCGAGCGCCGTCAGACGGAGATCAGCGAGACCCTCCGCGATGTGCGCGTCGCCGACGTCATGACCCATGACCCGGCCCGCGTCCCGGGCAGCCTCACCGTGGACACCTTCGTGTCGGCGGCCCTGCGCCAGAGCCGCGCCTCGACGTGGCTGCTGACCGGCCCGGGCGGCGTGGTGACGGGCCTGCTCGGGGTCGACCGCCTGCGAGGCATCCGTGGCGCGGCTCGGCTGCAGACACGCCTCCAGGACGTCGCCACGCCCATCGACCGCGTTGCCACCGCTACCCGTGACGAGATGGTCCTCGACCTCCTGGCCCGCCTGGGCGAAGGTCAGCCTCCACGGGCGCTCGTCCGCGAAGGGGAAGCCATCCTGGGCCTTGTCACCCCGGAGGACGTGGCCCGCGCTGTGGCCATGGGTCAGCTGCGCGGAGGTCAGCCGCCGCTGACGACGGTGGCGCCTGGCAGCGCCGCTGACCAGGGCACGACGGAGGACGCTCTTCGACCCTGATCAGCGCACGACGATGTTGACGAGCCGTCCGCCGACGTGGATGACCTTGACGACCTGGCGGCCCTCGAGGTTGGCGATGACCTTGGGCTGAGCCATGACGATGGCCTCCACCTCCGCCTCGGAGAGCCCGGCCGCCACGAGGACCTTGTCGCGCAGCTTGCCGTTGACCTGCACGGGCACCTCGACCTGGTCGGCCGCCACGAGGGCGGGGTCGAAGGCCGGCCACGACTGGGCGTGGATGGACGACCACTCGGCCCGGACGCCTCAAGGCGGCGCGCCCAGAGCTCCTCGGCGATGTGCGGCGCCACCGGCGCCAGCATCAGGAGCAGCAGGCGGACCGCCTCGTCCCAGCCCGGGCTGCCCGCCGCGGGCGTGCCCCGGTAGCGCATCAGCAGGTTGGTGAGCTCCATGAGCTTGGCCACGATGGTGTTCCAGCGGAAGCCCTCGTGGTCCGCCGTGACGCCCTGGAGGGTGCGATGGGCGCCGACGCGCAGCGCCCGCTCGGCAGCCTCGGCATCCTCGCCATCCGGCAGCCGCCCGGCGGTGGCGTCGCTGGTCTCGAGCCCGTTCGGGTCGAGGGTCACGTTCCAGGCGCGTCGCAGGAAGCGGTTGACGCCCTCGATGCCCTGCGGGTTCCAGGGACCGCCCTGGTCCCAGGGGCCCATGAACATGAGGAAGAGGCGCACCGTGTCCGCGCCGTAGCGGGTCACCAGCTCGTCGGGGTCCTGGACGTTGCCGCGGCTCTTGCTCATGCGCTCGCCATCGGCGCCCAGGATCTGGCCCTGGTTGAAGAGCCGGCTTGAATGGCTCGCGCTCGGCGACCACGCCCAGGTCGGCCAGGGCCTTGCAGAAGAAGCGGCTGTAGAGCAGGTGCATGACGGCGTGTTCGGCGCCGCCGGTGTACTGGTCAACGGGGCACCAGCGCTCCTCCAGCGCGCGGTCGATGGCGGCATCCTCCGCGTGCGGCGTGAGGTAGCGCCACCAGTACCAGGAGCTGTCCACGAAGGTGTCCATGGTGTCCGTCTCGCGGCGCGCCGGCGCGCCGCAGGTCGGGCAGGTGGCGGCCAGGAAGGCCTCCGCGGTCTCCAGCGGGTTGCCGCCGCCGGTCGGATAGACGAAGTCCTCCGGGAGCAGGACCGGCAGCTCCGCCTCCGGCACCGGCACGATGCCGCAGCCGGCGCTGCAGTAGACGACCGGGATGGGCGTGCCCCAGGCGCGCTGGCGGCTCACCAGCCAGTCACGGATGCGATAGGTGACGGTGGCACGACCCTCGCCGCGTGCCTCCAGGTCGCGCACGATGGCGGCGAACCCCTCCGCCCAGGGCAGGCCGCTGTAGGCGCCGCTGTTGACCAGCCGAGCGGCTCGTCCTTGGCCGGGTAGGCCTCCGGCAGTGGCGCGTCGTCAGCGTCCTGTGGCCCGGCCACGACGCGCACGATGGGCAGGCCGAAGCGCTGCGCGAAGGCGAAGTCGCGCTCATCGTGCCCCGGCACGGCCATGATGGCGCCGGTGCCGTAGGAGGCCAGCACGTAGTCGGCGATCCAGATGGGGATGCGCTCGCCGTTGACGGGATTGACGGCCTCCGCGCCGATGGGCACGCCCGTCTTCTCGCGCTCGGTCGAGAGGCGCTCGATCTCCGTCTCGCGCCGTGCCGCGGCCACGTAGGCCTCCACGGCCTCGCGCTGCGCGGGTGCCGTCAGCTCCGCGACCAGGGGGTGCTCCGGGGCGAGGACCATGAAGGTCGCCCCGAAGAGCGTGTCCGGCCGGGTCGTGAAGACGCGCAGCTCGGCGCCGCCGGCGTGATGGTCGGAGGGAGCGGTGCGGAAGACGACGTCGGCGCCCTCCGAACGGCCGATCCAGTTCGTCTGCATGAGGCGCACCGGCTCCGGCCAGTCGATGCCGCTGAAGTCGAGCAGCTCGTCGGCGTATCTCGTGATGCGGAAGAACCACTGCTCCAGGTCGCGCTTGATGACCGGCGTGCCGCAGCGCCAGCAGACGCGGTCGACGCCCTCCACCTGCTCCCGGGCCAGCACGACCTGGTCCTTGGGGCACCAGTCCACGGGTGCCATCTGGCGGTAGGCCAGGCCGGCCTTCATGAACTGCAGGAAGATCCACTGGTTCCAGCGGTAGTACTCCGGCAGACAGGTCACGACCTCCGCCGACCAGTCGAGCGCGGCGCCCATGGTGCGGAACTGGCGGCGCATGTTCTCGATGTTGCGCAGCGTCCAGGTGGCCGGGTGGACGCCGGACTTGATGGCCGCGTTCTCCGCCGGCAGGCCGAAGGCGTCGAAGCCGATGGGCAGGAAGACGTTGTGCCCGTTCATGCGCATGAAGCGCGCCCGCGCGTCCGTGGGCGTGACGATGTACCAGTGACCGATGTGCAGGTCGCCCGACGGGTAGGGGTACATCGTGAGCAGGTAGTAGCCGGGCCGTGTCTCATCCGCCAGGTCGGTGTCGTGGAGCCCGAGCTCCTCCCAGCGCTGCTGCCAGCGCGGCTCGATCTGGGCCGGGTCGTAGCGGTCGATGCGCGGGCGGGTGGTCTCGGTGTCCATGTCGGATGGGCTGGTCATGGCGGCATTCTCACTCATGGACTCGGCGCGTGCGGGCCCCGGCATGACGAGACCCCCGCCGCTGACGGGGGTCGATGGACGGGTCGGGGTGGTGGAGCGACGGGGACTCGAACCCCGGACCTTCTGCCTGCCAGGCAGATGCTCTCCCAGCTGAGCTATCGCCCCGTGGCCGACATGGTACCCGACCTGCGCCGGAGCCGCGGCGGAGGCCGTCGGACACCCGGGCGGCTGCCGCCGCGTACGATGCGGGCGTGTCGCGGACCTGGTTCGAGCCCCCCTGCGCCGCTCCCGCCGACGTGGCTGAGCGGCCCTACGTGGTCCGCCGGTCCGACCGGGCGCGGCGCGCGCGCCTGACCGTGACCGGCGCCGGCGAGGTCGTCGTGGTGCTGCCGCGCCGGGCGCCACTGGCCGAGGCCGAGCGACTCGTGGATGCACCACGACGCCTGGATCGCCCGTCACGTGGATCGCCTGCAGGCCGAGCGGGCGCGCCTCGAGGCTCGCCCGCCGATCGATGCCGGCAGGGTCCTCGAGGTGGGGGGCCGGCCGATGGTGGTCGTCCTGGTCGCGGCGGACCTGCCGCCCGCCCGTGGCTCGGTCCGTCTCGTCGGGGAGCGACTCGTCGTCCGGGTGGGCCGCGACGGGCGGACCCCGGCCGACCTGCTCGAGCGGCTGGCTGCGAGCCAGGGCCCGGCAGGCGATCAGCCACGCGCGTGGCCGTCCGCTCCGTGGAGATGGGCGTGCCACCCGGGCGCATCTCCATCCGCGACCAGTCGAGCCGCTGGGCGTCGGCGTCAGCGAGCGGGGCGCTCTCGTTCAGCTGGCGACTCATCCTGGCACCGCCGGACGTGCTCGACGCGGTCGTCGTCCACGAGCTCGCGCACCTGCGCGTCCGCGGCCACTCGCGGGCATTCTGGGAGCTCGTGGAGCGCCACGCGCCGCAGACCCGGGACGCGCGGCGCTGGCTGCGGGCCCACGCCCGGGAGGTCCGCGCCGCCCTGGAGTAGTCGGCCGCCGCTGGAGCATCGGGCCGCCCGCGACGTCCGGGCGTGCCGTCAGCAGCGGGCCAGGATGGCGAAGGAGGACAGCTCTTCGGCGAAGGTCCGGGCGTCCGTCTCCACGTGCGTCACAGCACGCTGCGGACGGGAGTTGGTGCGGAAGTCCTCGACGGCGAGCTCCACCTCGCCGAGTCGATAGCCCAGGCGCGTGAGTGGCCCCTCGAGCTGCGCCGCGAACGGCCCGAGGTCCGACTGCGCCAGCTCCACGAAGGCGGCCTGCAACTTGCCCAGCTCGATGTCCAGGGCGACGCGATTGGGCAGCTGGAGCTCGACGGCCCGCAGGGCCGCGATGCGCGACTCGACGGCCCCGATCTGGGTGCAGAGCGCCGCAGCGCCGTCCACGGCCGACGAGGAGGCGACCACGGCCGAGGCCGCCGCGACCGGCGATGGCGAGGCTCGACCGGAGCTCTCGGGAGGCCCCCCAGGTGACGCGATCCGCGCCGTTCGCGCAGGCCGCAGCGAAGCAGACGATGAACGGAAGCGCCGCGAGGTGGCGGGCGGTCCGACGGCGACGGGAGGGGCTGGCGACGTCTGGCATGCGACCCGTGTCAGTGTCCGCCCGGCTGACGGGACGGGCGGATGGTGGAGATGAGGGGACTCGAACCCCTGGCCTCTGCGATGCGAACGCAGCGCTCTCCCAGCTGAGCTACATCCCCACTGGTGGTGGCCTCACGGCCACGCTCGGCCCGCGAAGTATACCTCCGGCCCCTGCCACCGGCCCGAACGGCACGAACGACCGCCGGGCGCCGGGCGTAGCATCGGGCCGCCGCTATCGCTCGTCCCCTTGAGGAGGTCGTCGCCATGCTTTGGATCGTCCGGTTCGCCATCAAGTCCGTCTTCCGGCTGCTGCCGCTCGTCGTGGCCGCTCTGGTCGGGGCCGGGACCGCCCTGCTACTCCAACTGCGCGGCGAGCAGCGCGCCTGGGGCCTCGAGCCAGCCGATGCCGAGCGGCCGCTGGCGGGCGACGACCTGGTCGTGACGCCCGGCATCGTGGACACGCGCAGCCTGGTCATCGACGCTCCGCCGGCCGACGTGTGGCCCTGGCTGGCGCAGCTCGGCTTCGGTCGTGGTGGCTGGTACAGCTACGACCGCATGGACATGGCCGGCAGCAGCGCGGACCGCATCCTGCCCGAGTTCCAGGACCTCGCACCCGGCGACCTCGTGCCCACCCACCCCGGGGGCGGGTTCCTGGCCAAGGTCGTGGAGCCGGGCCAGGCACTGGTGCTGTACCTGGATGACGAACTCGCGCGCAGTCAGGCCGAGAGCGCCGGGTCCAGCGCTCGCGCCGCGGGCGTGGAGGCCGCTGGCGAGCCCGTGCCCGCCGGGCTCCACGTTGCCGGGGCCATGGGCGGCCTGACCATGCCGCAGTTCCGGGCCAGCTGGGCGTTCGTGCTTGAGCCCGAGTCCGAGGGTCGGCGCACCCGGCTCATCGAGCGGTTCCGGGTCTGGGCGCCGGATGCCGGCCTGCCCGGGCGGCTGGCGATGCCGGCCATGGGCCTGGGGGTCTTCGCCATGACCCGCAAGCACATGCTGGGCCTCAAGGAGCGCGCCGAGCGAGCCTCGAAGCCGCACGCCTGAGCGGCCTCGACGGTACTCATGGCCGGCTGGGCGAGCCCCCCGGCCTGTCCTGCGGCAGGCTGAACCAGAAGCGGGTGCGACCGGGCGCCGATTCCGCGCCGACCCGACCGCCCCAGCCCTCCACCAGCTGCTTGACGATGGCGAGGCCGACCCCGGCGCCGCCCAGGGCGCGGTCGCGCGACTTCTCCACGCGGTAGAAGCGCTCGAAGAGATGCGGCAGGTCTTCGGCCGGGATGCCCTCGCCGCTGTTGGTGAGGCTGACCAGCACGCTGTCAGCGCGCTGCTCCGCGGCGAGCGTCAGGACATCGCCGTCCGGCGCGTAGCGCGCCGCGTTCTGGAGCAGGTTGGCCAGCACCTGGGCGAGCTGGTCGGGATCGGCCCGCGCGGGAAGGGGCGTGCGCCAGCGGCGGACGACGGTCAGTCGGCGGGTCTCAAGGGCCGGACGGGCCAACTCGACGGCAGTGGCGAGCAGCACCGCGAGATCGATGTCCACCGTGTGCGCCTGCCTGGCGGCCCGGTCGCCGGCCGCCAGGTCATCGAGCGAGTGCGCCAGCCGGACCAGCCGTTCGGCCTCCTCGAGCAGCGATTCGTAGGTCTGCCGGTCGGGCACGATGACGCCGTCGCGGATGGCCTCCAGGTAGCCCTCCAGGTTCGTGAGGGGCGTGCGCAGCTCGTGCGCCGCGTTGGCGATGATGTCGCGCCGTTGTCGCTCGCTCTCCTCCAGCTCGGCCGCCATCTGGTTGAAGGAATCGGCCAGGCTCGCCAGCTCGTCCGGGGCGGCCCGGGGGACGCGTGCGGCGAGGTCCCCGTCAGCCACCCGGCGGGCAGCCGCACCGACGTCCGCCAGCGGCCGGGCGATCATCCGCGCCAGCATCACGGCCAGCCCGACGCTGGCCACGATGGCCACAGCGATGGCCACCAGGAGCACGTCGCGGATGGATCGGTCGAACATGCCGTGGGCGTGGTCGGCCGTGTCGCCGGCCCGCATGGCCAGGTGGGCCAGGGCATCGCTGCCGACGACCCAGACGCCGACCGTGACGATGCCCACCGCCACGAGCGCCGAGGCGATGCTCACCAGGGCGATGCGCCAGGCCAGCCCCCGCCCCAGGCCCAGGCCGCGGCTGGCTGGACCGGGGTGCGTTCATGCCTCCGTGCGCGGCGGGGCGGCTCGGTAGCCGATGCCACGCACGGTCATGACGTAGCGGGGCTGGTCGGCATCGTCACCGAGCTTCTCGCGCAGGCGGCCCACGTGGACGTCGATGGTGCGGTCGAGCACTTCTCCGTCCTCCGACCCGTAGACCGCGTCGAGCAGCTGGTCGCGCGAGAGGGCGCGACCGTCGGCAGCCACGAGCGTCACGAGCAGCCTGAACTCGACGGGCGTCAGCGGGATGAGCTCTGCCGCCCCGGCGCACCTCGTAGCGTTCGGTGTCGATGGTCGAGGTCGTGCTGGGTGAGCAGGCCTGCGCTCGCGACACGGGCGGGCTCGGCGTCCGATCGCCGCGTGCGGCGCAGCACGGCCTTGACGCGCACCACCAGCTCGGCAGGACTGAAGGGCTTGGGCAGGTAGTCGTCAGCACCGCGCTGCAGGCCGATGATGCGCTCCGGGAGCGAGCTGCGGGCGGTCAGCATGACCACGGGCACGTCACCCTCGGCGCGCAGGATACGCATGACCTCCAGGCCGTCCACCTCGGGCAGCATGAGGTCCAGGATGATGAGGGCAGGGTCCTCCGTGCGCGCTCGCTGCAGCGCCTCGCGACCATCGGAGGCGGTGACCACGCGGTAGCCCTCGCGCTCCAGGTAGGCGCGCACGAGCGCCACGATCTTGCGGTCGTCGTCGACGACCAGGATGGGTCGTGTCGAGGTGGCCGGGCCGGCACCGGGCTGAGGCTTGGGCATCAGGGCTTCCATGCTAGCGCCGCAGTCTCGCGGCCATCAGTGACGGCGTCGTGACGCTTGACAATATAGAACAGATGTTCGATGATTCGTCGGGCCATGGAACGACCCGTCGAGCCCCTCAGGGATGCCCTCGCTACCCTCCAGACCCGTTGGGGACGCGCCATCGTGCGCCTGGGTGACGGTCGTGGGGCCGGCGCTCTGGCCGCGCCCGGTGGATACGGGCTCAGCCGTCCACGGCGCCCTGGCACTGGCGGTGCGACCGGATCCTCGCGTGGAGGCACCGCAGGCCGGTCCGGGCCGTCCGGCTGACGTCCTCTCCACCGGCTTTCCGGACCTGGACGCCATCCTGGGACCGGCCGGGCTGCCGCGGGAGGCCAGCGTCGTCGTCCGTGGCGGACCATCGAGCGGCAAGACCACGCTGGCGCTGCGCTGCGTCGCGGAGGCCCAGGCGGCCGGTGACATCGTGGCCTGGCTGGACGTGACGCGGGCACTCGATCCGTTGGAGGCCGTGGGCCGCGGCGTGGACCTGCGCTGGCTGCTGGTCATCCGCCCTGCTGACGTCGCGGAGGGCCTGGCCCTCGCCGGGTCGCTGCTGTCGGGTCGCTGCCTGGGCCTGCTCGTGGTGGACCTGCCGGTTCGCCGGCAAGTCCGGCTGGATGTCCAGCTCGGTCGCCTGGTGGCGCACGCGCGCCGGACCGGCGCGCGCCTGGTGGTGCTGGAGCCGACCACGGTCAGCGGGGTGGGCGGGACCACCACGCTGGACCAGGCCAGTGGTCTGCGCCTGGAGCTGGAACGTCGTGCCTGGCTGCGCCTCGGCCGGGACGTGGTCGGCCAGCGCACCACGGTCGCCGTGGCCAAGAATCGCTATGGGCCGCCCGGGCGCAGCGTGGACCTGGACATCCGGTACCTGCCGGACGGGGAGCGGGCCGTGGCTACCCAGCGACTGGCCTCGGCCGCGGCCGGCTTGCCGACCGGGCTCGGGGCGTCCGGGCTCGGAGTGCCCACCTCCGCGTCGCCAGCTCCCGCCACTGCGGGGCTCGCCGTCCCCACGGGGCTCGTGGTCCCGGGCCGGGTCATCCCCCGGCCGCGGCTGGTCGTGGCGTGACCGCGGCCCCGCCGGGAACACAGCCTCCAGCCTCCCATGCGTCTGCTGCACCTGGACTGGCCGCACCTGCCGCTCCGTCTGGCCCTCGGTCGCGACCCAGGGCCCGAGGAGCTGGTCATCCTCGGCGGACGGCCCTGGGATGCGGGCCGGGTGCTGGACCACAGCCCGGCGGCGGGCGCCCTCGGCGTGCGCCGCGGTCAGCCGCTCGGCACGGCCCACAGCCTGGCCCCGGAGGCACGCTTCCTGCCACCGGATGCGGCCGTACTGGCGGGGCCCCTGGAGGCCGCCCTGGAGGCGCTCGGCGCCCTGGCTCCGGCCGTGGAGGGGGAGGTCGATCCTGCTGCCCCCGCATTCGGGCGCATCCTCATCGGGATCGAGGGGCTGACCCGCCTCTGGGGTGACGAGCCTGCATTGAACCACCAGGCCCTGGCACTCGTGGGGCCCTGGCTGCCCGGGCGGCCGCGTACGGGGATCGGCAACACGCGCTTCGGGGCCGCGGTGGCAGCTCGCGTGGGGGCCGGCGCCATCCCCAGCGGTGGCTGGCGGGAGGAGTCCGCCTTCCTGGCACCGCTTCCGCTCACGCTGCTACCGGCCACCGCGGAGACGCAGGAGCGCCTGCGTGTGCTGGGCCTGCGGCGGATGGGAGAGCTGGCGGCGCTGGACCGCTCGGCGGTCATCGCCCGCTTCGGCGCGGAGGGCGCCGGCCTGCACGACCTGGTCCGGGGCCTGGACCGGCGGCCCCTGCGGCCACGGCGCCCGGTGGAGCGCCTGTCCGCTGAGGTCGCGCTGGAGCCGGCAGCGGAGACGTCGGAGCCGCTGCGGTTCGTGCTGCACCAGCTCTGCGGGACGCTCTGCGAGCAGCTCTCGGCGCGCGGTGCCGGCGCGGCCCGGGCCACGCTCACGCTGTGGCTGGATCCACCCCGCCGCCGGTCACAGCCGGCCATCCTCCACTACCGCCAAGCGCTGCCAGAGCCGGCGGCGGCGCCCGGCCTGCTGGAGCGGCTGCTCATGGCTCGGTTGGAGGCGGAGCCGCCCGCTGCACCCGTGGAGCGCCTGGGCCTGGAGCTGGAGGGCGCCGCGCCGGAGGCCGGCCAGCAACTGGCGCTCTTCGACCGCCAGCCGGCCCACGCCGCCAGCCTGGGATGGCAGCTCGCCAGCCTGGCCATCCGCTTCGGTGAGGGTCGCATCCTGCGTGCCGTCGGTGGTGACCCGGAGGCGCTCCTCGCGGAGCAGCGTTTCAGCTGGCACGCCGGTGGTGAGCCGTGACCAGGCTGCTCGGCCAGCACCCCGTCATCGAGGTGGAGGTGGATGCCCGCGGCTGGCCGTCGCGACTGCGCTGGCCCGGTGTCCGTGAGGCTGTCGAGACCTGCAACCACTGGCGCATCGAGGAGTCCTGGTGGCGCCGGCCGCTCGTGCGGGACTACTTCAAGGTCGTCAGCCCACGGCTGCTGGCGCTCGTCTACCGGGACGGCCTGGACGGCACGTGGCACCTCGAGCGCCTCTATGACTGACCGTGGCCAGCGGGAGCCGGCGGCGGCCAGCGGCGCCAGGGGATCGGTCAGTACTGGCTCAGGCGGGGCGGTCGTGCGGGCGGCGTGGGCTTGTCCGTGCGAGCCCGCCTGACGGGGTCCAGGCTAAGCACGGCGAGCGGATCGACGTGCTCCCGGGCGTAGTCCGGGTAGCCGCGCTCGCGCTCGGGATCGGCCACCTTCAGCCAGGCGCCGTCCATGCGCACGAGCTGGTAGCGCATCATCTGTCGGCCTTCATCGCGGCTCATGGCACCGATGATGGTGCCCGCCTTGACCGTGTCTCCAGCCTTGACCCGGAGATCCTGGAGGCTGCTGTAGACACTCCGGTAGCCGTTGCCGTCATCCACGATGACGCCCAGCGTGGCCGCTCGCCCCGGCGCTTCTGGCGCGCGTAGAGGTCGTCCAGCGTGCCGTCATAGCCGACCTCGCGTTCCCACTCGCGACCGGCATGCACGACCGTGCCCTCGTGCGCCGCCTTGACGATGGCGCCGTCGAACCACGTGATGACGAGGCCCGCATGGACGCGCCGGCCGTCGATGACGAAGCGGCCATCGTCGGCCCAGTCGTAGTAGTCGGCCACCATGCCGCCCCGGACGGGCCAGCGGTAGCCTTTCAGGGCACCCGGATCGGGAGAGGTGGGCGTGGCCATGGCGGCCGGCGCCAGTTCGCTGGTCACACCGGTGGAGGCACCGTCCGCGCTGTTCGCCGCGGCAGAGGATCCGACGGCGAGGGCCTGGGACCCACCGCCGGCACCAGGAGCGGGGGTGGCGTATTCCGGCGCGCCGATGATGATGAGCAGGACCACGCCGATGACGGCCAGCAGGAAACTCGCCGTCAGAAGCCCGGAGAGGACGTCACGGCGCGCCGAGGGGTCTGGTTGCTGGCCCGCTCGCGCCGAGGGCACGGCGTACGCTTGCAGGCCCCTGACTGCCACTGGCGTCATCTTACCCGCACGACCGGGGTGTTGACTGGGCGCACCAGTCAGGTCGGACCGGTCTCTTCAGATAGAACAGATGTTCTATCATCGGATGGGTGACCACGGCCTTCGCGGAGCTGCACTGCCACACGGACTTCTCGTTCCTGGACGGGGCGTCGCCGGCGGATGACCTCGTGGAGCGGGCCCTGGGACTGGGCCTCTCTGGCCTCGCCGTCACGGATCACCAGGGTCTCTACGGCGCGGTGCGCTTCGCGGCGGCGGCCAGGGAGGCGGGCCTGCATGCCGTCGTGGGCATGGAGGTGGAGCTGATCGATGCTGCCACGGAAGATCCACGCGGCATCGTGGTTCCACCACGCCAGTCATCGAGGCGGCGAACAGCAGGCGTCGCGGCTGCCTTCGGCGCCTCGACGGTATCGTCGCTGGCGGTCCAGGCCAGGGCAGGGGAGCCGGTGCGTCCGGCGGTGCCCCGGCCGCGTCCGCCGGGCCACCGCGAGCCCCGCCGGGAGGACCTGCGAGGCGTCCGGGCCCGCGAGCTGGGGCCGCACCTCACGCTGCTGGCGGCGAGCCAGGCCGGCTACACGGACCTCTGCCGGCTCGCCAGCCACGCCCACATGGCCGGCAGCAAGGGTGTGCCTCGCTTCAGCCACGCGCTGCTCGGGGAGCACGTCGGTGGCCTCGTCGTGCTCACGGGCTGCCGCCACGGGGAGCTCTCACGCCGGCTGCTCGTCGGTGACCGGGAGGGCGCCAGGGCCGCGCTGGAGCGGCTGGCCCGGCTCGTCGGGTCCCGCTGACCGCCTCTACGTGGAGCTCCAGCACCACCTCCTGCCGGATGACGACTGGCTGGTGGCGGAGCTGGCCCGTCTCGCCCATGAGGCCGGCCTGCCCACCGTGGTCACCAACGACGCACACTACGCGTGGCGCTCGGACCGCGAGCTGCAGGACGTGCTCGTGGCCATCCGTCACGGCCGGGACCTGGACGCCAGTGCCCACCTGCGCCGCCCCAACGCGGAGTACGCCCTCAAGAGCGGGGCGGAGCTGGCAGCCCTGCCGCCCGGTGACCCCTCAGGCGACCCCCTCGTGCGGGCCGCCTGGCTGGATGGCATCGCACGGGCTGGCCAGGTGGCGGCCCGCTGCCAGGTCTCGCTGGAGTTCGAGCGCTACCGCTTCCCGGGCTTCCCGGTACCGAGTGGTGAGACGCCCTTCTCGTACCTCGAGCGGCTCTGCCACGACGGCGTCCGGCAGCGCTACCACCCCATGACGCCCCGCGTGCTCAAGCAGATGGCCCACGAGCTGGAGGTCATCGAGCGCACCGGCCTGGCGGAGTTCTTCCTCATCTGCTGGGACCTCATGCGGTTCAGTCGGGAGCGCGGCATCCCGGCCCAGGGTCGCGGCAGTGCCGGCGACTCCATCGTGGCCTACGCCCTGGGCATCACACGGGTGGACCCCATCCGCCACGAGCTCCTCTTCGAGCGCTTCATCAACGAGGGCCGCACCAGCTACCCGGACGTGGACATCGACTTCGCCTCCTCGCGCCGGGAGGAGGTCATCGCCTACGTCTACGAGCGCTACGGTGCCGACCACACGGGCATGGTCTGCAACGTCGTCACCTACCGGGCCCGCTCGGCCGTCCGCGAGGTGGGCACGGCGCTGGGCTTCCCCCGGCCGCTCGTGGACCGCGTGGCCAAGGCGCTCGAGACGTACGACTCCGTCATGGTCCGCCGCGACCTGGAGACGGACGGCGGCTTCGCGGAGTTCTTCGCTGCCCCGGCTGATGGCGACCCCGGGATGCGGCAGCTGCTCGACGAGATGGGCGAGCTGCGCCGACTGGTGCCGGCCGCTGACATCCGCCCCGGCCCCACCGACGACGAGGGTGGGCCCGGGGACACGCCCGCCAGTGAGCGCCGCATCCTCGCCACCAGCCTGGGTGGCATCGAGCTGGACCCGCTGGCGCCGCGACGGCGGGGCTCCACGCTGGGGCTCTCGCCGTGGGACCGCTGGCTGGAGCTGTGCGGCCGCATCGACGGCCGGCCGCGCCACCTCTCGATCCACGTCGGGGGCATGCTCGTGACGCGCGCGCCGCTGGTGGACATCGCGCCCCTGGAGCGCGCCACGATGCCCGGCCGGGTCGTCGTCCAGTTCGACAAGCGGGACGTCGAGACGATGAAGCTCATCAAGCTGGACCTGCTGGGCCTGCGCATGCTCTCGGCCATCGACGACGCCCTGCGCGACATCCGCGCCGACTGCGCCGTCTGCCTGGACCTGGACCGGCTGCCGGAGGACATCGAGGCGGTCTTCCGCATGATCCAGCGCGGCGGACACGGTGGGCGTCTTCCAGATCGAGTCGCGCGCCCAGATGCAGACGCTGCCCAAGAGCCGCCCGGAGACGCTGGACGACCTCGTCGTGGAGGTGGCCATCATCCGGCCCGGGACCCATCCAGGGAGACGCCGTGCATCCCTACCTGCGCCGTCGCCAGGGGCTCGAGCCGGTCACCTACCTGCATCCCTCGCTGGAGCCCATCCTGGCCGAGACCCTGGGCGTCATCCTCTACCAGGAGCAGGTCATGAAGGTGGCCATCGACGTGGCCGGCTTCAGCGCGGCCGACTCGGACGGCTTCCGTCGGGCCATGGGCACGTGGCGCTCGCAGCGGGAGATGGAGAAGCTGCACGCTCGCTTCGTGGAAGGCTGCCTGGCCACCAGCGGCCTGACTCTCGAGCAGGCGGAGGAGCTCTTCGGCAGGGTCGCCGGCTTCGCCAGCTTCGGCTTCAACAAGAGCCACGCGGCGGCCTTCGCGCGGACGGCCTACGAGTCGGCCTTCCTGAAGCTCTTCTATCCCGCCCAGTTCGTCACCGGCCTCATCAATGCCCAGCCCATGGGCTTCTACCCGGTGGAGGTGCTCGCCAACGACGCCAAGCGCCACGGCGTCGCCCGTGCTGCCGGTGGACGTCAACGCCAGCCGCTTCCGCACCGCGACCGAGTGGGTCGGCTTGCCGGGCACGCCACTGCCGGAGGGGGCGGGCATCGAGCGGCGGCCGGAGGCGGTGGACTCGCCGGCTGTCGTGGTGCCGGACACGGCGGCCCGCGACCGTTTCGCGGCCCCCTCGGCGCGCGGCTATGGCATCCGCCTGGGCCTGCACCTGGTGAAGGGCATCGGCGAGACGGAAGGGGAGGCGCTGGATGCCGAGCGGGCCCGTGGCGGCCCCTTCCGGTCGCTGGCCGACCTCGTGTCTCGCACGGACCTGCCGGAGGAGCTGGTGGAGCGCCTCATCCGCGGCGGCGCGCTCGACTCCCTGGGCCAGCCGAGGCGGGAGGCGCTCTGGCAGCTGCGCGAGGTCATGGGCGCAGCACGGGGAAGGAGCAACGGTCGCTCGGCGGTCCCGGGCCGGGCGCAGGGTCGGCCGCTGGATATCCACCTGCCGCCCACCCCGGCACCGGCGCTGCCCCCGCCGACGGAGCTGGAGCGGCTCGGGGACGCCTACGCCATCCTCTCGCTGGACGCGCGCCGCCAGGTCATGGAGCTGTACCGGCCGGCGCTCGAGGCGCTGGGAGCCCTGCCGCTGGCTTCGCTCGCTGGGCGCCGCCCGGGACGGGTGGCCATCGGTGGGCTGGTCGTCACGCGCCAGCACCCCATGACCGCCAGGGGCACGGTCTTCCTGGCCCTGGAGGACGAGACGGGCATGGCCAACGTCACGCTCTGGCCGCGCACCTGGGGCCGCCTGCGGGGCGTGGTGCGTCGCCATGCTCTGCTCTACGTGGAGGGTGACCTGCAAGTGGAGGCGGGTGTCGTCAACCTGGTGGCGCGTCGCATCGCTCCCCTCGTGGACGCCTGCCGTGGTCATGGCGGGCCGGGCCGACCCGTTGGCGTCCGCCAGCTGGGCTACGCCGGCGGGCGGCGCGCGGGTTGAGCGTGCGCGGGTTGAGCGGCGCGCGACCGGATCAGCGGCTGGTCAGCGCCTCCGTCGCCTTGCGCAGGGTGCCGGCTCGATCGGCCACGAGCAGCAGCACGCCGCGATCGGCGGGCACGTCATCGGAGATGGAGACGCCCTCCATGACCGACTGGACGTCCGCCCAGCCCGGCATGGCCTCGCGAGCCGCAGCGGCGAACTCGGCGGCGTCCGCAGGCGTGTCCCAGGCGGTCTGCCACACGGCGACCCACGCCCCCCGCGGCCCATCCACGGTCGCGACACGATCTGCCGCCCCAGCCTTCGGCGGCCTCGGCGTTGGGCAGCCGGATGCTGGCCAGGGGCAGCTCCGGGATCTCGTGCATCTCGTTGCCGGCCACCAGGATGCTGAGCCGCAACTCGCCCATGGAGGTCTGCGGACCTGCCACCCAGCCCTTGCCCAAGCGGCCGGCGACGTCGGGCAGCTCGACGCTGATCGGCTCATCGTCGGGGTAGCGCTCCGGGTGCATGACCTGCTCCGTGGAGCGGGGCGGGTCGGTCCAGACGGCGTCCACGGCGTCCCAGCCGCCGCGCCCCCACATGCGCTGCGTGAAATAGAGGCCGTCCAGGTAGGGGAAGAGCAGTTCACGCGTCAGCAGCGGCCCCGTGGGGCCAAGGTCCGACGCGTCGACCTCCAGGGAGGCTGCGTCGTCGGGCATCGGCATGGCCGTGCCGGCGAAGGCATCGCTCATGGCGAGCGCCGTCATGAGCAGGGTGGCATCGCCTTCCACGAGGGCGGTCACGGCGGTCTGTGCGTCACCGAGGGGCGCGGCATCGATGGTCGCCTCGATGTCGTAGTGCTGGTCCTGGAGGGCGTGGACATATTCGTGCGCCACGACCCAGGGGGTGAAGGCATCCGGCAGGCCACCGACGTCGACCACGGCGATGTCGCCCTGCTCCGGGCGGTAGTAGCCAGCCACGCCCTGGCTGGCCAGCGCCTCGAGCGTCTCCAGCAGGTCGGTGCCCTCGGGCAGGAGCCCGAGCCGCGTCAGCAGGAGCTCGTCCGTGCGCAGCTGGGCGAGGTCATCGGGCGTCATGGCCGCGAGGTGCTCGCGGGCGGAGACCTCCGGGTCCACGGTCCTGACGGGCACCTCCACCAGGGCCTCCAGGCCACGGATGCGCTCCACGCGATCGAGGATGGCGGGCGCCATGTCCTCGACCGACTCCGCCGGCGAGGCGGTCTCCTCGGCCGCGGCCCGTCCGGTCGAGGGCAGGCCGAGGATGGCCGCGCCGATGAAGACGGCCGCGCCCAGGCCGTGGATGTGCGTCGTCCGGTTCGTCGTCATCGTGCACCTCCGGTGTGGGCCACGCCCGTCCGGGCTCGGCCGACCCGAGCCGCGGCCATGAGCTCGTGCTACGTGCGGCGGGTGTCCTTGGCAGCCTGCTTGTCGGCCTTGCGCCTGCTCCTTGGCCTTCTTCGCCTGTTCCTGCTCGCGCAGGGCTCGATTGACCTTGGCGCGCTCCTGGGAGGAACGCAGGAACCGCTTGTACCAGGCCGCGAAGGCGGCCGCCAGGATGCCCACCACGATGGCGATGCCCCAGAGGGGCACGAGCGAGCCGAGGGTGACCGTGGAGCCCTGCTCCTGCGTGGCCGTGAGGCCCGAGTTCTGCAGCTGGGTGTTCGAGGAGAGCGACGGCGCCAGGAGGTACAGGATCGTGACCAGCAGGGCGTCGAACGCTCCCAGCAGCGCTCCCACGAGGTACGAGGCGCGCGTGGCCACGAAGCCGCCGATGAAGAAGACGAAGAGGGACGTGGGTGGCAGCGTGAGGCTGACGTAGAGCCCCGCGATGTCGCTCACGGCGCCCGTCGGCAGGGCTTCCTCGACGATGAGCAGCACGAGCACGAAGGCCAGCGAGCAGCATCCCGAAGGGCAGCCAGACGAGGGGCTTGCGGAAGACCTCCGGCAGCGCCCGGATGTCAGCCATGACGTTCGGGCATGGCGAATGCCGATCGCGCCGATGGCGCGTCGGTGCCAGCGGCCGTCGTGCCCGCTGCGACCGTGGCGTCTTCGTCACCTGCGCTGGCGGCGCGGTGTTCCTCGCGGTAGCGACGACGCGCCTCGGCACGGCTGGTGTCCTTGGCGCGGATGCGGTTGTTGCTGGTCTGGGGCACGCTCGATCGGTCCTTGCGACGTGATGGGACCCCGGGATGGTACCGCAGGTCGGTCGGCGAAGCCTCTGGTCGGCGATCCCCACAGCGACGTAAGGGCGTGATAAGCGCGGCTGGCGATGCTGGCGCTCCGACCGTCCCGCCCGGCCGCGTCCATGTCCACCCGCCGCTGCCCGCCGGTCTCGGAGGTCGACGATGTCCCGGCGATGGCGAACGATGCTGCCCCTCGCAGTGGGCATGGCGATGGTGCTGCCAGCCATGCCCGCTGCGCCCGGCCCGGCGAGGGCCGCGCCCGACTGGCCACCCTCGGCGGACGTGCTGGTCGGTGAGGTCGTGACCGGCGGCGCCACGGCGTCGGACGAGTACGTGGAGCTCTACAACGGCAGCGACCTGGCGGTCCAGCTCGGCGGCCTGGAGCTCGTCTACGTGACGGCCACCGGGGGCACGGTCACCACCAAGCACCGCTGGTCCGACCGCCGCCTCGCGCCCCGTGATCACCTCCTGCTGGCCAACGCGGATGGCACCTACGCCGGTGTGGCCGACCACACGTACACCAACGGCCTCAGCGCGACCGGCGGCTCGCTCGTGCTGCGGGTCGTGGGCGGTGGCGTCATCGACTCGCTGTCGTGGGGCACCGCGGCCTCCTCGTTCGTCGAGGGCCAGCCGGGTTCCGCGCCGCCGGCTGGCTCGTCGCTGGCGCGCCTCCCGGGTGGTCTGGCAGGCAACGGTCGGGACACGAACGACAACGCGGCTGACACCTTCATCGACCCGATGCCCATCCCGGACGCGTCGTCCAGGGACAGCGAGCCCACGCCCCAGCCGACCGCGACCCCGGAGCCCACGCCCGGGCCCACGCCCGACGCCACGCCAGAGCCCACTCCCGATGTGACGCCTGGCCCGACCGAAGAGCCCACGGCGGGACCCACCCCCGAGCCCACGCCCGACCCGACGCCGGAGGCCACTGCCACGGCCGACCCGACCCCGGGTCCGACCCAGCAGCCGACGCCAGAGCCGACGCCAGAGCCCACGCCTGCGCCGACTCCCGAGCCGACACCGGTCCCCACCGCGACCCCGGACCCGACACCTGTGCCCACGGCCACGCCGACCGTCACCCCGCGCCCGACCCCGAGAGCCTCGGCCACTCCGGCGCCGACAGCCACCCCCACGCTCAGGCCCACGCCAACGCCCGGCCCGACGCCGACCCCCACGCCCACGTCCAGGCCGACCGCGACTCCCAGGCCCACGGCCACCCCGAAGCCCACGGCCACTCCCAGGCCGACGCCCACGCCGCGTCCCACGGCGACCCCCATGCCCACGGACGAGCCGCAGGCCAGCGTGACCATCGCTGAAGCACGCGCGCTCCCGGTCGGAGCGCGGCCACTGGTCACCGGCGTCGTGACGGCGGAGCCCGGCCGGCTGCTCAGCGAGCGGACCCTCGTCATCCAGGACGGCAGCGCCGGGATCTTCGTTCGGCTGCCCGAGGGATACCCCTCCGTGGATGTGCCGCGTGGTCGCATCGTGCAGGTCCGTGGCGAGCTGTCTGCCCCCTACGGCAACCTGGAGATGCGCCCGCTCGACGCGTCCGACGTCACGCCCATGGGAACCGGCGGGCTTCCTGCGCCGCTGGCGCTCCACAGCCAGGACATCGACGAGGATGTCGAGGGCCTCCTCGCCAGGCTGACATCGACGGTCGTCCTCGTGGAAGCGCGTTCCGGCGGAGCCTTTGCCATCACGGTCCGCGACGAGCAGGGCACGGCGCAGGTCTACGTGCATGCCGGGCTCGGCCTGGACCCCGCTGCCATCGAGCGCGGTCAGCAGCTGACCGCCACGGGCATCGTCGGCCAGCGCGCCAGCGGGGTGGGTGCCGCCGATGGCTACCGCCTCTGGCCGAGGGATGCGTCAGACATCGTCGTCTCGGCCGCAGAACCGCCCAAGGGCACGCCGCGGCCAGATCCGGGACCGCCCGACGGTCGACCGCCGCGGGGTCGTCCGCCGCGCGGGCACATCGGCGACGCCGCCCCGGGCGACAGCCTGACCATCGTCGGCACGGTCACCTCGGCTGCGGGCCTCATCGACTCGGAGGGCCGACGCGTCACCGTCGAGGACGGCAGCGGCGCCATCCTGGTCCGCTACCCGGAAGGCGCCGACCCGGCACGCGTCGGCGCCCTCATCCGTGCCTCTGGCGAGGTGGGGACCTGGTATGACGGCCGGCAGCTCGAGGCGGAGGAAGCACCTCGTCGGGTGCGGGACGGGCGCGCCGTCCCGACCATCCTGCGCCGCCCGCCGGAGGCGCAGGATGAGTGGCAGCTCGTGGCCGTCACGGTTCGTCTCCTGGACGTCGACGCGCGACGGCGATGTCTGGCGCGCTGAGGCCACGCTCGGAGCCGCCGGTGACCTGCCCATCGTCGGCCTGTCCGGCAGCGGCACGTCGGCAGACGGGCTGGAGCCCGGCCGTTCGGCACGAGTCATCGGCATCGTCAAGCGCGCACACCCGAGTGCCTCGGACCAGCGCTTCGCCATCGCGCCGCGGTCCACCGCTGACATCGAGCTGGGGAGCCTCACGCCCGGCGACGAGGCCGAGGCGCCAGGCGGCACCCACGGTGACCCCCAGCATCGGGCTGGCGTCGACGGCGCCGCTGCCGCGGGGGCCCTGGCCATACCCGCGGCCACCCTCGATGCGCTGCCTCGCCTGGCTGACGAACTGGTCCGCGTCGGCGGCCGGGTCGAGCGCATCGCCGGTCGCCGGCTGACGCTGGACGATGGCACGGCCCAGGCCGACGTGCGCCTCGCGTCGGCCATCGAGCCCTTCGAGCCGGCCCTGCGCGTCGATGAGGTGCTCAACGTCGTGGGACGGGTGCGCGCCCGACCCGGCGGCCCGGAGGTGGTCGTGCGCAGCAGCGCGGACGTGCGGCGGACCGCCGTGGCAGAGACGCCCGTCAGCGGTCTCGCGCCGGCGAGGCGACCAGCCTGACCTCGGCGACAGCTGCCCGACGTCGCCGCCGCGATGCGGGCAGGCGACGCCTCCGACCGGTCGTCCGGCCTGCCGCTCGGCACTGCTCCTGCCGCTGGCTTGCGCGCTGGCGGGGCTGGCCGTGCTCCTGGTCGGCGGCGCGGTCGTGTCGATGGCGTGGCCCAGCCTGGGCGGGCGAGTGGCAGTCGACCGGTCGCGTCCCGCCCGCTCAGCCAGGCGACCGCGATCCGAACGGCACCGCGGACGGCGTGCGGATCGGCCCTGTCTGACAACGAATGCATGCCTAGACTTCGGGTATCGGTCCCCGTTGGGACAGGGAGGTCCCCGGGGTCAGAGAGGAGGCTGCCAGGGCAGGAACGGTCGGTCTTGGCCAGGGAGTGAAGAACAACGGAGGATGAACGTGAAGAGACCATTCGTAACGCTCGGGTCGGTCGCGGTGCTGATGCTGGCCATGGTGCCGGCGGCCAGCGCCCAGGACGTCGAGAAGCCCAAGATCGGCTTCCTGCCCGGCGTCGTCGACCCCTTCTACCAGGTCATGGAACTGGGCGTGAACCGCGCCGTCGCGGACTATGGGCTCGAGGTCGTCTCGCAGTATCCGGACACCTGGGGTCCCACCGTCCAGACCCCGATCCTGGATGCCATGGTCGCCCGCGGCGACATCGACTGCCTGATCACCGCTCCGACTGACAAGGAGCAGATGGTCGCGCCGCTGCAGTCCGCCATCGACGCCGGCATCAAGGTCGTCACCGTGGACACGTTCCTTGGTGACGGCGACTACGCCAATGGCCCCGTGACGTTCCCGCTCTCGTACATCGGGTCGGACAACGTCGAGGGTGGCCGCATCGCCGCACGCGCCCTGGCCGAGAACCTGGGTGGCGAGGGCACTGCCTACATCCAGAACACCAATGAGGGCGCCAGCACGACCGAGCAGCGCAGCCAGGGGTTCCGGGAAGGCATCGGCGAGTTCCCCGGCATCAGCATCGTCGGTGAGGACTACAACCTCGACGACGCCAACACCTCCGCCGAGCAGACGACGGCCGTGCTCCAGCGCGAGCCCGACCTGGGCGGCATCTTCGGCGTGAACGTGTTCAGCGCTGTCGGCGCCGGCACGGCCGTCACGAACGCCGGCCTCGGCGGTGTCGTCGACGTCATCGCCTTCGACGCCACCGACTTCGCCATCGAGCAGCTGAACGACGGCGTCGTCAGCCTCGTCATCGCCCAGAAGCCCTACGACATGGGCTACCTCGGCGTGGCCTTCTGCATGGCCGACGCCGCTGGCGTCACCAGCCTGCCGAAGCACGTGACCACCGGGTTCGCGGTCATCGACAAGGACAACGTGACCGATCCCGAGATCGCGCGCTTCATCTACAAGGTCCCCGAGTAGCGGACCACTCGGCGGCTGGGGGCCACGTGGCCCCCAGCCGCCGTCATCCCCGTACCGCCGAGGGTTCGCCATGACATCCCCGCCCGATGTCGCCGTCGCGGCTGAGAGCCCGCGCGACCGGCAGCGTCGCCTGATCCTGGCCATCAGCCGTTTCTGGGCCTGGGTCTTCCTGTTCGCGCTCGTGGCCTTCTTCTGGGTCAGCGTCACGATGACGACGGATGGCGAGGTCAACTTCCTCTCCATGCGCAACATCATGAACGTGCTGGTGGCCATCACGCCCATCCTGCTGATGGGCCTCGGCCAGACGTTCGTCATCATCTCGGGCGGCATCGACCTCTCCGTCGGCTGGGTCATGGGCCTGGCCTCCGTGGTGGCCGCGCTGGTGGCGCGTGACCTCGTGGAGTCCGGCTTCGGCGAGATCGTGGCCATCGGCGGCGCGTTCATCGCGGGCGTCGCCGCGGCCATGGTGGTCGGTCTCATCAACGGACTCATCATCGCCAAGCTCCGGGTCCCGGCCTTCATCGTGACCCTCGGCATGTCCTTCGTGGCGCGCGGCGTGGCCTTCCTCCTGTCGGGCGGGAACGTGGTGGGCCAGCAGCCCGACGGCATGCGCACCTTCGGCAACGAGTCGCTTCATCTACGTGAACTGGGCCGACGGGGCCGTCTCGTTCCTCTTCAAGCCCGAGCTGCCCGACGCCGCGCTGCGCCAGCTCGACCGCATCTTCTCGTGGCCAGTGGTCATCACCGCCATCGCGGTCGGGATCGGCCTCTTCATCCTGAACCGCACCCAGCCGGGCCGCCACACCTATGCCGTGGGCGGCAGCCGCGAGGCCTCGCTGCGCGCCGGCGTCCCCGTGGACCGGCTCACCGTCCTCATCTACGTGGGGTCGGCGATGACGGCCGGGATCGCGGGCGTGCTGCACACGGCGCGCTTCTCCGGTGGCTCCTCGATCGCTGGTGAGGCGCTCCTGATGTCCTCGATCGCAGCCGTGGTCATCGGCGGCGTCAGCCTCTTCGGTGGACGCGGCAACATCATGGGCACGGTCATCGGCGCGCTCATCATCGCCATCCTGACCACGGGACTCGTGATGCTCAATGTCGAGCCGTTCTGGCAGTACATCGTCATCGGCATCGTCGTCATCCTGGCCGTGCTCATCGACCAGGCGCGTGACCTCGTCATCGGAAGGGCGGAAAGCCAGTGAGCGATACACGACCCGCCGGCCAGGAGCCCATGCTCTCGGTCCGCAACCTGGTCAAGCGCTTCGGCGGCCTGACGGCCGTCAACGATGTCTCCGTGGACTTCTACCCTGGCGAGGTGGTGGGTCTCGTGGGCGACAACGGCGCCGGCAAGTCAACGCTCATCAAGTGCGTCTCCGGGGTCCACCATCACGACGCCGGCCAGATCTTCTTCGACGGCCAGGAGGTCCACTTCTCGCGGCCGATCGAGGCGCGCCAGGCGGGCATCGAGACGATCTACCAGGACCTCGCCCTGGCGGGCAATCTCGATGTCAGCGCCAACATCTTCCTGGGACGCGAGGTCAAGAAGCGCCACCTTGGCGGGGCCGTCAAGACGCTCGACGAGAAGACCATGCGCGGGGAATCGGACGCCATCCTGCAGCGGCTGGGCATCAAGATCCCGCAGATGCGCCTGGAGATCGAGAAGCTCTCTGGCGGTCAGCGGCAGGCCGTGGCCATCGCCCGCGCCATCTACTGGAACGCGCGGCTGATGATCATGGACGAGCCCACCAACAACCTCGGCGTGCCCGAGCAGCGCAAGGTCATGTCGCTCATCGACACGCTTCGCGAGGCGGGCGTGCCGGTCATCCTCATCAGCCACACGCTGCCGGACGTCTTCGCCATCACCGACCGCATCGTCATCATGCACCGCGGCCGGAAGGTGGCGGAGATGCCCACCTCGCAGACTGACACGACCGAGGTGGTCGAGTACATGGTCGGCGCACGGGAGCAGCACGGGGTCGGAGGCTGCGGGCCGTCACGGCCTAGGTCCGCCTGAGCTACTCTGCGCGCCGCGTGGCGGTCGACGAGTTCGATACCGCGTGGATGAGCGTGATGTGCATCTCCTGGACGCGCGCCGTCACCGTGGAAGGCACGCGCAGCCCGCGCTCGGCGGCCTCGCCGACCGCACCGCCGCCGGCACCCGTGAGCGCCCACGTCCGTGCGCCGCGCTGGCGTGCCAGGCGCAGGCCGCGCGCCACGGACTCCGCGCCGCCGCTGGTGCTGAGGCCGACGACCACGTCCTGCGGGCCACAGAACGCCTCGACCTGGCGCTCGAAGACCTCGTCATAGGAGAAGTCATTGGCGATGGCCGTCACGGTCGACGAGTTGGCCGTCAGGGCCATGGCCGGCAGGGCGCGCCGGGGGCGGCGGAAGCGACCCGCCAACTCGGCCGCGAAGTGCTGGGCGTCGGCGGCGCTGCCGCCGTTGCCGAAGACGAGGAGTCTGCCGCCCGCGTCGATCGCGTCGCAGATGTCGCTGGCCAGCTCAGCGGCGGCTGGCAGGAGCGAGCGCGTGGCGCTCGCGGTGGCCAGGTGCTCCTCGAGGATGGCGTCAAGGGTGGCAAGGGCTTCGTCCATGGCCACCATGGTACGGGCAGCCCGGGCTCGCCGATGGCGCGCCGGAGACCGTCGTCCCCGGGTCGCTCCGCCCCTGGGCAGCGTGCCGCGTCGTCAGGACTGCGGCTTGACGCTCGGTGGTCGCGGTGACTATGGTTCCGCGGAAACCTCGCGCCCCGCGGGGTACAGGAGAAGGAGTCGCCGTGCCTGACGCGGACCCGCCGGTCTCGCCGCCTGACACGGAGCGCCAGTATCACATCGACCTCGGCCCGGGCGAGGTGGCGGACTACATCCTCCTGCCGGGCGACCCGGACCGCACCGACCGCCTCGCGGCGCTCCTCGACGAGGTCCAGGTGCAGCGCCGCCACCGCGAGTTCCATTCCGTCACCGGCACGCACCGCGGGCTGCGCGTCTCGGTCGATCTCCACCGGCATCGGCGCTGACAACGTGGAGATCGTCATGGCCGAGATCCTGGCCGTCACGTCGCGGCCCACGTTCGTGCGCATCGGTTCCTGTGGCGTCCTGCGCGAGGACATCGCCATCGGCGACCTCGTCGTCACCACCGGCGCGCTCCGCATGGAGGCCACGACGTCCTACTACGTGGACGACGGCTACCCCGCCGTGGCCGACTACGCCGCCGTGGCCGCGCTCCTGGAGGCGGCCGCTCGCACCGGCCATCGTGCCCACCCGGGCCTGACCGCCACGGCGCCCGGCTTCTACGGTGCCCAGGGCCGGCCCATCCCGCAGCTGCCCCTGCGCTTCCCCGACCTCGCGGAGCGGCTGGCTCGGCAGGGCGTCGTCAACTTCGAGATGGAGGCCTCCGCCGTGCTCACGCTGGCCGCCCTGGCGGGCTGCCGCGCCGGCGTCGTGTGCACCGTCTTCGCGCAGCGCACCAGCGGCGCCTTTGCCTCCGCCGAGCAGCGCTGGGCGGCGCGAGGAGGGGCTCATGGAGACCGGCCTCGAGGCGCTCCACGTGCTGGCCGACATGGACGAGCAGCGGTCCCGAGCGGGCGAGCTGCACTGGCGCCCGTCACACTGGGCGCCGAAGATGGCACTCTAGTAAGGCCGCGGACGGCAACCCGACAGATCGAAGGTCGAGATCCGGCAGATGACCGGGTCCCAGAGGGTGCCGGGTCACACCATCGAGGACCCGGAGGGATAGGAGGAACGGGATGGCAGAGGCATACTGCGTCAAGGACAAGCAGAAGGTCGAGATCAAGGACCCCCAGAAGATCACCATGAAGAACGGCAAGCCGGCCACCAAGGGCACCTGCCCGAAGTGCGGCGGCAGCGTCTTCCGCATCGGCGGCTGACGAGTCCTCCCTGACGCGATCGAGCGACCCCGGTCGACGAGACCGGGGTCGCTCGCTGTCCCGATAGACTGGGGGTGCACCGCGGCCCGCGCGCGGCCCGGATCAGGCACCACCACGCAGCCCGACACGAGGTCCACGACACCACGCATGCCACCATCGCCCGCCAGGGCGACCCTCCGGGGTCCCGTCCTGGCCCTTGACCTGGGGGGCACCAATGCCCGTGCCGCCGTGGTCACCCCCGATGGTCGGCTGAGCGCCCGGCACGCCGGCTCCACGCCCATGGCCGACGGTACGCGGGCCGTCGTCGACTACTGCCTGGGCCTGCTGCGAGCCGCGCGGGACGAGCACCTCGCCGCTGGCGGACGAGGCACCGCTGGCAGTCGGCATCGCCGCCCCCGGACCGCTGGACCCCTCGACCGGCGTGCTCATCGATCCGCCCAACCTGCGCGGGACGTGGTGGGGCTTCCCGCTGGCGCCCGCCATCGGCGAGGCCCTCGGCGCTGCCCTGGGCCATCGGCAAGGACACCAACGTCAACATCCTCGGCGAGCGCGACTTCGGGGCAGGGGAGGGCTCTGGCGACCTCGTCTACCTGACCATCTCGACGGGCATCGGCGGTGCCGCCATCAGCGGCGGTCGAGCCCATCGTGGGCCCGGACCACGTGGCCGGTGAGCTCGGGCACATGACCGTGGACATGGATGGGCCCCTGTGCGGGTGCGGCGGCGTGGGGCACCTGGAGGCCCTTGCCTCCGGCACCGGCATCGCCAATGCCGCGCGCGCCGCCCTCGACGCGGGCGCGGAGGCGCCGGCGCTGGCCCGCATCGCAGCCCGGATCGCACCGCAGCCGCTGGCGGCGGTGCACGTCTCGGAGGCCGCCGCAGGACGGTGATGCCGTCGCGGTGGCCATCCTGGAGCGAGCCCGACGGGCGGTGGCCCTGGCCGTGGTCTCCATCGTCAATGTCTTCGGCCCCGACGTGGTCATCCTGGGCGGCGGCATCACCCTCGCCTGGGGCGAGCGACTCCTGGGACCGGCCCGCGAGGCCGTGGCGGCCACGGCCTTCCGGATCCCGGGCCAGCGCGTGCGCGTCGTGCCGGCCGCGCTCGGCGATGACGTCGGGCTTATCGGCACGGTGCCTCTCGTCGCATCGGCCCTGCCTGCGCTGGTCGCGCTCGGCGACCATCAGCCTGCGTCCGCAGGCTCAGCGGGGGCCACCACATCGCGCCGGGAACCCGGGGTCGCCATGGGCGACGCCGGCTGACCGGCCAGTCCATAGACCCCAGCTGCTGCCCGCGCAAGTGGTCGGGCAGAGCGCCACAGCAAGGAGATCTCCCATGACGACCCGAGTCGGCATCAACGGCTTCGGCCGCATCGGCCGCCAGTCCCTCAAGGCGCTCATCGAGCGCACCCCCGAAGTGGAGGTCGTGGCCGTCAACGACCTCGTCTCCACCGAGATGAACGCCCTTCTCTTCAAGCGTGACTCGACCTACGGCGCCTACGCCGGCACCGTCTCGCACACGGCTGACGCCATCGTCGTGGACGGCCGGGAGATCAAGGTCCTCTCCGAGAAGGATCCGGCCAACCTGCCCTGGGGTGACCTGGGCGTGGACATCGTCATCGAGTCCACGGGTCGCTTCACGGACGCCACCGTGGCCGGCGGGCACATCAAGGGCGGCGCCAAGAAGGTGCTCATCAGCGCCCCGGCCAAGAACGAGGACATCACCATCGTCCTGGGCGTCAACGAGGACAAGTACGACTCGTCCAAGCACCACATCATCAGCAACGCCAGCTGCACCACCAACTGCCTGGCGCCGGCGGCCAAGGTCGTCCATGACGGGTGGGGCATCAAGCGCGGCCTGATGAACACCATCCACTCCTACACCAACGACCAGAACGTCCTGGACGTCGCGCACAAGGACCCGCGCCGCGCCCGTTCGGCCGGCCAGAACATCATCCCCACCACGACCGGCGCCGCCAAGGCCCTGGCACTCGTCATCCCCGACCTGAAGGGCAAGTTCGACGGCTTCAGCCTGCGCGTCCCGACCCCCACCGTGAGCGTCGTGGACTTCACCGCCCAGCTGGAGAAGCCGGCCACGGTCGAGGAGCTCAACGCCGCCTTCCGCGCCGCCGCCGCAGGGCCCATGAAGGGCATCCTGGGCGTCGAGGACGGCCAGCTCGTGTCCATGGACTTCAAGGGCGACGAGCGCAGCTCGATCATCGACGCGCCCTCCACGATGAGCCTGGGCGGCGACTTCATCAAGGTCATCGCCTGGTACGACAACGAGTGGGGCTACAGCTGCCGCGTCGCCGACCTCGTCAAGCTCATGGCCGAGAAGCTCGCCTGAGCCGCTGACGCCATCACCTTCGAGGCCTCTGACATGGACAAGCTCACCGTCCGTGACTTCGATCCGCAGGGCAAGCGCGTCCTCATGCGGGTCGACTTCAACGTGCCCATCGAGGACGGCAGGGTGCGGGACGACTCCCGCATCCGCGCCGCCCTCCCCACCATCGCCTACCTGCTCGAGCACGGCGCGTCCGTCGTGCTCATGAGCCACCTCGGGCGGCCGAAGGGCAAGGTCAGCGACGCGCTGCGCCTGCGCCCCGTGGCCCAGCACCTCTCCGAGCTCCTCAAGCGGCCCGTGCCGGCCACCGGTGACGCCATCGGCGTCGGGACCGTGGATGCCGTCAACCGCCTCAAGCCCGGTGAGCTGCTGCTCCTGGAGAACCTCCGCTTCCACAACGAGGAGGAGGCCAACGACCCCGGCTTCGCGGCGGCGCTGGCCAGCTACGGGGACATCTACGTCAACGACGCCTTCGGCACGGCGCACCGCGCCCACGCCTCCACGGTGGGCGTGGCGGAGATCCTGCCCGCCTACGCGGGCCTGCTCATGGAGCGCGAGATCCGCAACCTCTCCAGCCTGCTGGAGAACCCGGCGCGGCCGTTCGCGGCGGTCATCGGCGGGGCCAAGGTCTCCGACAAGATCAAGGTCCTCGAGTCGCTCCTCGACCGGGTCGACAAGCTCGTCATCGGTGGCGGCATGGCCAACACCTTCCTGGCGGCACAGGACCTGGGCGTGGGCAAGTCCCTGCTCGAGACGCGACCGCGTCGAGGACGCCCAGCGCATCATGGCCCGCGCCGTCGAGCGCGGCGTGGACCTGCTCCTGCCCACGGACGTCGTGGTGGCCAAGGAGGTCACCCGCGGCGCCGAGCACAAGATCGTGTCCGTCAAGAAGATCCCCAACTCCTGGTCGGCGGTGGACGTCGGTCCCGAGTCGCGGGTGGCCTTCGAAGCGGCCCTGGCTGACGCGCAGACGGTCCTCTGGAACGGGCCGCTGGGCGTCTTCGAGGTGCCCACCTTCGGCGACGGCACGCGCTCCATGGCCCGCTTCCTGGCCGATCGAGCGGAGGCCGGCGCCTCCGTGGTGGTGGGCGGCGGCGACTCCGTGGCCGCCATCGAGGAGCTCGGCCTGGCGCCGCGCTTCACGCACATCTCCACCGGCGGCGGCGCCTCGCTCGAGTTCCTCGAGGGTCGCGAGCTGCCGGGCATCAAGGTCCTGCTGGACCGTACATCGGAAGTGGTGGCCTGATGACCAACATCGACTACATCGACGCGCAGGAGATCCTCGACTCGCGCGGCAATCCGACCATCGAGGTGACCGTCGTCCTCGACGACGGCGCCGTGGGCCGGGCGGCCGTGCCCTCCGGTGCCTCCACGGGCGCCCACGAGGCGGTCGAGCTGCGTGACGGCGACACGTCGCGCTACAACGGCAAGGGCGTCCAGAGGGCCGTGGCCAACGTCGTGGAGACGATCGCCCCGGCCATCCTCGGCGAGGACGCCTCGGACCAGGGCGGCATCGACGCCCTGCTCCTGGAGCTCGACGGCACCCCCAACAAGGGCAACCTGGGCGCCAACGCCGTGCTTGGCGTGTCGCTCGCGTGCGCCCACGCCGCGGCAGTCTCCTACGGCCTGCCGCTCTACCGCTACATCGGTGGCGCCGGCGCCTGGACGCTGCCCGTACCCATGTTCAACATCCTCAACGGCGGGCAGCACGCCGCGGACTCCACCGACTTCCAGGAGTTCATGGTCATGCCCGTGGGCGTGGACAGCTTCGCGGAGGCGCTGCGCGCCGGGTCGGAGATCTTCCACGCCCTCAAGAAGGAGCTGCACGACCGCGGCCTGGCCACGGGCCAGGGCGACGAGGGCGGCTTCGCGCCGACGCTGCCCTCCAACCAGGCGGCCATCGAGACGGTCCTGAAGGCCGTCGAGCGGGCCGGCTACAGGCCCGGCGAGCAGGTCGCCATCGCCCTCGACCCGGCCACCACGGAACTCGTCGATGGCGAGCCGGACGCGGAAGGTGAGCTCACCTACAAGCTGGCCAAGGAAGGCCGCTCGCTGAAGACCAGCGAGATGGTCGACTTCTGGGCCGACTGGATCGACCGCTACCCCATCGTGAGCCTCGAGGACGGCCTCGCGGAGGACGACTGGAAGGGCTGGCAGATGCTGACCGCCCGCGTGGGCGACCGCTGCCAGCTCGTCGGCGACGACCTCTTCGTGACCAACCCCGTGCGCCTGGCCCGCGGGCTCGCAGGAGAAGGCCGCCAACGCCATCCTCATCAAGCTCAACCAGATCGGCACGCTCAGCGAGACGCTGCGCGCGGTCGACCTGGCGCGCTCCAACGGCTGGGGCGCGGTCATCAGCCATCGCTCCGGCGAGACCGAGGACACCACCATCGCCGACCTGGCCGTGGCCACCAACAGCGGCCAGATCAAGACGGGCGCCCCGTCGCGATCGGAGCGCGTGGCCAAGTACAACCGCCTGCTGCGCATCGACGCGGAGCTCGGGGACGTGGCCCGCTACCCGGGTCGCAGCGCGCTGGCCGGCGCCTAGCGCAGGCCGCTCGGTGATCGAAGGGCCGCGCACCGACGAGGCCGGCCCGGCCGTCGACCCGGCCGGGGCACCGGTCGAGGACGCCGGCCTTGGGGAAGACGTCATGGAGAGCACCCGACCGGCTTCCGGTCGGGTGCTCGACCGTGGCGCCATCTATGCCGCCATGGTCGGCCTGGGCCTGGCCGTCACCATCGCCATCTCCTTCGCCCTGGTGGTGGCGGTGCAGTCGCTCGTCTTCATCTCGGCGCCCATCGCCGGCGCCGTCATCGGCTTCTACGCGAACCACAAGTCGGACCGCTGGCGACCACGCTGGCGGCTCTTCGTGAACGCCGGCCTTGCCGGCCTGGTGACCGGTCTCAGCCTGGCTCTCATGTACGTGGGCATCCGCCTGCTCTTCATCTACGCCGACTCAGGCTATCGCCCCGAGCCCATGGGCGGCCAGCTCGACTGCACGATGGGGCCGGACTGCTACTACGCGCGCCTCGTGGATCAGGGCGAGCAGGCCGCGCTGGAGGAGGAGGGCATCAGCGACGCCGCTTCGCTCGAGCAGGCCGTCTGGATGGAGCTGGGTGGCTGGCTGCTCATCCTCACCAGCCTGACGCTGGCCGGATCGCTGGTCGCGGCGACCTGGCGCGCCGTGCGCACGCCGCCCAAGGGACCGGTCGAGGAGACGACGCCGACCGCCGCCTTCTGACGCGCCCCGCACACGAAGAAGCGGCGGTCCTCGATGCCTCGAGGACCGCCGCGACGGGTTCGCCGGAGAGGGGGTGGACCCCCGTCAGGACTTGGTCTTGGTGCTGCTGGGCTTGGGCGTGGTCTTCGTGCCGCTCGCCTTGGTGGTGCTCGCCTTGGCGGCCGTCGCCTTGGCGTCCGTCGCCTTGGTCGTGCTGGCCTTGGTCGTGCTCGCCTTGGTGGTGCGTCGCCTTGGTCGTGCTCGCCTTGCTGGCCGTCGCCTTGGTCGTGCTCGCCTTGGTCGTGCTCGACTTGCCGGCCGCCGCCTTCGTGCCGGCCGTGGTCGCGGCGGCGGTGGCCGCGGCACTGTCCGTGGCGCGGGTCGACTTGGTGAGGGCCGCGCGCGCCTTGCCGGCCGCCGTCTGCTCGCCCTTGGCCTTGCTGGCCTTGCCCGCGGCGATGCGCACCTTGGCCGCCTTCGCGGCGGCGCTCTTGCTGACCTGGCGCTGCGGCTTGGCCATGAACGTCTGCGCCTCGCCACCCAGGGCGGCATTGACGCGCAGCATCAGCCGGCTCTTGCGGCGAGCAGCGTTGTTGGGATGGATGGCGCCCACCTTGGCCGCGCGGTCCAGCGCGGAGGCCGCCTCAGCCACGGCCTGGCGGGTGGCGTCGACGTCCCCGGCGATGGCCGCCTGAAGGGCGTCCTTGACCTCCGTCTTGGCGGCCGAGCGGCGCGGCTGAAGGATCGCGTTGCGGCGGTTGGACTGTCGGACGCGCTTGAGGGCCTGCGGCGTCCGTGCGCCGGACCAGCCCCGCGATGAATGGGCCAAGGTGTTCTGTCCTCGATCAGGTCTGGGTGGTGAGCTGGCGCGGCGTCCGCCGCCTGGCGGGCACACGACACCACGACGCGGCTTCGACGCGCGCGACGCTGAATGGTAGCGCAGGCTGACGGCTCGTGCCACCTCGAGTCGTGCGCCTCCGGTCGCGGGGCAGTCGCCTTGTTAGAATCGCGCAGCCCCATGGAACGGATCCCCCAGGCGCGCCTGCGCAACTTCTCCATCATCGCCCACGTCGACCACGGCAAGTCGACGCTGGCTGACCGTTTCCTGGAGGTCACCCACACCCTGGACAAGCGCCAGATGGTGAGCCAGGTCCTCGACAGCATGGACCTCGAGCGGGAGAAGGGCATCACCATCAAGGCCCGCGCCGTGCATCTCGAGCACGTCGCGCGCGACGGCCTGACCTATGGGCTCAACCTCATCGACACGCCGGGCCACGTCGACTTCTCCTATGAGGTCAGCCGCAGCCTGCAGGCCTGCGAGGGCGCCGTCCTCGTCGTCGATGCCGCGCAGGGCATCGAGGCCCAGACGCTGGCCAACGTCCACCTGGCGCTGGCGCAGGGCCTTGTCATCATCCCCGTGCTCAACAAGATCGACCTGCCCTCCGCCCAGCCGGACGTCGTCATCGAGGAGCTGGAGAACGTGCTGGCCATCCCGCGCGAGGAGGTCATCCTCGTCTCGGCCAAGGACGGCACCAACGTGGAGGCGGTGCTGGAGGCCATCGTGGAACGGGTCCCGCCGCCCAAGGGCGACCCGGGCGCCCCGCTCCAGGGCCTCATCTTCGATTCGCACTACGACGCCTACAAGGGCGTGGTCGCCTATGTTCGCCTCGCCCAGGGCACCCTGCGGGCGGGCGAGTCCATCCGCCTGGTGGCCTCCGGCGCGGAGAGCGAGATCCTGGAGCTGGGCATCTTCCGCCCCCAGCTGGTGCCCGTGGAGGTGCTCGGTCCCGGCGAGGTGGGCTACGTGGCCACCGGCCTCAAGTCGGTGCGCGACTGCCAGGTGGGTGACACGCTGACATCGGCGCAGCGCCCGGCCCCCCTGGCGCTGCCCGGCTACAAGCCGGCCAAGGCGCTCGTCTTCGCCGGCATCTACCCCGTCAACGGGCCCGACTACCCGGTGCTGCGCGACGCCCTGGAGAAGCTGCACCTCAACGACGCCTCCATCAGCTTCGAGCCGGAGTCGTCGGTGGCCCTGGGCTTCGGCTTCCGCTGCGGCTTCCTCGGCCTGCTCCACATGGAGATCATCCAGGAGCGCCTGGAACGCGAGTTCGACCTCGACATCATCGCCTCCGCCCCCTCGGTGGAGTACCTCGTGACGCTGACCCACGGCCGCGGCGAGGTGCGCGTGGAGAACCCGGCCCTGCTGCCCGGACCCTCGGACATCGAGGCCATCGCGGAGCCCTGGGTGAAGGTCGGCATCGTGACCCCCGGCAGCTACATCGGCACGCTCCTGGAGCTGGGCACGAACCGCCGGGGTGCCTTCCAGGACATGGAGTACCTCGATCCGACACGGGTGCTCATGAACTTCGAGCTGCCCCTGGCGGAGGTCATCGTCGACTTCTTCGACCAGCTCAAGTCGCGCACCCAGGGCTACGCCTCCATGGACTACGAGGAGATCGGCTACCGCGAGGAGCGCCTCGTGAAGCTCGACGTGCTCGTCAACGGCGAGCCGGTCGACGCACTCAGCGTCATCGTCCACCGTGACAAGGCGCAGGCCATCGGGCGCGAGCTGGTGAGCAAGCTGCGCACCCTCATCCCGCGCCAGATGTTCGAGGTGCCCATCCAGGCGGCCATCGGTTCCAACGTCATCGCCCGCGAGACCATCGCGGCCATGCGCAAGAATGTCCTCGCCAAGTGCTACGGTGGCGACATCACGCGCAAGCGCAAGCTGCTCGAGAAGCAGAAAGAGGGGAAGGCGCGCATGAAGCGGGTGGGCAGCGTGGAGATCCCCCAGGAGGCCTTCCTGGCCGTGTTGCGAGGTGGCGAGTCCAGCTAAGCCATGCCGGACTTCCTGCAGTACTTCCTCTTCGTCGGGTTCGCCGGGTTGATGTTCCTGCTCCGGCTGGACACCCGTCGCTTCGGCGCGGCCGAGTGGGACACCGAGGACGGCGACCGCCGCGTGTGGCTGTCCCGCATCACGTGGTACGCGGCCGGCCCGGCACTCGGCCTCCTGGTCTTCGCCCTGCATCCCTCGCCCGTCGCCGACCTCAACCTGGTCTTCGCACCCGACCAGGGCCAGGCGCTGCTGCTGGGCCTCGTCTACGCCGCCGGCGGCGTCGCCGCCGCCTTCGGCCTGGCCCTGCTGAGCCACGGCCGGCTCAGCTTCCCGCTCCCGTCGCGATACCCGGGCGGCATCCTCTACGCGGTCGGGACGGCCTTCTACGACGAGTTCCTCTTCCGCGGCGTGCTCCTCGGGATCCTGCTCAGCCTGGACCTGCCCGATCCGCTGGCGGTCATCGGCGCGGCCCTCATCTACGCCGGCGCCGTCCGTGCCAGTGCCCCCGGCCGGGGGATGCTGGCGCTGCTGGTGGCGATCGTGGTCGGCCTCGTGGGTGGCCTCTTCGTGCTCATGACGGCCGGCATCGCGGCGGCCTTCATGGGCCACGCCGTCACCCGCTTCGCCATGTTCATGACCATGGGCTACCCGGAGGCGACCGAGGTCCGCCCCCGCGTGGCGACGGTCGGTGGCACGGCCGACACGGGCGCCTGGGTCATCCCATCGCGCGACGACCCCCGCAACGTCGGGCGCGGATGGCTGGCGCGGGCGCGGAGGACCCGTCCGCCCTGCCTGAGCCGGCACCCGGCCCCCCGGGCTCGCCCGAAGGGCTCTACGTCCACGTCCCCTTCTGCGTCTCGCTCTGCCCGTACTGTGACTTCGTCGTCGTTGCCGGGGCCGCCGCGCGCGGGCCGCGCAACCGGGTCGCGGAGCTGCTCGAGGCCGTCGAGCGCGAGCTGGAGCTGAGGGTCGATCGCCTCGAGCGGCAGCTGGGTGGCTCGCCACGGCCGCTTCGGAGCGTCTACCTGGGCGGGGGCACGCCATCCCTGCTCTCGCCAGCGCAGGTCGGGCGGCTGCTCGAGCGTGTCAGCCGGCGACCGGGCCTCTCGACGGACGCGGAGATCACGCTGGAGGCCAACCCGGGACCGGACGAGCTGGGTGACCTGACCGGCTTCCGCGCCGCGGGCGTGAACCGCCTGTCCATCGGCGCGCAATCGCTGGCCGACGCGGAGCTGGGCAGGCTGGGACGACGCCATCGGGCCACGGACGTCGTGGCGGCGGTCCGCGCGGCCCGCTCGGCGGGCCTGCCTTCGCTCAGCCTCGACCTCCTGACCGACGTGCCCGGCCAGACGATCGACTCCTGGCGGTCCACGCTGACCGCGGCCCTCGACCTGCGCCCCGAGCACCTCTCCGTCTATACGCTGACGCTGGACGATCCGGGTGCGGCGCGCCTCTCCGGCCCGCAGGCCGACCACCTGCCCGTGAGCCGAGGGGCCACGGTCGTGGCGCGCGCGCGCCGTCGCCGAGCAGTCCGAGGACCGCGCCGCGGACATGGAGCTGCTCACCGATGAGCTGGCCGAGTCCGCCGGGCTGCGCCGCTACGAGATCGCGAACCTGGCGCGGCCGGGCTTCGAGAGCCGGCACAACCTGCTCTACTGGCGCCGCCGGCCGGTGCTGGCCGTCGGCCCGGGGGCACACGCCTTCGACGGCCGCCAGCGGCGCTCGTGGAACGCGGCCCGGCTGGACGGCTACCTGGCGGCGCTCTCCGACGGTCGCCTGCCGCCCGGCGGCGAGGACGTCATGGACGAGGCCACCGCCACGGCCGAGGCCGCCATCCTGGGCCTGCGCCTGGTCGAGGGCATCGATGCCGACCTGGCCGCCCACCCCGCCCTGGTCGCGGGTCTGGCCTGGGGTCGGCAGCAGGGCCTGGTCGAAGTGGCGGGATCACGCACGCGCCTCACGCCCCGCGGCCGCCTGCTGGCCAACGAGGTCTTCGCCCGGCTGCTGCCGGAGCCGGCGGCTGCGCAGCGGGGCCGCAGCGCGTAGCATGCCGGGCATGGAACGGACCGCCCCCGGCCGCGCCCTTGCCAGCCTGCTCGCCACCCTGCTCGTGCTTGGCATCGCGGCACCGGCGGGCGCCGCTGGCGGAGCTCCCTCCGCCGAGGATCCGGTCGCGGCCGGGCTCGAGCCCGGCCCGGCCGTGACGGTGCCACCGCCCGACCTCCCATCGGCGCTGGCCACGCTGCTCGCGGGGCTGCCTGTCGTGGCGCCGCCGCCTCGGCTCCCGCGCTGCGAGTACCGCGACGACCCCACCCGCTACGACGCCACCCGCGAGTGGCGCCACACCCTGCTGGACACGAACCTGCGCCTTGACCGCTCGTACGAGCCCTGGGACCTGGTGCCCGTCTCCCGTGCCGGCCTCGCCGGCAGCGGCCAGGTCAGACAGCTGATGATCGAGGACCTGGCGGCGCTCGCGTCGGCAGCTCGGGCGGCCGGCAAGCCGCTGGCGGTCCGCTCGGCCTACCGCTCCTTCCAGGCCCAGGAGGCGACGTTCGCCATGTGGGCACGGCGCAGCGGCTACGAGCAGGCCCTCAAGTTCTCGGCGCGGCCTGGACACTCGGAGCACCAGCTGGGCACGACCATCGACTTCACCACGGCACCCGGGGAGCCCCTCTCCTCGACGTTCGGCGAGTCGCCCGCGGGCAAGTGGCTGGCCCGCAACGGCTGGCAGTACGGCTTCGTGATGTCCTACCCGGAGGGCCAGCGGCGCGTCTCCTGCTACGGCTACGAGCCCTGGCACTGGCGCTACGTCGGTCGGTCCCTGGCGCGCCAGATCCAGGAGAGCGGCCAGGTGCCCCGCCGCTTCCTCTGGGAGAACTACGAGAGCCGGCCGTAGGTCGGGTCCCTGCCGTGCTGTCGGTCGGCGTCGGGGCGCTCGTCGGGCTGCCGGATGGGCCGCGCGGCAGTCGTCGGCGCCGCTAGCATGTCGAGCAGGGCGACAGACCCTCGGACGGCAGACGGCAGACGGTCGTGATAGAGCGGAGAGCGATCTTCGGCGGCCGGGAAAGGACGACAGGCCATGGTGGGCACGCAGAACCTTGACGCCAGCTCGAGCGCCATGATGGAGCGCCTCCTCTGGGCGGTGGACGATCTCGCCATCGAGCTGCCCTCCTGGGGCTTCGTCAACACGGGTACCCGCTTCCGCGTCTGGCAGCAGGCCGGCGTGCCGCGCAGCGTGGACGAGAAGATCGATGACGCCGGCACGGTGCGCCGCTACACGGGCATCGCACGGTCCGTGGCGCTGCACATCCCCTGGGACAAGGTGGACGACTACGCGGCCCTGGGCGACCACATCGAGAGTCGCGGCCTGCGCGTGGGCGGCATCAACAGCAACACCTTCCAGGATGCCGACTACATGCTCGGCTCACTGTGCCACCCGTCCGGCGAGGTGCGCGCCAAGGCCGTGGCGGCCATCATCGAGTGCTGCCAGATCGCGGCCAGCATGGAGGCCCCGGCCGTCAAGGTCTGGCTGGGCGACGGCACGAACTATCCCGGCCAGGACGACCTGCGCCACCGCCGACACCGCCTCGTGGAGGGCCTGCAGGCCATCTACGCGGAGCTGCCGGAGCACGCCCGCATGCTCATCGAGTACAAGATCTTCGAGCCGGCGCTCTACTCCACGGACGTGCAGGACTGGGGCCAGGCGCTGGCCGTCTGCCGCCGGGTGGGCGAGCGCGCCGTGGTCTGCGTGGACACCGGCCACCACTCGCTGGGCGTCAACATCGAGCAGATCGTGGCCCTGCTCCTGGCGGAGGGCAAGCTGGGCGCCTTCGACCTCAACGACAAGAAGTACGGCGACGACGACCTCATGGTCGGCTCCATCGACCCCTACCAGCTCTTCCGCATCATGCACGAGCTCGTGAACGCCATGCGTGACGACGGCGACCCTGGCGCCCAGGCCTGTGCACGCGAGACCGTCTACATGCTCGACCAGTGCCACAACATCGAGCCCAAGATCCCGGCCATGATCCGCTCGGTCATGAACCTCCAGGAGACGTTCGCCAAGGCCCTCCTGGTGGACCGCGAGGCACTCGTGGCAGCCCAGGCGAGAGGGCGACGTCCTGGAGGCCAACGCGCAGCTCTGGGACGCCTTCAACACCGACGTGCGTGGCCCGCTCTCGGAGCTGCGCCGGGCGCGCGGCCTGCCGGCCGACCCGTTCCACGCCTACGTCGCCAGCGGCGAGGCGGAGGAGCGGGCGGCTGCCCGGGTGGGGGGCACCGCGGCCAGCTGGTAGCGGGGCGGTCCGCCAGCCAAGCGGTTCGTTGACACTCGCGCCCGCTCGCTGCTACCATGCCGTCACGGTGGTTAGCACTCCCCGCGATAGAGTGCTAACCATCGATCGAAACGGAAGCGATCGCATCCGAGGATCCATGGCCCGACGCAAGGTCCGACCCGGTCCCCTGGAGGCCCGTTCGGCGGCCATCCTGAGGGCCATCATCGAGGAATACGTGGCCACCGCCCAGCCCGTGGGCAGCGTGGCCCTGGTGGAGAAGTACGCACTCTCCATCAGCCCGGCCACGGTCCGCAACGTCATGGCCGAGCTCGAGTCGGCGGAGCTGCTGGGCCATCCGCACACCAGTGCCGGTCGCGTGCCCACCGAACGCGGCTACCGCTTCTACGTGGAGTCGATCTCCGACTCGGTCGCGCTGGCGCCCGTCGAGCAGCTCATGATCCGCCACCAGTTCGGCCAGGTGGAGTTCGCCAGCGAGCAGTGGTTCCGCCTCGCCGCGGCCACGCTGGCCGCGGCCACCCGGGCGGCCGCCATCGCCACGCCGGCCAAGCCCCGCACCTGCCGGGTGCGTCGCGTGGACATCCTGGGCACCGCGGAGCGCTCCGCCAGCCTCGTGCTGGTGATGGCTGACGGCCCGGTGCGACAGGCCCTGCTGAGCCCGCCGCACGAGTACACGCAGGAGGACCTCGACGAGGTCGGCCGCCAACTGGACAGCCTGCTCGTGGGCCGCACGACCCGCGAGGTGGACATCGCTCTCAGCGCCCTGCAGGCGCAGCCCGGCATCGTCGACCCGGTCTTCACGCAGGCCATCGAGCGGATCAGCCGGCTCATGCACGAGTTCGACTCCGCGGCCGTGGAGGAGGTCTTCAGCGAGGGCCTCCTGAACGTCATGGCCGAGCCGGAGTTCGCCCGCTCGGAGCGCCTGCGGCGCGTCTTCGCCGTGCTCCAGGATCGCGTCTACATGGGTGACCTGGTGGAGCGCCTCTTGCAGTCGGACGACGTCAGCGTCTTCATCGGCAGCGAGAACGAGCACGAGGAGATGACCGACGTCTCGCTCGTCGTGGCTCCCTACGGCCGCAGCGACCGCGCCGTCGGCGTGGTCGGCGTCATCGGCCCGACCCGCATGGCCTATCCGCACGCCATCTCAACGGTCCGCTACGTGCGCGGCCTCATGAACGAACTGGTGGATCACCTGTACGCATGAACGATCGAACCAACGGCGCCCCGAAACCGGACGTCGAGCAGCCCACGCCTTCATCCGCCAAAGCCGCCGATCGGCGGCAGCCGCGCGCAGGAGCGCATCGCCGCGCTGGACACGAGCGGCGCAGCATCGGTCGCGCGCATCGAGGAGCTGGAGGCCCAGCTCGCGAGCGCCCTGGCGCGAGCCGAGGAATCGGAGGCCGGCTGGCAGCGCGCTCGGGCCGACTTCGCCAATCTCAAGCGCCGCTCGGAGGATGAGCGCGCCGACCTGGCCGCCGCCGCGAGCGACCGGCTCCTGCTGCGGGTCCTGGAGTTGGCCGACGACTTCGACCTGGCCGTGGAGCACGTGCCTGACGAGATGAAGGGCAGCCCCTGGCTGGAGGGCATCGGCGCCATCGACCGCAAGCTCCGCGCCCTGCTGGAGGGGGAGGGCGTGCGGTCCATGGGCACCGAGGGCGAGCCATTCGACCCGCACACGCAGCAGGCCATCTCCTACGAGGACGACCCCTCCGTGCCTGACGGCACGGTCATGAGGGTGCTGCAGCGCGGCTACACGATCCGTGACCGGGTGCTGCGGCCCGCCCTCGTGGCGGTCGCGCGCAACGACGACGACACCATCCACCTCTTCCGAAACCGACTAGCCAGCGACAAGGAGCACCATCAGCATGGGACGCATCATCGGCATCGACCTCGGCACCACCAACTCGGTGGTCGCGGTCATGGAGGGCGGCGAGCCCACCGTCATCCCCAGCGCGGAGGGCGGCCGCACGGTGCCCTCCGTGGTCGCCTTCAGCAAGAGCGGCGAGCGGCTGGTGGGGCAGATCGCCAAGCGCCAGGCCATCACCAACCCGGCCAACACCATCTACTCCATCAAGCGCTTCATGGGCCGCCGCTGGGATGACCCGGAGGTGCAGCGCTCCATCAAGCTGGTGCCCTACAAGGTGGAGAAGGACAAGACCAGCGACGGCATCGTGGTCACGCTCGCGGACGGCAAGTCGTACACGCCGCCGGAGATCAGCGCCATGATCCTCCAGAAGCTCAAGGCGGACGCGGAGGCCTACCTCGGCGAGACCGTCACGGAGGCCGTCATCACCGTGCCGGCCTACTTCGACGACACGCAGCGCCAGGCCACCAAGGACGCCGGTCGCATCGCCGGCCTGGACGTCAAGCGCATCATCAACGAGCCCACCGCCTCCTCCCTGGCCTACGGCCTGGAGAAGAAGGTGGACGAGCAGATCGCCGTCTACGACCTCGGCGGCGGCACCTTCGACATCTCCATCCTGGAGCTGGGTGACGGCGTCTTCGAGGTCAAGGCCACCAACGGTGACACGCACCTCGGCGGCGACGACTTCGACCAGCGCGTCATCGAGTGGCTCCTCGACGAGTTCAAGAAGGACCAGGGCATCGACCTGGCCAAGGACCAGCAGGCTCTGCAGCGCCTCAAGGAGGCCGCCGAGCGCGCCAAGATCGAGCTCTCCACGACGAGCTCGACGGAGATCAACCTGCCCTACGTCACCGTCGACGCCGACCGCAATCCCAAGCACCTGGTCATGACGCTCACGCGGGCCAAGCTGGAGATCGCTGGTGGCGGACCTCGTGGAATCCACGGCCAAGCCGGTCGCGGCGGCCATCAAGGACTCCGGCCTGAAGGCCTCGGCCATCGACGAGGTCATCCTCGTGGGCGGCCAGACGCGCATGCCGGCCGTGGTCGAGGCCGTCAAGGCGATGTTCGGCGGCAAGGAGCCCCACAAGGGCGTCAACCCGGACGAGGTCGTGGCCGTCGGCGCGGCCATCCAGGCGGGCGTCCTGGCCGGCGACGTCAAGGACGTCCTGCTCCTGGACGTGACCCCGCTCTCGCTGGGCATCGAGACGCTGGGTGGCGTCATGACCCGGCTCATCGAGCGCAACACGACCATCCCGACCTCCAAGTCGCCAGGTCTTCTCGACCGCCAGCGACAACCAGCCGCAGGTGGAGATCCACGTCCTGCAGGGCGAGCGCGAGATGGCCAGCGGCAACAAGACGCTGGGCACCTTCATCCTGGACGGCATCCCCTCGGCACCGCGCGGCGTGCCCCAGATCGAGGTCACCTTCGACATCGACGCCAACGGCATCCTCGACGTCAAGGCCAAGGACAAGGCCACCAGCCGCGAGCAGTCGGTGCGCATCACGGCCTCCTCGATGCTCTCCAACGCCGACGTCGACCGCATGGTCAAGGAGGCCCAGGAGCACGCCGCGGAGGACCGCGCCCGGAAGCGCGGCCGTGGAGACGCGCAACCAGGCCGATGCGCTCGCCTTCCAGGCCGAGCGCACGCTGCGCGACCTGGGTGACAAGGTCAGCAGCGAGGACCGCCTGGCCCTCGAGAACCGCATCAGCGCCGTCCGCGAAGCCGTCAAGGGTGACGACGACGCCGCCGTCGAGCGCACCGTCGCGGAGCTCACCGAGACGCTCCAGTCGGTGGCCACCAAGGCCTACCAGGCCTCCGGCGGTCCCGCCGCGGGCGGCCCGGAGGGGGCGCAGGGCGGGGCGGCCGATGGCGCGGATGACGAGGCCGTCGAGGGCGAGTTCAAGGAGGTCTAGGCGGTCCTCGAGGCGACCGGCAGCGCCCGCCCATGCTGCGACGTCCACGACAGGCCGTGCGGCGCCTGCGGCCCTCGCCGGAGGCGCCGAGCCGTGCCGGCGTCCGCAAGCGGCAGCGGGGCACGCCCCCCGACGTCGTCGGCAAGGGCCCGCTGCTGGCATCGCCGGGCCTGCGCCTTGCCGTCGTCGTCATCGTCCGTGACGAGGCGCCCTACCTCGAGGAGTGGCTGGCCTACCACCACGCTCTCGGCGTGGAGCACTTCTTCGTCTACGACAACGGCAGCCGGGACGCCCTGCACGAGGTCGTCGAGCCCTGGGTCAACCACGGGTTGCTGACGCTCGTCCACTGGCCGCTGCCCGGCGGTCAACTGGATGCCTATGCGCACGCGCTGCGCTTCTACGGACCGTCCGTGGCGTGGCTGGCCTACTTCGACGTGGACGAGTTCGTGGTGCCCCTCGTCGACGATGACATCCCGGCTCTCCTGACGCGCTGGCCCGAGGCTGCGGACATCCGCGTGCCGCGCGTCGACTTCGGCTTCTCCGGCCACCTGGAGCCGCCCGAAGGGCTGACCATCGAGGCCTACACCGAGGTGGCCGACGTCTTTGGCCGCGACCCCGCCAAGCCGCCGCGCGTCAAGACCATCGTGCAGCCGCGCTCCATCTCCGCTGTCGGCATCCACACCGCCACCGTGGCCGACGTGCCCCAGGATGCCGAGGGACGAGCGGTGCCCCACGAGACCATCGGCTCGGCCTGCCATCCCTTCGTGCAGGTCAACCACTACTACACGCGCTCCTTCGCGGAGTTCGAGGCCAAGCGCTTCCGTGGCAGCGCCACGGGCCGCATCGCGCGGCCGGCCATCCCCTTCGACCTGCCGGCCCTGCGCGTGGACCGCAGCGCCGTGCGCTTCGCTGCGCGAACCCGCCGGTCGATGGCGCTCCTGCGCAGCCTGGAGCCGTCGCCCTATCACTACGGCAGCCAGCTGGCCCTGGCGCAGTTCCCGCACTTCAACGACCTGGGCCTCTTCGCCGAGTTCGCGATCGCCAACATCGTGGCCGGCGAGCCCGAGCCGCGCCGCGAGCCGCGCGTGCGCCTGGAGAACCGCCACGCGGGCACCGGCTTCCTGGGCGAGCTGACGGCCACCGGGCATGAGCCCCGCCGCGCGAGACCTCTCCGGATCGGTGCACCTGGCGCCACTCCTCGAGCGCGCTCGCGGTCGGCTCGAGGCGAGCTGGGCCGGCGATCCGGGGCGTGTCGCCCGCAGCTTGCGCTGGGGCTCGCAGCGTGCCGTGGACGAGGGCTGGCGCGTCCTCGGTGCCCGCGGTGTGGCAGAGGTGAACCTGCCCATCCGCGCGGACGGTCGGCGTCGCTGCTATGCCTTGGGCTTCGTGCTGCGCACGGAGGATGAGCTCTCGCTGCGGCTCGAGCTGCGCCGACCCGGACGGCAGTGCCGGGCCCATCAGCGACGTGGTGCTCGAGGCCGCCGGGACGTACGCTGGCGTGGTGGAGTTCGAGCCCCGACCCGACCTCGTCAGCATGGCCGTCGTGGGCCTGCGCATGTCGGCCGGCGAGTGCCTCGTGCACGACCTCTTCGTGCTGTCGTATGGCTGATCGGCCAGCCCGCCGGCGAACTGCCAGGCAGATGCACACATGACGCTGCGCCGCCGTCTCTTCGGCCCCTCTCCTGCGCGGCAGGCGGAGTCCGAGGCGCCGTCGTCTCTGCCGCCCGCCGGCCCAGGTCGCCAGGGCGCCGGCGCAGGTCGCCAGGGCGGTGGCAGCGGGCGCATGAAGCGCGCCAAGCCGCCCAATGTCAGCGGCCGTGGCCCGCTCCTCGACAGCCCCGGCTTCGGGGTCGTCATCGTCTGCATCGTCAAGAACGAGGTCGACTATCTCGAGGAGTGGATCGCCTACCACGTCGCCCTGGGCGTGGACCACTTCATCGTCTACGACAATGGCAGCACGGACGGCAGCGCCGCCCTCCTGGAGCGATACCAGAACCACGGCCTGGTCACGCGCATCGACTGGCCGCTGGGCGGCGGTCAGCTGGCGGCCTACAACCACGCCCTGCGCTTCTTCGGCCGCGTCGCGCGCTGGCTGGCCTACTACGACGTTGACGAATACCTGGTGCCGCTCGCAGACGACGACATCCCGTCCTTCCTGGCGCGCTTCCCCGACGTGGCGGTGGTTCGCGTGCCGCGCCTCGAGTTCGGCTACTCGGGGCACCGCACGCCGCCGCCGGGCCTGGCCATCGACGCCTACACGCAGGTCGCCAACGTCCTTGACCTCGATCCCGACCTGCCCCCTCGCGTCAAGTCGATCGTGCGGCCGGAGGCCATCTCCGCCGTGGACATCCACCTCGCCTTCCCGGCCGACGTGGCGCCACCCGGCCTGCCCACGGGCACCGCGGAGGACGAGGTCCGGGGCCTGGCCCAGCTGAACCACTACTACACGCGCTCCTTCGAGGAGTTCGAGGCCAAGCGCACGCGCGGCAGCGCCACGGGGCGCATCGAGCGCCCGGCCGTGCCCTTCGACCTGCCGACCATCGAGACGAGCACCGCCGCGCGGCGCTTCTCGGCGCGGACGCAGGCGTCGCTGGCGCACCTGCGGAGCCTGGAGCCGCGGCCCTACGCGTACGGGAGCCAGCTGCGCCTGGAGTGGTTCCCGCGCCCCAACGACCTGGGCCGCTTCGCCGAGTTCGCGCTGGCCAACCTGGCGGCGGGCCTGGCCGAGCCGGCCCGCGCGGCCGCACTGCGCCTGCGGAACCTGCACGAGGGCATCGGCCTGGTGGCTGACCTGGCTGCCGCTGGCTATCGACCCGCGTCCGGGCGCCCTCTCAGCTTCTGCGCACGTGGCGGTGCTCGTGGAACACATGCGCGGCCGCCTGGAGGCGTGCCTGCCATCGCGCCGGTCGCGGTCGATCGAGGCGCCGGCGATGCGAGCTCTGCCGAGTGGGTGCTGACGCTCCCGCACGATGACATGCTGCGCTGCTGGTCGGCTGGCTTCCTGCTGGGGTCCACGGCGCCGCTCCGCCTGGAGCTCGCCATCGAGCACCTGGACGGCACGACGAGCCCGCCCGTCAGCGTGGCGCTGCCCGCCTCGGAAGCGCTGGCCGGCGTCATCGAGCTGGAGCCGGCTCCCTGCCGCGCTGCCCGGCTGCGCGTCCGCACCAGCGGCGACGCCGCTCGGGTCGAGCTCTTCGACCTCTTCGCCATCTCCAACGGCTGAGGTGCTGCCATGGGCCTGACGGGACGGGTGGGTCGGATGATGGGGCGATCGAGGGGCTCCGGGGCGCGCGGTGCTGCCGGCCGCCCTGACGGACGGGCGGGTGCCGCCAAGGGTCTGGGCCCCCGGGTGCCGCTCATGGAGCGCGGACGCTTCGGCGTCTCGGTCATGGCCATCCTGAAGGATGAGGCGCCCAACATGTGCGAGTGGCTCTGCCATCACATGGCCATCGGCGTCGACCACTTCTTCCTCTATGACAATGGCAGCAGCGACGACCTCCACGAGGTCCTGCGGCCCTTTGCCGACCACGGCATCGTGACGACGGTCTACTTCCCCATGCGCGGCCTGCAGCGAGACGCCAACAACCACGTCGTGCGCTTCTTCGGCTCGACGACGGAGTGGCTGGCGTACGTCGACATCGACGAGTTCCTGGTGCCCGAGCGGGACGAGCGCATCGGAGACATCCTGGATCGCCTCGGTGACGCGGAGCAGGTGCTCGTGTCGCGGAGGGAGTTCTGCTATGGCGGCCACCGGACGCCGCCACCCGGCCTCGTCACGGAGGCCTACCGCGAGTTCAGCGTGGATGTGCCGCGCGTGGGCACCTCGGCCATCCTGGCCAAGCCCATCGTGCGCACGGCGGGGGTGGCCCGGGTGGGCATCCACAACGCCACGACCGTCCACGGCCGCACGGTCAACACGGCCGGCCAGCCCACCTCCGAGGAGGCCACGGTCATCGAGGACCCCAGCTACGCCAACCTCCAGATGAACCACTACTACACGAAGTCGTGGCAGGAGTTCCAGGCGAAGCGCACGCGGGCCACGACATCGACCCACAGCTTCCAGCTGCCCGACGTGCCCTTCGACATCCCCGCCAGCGTGGACCACGTCATCGACCGCTGGCTGCCACGCACGAAGGCCCTCATGGAGGAGATGGCGACCCTGCCCCGCAGCCCGTCGCGCTACGGCAGCCGACTGCGCCTGGTGGGGTTCCCCGTCAGCGACATGTTCGGCCAGGAGGCCACGGCTGTCGTGACCAACGAGGCGGCTGGCGTGACGGAGGCGCGCAAGAAGCGCACGGCCCGATCGCTGCCGATGCCTGGCGTGCGCGGCGCCATGGCGCGGGCCGAGGACTTCGGGTACCAGGCCCGCCCCGGCGCGTTCCTGGACTCGCCGCACGTGGCGCAAGAGATGGCCTGGCTGCAGGCCGAGGCGGCCTGGGTGATGGCGGACGGCCAGCCGCCGCCGCAGGTCGAGGGCGGCCAGGTGTCCCATGAGCTCGAGATCCCGACCCTGCGCTTCGAACTCGGACAGGGGGCGCTCGTCATCCCGGCCGGTGGCCCGAGGCTGCGCTGCCACGCCCTGCTCTTCGCGCTGCGGGTGGAAGCGGGGGAGGGCCCGGACTTCACCCCGGGCCCGTCTGGTGCCCCGGGCCCGCCTGGTGCCCCGGGACGCACGATGCCCCGGGCACGCCTGACGCCCCGGGCACGCCTGGCGCCCCGGGCACCGGCCACGTTCCGGTCGCAGGGGCTGCCGACCCCACTGGTGCGGGCGCCGCTGCCGCGGTCGAGCCGGTCGCCTCGGGTGGGCCGACGGTCACCGTCGAGCTGTCTGCGCTCGAGGCGGGGGAGTGGCAGCCATCGGCCACCTTCCGCATGCCCGGCTCGGGGACCTACCTGGGCCTGGTGGCGCTGGAGAAGCGGCCCCGGACGATCGAGGCGGTGCGCCTCTCGCTCGCCGGCGCGCGTGAGGTCGCGGTCTACGACCTGGCGCTGCTGACCTTCGGCTGAGCGCGACCGCGGCCCGTGGCGCTTGCCGCCGCCGCGCCGCCCGGGGTAGATGGTGCGCTCGAGGCGCCGGCCGCGCCACGGATGCGCCCCAGGGAGACCCACGCCTCCGGATCGTCGGCGAGGTCGCGGACACGCTGGGGCAGCTGCCCATCGCGCAGGTTGGCCAGCGAAGTCGTCTCGAGGATCTCGCGGAGGGCGGCCCGGACGGCGATCCAGACGTCCGTCAGCGGCTCCGCCGCCCCGCGGTACTCCATGTTCTCCGGGCGGTCGCCGCGCACGTTGGCGAGCGGCCCGTCAACGGCCCGGATGACGTCCGCGAGGCTGATGTCCTCGGCCGGCCGGGCCAGGGTGTAGCCGCCATCCGGACCGCGCTGACTGCGCACGATGCCAGCGTGTTTGAGCTCCAGCAGGATCGTCTCCAGGAACTTGGCCGGGATGCCCTGCGCCTCTGCGATGCGATCGGCCGTGACCGGCGCGTCCACCGCCGTGGCCAGCTCGGCGGCAGCGCGGGCGGCGTAGTCGGCCTTGGCGGAGACTCTCACGCCTCTATTGTCCCCTATCTCGATAGGGAATGTCTCATGCCCCGGCGCCGGCCGCCGCGTGGTCGTGTCCGGGTAGCCTCCAGGCACGGAGTTCTGCTAGCCTTCTCGAAAACCGACTGGTGCGTCGGAAGTCGGATGAGGTGCCAGGGACGTGAAGCAGGAGCGAAGCACGCGCCGGCGGGAGCGCATCCTCGACGCCGCCTTCGCGGTCTTCAGCCAGCGTGGCTATCGCGAGGCCGGCGTGGACGAGGTCGGCCGGCAGGCGGAGACGAGCAAGGGCGGGGTCTACTTCCACTTCCCGACCAAGGAGTCGCTGTTCCTGGAGCTCCTGCGGACGACGGCTGACCGCCTGGTCGGCAAGGTGGAGCGCTCGATGACCGGCATCCCCGATCCGATCGACCGGGCTGACGCGGCGCTCCGGACGGTCCTCTCCGTGTTCGCCGGGCACCGCACCATGGCCCGGCTCTTCCTCATCGACGCCGTCGGCGCCGGCGAGGCCTTCCAGGCAGAGCTCGCTCGGATGCACGAACGCTTCAGCGGCCTCATCGCGACCCAGCTCGAGACGGCAGTGGCCGAGGGCATCATCCCGCCCATCGACACCGCCGTGGCTGGCATGGCCTGGTTCGGGGCGCTCAATGAGGTCGTCATGCGCTGGCTCATGGCCGAGCCGCATGCTCGCCTGGAGGACGCCTACCCGACGCTGCGCGCCATCCTGCTGCGCAGCGTGGGCATCTCGGAGGCGCGCATCGCCGCGCTGGGGGCGACGACGTGAGCGCCGTGGCGGCAGTGTCGACCGCGGCGCGCCGGCCCGCTGACCCACGCGGACGCGCGCGCTGCGCGAGGCGCTGCGCGCAGCGTCGTCCGAAGCCGCTCACGTGGACCGCCCCGTGCTCGTCTCGGTCGTGTTGCCCACCGCGGGCGCCGACCCGGTCGCGCTCTTCGCCGCGGCGGAGGCGGGGGGCCTCGAGCGGGCGCTGTGGTCGCAGCCGGCCGAGGGGGTCTCACTGGTCGGGGTCGGTGCGGCCTGGTCGGTGCGGGCGAGTGGGCCGGGCCGCTTCGCCCAGGTTGCCGACGCCTGGTCGGGACTCGCGGGCGGTGCGCTCGTGACGGGCGATGCGTCCGGGCGTGGACGCGGACCCCTGCTCCTGGGTGGCTTCGGGTTCTCCGACGAGCCGGCGCGGACCCCCGCGTGGAGTGGCTTCGAGATGGCCGAGCTGATCTTGCCGGCCCTGCTGCTCACGTCGACGCCCGACGGCGCCTGGCTGACGGCGAGCCACGTGCGATCGCCGGGTGACGCGATCGACACGGTCGCCGATGAGCTCGCCGCGATCTGGGTGCGCCTGGTCGACCCGCCCGTGTCGTGGAGCCCACCACCGCTTCGGCCGGCCCTCCGCCTGGTGGCCAGCCAGCCCGGAGCCGCCGACTGGCGTGCCTCCGTGTCGCGCCTGGCAGGGGCTGTCGGTCGCGGCCGCCTGGACAAGGTGGTCCTGGCGCGCCAGGTCGATCTCGTCGCAGAGTCGGCCATCGACGTGCCCGCGGTGCTCGAGCGGCTGTGCACCTCGGCCCCGGAGTCGACGACCTTCGCGGTCGGGCACGGTGCCCGGACGTTCCTGGGAGCGACGCCCGAGCGGCTGGTGCGACTCGACGGTCGCCGCCTGCGAAGCGTGGCCATGGCCGGCTCCACACGACGCGGTGACGACCCCGCTGCCGACGAGCGCCTGGCCGCGGAGCTGCTGGCGTCGGAGAAGGAGCGCGAGGAGCACGCCGTCGTGGTCGACATGCTGCGCGCCACGCTTGAGCCGCTGACAGACGAGCTGGACATCCCGAGCCATCCCCACGTCGAGCGGCTGCGCCATCTTCAGCACCTCGTGACGCCCGTCGAGGGTCACCTGCGCGAGCCCTCCAGCGTGCTGCGCCTCGCTGAACGGCTGCACCCGACGCCCGCCGTGGGCGGCATGCCGCGGGACCTGGCCCTGGAGCTCATCGGCGAGGAGGAGGCCCACGAGCGCGGTTGGTACGCGGGTCCACTGGGCTGGGTCGATGGCAGCGGGAATGGGGAGCTCGTGGTGGCCTTGCGGTCGGGGATCGTCGAGGGTCGCTCGGCCATGCTGCTGGCCGGCTGCGGCATCGTGGCCGACTCCGACCCGGAACGCGAGTGGCAGGAGTCGACCACGAAGCTGCTGGCGCTGGGCTCGGCGCTCGGGAGGGTGGAGGCGTGAGCGAGACAGGGACGCCGGCCGGCCCACTGCGCGCTTTCGTCGATGAGCTGGTGCGCTCCGGCGTCAGGGACGTCGTCATCTGCCCTGGCTCGCGATCGACGCCGATGGCGCTGGCGCTGCGCGCCGACGCCCGCCTGCGCTGCTGGGTCCATCTCGACGAGCGCGCTGGCGCCTTCTTCGCGCTCGGGGCCGCCAGGGCGTCGCGCCGGCCGACGGCCATCCTGGTGACCTCCGGCACCGCCGCCGCGGAGCTGATGCCGGCGCTGGTGGAGGCGCACGAGGGGCGTGTGCCGCTTCTGGCCCTCACGGCCGATCGGCCGGTGGAGCTGCGCGACCGCGGCGCGCCCCAGGCCATCGACCAGGACCACCTGTATGGGCGGTTCGCGAAGTGGTACGCGGAGCTGCCGGTCCCCGAGGAGGGCGCCGCGGCCGAGACCCACGTGCGCGGCGTCGTCCGCCGGGCGGTGGCGCTGGCAGCGCTGGCACCGGCCGGACCCGTCCACCTGAACCTGCCCTATCGGGAGCCGCTGGTGCCGTCCGGTGACCTTGCTGGGCCGTTGGGGGTCGTGGAGGGGGTCGCGGTCGCCAGGGCCGACGCCGCCGGCCGACGCCGCCCCGGCGGCGGTCCTGGCTGGTCGACGCGTCCTCGAAGACGTCGTGCTGGGGGAGCTCGGTCGGCGGGTCGGCGAGGCCCACCGTGGCCTCATCGTCTGCGGGCCGCTGGACGTGGCGGGCTTCGGAGCGGCTGTCGCGGGGCTCGCGGACGCCACGGGCTTCCCGATCGTCGCGGACGCTCTCGCCGGCGTCCGCTTCGGGCACGCACGACCGCTCGCACGTCATCGCCCACGCCGACGCCCTGCTGCGGGTGCCGGCCTTCACCGCGGCCCACGAGCCCGACCTGGTCCTGCGCTTCGGCGGCACGCCGACCTCGAAGGCGCTCCTCGGCTGGCTCGCGGCGACGGCGTCGCCCCAGGTCGTGGTCGACGATGGCGGCTGGAACGAGCCGACGCTTCAGTCGGTCACGATGGTGCAGGCCGAGCCGGTGCGGCTCGCCCACGACCTGGCTGGGCACCTGGGCGGAACCGGGTCCGGAGCGCGACGGAGCACGGACGCTGGATGGCTGGCTTCGTGGCGTGCTGCCGAGGTGGCGGCCGGGGACGCCACGCCGCCTGGCTGGCCGCGCTCGACGAGCCCTTCGAGGGCCAGGTCTTCGACGCCCTCCGCGCCGCTCTGCCCGACGGCGGCATCCTCTTCGCCGGCAACAGCATGCCGGTCCGCGACATGGAGGCCTTCCTGGGCTCGGGGACGGCGGACATCCGCTGCCTCGCGAATCGCGGTGCCAACGGCATCGACGGCCTTGTCTCCACGGCTCTCGGCATGGCCGCAGCCGGTCACGGGCCGGTCGTCGCGGTCGTGGGCGACGTCTCCTTCCTGCATGACCTCAATGCCCTGGTCGCGGCCGCCCGGCTTGGCATCAGCGCCACCGTCGTCCTCGTGAACAACGACGGCGGCGGCATCTTCTCGTTCCTGCCCCAGGCCGCTGCGGACGCCCCCGGCGTGGGCCTGCCGGAGCACTTCGAGGAGCTCTTCGGGACGCCCCACGGGACCGATTTCGGGCCGCTGGTCCGGGCACTCGGCGCCACCCACGAGTTCGTGGCGGGCCGGGACGTGGCCGCGGTCGTGGCGGCCTCCATCGCCCGCCCGGGCGTGACCGTCCTGGAGGTCGGCACCGAGCGTCGGCGGAACGCCGAGCTGCACCGGGCGCTGCAGTCCGCCGTGGACCGTGCGGTGACCCGGACCGTCCGTCGGTCCGGCCGGGCCTGGCCCTGACGGTGACGACCGGTGAGCGTGCACGCGGTCCACGGCGTCGAACTCGAGGTCAGCATCGCGGGCCGCGGACCAGCGGTCCTGGCGCTCCACGGCTTCACGGGCACGGCCCGCACGTGGGCACGACTGGCGGACGACCTGGGTGACGAGCGGCGCGTCATCGCGCCGGACCTGCTGGGCCACGGGCGCTCCTCGGCCCCGAGCGATCCCGCCCGCTACGCGCTGGAGCGCCAGGCGGACGACCTGGCGGCGCTGCTGGCTGCCATGGACGCGCTGCCGGCCGACGTGGTGGGCTACTCGATGGGCGCCCGGCTGGCGCTCGTGCTGGCGCTGCGGCACCCGATGCGGTGTCCGCGCTCCTGCTCGAGAGCCCCTCGGCGGGCATCGCCGACGACCGTGAGCGCGCCAGGCGCCGCGCCGCCGACGAGGCCCTGGCCACGCGGCTCGAGCACGACGGCCTCGCGGCATTCGTGGAGGCCTGGGAGGCACAGCCGCTCTTGGCCAGCCAGGCGGCCCTGCCCGAGGATGCGAGAGCCGCCTGCGCGCAGAACGCCTGGTGCACGATCCGCGCGGGCTGGCGGCCTCGCTGCGGGGCGCCGGCCAGGGCGTCATGGCGCCGCTCGGCGACCGGCTTGCGGCCGTCGCCTGCCCGGCCCTCGTCGATCGCCGGCGCGCTGGACCCGGCTGGTCTGGCGCGCGCCCGAGTCGTGGCCGCGGGCCTGCCCGGCGCGCACCTCGAGATCGTCGGTGGCGCCGGTCACGCCCCGCACCTCGAACAGCCCGAGGCCTTCCTCGCCCTGGCCAGGCACCACCTGGCCGCGACCACCAGCCCCACGCACTGAGGGACCGACCCATGGCCATCGAATGGACCTCCGTCCGAGACTACGAGGACATCCGCTACGAGCACTCCGGCACGGGCATCGCCAAGGTCACCATCGATCGGCAGCACGTCCGCAACGCCTTCCGGCCAGAGACCGTGAGCGAGCTCATCGACGCCTTCCGCCACGTCCGTGACGACGCCTCGATCGGTGTCGTGCTCCTCACCGGCGCCGGTGAGACGGCCTTCTGCTCCGGTGGCGACATGACCGTCAAGGGTGAGGGTGGCTACATCGCGACCGACGGCACGGCCCGGCTCAACGTCCTGGAGCTGCAGCGACTCATCCGCTCGCTGCCCATCGTCGTCATCGCCCTCGTCAACGGCTACGCCATCGGCGGCGGGCACGTCCTGCACGTCGTCTGCGACCTGACCATCGCCTCCGAGAACGCCGTCTTCGGCCAGACCGGCCCCAAGGTGGGCAGCTTCGACGGCGGCTACGGTGCGACCCTGCTGGCGCGCATCGTCGGCCACAAGCGGGCCCGCGAGTTCTGGTACCTCTGCCGCCAGTACACGGCGCAGCAGGCCCTCGAGATGGGCCTCGTCAACGCCGTCGTGCCGCTCGAGCGGCTGGAGGCGGAGGGGGTGGCCTGGGCCGACGAGATCCTGGCCAAGAGCCCCACCGCCATCCGCATGCTGAAGCGCTCCTTCAACGCCGACACGGACGGCCTGGCCGGCCTCCAGGAGCTGGCCGGCGACGCCACCATGCTCTTCTACCTGACCGAGGAGGCCCACGAGGGCAGCCGGGCCTTCCTGGAGAAGCGCGCGCCCGACTTCTCGAAGTACCCTCGGCGGCCCTGAGCTTTCGGCGCCCGACTGCCACGTCCGATCCGATGGACCCTGCGACCGCCCCCTCGCCGCCCCCTCCGGCGCCGCTCGGCCGCCGCCGCGCCTGGTGGCTGGCCATCCGGCCGCGCACGCTGCCGGCCGCGGTCGGGCCGGTGCTCGTGGGCCTCGGCGTGGCCATCGGGGAGGGCGTCTTCGTGCCGGGGCCGGCGCTCGCGGCCCTGGCCGTCTCGCTCCTGCTGCAGGTGGCCTCCAACCTCGCCAACGACCTCTTCGACTTCCGCTCCGGCGCGGACACCGCCGACCGCGTCGGCCCGCCCCGCGCGGCGGCCCTGGGGCTGCTCAGCCAGCGCGAGCTGGCGGCGGGCATCGCCGTCGTCGTCGGCCTGGCCGGCCTCGTCGGGCTGTACCTCGTCAGCGTCGGCGGCTGGCCCATCCTGGTGCTCGGCGCACTGGCCATCGTGTGCGCCGTCGCCTACACGGGCGGGCCCTGGCCGTACGGCTACCGCGGCCTCGGCGAGGTCTTCGTCTTCGTCTTCTTCGGGCCGGTGGCCGTGGCCGGCACGACCTGGCTGCAGACGCTCACGCTGGAGCCGCTGGCGCTGGCCGCGTCCCTCCCGGTCGGCGCCCTCATCACGGCCATCCTCGTCGTCAACAACCTGCGCGACATCGTGCAGGATCGGCGGGCCGGCAAGCTGACGCTCGCGGTGCGGCTGGGCGAGCGGGGCGCCGTGGCCGAGTACGGCCTGTTGCTGGCGGTCACCTACCTGGCGCCGGTCGTGCTCCTGCTCGGCGGAGCCGCGCTGGCCGTGCTGCTGCCGCTGCTCTCCGCCCCGCTGGCGCTGCCGCTGCTGCGCGTGGTGCGAGCGGGCGGCGATCCGCGGCGGCTCAACGCGGTCCTGGCGGGCACGGCGCGGCTGTCGCTCGTCTTCTCGGCGCTGCTGGCCGCCGGCCTGGCGCTGCCGGGGCTGACCTGATGCGCGTCGCGGGCGTCTCGATCGACCTGCTCGAGGTGCCGCTCCGGGCGACCTTGGCCACGGCCGCGGCGGGCTGGGCGGTCGTCCGGACGGGGTCCTGTCTTTGCGCACGGACACAGGGCTGAGGGCCTCGGCGAGGTCGCGCTCGATGGCAGTCGGCGACGCTGGCCACGAGCTGCTCGCCACGGAGACGGCGGCCGCCCTTCGCGACGAACTCCTGGGGCTCGACCTGGAGGACGACGGGGCCTTCGACGAGCGACTCGGGGCCATCGACGCGTGGCCGGAGGTCGGACGGGCCCTTCGCTCGGCCGCTCGCCACCGCCCGCGCGGATGCGCTGGCCCGGGCCGCCGGCCGCAGCGTGGCGGCCTGGCTGGCCGGGGAGCCGCGCCCGGCACGCCCCTGCGCCTCCTGGCGTCGCCGCCCGCGTCGACGTGGCCGTCAATGGCCTCGTGGGCATCGCCGACCCGGAGGTCGCCGCCGCCGAGGCGCGACGGCTCGTGGAGACCGGCTTCGCCTGCCTGAAGCTCAAGGGCGGAGCGGAGGCCCCGGCCGCCCTCGTCCGCCGCGTGGCCGCCGTCCGCGAGTCGGTGGGGCCGTTCGCATCGCTGCGCCTGGACCTCAACGGTGCCCTCGACGAGGGGGCGGCGAGCGACTCCTCGTGGCGCTGGCGCCCTATCGCCTCGAGTACGTGGAGCAGCCCATGCCGGCCGCGGCCGGCGTCGAGGCGCTGGCGCGGCTGCGCCGCCGCGTGGCGACGCCCATCGCCGCCGACGAGGCGGTCACCGACCTGGCGGCGGTGCGCGCCCTGCTGCGGCCGCCGCCGTGGACGTCATCGTCGTGAAGCCGGCCCGGGTCGGCGGGCTGGCCGAAGCCGCTCGCATCGTCGACCTGGCGGTCGCCACGGACACGCGCGTGACGGTCGCCACGCTCGTCGAGAGCGGCGTGGGGGTCGCGGCTGCCCTGCACCTGGCGGCATCGTGCCCGGGGACCGTGCCCACGGCCTGTCGACGGCCGGGCTGCTGGCGTCGGACCTGCTGACTGGCGGGCCTGTCCACGCCGGCCGCATGGCCGTGCCCTGCGGGCCCGGCCTGGGTGTCGCCATCGACCCGCTGGCGGTGGAGCGCTACCGTGTCGGGCGGGGTCCGACATGCCTGACCTCGCGCCCGACTGGCTGGCTGCCTGGGCGATGGCTGACCCGCACGCCCTGGCGCTCCGCGCTGCCTGCGGGCACCTGGACCGCCGCGGCAGCTGGACGGGGCCGCGACGACCTGGCCGGTCGCCTCGCGCAGCTGGGCCTCCGGGCCGGCTGCCGCCGTCGCGGCACTCGTGGAGGACGACGGGCCGGCCGTCCTGCTCATGCACGCGGTGCGCCGCCTGGGGGCTGTCCTCGTGCCCCTCAACCGCCGCGCGGCCGTCGCTGAGCTGGTCGCCCAGGTGCGGGCGGCGACGCCCGGCCTGCTCGTCCACGACGAGGCCAACGAGGCCCGCGCCTCCGAGCTCGCCGCGGGGCGAGCGTCGCCAGCGCCGCGGTCGAGGGCCTGCTCGACGGCTGGGGGAGGACCTGGAGCCGAGACGGAGGGCCCGTCAGCGGCCCGGGTCGCCGCGGACCCGGGCGGTCCGCTGCCCATCGTGGACCTGCGGCGGCCGGCCACGATCGTCTTCACCTCCGGCACGACCGGCCGACCCCGAGGCGTCCGGCTCACGCACGGCAACCACGCCGCCAGCGCCGACGCCTGGGCGGCCGTCCTGGAGCCGCGCCCGAGCGACCGCTGGCTGGCCTGCCTGCCGCTCTTCCACGTGGCCGGGCTGGCCATCGTCGTGCGTGCCAGTCGCTGGCGCGTGCCGCTCGAGGTCCTGCCGCGCTTCGAGGCCGACGAGGTCGCCGCCCGCATCGCGGCGGGCAGCAGTCACCTCTCGCTGGTGCCCACCCAGCTGGAGCAGCTGCTGGCGGCCTGGGGGCCGAGCCCGTGCCGGTGACCCTGCGCGCCATCCTGCTGGGCGGCGCGCCGATCCCCGGTCCCACGCTGGCCCGAGCGCGCCGCGCTCGGCCTGCCGGTGCTCACGACCTACGGCATGACCGAGACGTCGTCGGGCATCGCGGTGGGCGGCGCCGAGGCGGCCACGCTGGCCGACCCGGCGGCCCTGCGGCCCCTGCCGGGCGTCCGCGTGCGCATCGTGGACCCGGACCCCGTCGACGGCGTCGGGCAGGTCGAGGTCAGGGTCCATGGTCTTCGGCGGCTACCTGGGTGACGCGGCAGCCACCGCAGAGCGGCTGGCTGACGGCTGGCTGCGGACCGGGGACCTGGGCAGCCTCGACGCGACGGGCTGCTGCGCATCGCCGACCGCCGCGACGACCTGATCATCTCCGGCGGCGAGAACGTCTACCCCGCGGAGGTCGAGGCGGTCCTGCGCGAGCACGCCGCGGTCGTCGACGCAGCCGTCGTCGGCGGGCCGACGCGACCTGGGGGAGCGTGCCGGTGGCGGCCGTGGTCGTGGCGCCCGGTGTCGCCGTCGGCGACGCCGAGCTCGAGCGCCACTGTCGCGGACGGCTGGCCGGCTACAAGGTGCCCGTGCGCTTCCATCGGCTCCCACGTTGCCGCGCAACGAGGCCGGCAAGGTCCTGCGGCGCGAGCTGCGCGAGATGCTCGCGGAGGCGCCGGCGTGACCACCCATGACGACCGCCCGGCTGGCACGGCCGGCTGCCAGCATCGCCTACCGAAGCCTCGGCGAGGGCTCGCCCCTGCTGCTCCTGCACGCCACGCTCTCGTCGTCGCGCCAGCTGCAGGCCCTCGCTACGCGCCTCGCCGAGCGCCATCGCGTGGTGGCCGTCGACCGCCGCGGCAGCGGCGACAGCGCCCCGGCGGCAGGCACGCCGGCCTCACCCATCGACGTGGCCGTGCACGTCGCGGACCTGGCGGCGCTCATCGACGCCGAGGCGCTCCACGGCTGCCTCGTGGTCGGCCACAGCTACGGGGGCTGCCTGGCGCTCGAGCTGGCGGCGCGGCGGCCGGACCTCGTGGCAGCCGCCTGGGCCTACGAGCCACCCTACGGCCCGCTGGCGCCGCCGGCCGTCGCGGCGCACATGGCCGACGTGGCGCGTCGCACCCTGGAGGCCGAGGTGCAGCACGGGCCGGCCGCGGCTGCGGAGGTCTTCATGGCCGGCGTCTCCGGGCAGGCGGCCGTGGATGCCCTGTCGCCGGCCGCGCGCGAGCGCATCGCACGTGCCGGTGCCGGCGCGGTGGCGGATGCCACGCTGCTGGGCCTTGACCCGGACGGCCTGGCGCGCATCGCCTGTCCGGTCGCCATCGCCACCGGCGGCGCCAGCCAGCCCCTCTACGTCGCCATCGCCGAGGCCCTGGCGGGGCGCATCGCCGGCGCCGTCGTCTCGCCCATCGCAGGCGTCGACCACATGGCACCGGTCACGCGGCCGGATATCATCGCCGCCGCAGTGGAGGCCTTCCTCGATCGATGAACGAGAGCGACCGCACCCCGGGCACCGGCAACAGCGCGCCACCCGAGCGCGTGGCGGAGATGTTCGACCGCATCTCCGGGGTCTACGACGGCATGAACCTGGCCATCTCCGGCTTCCAGGAGCCGCGCTGGCGCCGCCACGCCGTGCGGGAGACGCGGCTCGGCCCTGGCGGCCGGGCGCTGGACGTGGCCTGCGGCACGGGCAAGGTCACGCGCGACCTGTGGCGTGCCGTGCAGCCGGGCGGCAGCGCCCTGGGCGTCGACTTCTCCGCGGGCATGATCGGGCTGGCCAGCGACCGCAGCGTGGGCGACGAGGGCCTGCGCTTCGTCATCGGTGATGCGCTGGCCCTGCCCGTCGAGGACGGCGCCTTCGACGCGGCCACCATCGCCTTCGGCATGCGCAACCTGGCCGACTACCGACTGGGCTTCGCCGAGATGGCCCGCGCCGTGCGACCGGGCGGCCGCGTCGTCTGCCTCGAGATCGCCCGCCCCACGAGCCGGCTCGGGAAGCTCATCGGCCGCTGGTTCGACTCGATCGTGCCCCTCATCGGGCGGCTGGTGGGCCAGGGGAGCGCCTATGCCTACCTCGTGCAGTCCACGAAGGGCTACCCGACGCCCGAGGAGGTGGCGCGCATCATGCGCGCCGCGGGCCTCCGTGACGTGGACTGGTACGGCCTTTCCTTCGGCATCGTGACCATCCACACCGGGACCGTGGCGGCCCCGGCCGGCTGAGGGCCAGCGGCGTCGGCCGTCGCCCGGCGCGCCTGCTCGCGGCGCGGGCCGTGGCTCAGGGACGGACGAAGACGAGGTCGCCGGGCACGTACGAGCGGAGCGGCATGAGCCCCGGCCGTGCTTCCCGGAAGCCGACACGTCGCAGCAGCCGGGCGGAGGCATCATTGTCCGGGTCGACCGTCGCCCACGCCTCCGTCACCGCGCGCCGCGAGAGCTCGGCGAGGAGCCAGGCCACGGCTTCCGTGCCGTAGCCGTGGCCCCACCAGCGCGGACCGAAGACGTAGCCGATTTCGGCGATGCCGTCGTGGAAGGTCGCCTCGAGGCGCCCGATGATGACGGCGTCGAGCACCACCACCCAGTTGGCCCAGGTCTCGCCGGAACCCACCTCGGGCCGGCCAGCAGGTGCGCGATGCGCTCGCGGAGCTCGGCCAGCGTGGTGACGTCCGGGCCGCCGATGTAGCGGCCCACGAGTGGATCGTCGAGCGCCGCGAAGAGCTCCTCGGCGTGGCGCGCGGCCAGAGGCTCGATGGTCAGCCGCGTGGTGACAGCGGCGCGGGACGACCGAGGTGGGGCGTCGGTGGGCGCGGTCCCTCAGCCCCCGGCGACATCGGTCCTGGGCACTGGCTCGGGCGCGACCTCCGTCTTCAGCGCCGCCAGCTCGCGGCTGAGTTCGTCGGCCAGGGCCACGGTGTCCGCATCGGGCTCGCCCGCCAGCTGGTTCTGGAGCAGGCAGGGGTCGCCCGCGTCTCCGGGCTGCCAGTCGAAACACGGTTCGCCGGAGACGTCGTAGAGCTCGCGGAAGCCGTCCAGGTTCTCCACGTAGAGCCAGCGGCCGGCAGGGTGGTCGGCCGTCGTGCGCAGTGACCAGTAGACGGGCCGGTCGCCGCCGGTGGCCATGGCGTGCAGGATCGACTGACGGAGCCAGGGGAAGGGCTCGTCGGCCAGGAGCGCCGCGAAGCTCAGGCCATCGGGGCCGGCCTGGCCGTTCGGGTACGGCCCCATCTGGCAGCCGGCCAGCTCGCAGAGGGTGGGGGCCCAGTCGATCATGCTCAGGGTCGTGCCGTCCTCGCGTGGCTCCGTGCCGCGTCCAGCGGGCCAGGCGGCATAGGCCGGCACGGCCGAGCTGTAGGGCGAGACCTTGCCCACGCGGCGGTGCTCGCCCCAGGTCATGCCGTTGTCCGCGGTGAAGACGAAGAGCGTGTCCTCCAGGCGACCCTGCCGCGCCAGCTCGTCACCGACCCGCCCGATGAGGTCGTCGACCGCCAGCAGCGACTCGCAGTGGGCGGTCAGGTCGAAGCCGCCGTCGCCCAGGAGCGGCGCCTCCGCGATGTAGGGCGGCTTGTCCGAGACGTCGGCCTCGTCGTAGTCGGGCGGTGCCCAGGGGGCCAGGTCCGCGCAGCGCGGGTCGCCCTCGTGGCGGGGCGCCGGCAGGTTCGGCTCGTGCGGCGTGAAGGGCGAGATGAGGGCGAAGAGCGGCTCGTCCGCGGGCGCCTCGGCGATGCGCTGCACCGCCAGGTCGGCGATGACGTCCGTCGAGTAGTCCGCCTCGTCCGTGCGGTGCTGCGTGACGTCGCCCTGGCGGTCGCGCATCTCGTACCAGAAGTACTTGCCCTGGTTGGAATCGATGACGTCGAAGGTGTCCCAGCCGGGCGGGTCGCGCCGCTCGGGCGGGAAGGCGCGGTAGCCGTTGAGGTACTTGCCCACGTAGGACGTCCGGTAGCCGGCCGCATCGAGCTCCGTGGCGATGGTGGCCGACGGGTCCAGCTGCGCCCCGTCGTTGGACTCGACCCCGCTGTTGTGCCCATGCTGGCCGGTCAGCAGGTTGGCGCGCGAGGGCCCGCAGAGGGGCACCTCGGCGTGGAAGTCGGTGAAGCGGATGCCCTGCGAGGTGATCAGGCTGGACAGGTTGGGCATGATCTCGGGAGCGAAGAGGCGACCGTCGTGGGGCTGCAGGTCGTCCAGCAGCACCATGACGACGTTGGGCCGGGGTGCCTCCGAGGCCGCCTGCGCCTGCGCATGCTGCGGGAGCCCCAGGAGGGCGGCCGCGCTGCCGCCGAGCACGGCGGCAGCAGCCAGGGAGGGGAGCAGCTGCCGGCCTGGCCGCTCTTCGCGTCGCCACCCGGGTGGCCCTGATCGTGGCGTGTCCTCACCGGCCAAGGGTAGCGCAGCCCCACGCCGGCGGCCCGCGCGCCCCGTGCAGCCCGGCCAGGCGCCTCGGGTCGGGCCTCCGGGCGGGGCCTGCATCCGGGGTACCATCGCGGGCGTGTCCACCGAACCGACGACCTCGCTCATCCATGCCCGCGGGCTGACCAAGCGCTTCGGCGACTTCACGGCCGTCGACGCCATCGACTTCGACGTCGAGCCGGGCGAGGCCTTCGGCTTCCTGGGTCCCAACGGCGCCGGCAAGACGAGCACGATGCGCATGATCGGCTGCATCTCGCCGGTCACGGCCGGCACCCTGCGCGTGCTGGGCATGGACCCCGCCACGCAGGGGTCGACCATCCGCGGCCGCCTCGGCGTGGTGCCCCAGCAGGACACGCTGGACATGGAGCTCACGGTCCTGGAGAACCTCCTCATCTACGGGCGCTACTTCGACCTCTCCTACAAGGAGGCCCGCCGGCGCGCCACCGAGCTGCTCGAGTTCGTGCACCTCACCGAGCGCGCCGAGGACGAGGTCGAGCCGCTCTCCGGGGGCATGAAGCGGCGCCTCACCATCGCCCGCGGGCTCATGAACGAGCCGGACATGATGCTCCTCGACGAGCCCACCACGGGCCTCGACCCGCAGGCTCGCCACCTCGTCTGGGAGCGCCTCTACCGCCTCAAGAAGCAGGGCGTCACGCTCATCCTCACGACGCACTACATGGACGAGGCCGAGCAGCTCTGCGACCGGCTGGTGGTCATGGACAAGGCCCGCATCGTGGCCCAGGGCTCGCCGCGCGAGCTCGTCGAGCAGCACAGCAGCCGCGAGGTCCTGGAGCTGCGCTTCGACGACGGCGTGACCCTGGACCTCGACGGCCGCCTGGAGGCCTGGTCGAGCGCGCGGAGCACCTGCCCGACCGCTGGCTGCTCTACGGCGATGACGGCGACGCCACCGCGGAGGCCGTCCACGCCTCGGCTACCGGCCCGTCAGCCAGCTGGTCCGGCGCTCCTCGCTGGAGGACGTCTTCCTGCGCCTCACGGGCCGGACGCTCGTCGAGTGAGCGACGCCCGCGCCGGCCGCGCCGGGCCCGCCACCCGCTCCGGCCCGCCGATAGCGTCGTGGCCTCGACGCGCCCCGTGCTGCGCGTCGTCGAGCACCACTTCCTCGTCTACCGCCGCACCTGGCGGGGCACGCTCTTCTCCACCTTCTTCAGCCCCATCCTCTTCCTGGCCGCCATCGGCATCGGCCTGGGCACCTTCATCGACGACGCCAACCCGGCCGGCATCGAGGGCGTCGGCTACCTGGCCTTCCTGGCGCCCGGACTGCTGGTGGCGCAGGCCATGCAGACGGCGGCCTTCGAATCGACCTACCCGGTCATGGCCGGCATCCGCTGGCTCAAGACGTACGTGGCCATGATCCTCTCGCCGCTGGACAGCCGCACGTGGCCACCGGGCAGCTCGTCTGGGCCGGCCTGCGGGTGACCTTCGGGGCCGCCATCTTCGCGCTCGTCATGGCCATCTTCGGGGCCATCGAACCCGGCCGCGCGGTCCTCCTGCTGCCGGTCGCTGCCCTGACCGGCCTGGCCTTCGCGGCGCCCATCCAGGCCTTCGCGGCCGCCCAGAAGAACGACAGCGCCTTCGCCTCGCTCTTCCGCTTCGTCATCACGCCGATGTTCATCTTCAGCGGCACGTTCTTCCCGGTCACGCAGCTGCCCGAGCTGCTCCAGGTGGTGGCCTACCTGACGCCGCTCTGGCACGCCGTGGCCCTGGCGCGCGCCATCGCCCTGGACATCGTCGACCCGCTCCTGGCGGTCATCAACGTGGCCTACCTCTCGGCCTTCGCGGTGGTCGGCCTGCGTGGTCCTACCGCACCTTCGGCCGGAAGCTGGCCGAATGAGCCGCCGGAGTGCCACGTGCTGATCACGACCCGCCTGTTCCCGACTCGCCCGCTGGGCCGCTGGCGCGCCCACAAGGTGCTCGAGCGCGACGTCCTCGTCTACCGGCGCAACTGGTCGATCATCGTCTCGGGCTTCTTCGAGCCGGTCTTCTACCTGCTGGGCATCGGCTTCGGCCTGGGGACGCTCGTCGGCGACGTGGGCGACATCCCCTACGCGGCCTTCGTGGCACCCGGGCTCATGGCCACCACGGCCATGAACGGGGCGCTCATGGAATCCACCTTCAACCTCTTCTTCAAGCTGAAGTACGCCAAGACGTTCGACGCCATCCTGTCCACGCCGCTGGGCCCCGCGGACGTGGCCGTGGGCGAGGTCAGCTGGTCGCTGACGCGCGGCCTCCTCTACGCCATCGGCTTCCTGCTCGTCATGTTCGCGCTCGGCCTGGTCCTCGCGCCGACGGGCATCCTGGCCATCCCCGGGGCGCTGCTGGTGGGCCTGGCGGCGGCCTCGGTGGGCATGGCGGCCACGACGTACATGCGCAAGTGGCAGGACTTCGACATGGTGGCCGTGGTGACCACGCCGATGTTCCTCTTCAGCGGCACCTTCTTCCCCATCACCGTCTACCCCGACTGGCTGCGGCTCATCGTGGAGTGCACGCCGCTCTACCGGGGCGTGCACCTGCTGCGCAGCTTCACGACCGGCGTCATCGAGCCGACGGTGCTGCGTGGACATCGCCTACCTCTCGGTGATGAGCCTCATCGGCGTGGCCATCACCTCGAGCGCTTGCGGATCCTGCTGCTGAAGTAGGTGGCCGCGGGCCGGCGCATGGCCACCGCCCTCAGGTCTCCCGCGGGCGGATGCCGATGAGCCGGCGCTCCGGGCCCAGGTCGGCGGCCCAGTCGAGCCGGCTGGCGCCGGCGAAGCGCAGGTAGGCGGCCAGCGCGCTCCGCAGGGCCGGCACGAAGCCCTCTTCGTCGCCCGGGCGGAAGCCCGCCTCCCACCAGGCGCCCAGGATGCGCACGGTGCCCGCCGCGCGGTCGATGCGCGGCTCGATGCGCCCCACGAGCCGGTCGCCGAAGAGGACCGGCAGCACGTAGTAGCCCCAGCGACGCTTGGCCTGGGGCACGTAGACCTCCCAGACGTAGTCGAAGCCGAAGAGGCTGCGCAGCAGGTCGCGGTCCCAGACGAAGGAGTCCAGCGGCGCGAGGAAGACGACGCCCGGCTCGGCGAGCGGCGTGCCGGTCGCGATCTCCGCCTCGGCCGCGCGCAGCAGGCCGACCTCCTCGCCGAGGACGAAGCGGGTGCCGCGCACGCCCTCGACGGCCACGGGCACCAGCTCGCCGGAGGCCACGAGCTCCTCGCGCAGCGCCTGGCGCGTCACCGTCCCGGGCGGATCGTCGGGCGCCGGCCGGGCCTTGGCGATGCCGTACCAGAGCTCGGCCTGGCCGCCCTCGCCGAGCAGGCCGTGGGCGCGGTAGCGCGAGAGGAGCTTGTGGCGCTGCTGCTCGCGCTCGTCGGGCCGCTGCGCCAGCAGGTCCGCGGGGAAGAGGCGCTCGACGAGGTCGAAGTAGCGGCGGTTGCCCTCGCGCCGGGCGAGGCCGATGACGCCGGCCTCGGAGAGGGCCTCCAGGATGGCGCGCACCTCGCTGGTGGGGCCCCAGTACCAGTCGATCGTGGCCCGCTTCTCGAAGTCGAGGCTGCTCAGGGGTCCGTCCGCGCGCAGGCGCTCGAGCACGTGCTCGACGGTCTCGGGATGCCGGGCGAAGGCGCCGTCGCGGTGCTCGGCCAGGAAGCGGTCCCAGGCGAGCCGGAACCAGGGCAGCTCGCTGGTGGGCAGCAGGCTGAGCATCTTGTTGTAGGTCTCGAAGAGCTCGCGCCGCTCGTAGAGGAGGGTGTTCGTCCAGGCCGGGTCGTAGTCGCGCACGCGGGCGTGCAGGGCGAGGTCGTGGTTGCGGCCGGCCACGGCCAGCGGGTCGAACTGGACCGAGCCGAGGCGCGCGAAGGCCGCGCGCACGCCATCGGGGCCGGCAGGCAGGGAGCGCGGCGGGGCCAGGAGGTGGCGGCGCACGAGGAAGCGCCGGGCCGCTGCGCTGCTGACGGTCAGGGCATCCATGGCCGCCGAGCATACGTGGGCGGCGCTGGCAGCGCCGGGCCCGGGTGCCGGGGGCCGGTCAGCCGAGGCTCAGCGTGACCGCGGCCACGAGCAGAGCCACTACTGGCCCGATGACCAGGGCGAGGAGCACGACGGCCCGCCACCAGTACCGACCGAGGAGATGCCAGCGCAGGTCGAGGTGCTGGCGGCGCTCCACGAGCCGAGCGTCGCGAGGAAGCCCAGGACCAGTCCGGCGAAGGCGACGATCGGGAAGAGCCAGAGCTCGTCGGCCAGCCCCGCAGTGATGGCGCCCGCGACCATCGCGCCCAGCAGGCTGGGGACCCAACCGATCGTGACGAGGAGCCGGGCCTGGTACGCGTCCCCGGAATGGTAGGCGAGCTGGTAGTCATCGGTGGGCATGACCCGTGCGTACTCGGCGAGCCCCTGGGCCAGGACCTCGTGCTGGTCCGAGGGCGGCCATGACCTCCAGGACGCCAGGGGCTGCTCAGGCGAACCGGCCGCGACCCAGTCGGCCAGCCCATCTGCGAGCCGGTATCCCTGGAACCCGGCTTGCGGATGGCGCTCAGGCCACCGAGGGCGAGGCGGTCGTGACCTCGTCCGGCAGGTCGTCGCCAGCCCAGGCCAGCACATCGCTGCTGTCTGCCACTCGGGCCGTGCCGGGTCGTGGAGATAGCGGAAGCGCCGCACGAGGTCCGCCACGGTGTCCATGAAGCTCATCGCGCCGCCCTGGCCCGGAAGGCGTGGCCGTACGGGCGGCACGGCGCCGTCAGGGTACGTCCGTGGGAGCGTGTGACCGACCCGGTGTGCCATCTCGCCGACCTCCGGCTGCGTGTCGATGACGCCACCATGCAGCTAAGGCGACGGTCGGCATGGGGTCGTGCCTTAGGCGCGCACCTGATCCGTGCGGGCCATCCTGGCTCGCGGCGGGGTCCTGCAGCGCGCCTTGCCTATACTCCGGCAGGCATGGCCACGACCCGCGACTACTACGAGATCCTGGGCCTGGAGCGCAGCGCCAGCGACGAGGAGATCAAGCGCTCATTCCGGAAGCTGGCCCAGCAGTGGCACCCCGACGTCAGCACCGACGCTGACGCTGACGCCCGCTTCAAGGAGATCAACGAGGCCTACCAGGTCCTCTCCGACCCGCAGCGCCGGCAGTCCTACGACATGTTCGGGCGGGCCGGCGTCGGCGGCACCGGGGCGGAGGGCTACGGGCCCTTCGGCGGCTTCCAGGGCTTCGGCGACATCTTCGACGCCTTCTTCGGCGGCCAGGCCGCCGGCGGCACCGCCCGCAGGGCCCGTCGGCCCGCCGGCGCGGACCTGCGCTACGACCTGACGCTGACCTTCGACGAGGCCATCCACGGCGCGGAGAAGGACCTCAGCTTCACGGCCCTCGACCGCTGCGCGACCTGCGACGGCAGCGGCGCGGAGGCGGGCAGCTGCGCCGTCCGCCTGCCCGCAGTGCGGCGGCAGCGGCGAGGTGCGCGAGGTGCGCTCCACGCTGCTGGGCCAGATGGTCAACGTCACCGCCTGCGGTCGCTGCCGGGGCACCGGCCAGATCGTGGAGAAGCCCTGCCCGGCCTGTCGCGGCGACGGGCGCACGGAGCGCAAGCGCACGCTGCGCGTGACCGTGCCGGCCGGCATCGACGACGGCCACCAGATCCGCCTCACCGGGGAAGGGGAGGCGGCGCCCCGGGGCGGCACGCCCGGCAACCTCTACGTCGTCACGCACGTCGAGGAGCACCCGCTCCTCAAGCGCGACGGCACCGAGCTGTACCTCGAGCTGCGCCTCTCGATGACCCAGGCGGCCCTCGGCGCCCAGGTGCCCATCGTCACGCCGGACGGGGAGGAGCTGCTGGACATCAAGCCCGGCACCCAGCCGGGCACGGAGATCCGCCGCCGCGGCAAGGGCGTGCCGCACCTGCGGCGCCCCGGCGCGCGCGGCGACCTCCACGTGCTCGTCGACGTCGACGTGCCCACGCGCCTCTCCGACCGGCAGCGCGAGCTGCTCGAGCAGCTCGCTGTCGAGAGCGGCGAGATGAGCCTGGACGGCGACTCGCCGCCGGCGGGGTGCCACGCACCCGCAAGGGCAAGCGCAGCCTCGGCGAGCGCATCAAGGACGCCATCAACTGAGCGGCGAGCAGGGACCCGCGCGCCTCGGCCCGCCCGATGCCGACGAGGGCACGTCCGCGGCGGGCACCTGGCTGGAGCTCGCCATCGACGCCGACCCGGAGGCCGTGGAGGCCGTCAGCGAGATCCTGTCGCGCGTGGCCGCGGGCGGCGTCTCCGTGGAGCAGCCCTTCACGACCGAGCCGGAGGGCCTGGCCGCGATCCCCATCGAGGGCGCCCCGGCCACCCTCCGCGCCTACCTGCCGGCGCTCGACCGCGCGGCCGCCGAGCGGGCCATCGCGGAGACCCGCACGCGGCTCGGCCACCTGACCGCCTTCGGCCTGCGGCCCATCGGCGAGCTGCGCGTCCGAGCCGTCCACGAGGAGGACTGGGCGGAGGCCTGGAAGGAGCACTTCCCGGTCATGCGCCTCGGCCGGCGCATCGTCATCAAGCCCACCTGGCGCGACCACGACTCCGCGCCGGACGACGTCGTCGTGGCGCTGGACCCGGGCATGGCCTTCGGCACCGGGCTGCACCCCACGACGCGGCTCTGCCTGGTGGGCCTGGAGCGCTGGTCCGAGGCGGGCCTCGTGACGGGCGCCCGCGTCATCGACGTCGGCTGCGGATCGGGCATCCTGGCCGTGGCGGCCGGCCTGCTGGGTGCCCGGGCGCTGCGCGGCGTGGACACCGACCCCATCGCCGTCGAGGCCACGCGCGAGAACGCTGCCCGCAACGGGGTGGCCATCACCGCGTCGGTCGGCTCGCTGCCCGTCGACGGCGGCCCCTTCGACCTCGTCCTCGCCAACCTCGTGGCCAGCCTGCTCGTGGCCCTGGCGCCGGAGCTGGCGGCCGCCATGCGCCCCGGCGACGGTACGCCCGGCAGCGGCGGACGCCTGCTGGCCTCGGGCATCTTCATCGACCGCGAGCCGGAGGTCGTGGCGGCCTTCGAGTCGGCCGGCCTGCACATCGTGGGGCGGGACCAGGAGACCGACTGGGTGGCCCTCGACGCCGAGCGGCCATGACCATCCCGCCGAGGCTCTTCCCCCTGCTGCTGACGACCCACGTCATCCTGGCCATCTCGCTCTTCCTGCCGGCCTTCCTGCTGCCCTTCACGATGCGCACGCGGGGCACCGACGGCGAGCCGGTCGTGGCCGCGCACCCGGGCCCTTCACGCGCACGCTCATCTGGCTGGAGGCGCACGGCACGGTCATCATCGGGGCCGGCGTGGCCGCCACGGGCATCGCCATGCTCATGGTCCTGGGCGGCGCCTTCCTCGACCAGCCCTGGCTGCTCGTCGCCCTGGCCATCTACGCCACCGTCCTGCTGGTGGCCTTCTTCATCCAGCGCCCGGGGTGCGGCGCCTGCTCGGCCTGCGCCCGGCCGCCAGCGAGGCGGAGAAGGAGCGCTGGCGGACCCGGGCGCGCCGGCAGCGCTACATCAGCTACCTCATGGCCGGCGCCATCGGCCTCATCGGCTGGCTCATGATGAGCAAGCCGGCCTTCTGAGCCGTCGCACCCGATGACTGACGCGCCCGATGACCGACCACCCCGCGACGAGGGAGACGACATGACCGACCCCGACTGCCTGTTCTGCAGGATCATCGCCGGCGAGATCCCGGCCCGGAAGGTCCACGAGGACGACCTGGTGGTGGCCATCGACGACATCAACCCGTGGCCCCCGTGCACACGCTGCTCATGCCGCGCCGGCACATCGCCTCTGCGGCGGAGCTGGGCGAGGACGACGGCGCGATGCTCGGCCGGCTCTTCGCGGTGGCCGCGCAGCTGGCGGCCGATGCCGGCCTGCCCGAGCGCGGCTACCGCCTCGTGTCCAACGTGGGTGCCGATGCCGGGCAGTCCGTGCCGCACCTCCACGTCCACCTCGTCGGCGGACGGCGCTTCGCCTGGCCGCCCGGATGAGCCGCCGCCCTGGCACCCGGGCGGGGCGCTGGCGCGCGGCGGCGCGGCGACCCTGTCGCGCTCGTGCTGGCGCTGAGCGCCTGCGCCACCGCGGACCGGCCCTCCGTCCAGGCCGACGTCGTGCCGCTGCCCACGCCGCTGCAGTCCTGGGGGCCCTCGATCGCAGGCCACCATCGCCGAGCTCGGCGCGGCCGCCGGCCGTCGGCCACCGGCTGGATGCGCCGCTGGCCGCCTACCGGCCGTCGGAGCCGCCGTCGCTGCTCCAGGCTCCGCGCGTCGTCCTGCGCGCCGACCTGGCCGACGCGGATGACGGCTACGTGGTCGTCTACGACGCGGCGGGTGCCGAGGAGGCGGGGCGCTGGGGCCGGAGCTGGCGGCCTACCTGGGCTCGGGCTTCGGCCAGGCCAACTTCACGCCGGACACGCAGTTCTCGGTCGCCGTGCGCGACGACGCCGTCATCTTCACGAGCTGGTCGCCGGGCGCTCGTCGGACGCGCCGCGGCCAGGCGTCTTCGACGCCTGGCCACGTGGGCGACGATCGAGGTCATCAAGTAGCCCTGCGGGGCAACGCGAGGGCCACTCGCGGTCCGCATCCAGCGGCCCGTGGGCCACGCCAAGGCGGCCGTGTTCGATGCATCGACGTCCGCTGGCCGCCGGGAGCCGCCGGGGTGGCGTGAGGCCCTGCCGCGCTCTCCGACGCGCATCCGTTCGATGCATCGGACGTCCGCGGCCGCTGGGGGGCCGCCGGCGTGGCGTGAGGACCCCGCCGCGCTCCCGCGGAGGTCAGGCGGCGTCCGCCTCGCGCACCTTGAGGGCGACGTCGTCGCCTGCCCAGGCGCGCACCTCGTTGCGGCGGATCTTGAGGGTGTGCGTGCGCGGGAAGTCGGGCTCCGGCCAGAGCCGCCAGCCGGCGATGCGCTGGTGCATCGAGAGGTCGGCGTTGGCGGCCTTGATGATGCGCTCGATCTCCGCCGCCACGGCCGACTCCTCGTCCGCCGAGCGGGCGCGGTGGAGCGGGCTGGCCGGCGCGGACGACGGGCTGGCTGCCGGGCGGCAGCACGACGGCCTCGATGCGTCCCGGCGCCGTCTCCACGACGACCGCCTGCGTCAGCCCGTGGTCGGCGAGGGCGGCCTCGATGTCCTCCGGGTAGACGTTGAGGCCGTTGGGCAGGACGATGATGTTGCGCAGGCGGCCGGAGAGGACGAGGTTGCCGTGCTCGTCGAAGCGCCCCGCATCGCCGGTCAGGAACCAGCCGTCCGCGTCGCGCGAGGCGGCCGTGGCCTCCTCGTTGCGCCAGTAGCCGGCCGAGACGTTGGGACCCTTGACGAGGACTCCGAGGTCTCCGGGTGGAGCCTGACGATCGAGGGCTCCCGCACGCGGCCCACGACGCCCGGCGGGTGGTGCCACTGGTCGTTGGCCGTGACGATGCCGCACTCCGTGGAGCCGTAGCCCTGGATGACGAGGATGCCCAGGTCCTCCCAGGCCGGCTGCAGCTCCGGGGGCAGGTAGGCGCCCGCCGAGACGAACAGGTGCAGCTCGCCGCCGAACTGGGCGTGGACGCTGCGGCGGAAGAGGAGCCGGCGCAGGCGGTAGGGCAGCCGGCGGGCGATGCGGCGAGCGCGCTCGAAGCGCGCGGTCTGGCCGCGGCGCTCGACCTCGCGGGTGAGGAACGTCCAGAAGAGCTCCAGCACCTGGGGCGTCATGACCATGACCGTCGCGCGCAGCTCGCGCATGGCCTCCACGACGATGCGCGGGTTCCGCGAGCGGACGTAGCGCACCTCCGCGCCGATGGCGGTGGCGTAGAAGAGCACGGGGGCCTGCTCGAAGAGGTGCGAGAGCGGCAGGATGCCGACGGCGCGGTGGTGCCTCAGCTCGAGGAGCCGCTCGAAGGCCCCGGCGGTCTCGAGGATGTTGCCGTGCTGAGCATGACGCCCTTCGGGTCGGCCGTCGTGCCGGAGGTGAAGACGATCTCGAAGAGCGAGTCGCGGTCCGGCTGGGGCCAGGCCTCCACCTGGGCCTGCCAGTCGGCCGGGAACGTGTCGTCCGCGTCGGCCACGAGGTCCTCGAGCTGCCAGACCGTGAAGTCGATGAGTCCGACCTCAGCCGGATCGGGGGCGTCCAGGCCGCCGTCGACGGCCAGCCATTTCGTCTCCGCGCGGTGCGAGATGCGGTCGATGACGCCCGGGGTCATGCGCAGGTCCAGTGGCACGATGACGACACCGGCCCGCATGGCGCCCCAGTAGAGGGCCGGCAGGCGGGGGGTCGAGGGGGACCAGGTCAGCAGCCGGTCACCGGGCTGCAGGCCCCGGGCGCGCAGGCGCCAGGCCGCCAGGAGGGAGCGTTGCCGCATCTCCGCCGCACTCCAGGGCAGCTCCAGGCCGCTGTCGGTGCGCAGGCTCCACATGGGCGGCTCGGCCGGCCAGCGGGTGGCCGCGTCGTCGAGGATCGCCAGCAGGGAAGGGTACCGTGAGACGTCGGGGAAGTCGCTCATCGCGCGCAGTGTACGGGCGGGGTCTGTGCGCCGTGAACTGACGAACGGCCCCTGACTTGCGTCGCCGCTGCGCGCGTCTGTGGGAGTCGACCCAGCGAAGAGCCTGCGAGCCGCTGGAGCGTCATGGAACGCCGAACGTCAGTCCGGGACGCGAAGGCGCAGGCCCTTGATGCCCGAGAAGTCGCGCGCGTTCCGCGTCACCAGGGTCAGCCGGTGCTCGAGCGCGGTCGCTGCGATGAGCGCGTCGGGCAGGCGGATGGCATGCAGGCGGCGAAGCCGGCCCGCACGCTCGGCGACCTGGTCATCGACCGGCAGGCTCGTCATGGCCTGCAGCAGCGTGCGCACGCGGGCCTCCTCGCTGCCCCGTCCAGCGAAGAGCTCCGCGCGGGTGACCGTGGAGACATGGAGGTCATCCGAACCTGCCGTGAGGCGACGATGGCCCCGCAGGTGGTCGACCAGGACGTCGCTATCGAGCAGGATCCGCGCCACGCTGGTCCCACTCGTCGCGGCTGGGCAGTTCGAGCCCGGGCATGGTCCCGAACGACTCCGCCAGCGCTGCTTCTGCGTCCGTCCGGTCGCCGGCCAGGTAGGCGTCCACGGCTTCGCGGATCATGTGGGCAAGCGATGCGCCAGACCGTCGTCCGCGGGCGTCCAGCTGCCGACGCTGGTCGGCCGTGAGGTAGATCTGCGTGCGCGTGCTTGGCATATACATCACAGGATACAGCACATCGTGCGAATGCCACGAGCGAGGGCTATCCCAGGTCGGGATACTCGAACGGCGAGTGTCGTCAGCGTGACCCTACGGGCTCGGAGTCGCTGGGTCGCCGCAACAGGCTGGGGCCGGACCAGAGGAGGGCTCGGCTTGGATCGCTACGAGTTCGATGCCACCTGGGCTGCCGACCAGCAACACGCAGCAGGCCGGCACTGCCGGGCCTCGCGGTCGGCAGGCGCGCTCGCCTGCTGGCGGGCCGCAGCATCATCTCGACACCCTCGGGTACACCCTCGGCACGGATGCGCCTCGAAGGTCGGTCGAAACACGACCGACCAGCACGGACGCTGGGATGCACACGGTGGGGGCGACTGACGACCCGTTCACATCGGCCGGGGACCCATTCGGCCGACGAAGCCGTTTGACCGCCCCGTGGCCGGGCACTACACTCGCCACCGGCCTCGCAGGAAGGTCCGGCCCACGGCCGGCCCGGTGAGCTCCCCGCTCACACCGTTGCGCGACCCCCTCGTCGGTCCCGGTTCCCGACGTCGTGGGCTGGCCCATCACGATCCGGCGGGAGGTGATTTCTCAGATTGGCTGAAGTCAGAGTCGGCGAGAACGAGTCGTTCGAGGCTGCCCTGCGTCGCTTCAACAAGAAGATCCAGCAGAGCGGCATCCTCGCCGAAGCCCGGCGACGCGAGCACTACGAGAAGCCCAGCGTCAAGCGCAAGCGCAAGGAAGCGAAGCGCAAGAAGGTGGCCCGCGGCGAGTAGCCCGGCGATCGGACCCCCAGGGGGCGTGGCGAGCAGCCCCGCCCCGCACCATCTCCGCGGGCAGGACCGAGCCCTCCACCCTGCCACAGGAGGTCTCCCGTGAGCCTGACCGAGCAGCTCCAGGCCGACATGAAGACCGCCATGCGCGATGGTGACACGCTGCGACGCGACACGCTGCGCATGGCCATCGCGGCCGCCCAGAACGTCGCCAAGGACAAGCGCGCGCCGCTCACCGACGAGGAGACCCTCGAGGTCCTCGGCCGGGAGGTCAAGAAGCGCCGCGAGTCGATCGCCGCCTACCAGGGCGCCGGGCGCGAGGACCTGGCTGCCAAGGAGCAGGCCGAGATCGACATCCTGACCCCGTACCTGCCTGAGCAGCTCGGCGAGGAACTCCGCGCCCTGGCCCGCGAGGCTGTGGCCGCCAGCGGCGCCACCTCGCCCAAGGACATGGGCCGCGTCATGTCCGGCTCATGCCCAGGGTCAAGGGCCGCGCCGACGGCAAGCTCGTCAGCCGCATCGTCAACGAGGAGCTGGCCCGGGCCGCCGGCGCCTAGCCGCCCGCGCGGCTGACGTACCGACGCTCGCCTGTTCCCGCCGACCGCAGAGCCGCCGACCCTGGCCTCCGACCCCCGCGTCGACATCACCCGTCGCCCGGGCGTGCCCGACCTCCTGCCCGACACCGAGCTGGCCGGCGTCCTCGTCGCTGCCCTCCACGCCGCGGGTGCGCCGCCCGATGCCACGGTCTCGCTCACGCTCAGCGATGACGCGGAGCTGGCCGACCTGAACGCAGCGCACATGGGCAAGGACGGCCCGACCGACGTGCTCTCCTTCCCGCTCCTGCCGCCGTCCGCCTTCCCGGCCCATCCCGGCCAGGACCCGGCCCCCGCGAGGCCGCGTCCGGAGCCCCGCCTTCGCGCTGCCGCCCGGCGAGGCCATCCACCTGGGCGACATCATCGTCTCGGTCGAGCGCGCCATCGAGCAGGCCTCCGAGGGCCGCGGCGGCCAGACCGGCGACGTGGCTGGCAGCCGCCGACGAGCTGCGCCTCCTCGTCACGCACGGCGCCCTGCACCTCTGCGGCTGGGACCACGCCGAGCCCGAGGAGGAGGCTGCCATGCGGCCCTGGAGCGTCGCCTGCTGGGCCTGGAGGGCTGACAGGGCCGAGGGCCTGGCCTCGACCGCCCTCGGCGCGACCGACGGTCAGGTCTCCAGCAGCGAGCCGGCGGCCATGAGCAGGGTCGCCAGGAGTGCCAGCGCCAGCATCGGCCGGCTGCCCCAGCGGCCCAGGCTCCAGTCGGGATCGCGGACCGGCCCATCCCGCCGCGCGTTGACGTACATGGGGATGGTCACCAGCGCGATGACGATGGCCGTCAGCCCCGCCGCCAGGCGGACCCACTCGAGGAAGCCCATGGCCCCCACGTAGAGGAGCAGCAGCGAGGGCAGGGTGGCTGCCAGCCAGGCGACGCGGAAGCCCACCCCGGTGCGCTCGGCGATGACGTCGGCCAGCGCCAGCGAGACGGCCCAGTAGGTGGTCAGCAGCGCGGCCACCAGGAAGACGGAGCCGATGCCGCCCGCCCACGGCCCCAGCGCGTCGGCGATGCCGACGATGGCGACCTCGGTGACGTCCTCCGGGACGCCCAGGGCCACGATGGCGACGACGGCGATGAGGAGGCCGTTGACGGCCAGGCCGGCCATGACCGCCCGCGCCGCCGCCCGGCCATCCGGCGCCAGGCCCTTGACGACCTGCGGCACGGAGAAGAAGGCGTAGTAGCCGTACATGACCATGCCGAACAGGGCCAGCGCGTCGAGCGGCGCGCCCTACGTCGACCGGGAGCTCCAGGCCGACACCCAGGGCGCCGAGTGCCAGGGCGGCCACGCAGGCGATGAGCGCGGCCGAGCCCAGCGTCTCGAAGATGCCCACGGCGCGCAGCCCGAAGAACACCACGCCGGCCGAGACGGCATAGACGAGCGGGTGGCAGAGGGGCTCGGGCAGCCCGGTGGCCTCGCTGAGGATCGTGGACATGGCAGCCACGTAGGCCGCCAGGGCGGCCGCGAAGGCCACCACCAGCAGGCCGAAGACGAGCCACAGCAGCCAGCGCCGCCGGCCGCTCGAGAGGACCCAGAGGCGCATGAGCTCGATGAGCTGGAGCGGCTGGCCGGTCCGCAGCAGGACCTCCACGAGCATGAGGTGGATGAGGCCAGCCCCGCCGTAGGCGAGGAGCAGGACGACGAGGAGCCCGGGAAGCCCGACGCGCTCGGCGAGGAGGGGCACGGCCATGATGCCCGCCCCCACGCCCGCCCCGACCATCACGAAGGTCGCGCGCAGCGGCGTCAGGGCGGCGGGCTGGTCGGCCATCCCAGGGGCCATCAGAGGGTCGCGACCTCCACGTGAAGGGGCCGGCCATCGAGCCGCGCCGTGGGGTCGTCTGTCCCGTACCAGCCCAGGAAGACGTCGCTGCGGTACGTCACGCGCAGCCGGCGCGGCAGCCGCCGCAGCTGGGATCGCGCTCGTCGAAGCCGAGCATCAGGAAGTCCTGGCCCTGGTCCGCAGCGCGCCGGCGACCGGCCCACAGGAGTGCCGCCAGCACGTCGGGGTCGTCGTCGGAAACACAGCGCAGGCACCCGAAGGCCGTGCGGATGCGCTCCCCCGGCCGGGGCAGCGATCGCCCGCCCAGGGCCCGCGCCACCACGTCGTAGCCGGGCCGCAGGCGGGCCAGCCGTGGCGCGAAGCCGACGACGACGTCCTGCTTGTAGGCCGACTGGTCCCACGACCCCAGGACGCCGACGATGTCGCCATCGCGGCGCACGACGGCCAGGTCCCCGGCTCGCAGGTCGCGGTAGGTGCGGCCGTCTGAGCGTCGTCGCCTCCACGACCGGGAAGAGGTCGCGGGCGGGCCCGACCCGCTGCAGGAAGGCCACGACCTCATCCAGGGCGCTCCGGTCACGCGCTCGACTGGCCGGCGCGGCCGCCCCGCGAAGCGCTGGTGGACGAGGAACGCCAGCGAGACGAGCCGCGCGACACGACGGACCGTGGGTCCGGGTCGTCGCGGGCCCGTCAGCGTGCCCAGCGCGACGGGATTGTCGGCGGCGATGACCCCCAGATAGGGCATGGTCGCGTCGTGCAGCTGGCTGACCTCCCGGGCGGCCCGCTGCGTCAGCCAGCGGCCCTGGAAGCGCGGCGCCACGCGGATCTGGCCGATGTACGCGACGCGAGCCACCTCCCCGCCAAGCCAGACACGCCGCTCGGCCCGCACGGCCACGGCCGCCAGGACGCCATCGGGCACGTGGCGGGCGATCAGCACATGGCAGGGGTCGCCCTGGATGGTCGTGCCCAGGAAGTAGTCGGGCTCCCGCTCGAAGCGCACGCTGACCGCGCCGGGCATGGCCACCGAGCCGACGAGTGCGCGGATCTCCGGCTCGTCGTCGGGGGTGGCGAGGGCGAAGCGGAACCCGCGTCGCTCACCGCAGGCCCAGCAGCAGGCCCTGGCGCTTCAGCGATTCGCGCCGGAAGAGCGGGTTGTAGAGCAGGTAGAGGACGAAGCGGGTCGGCGAGCTCATGTTGGTGGCCGGGTCGATGGCACGCCGGACGATCGAGGCGAGGCTGTTCCAGCGGCGCCGGCACCCCCAGGCGGCCTCGGTCAGCTCGTCGGCGGACATCCCCGCCGGCCGGAAGGCGGCGCTGTTGAAGCGGTAGTCAGGGTGCAGCCACCAGCGTCCGTCGTAGAGGAGGCGTCCCTCCGCGGCCAGCCGCTCGTAGAGGGGAGTGCCGGCATAGGGCATGAGGACGTTCCAGGCCGCGAACGTGAAGTGCTGCTCGATGGCCCAGTCGCACTGCGCCGCGATCGACGCCGGGGTGTCGTGGTCGTAGCCGAGCAGGAAGGCGGCCCAGGTCTGCAGGTGGCGGTCGCGAAGGCACTGGACGGCCGACGCGTAGCGGTCGAAGCCGGCCAGGTTGGACTGCTTGTGCATCTGCGCAGGTTGCCCGGGTCGAGCGACTCGAAGCCGATGACGTTGCCCAGGCAGCCGCTCTCGACCATGAGCTCCATGAGCTCGGGGTCGTGGACCTGGTCGACGCTGGCCTGCGACACCCAGCGCACGCGGAGCGGGACGAGGGCCCGGAAGAGCGCCTTGGCGGCGGCGTGATCGGCGATGAGGTTGTCGTCCACGAAGAAGAGGTCGCGTCGCTCCTGCGACTGGATCTCGGCCACGACCTCGTCGACGCGCCGCACGTGGTGGCGGTGGTCGAAGTAGGTGCCCACGGCGCAGTACTCGCAGCGGAAGGGGCAGCCTCGTCCGAACTGCAGGAGCGAGATCGGCAGGTAGCCCTTGCCCGCGTAGAGGTCCCGGCGGGGCTGGCTGCCCGGCTGCGCGGGCCCGATGGGCGCGTCGTAGCGCGGCTTCAGCCGGCCCTCGTGGGCATCGGCCACGACCTCTGCCCAACGCGTCTCGGCGTCGCCCGTGTAGACGGCGTCGGCATGCGCGGCGACCTCGTCAGGCAGCGCCGTGGCGTGGATGCCGCCCATGACCACGGGCACGCGGCGGGCGCGGAACTCGTCGGCGATCTCGTAGGCGCGGCGGGCGGTGAAGGCTTCGACCGTGATGCCCACGAGGTCCGTGGGCTCGTCGTAGTCGATGACGTCGACACGGTCGTCCCAGAGGCGCACGTCGACGCCGGGCGGCGTCAGCCCGGCGATGACGCCCAGGTTGAGGGGCTCCATGCGCCCCTCGTCCACGAACGGCCCGTCAGGCCGCCGACCCAGCGTGGGCTTGACCAGGGAGACCTGCACCGCCACCTCCCGGGGTGACGGTGGCACCGCGCACCGCTGGTCGCAAGAGCCGAAGGGACCGAGCGGTCGTGAGCGTGGCCGGATCGCCCCGCGAGTCAGGCCTCCAGGCGCAGGCCCAGGCTGAAGGCGGCGCCCGCGCCGGGACGGCTCTCGACGGACAGCTCGGCCCCGTGCCGCACGGCCAGCTGCCTGGCGATGGCCAGGCCGAGGCCAGACCCGCCGACCGTCCGTCGCGTCCCTCGCCCCCGGGCGAAGGGCTCGAAGATGCGCTCCTGCTCCTCGACCGGGATGCCGGGGCCCTGGTCGGTCACCCGGATGACGACGCGCCGGAGGGCCGGTCGGCAAAGAGGTCGAGACTGACGGTGCCGCCAGCCGGCGAATGGTTGACGGCGTTGTCGACGAGGATGAGGACGAGCTGGTCGAGGCGGTCCGGGTCGGCGGTCACGACGAGGCCGGGCGCCACGGTCTCCGGCGACACGGCCAGGCGGACGCCGGCACTGGCGGCGATGGCGCCGGCGCGACGGCCCAGGTCGGCGAACCAGGCGCCGAGGTCGACGGGCCGGGGTCCAGCGGCAGCGCACCGGCCTCGGCCGAGGCCAGTGCCAGCAGGTCCCCCACGAGACGGCCCAGGCGGTCGGTCTCGCCGATGATGTCCTCCAGGAGGTCGCGCCGTCGCCCGCCACGAGCCGCTCCCGCTCGAGGATCTCGGCCGAGGCACGGATGATGGCGACCGGGGTCCGCAGCTCGTGCGAGGCCGCGGCCACGAAGCGCCGCTCGGTCGCGAAGGCCTCGCGGATGGGCACCAGGGCGCGCTGCGTGACGAAGAGCGTCACGACCATGGCGCCCAGGACCCCGAGCGCCCCGATGACGAAGATGGCCAGGAGGAGCTGCCGCTCGAGGCGATGCTGGAGCGCCAGGTTCATGCCGGCCTGCAGGAAACGGGTCGGCGGGGCGGCGGCCCCTCCTCGTCGTCGTCTTCGCTCTCGTCGGCCTCCGCGGTCTCGTCCGCCACGCGCATGGTCAGGAGCCGTACGTCGGTGTCCCCGTAGCGCGCGTCTCGCAGGTCTCGGCCGCGCTCGGCGGCGGCGATGGCCGAGCGGTCGGGCAGGCCCTCCGGTCGGGCGCCGGAAGCGCCCAGGACGCCGTCGGCGGAGGCCAGGATGACGAACGTGTCCGCGTCGCCCAGGACGCCCCGGGCGGCCTCGCTCGTCTCGCCTTCGAAGAGCTGGTGCAGGACGAGCGGGTCGCCGGCGGCCAGGAGCAGCGCGCGGTCGACGGACTGGCGCATGAGCGTGATGGCCGTGACTGCCGTGGTCACGCCCATGACCATGACGAGGGCGGTGACGGTCAGCAGCGTCACAAGCGCGAGGCGGGTCCGTGTCCGGCGCAGGAGCGCCTCGGCAGGGTCGACGGGACCACCCCGGCGCCTCACGGCTGCCCGTCGACGCGCAGCGAGTAGCCCACGCCGCGGACCGTCCGCAGCACGTCGCGACGGCCCAGCGCCTCCAGCTTGCGGCGCAGGTAGTGGACGTAGAGGTCGACCACGTTCGAGTAGACGTCGGGGTCGGCGCCCCAGACGGCGTCCAGGACCTGCTGGCGGGTCACGACCTCACCGGCGTGGCGGACCAGGTAGGCCAGCAGGGCGAACTCGCGGGCCGTCAGGTCCTGGCTCGCCTCGCCGACCGAGACCCGGATGCGCAGCGGGTCGAGCATGATGTCGCCAGCCGCGATGCGCTCGTCGGGGCGCTCCGGGGCGCGTCGCGCGAGGGCCCGGATGCGGGCCAGCAGCTCGCTGAAGGCGAAGGGCTTGGCCAGGTAGTCGTCCGCGCCGGCATCGAGCCCGGCGACCCGGTGGTCGAGCGTGCCCAGTGCGGTGAGCATGAGCACCGGCGACCAACTCCACGCGAGCGCAGCAGCCGCAGGACCTCCATGCCGTCGAGGTCGGCAGCATGCGGTCGAGGACGATGACGTCGTAGTCGCGCTCACCGGCCAGCGCGAGGGCGGCCACGCCGTCCTCGGCCACGTCGGCGGTGTAGCGCTCCGCGACCAGGACGCGCCGGATGGCCTCGGCGATCTTCTTCGTCCTCCACGATGAGCACCCACCGACCCATGGTGGCGCTCGAGCGGCCGGCGCAACGGGCGGCGGTTCCTTTGAGAACTCTCATGGACGACACACGCAGGGCAAGGGCGCCACGACACTCGCGCCATCACATCCGCTCCGGAGGCGCTCCCATGCTCCAGCGCTTGCCATCATGGTAGCCGCGTGGCCGCCGCCTCGTCCTCGCCGTCGGCCTCGTCGCGGCCGGCTTCGGGCCGCAGCCCGCGGCTGCCGGCCCGGCCGGGGGGCCGGGCTGGCCGCCACGGCCCTAGCCGATCCGGCCTCGGCGCCGAACCGGCGCCCGAGACCGTCTACGTCATCCCCGGGCCGAAAAAGCCCAGGGAGGCTCGTCGTCACCAGGACCGCGCCGACCGTGGCATCGACGTCGTCGTTCCAGCTCGGGCAGCGTCGCCCGGGCCTGTTCGAGGTCGAGCGAGACGACGACCGCGACCAGAGCCACGACCGCGAGGGAGCGCAACGGCGTAGCGCGAGAGTGCGCGACGACGACTCAAGCTGGCGGCGGCCGCCAGTTCCCGACCACGTTGCCTTCGGGGCGGGGGACGGCCGCCCAAAAGACGCGCCGGAGGCCGCCTTCGCCCCCGGCCGTGTCACGCGGGCACGACCGGACGCCGGGCCGTCCCGGCTCAAGGGGCCATGGGGGGCGTCTGGGTGCTGGCTCGCCGCATCTAAGAGTGTCTATCGGCGCGCGACCGCCCCCCCGCTGCCGATCACCACCCCGGCGGCCGCCGTGTCTCTCCGGGCGTCCCGCGTCGAGCGACCCGTACGCTACGTGCATCTCAGGCCCGGACAGAAGCCCCCCCCGGCGCCAGGGTCATCCGCTAGGCCGCGCCGCACCCCGCGTCGTCGTTCGCTGGGTCCCGCCCGCGACGACCACCCGGTGCCCTCGGCGCCCGTACCCGGACACGGCAGTCCGGCGCATGACCACCGCGCAAACCGGCCCCGCCGACGAGCGCTGCCTCGGTTCGCGGCCATGGGCGGCACCGTCCACCTGCGCGTTCGCTGTCATGCGGACCAGGCCGATCGGGTCGACCGCGACCTCGCCCGCGTGGCCGCCCGGATCGGGTCCTGGGCGCGCGCCTCACGCGCTTCGACCCAGCTTCGGACCTGTGCACGCTGAACCGCGACCCCGGACCGGTGAACGCACGTGCGGCCCACCCTGCCACGCGTCCTCGACGCACGCGCTCGCTCGCGGAGCGCACCGAGGGCCTCGTGGACGTCGGCCTCCTCGGGGCGCGGCTGGCGGCGGAGGACGGGTGACGACCCGCTGCCCGGCCGGCCGGCTGGGCGCTGACCAGGGTCGTGGCGCCGTCGTCATCGCGAGGGACCCGTCCGCTTCGACCTCGACGGCGTCGCCAAGGGCTGGATCGCCGACCGTGCGCTGGGGCTGCTGTCGGGCTACCCCGCGGCCATGGTGGACGCCGACGGTGACATCGCGCTGCGCCCGGTCACGGGGCGTGGCATCTGGCGGTCGCCGACCCCCGACCCGGTGACGCCGCTGGCGACGCTGCGCTGGCTGCGGGACTGGTCGCTGGGCCGCCTCGGCATCGCCACGTCGGGCACGAGCGTCCACCGCTGGCCGGACGCCGGCGGTGCCCGCCACCACCTCATCGACCCGCGACGGGCCGACCCGCCGTCACGGACGTCGTGCAGGCGACGGTCGTGGCCGAGTGCGCGCTGGCCGCCGAGGTCGATCGCCAAGGCCGCCGTCATCGCCGGCTCCGAGGACGGCCTGGACCTCGCCGACCGGGCGGGTCGCCTGGCCGAGGTCCTGCTGCTGGACGACGGCGACGTCATCGCCACCCCCCGCACCATGGAGTGGCTCGCCTGATGTACCAGGGACTGCGACCCCCGGACCCGACTGCTGCGCTGGACGCTCTTCGCGATGACCGTCGTCATCGTCCTCGCTGCCACCGGCGGGGCGCCCTCGACGCCGTCATCGGCTGGCTCACGCACGAGCACGATCGCCTGCCCTGGTACGTGACGCGCATCACGGCGCTGCTGGCCTACCTGGCCCTGACCGCGTCGGTCGTCTACGGCCTGCTGCTCTCGACGGGGATCCTCGATCGCATCGCCCACCGCGCCGTGTCGTTCACGCTGCACCAGGACCTCGGCCTCGGTCGGCCTGGGGCTCGCCCTCGTCCACGCCGCCGTGCTCATGATCGACCGCAGCGTGCCGTACACCCCGCTGCAGGTGGTCGTGCCCTTCATCGGGCCCGTACCGGCCGCTCTGGGTGGGCATCGGGCAGGTCGCTATGGGGCTCACCATCGTCGTCCTCGTCAGCTTCTACCTGCGGCGGCGCATCGGCCAGAAGCCTGGCGCCAGGTCCACTACCTCTCGTTCCTGGCCTTCCTGGGCGCGACCGCCCACGGCCTCATGGCCGGCACGGACACGCGGCACGACCTGGGCCTCGGCCGGCTACATCGTCGCCACGAGCGTCGTCGTGTTCCTGGTGGCCTACCGCATCGTCATGGCCGTGGCTGCCCGGAGGAGCCAGGGTGGCGCCCCGGCGGCCGGCGCGCCGGCATCCGCGAGTGGCGCCCTGGCCGCTGGACAGGGGGCGGCTGGTCCGTCGGCGTAGGCACTCCGCGCCGCGGTGTCGGGCCGCGGCCGGGCCGCAGCCCTACCCGCCCGAACGCGCGGTAGCGACCGACGAGCTGCGCCCGGTCCAGGACGTGACCCTCCAGGGCGTCCTCGACGCGCGGCTTCTGCGCCCCTGCCGGGAGCCCAGCCGGGTGTCCAGGGCGTAGACGGTGAAGACGTATCGATGGCTCCCGCGGGGCGGGCAGGGGCCTCCGTAGCCGGTGCGCCCCCAGGAGTTGCGCCCGGCCGTGCCCAGCTGCCCGACGGCTTCCTCGACGACACGGACGACCGGGATGTCGTAGGCGAGCCCAGTGATCCCATGTGCCGCCGGGTGCATCCGGGTCGTCCACGACGAGGACCAGGGAGACAGCGGCGGGCGGGATGTCCTCGATGGCCAGGGGCGGCGAGACGTCCTGCCCGTCACAGGTGAACCGCCGGGGGATGTCGGCTCCCGGCTCGAAGGCGCTGGACGTGATGCGCATGGGTCGATCCTCGTTCGGGTGTCCGGCTTGGCGCGCCGCCTCGATGACCGTCCCGAGGTCGCCGTCCGAGCAGCCCGCGCGAGGAGCAGGAGCAGGGCGGACAGCGCGGCTCGGGAGCGTGTCATCGCCGGACCATCATCTCGCCGTGGCGCGCCCGCCGCTCGCCCCGGCTACCATCGGGCTCAGCCGCACTCGCTCCCCGCGCTGCCGGGTCGTCGGGTGGCGGCCCGTCCGCGTGCCCGGGAGGAGTCCATGAAGAAGATCGCCGTCGGTCTCGGCAACCCGGGCTCGCGCTACGAGAAGACTCGCCACAACATCGGCTGGCTGGTGCTCGATCGCCTTGCCGACCGCATCGGCGCGGGCGGCCGCGCGAAGTCGAAGGATGCCGCCGCCAGCGTGCGGGGACGCCTGGGCGACGACGAGCTCCTGCTCGTCAAGCCCATGACCTACATGAACCTCTCCGGCGTGGCCGTCCGCAAGGTGCTGGCCCGTGAGCGCGTGGCGATGGCGGACCTGCTCGTCATCGTCGACGACATGGCACTGCCCTTCGGCAGGCTCCGACTCCGGGAGCGCGGCAGCGCGGGCGGCCACAACGGCCTGCGCTCGATCATCGGCGAGATGGGCACCGAGGATTTCGCCCGGTTGCGGGTCGGCATCGGCACGCCGCCCGAAGGGGCCATCGAGCACGTCCTGGGCGACTTCGCGCACGCCGAGCAGCGACACCTGGACGCCATCCTCGACGCGGCCGCCGACGCCGTGGAGCTCTGGGCTCGGGAGGGTGCCCACCGGGCGGCCAACCGATGGAACGCCTGGCAGCTGGAGCTGCCGGACGGCACCGGGACCGCTCGGGTGCCGTCCACGGCCGGTCAGCCGCCCGCCAACGACCCATCCGTGACACCGGACCCGGCATCGCGGGTGCCCCCACGCGCGGACCCGGACGGCATCGTCCGGACGATGACCGGCTGGCGCAAGCTGCTGCCGCGTGGCGGCCGGGACCGCGACGCGTGACGGACGGACGGCCGGTGAGCCGCTCGCGCCGGCGCAGCGGGGAGGACCGCCCCGCGGGGGACCGGCTCGCGGCGTCGGGACGGCACCGCATCCCGGACCTCTCCGCGCTGACGAGCGGCACTCGCGCAGGGCGGCCAGCTGCAGGCGCTCGCGGAGCGCTTCGCGACGGCCGCGTCCGGGCGACAGGCAGGGCGCGCACGACTCGGGACCGACCTGCGCCACGTGACCTACGGGGCCATGCCGCACGGCGCCAAGTCGCACCTCGCGGCGGCCTTGGCGCTGGCCTCCGGCGAGCGGCTCGTGTGGATCGCCCGGGACGCCGAGATCGCCGATCGCGTGGCCGAGGAGCTGGTGGCCTGGCTGGGCGACGCCGACCAGGTCGTGACCCTGGAGCCGCGGACGGCGCTGGCCTACGAGCGCTCGGAGCTGGTTCGTGACGAGTCGGCCGCGCGCGTGGCCGCCCTCGCGGCGTGGCACCGCGCCGAGCGCCCGGCGCGCATCCTCGTGGCCAGCCTGCAGGCCCTCTTCCAGCACACCATCGTCCGGCAGACATCCCCGGGCAGCCCATGGCCCTGCGGCGTGGAGCCCGCCTGCCCATGGATCGCGTGGCGCAGGCCCTCGTGGCGCTCGGCTACGAGCACGTGCCGGAGGTCGGCGGTCGCGGCGAGTTCGCCCGCCGCGGCGGCATCCTGGACGTCTTCCCCGCCGGCCAGCCCTGGCCCGTGCGCGCCGAATGGTTCGGCGACGAGGTCGACTCGCTGCGCGCCTTCGACCCGGCCGACCAGCGCGGCAGCGGCCCGTCGACACCGCTGCGCTCCTGCCGGCCAGCGAGTTCCTCCTGGGACCGGACACGCGAGCGGCGCTGCGAGAGCGCCTCGGCCGCCAGGCGAAGCGGCTTTCGGAGACGCTGGCCGCCGATCTGGCCCGCTTCGACGACGGCTCGCTCGGCGACGCCGCCGAGCTCTGGGGCGGCTACCTCGCACCGGCCACCGCGCTCGACCATCTCGGCGATGCCGTCTGGGTCGTCGACGAGCCGGGTGAGGTGGCGGAGGCGGCCGCCTTCCTGGCCGAGCAGGCCGAGCAGCGCCGCCTCGAGCTGGAGCAGGCCGGCGAGCTGCCCGCCGGATGGGCCTCTGCCTACCCCGAGCCGCGCGCCTGGAAGCAGGCGCTCGCTGGCGGCCCGCACGCTGGAGCTGACCTGGGAGCCGGACGCCGAGGGCGCGCCGCCCGGCGGCAACCCCTTCGGCTGGCGCGAGCCCGTGCTGCCCCCAGCGCCCCTCGGGTCGCTGCCGGCGACCGTGCGCCGCTGGCGCGAGGAGGGTGCCCGGGTCGTGCTGGCCTCCGACCAGTCGGCCCGGCTGGCGGAGATCCTGGCCGATGACGACATCATGGCCGCGCCCGTCAGCGTCCTCCGCGAGCCACTCCCGGCGGGCGGCCTGGCGCTCGTCGACCGCAGCCTGAACGGTGGCTTCGGCGGCGGTCCGGACGGGCTCCTCTTCGTCACCGACCGCGAGCTCTTCGGCTCGGTTCGGGTGCGTCGGCCCCGGGCCATGCGGCGGGTCGTGCCGCGCGACCTCCTGGAGCGCCTCGAGGCGGGCGACGTCGTCGTGCACGTCGACCACGGCGTGGCGCGCTACGAGGGACTCGTGCGTCGCCCGGCCGGCGGGCGTGGCAGCGAGGAGCGCGACTTCCTGGAGCTGCACTTCGCGGAGGCCGGGCGGATCTGGGTGCCCGTGGAGCAGATCGAGCGTGTCTCGCGCTACGCCGGCGGCGAGCATCCGCAGCTCAGCCGCCTGGGGGGAGGGGAGTGGCAGCGTGCCCGGACGCGCGTCCGCAAGGCCGTCGGCGACCTCGCCCGGGAGCTCCTGGCCCTGTACGCCGACCGCGCGCGAGCGCAGGGCCGGTCCTTCGGCGAGGACACGCCCTGGCAGGCGGAGATGGAGGCGGCCTTCCCCTACGAGGAGACGCCCGACCAGCTGCGCGCCGCCTTCGAGGTCAAGGTGGACCTGGAGCGAGACACGCCCATGGACCGCCTGGTGGTCGGCGACGTGGGCTACGGCAAGACGGAGGTCGCCCTGCGCGCCGCCTTCAAGGCCATCCAGGCCGGCACGCAGGTGGCGGTGCTGGTGCCCACGACGGTGCTGGCCTCGCAGCACCTGGTCACCTTCAGCCAGCGTTTCGCGGCGTACCCCATCACGGTCCGCTCGCTGTCGCGCTTCGTGCCCCGCGCCGAGCAGCAGGAGACGCTGGCCGGGCTGGCCGCGGGCAGCGTCGACATCGTCATCGGCACCCACCGCCTGCTCAGCAAGGACATCCGCTTCCGCGACCTGGGGCTCGTCGTCGTGGACGAGGAGCAGCGCTTCGGCGTGACGCACAAGGAGCGCCTCAAGCAGCTCAAGACCGAGGTGCACGTCCTGACGCTCTCGGCGACGCCCATCCCGCGCACGCTCAACCTGGCGCTCGTGGGCGTGCGCGACATGAGCGTCATCGAAACGCCGCCGGAGGACCGGCTGCCCATCCAGACACGGGTCGCGGAAGCGTCCGCCGGCCTCGTGCGCGACGCCATCCTGCGCGAGCTGGACCGCGGCGGCCAGGTCTTCTTCGTGCACAACCGCGTCGAGACGATCGAGGCCCAGGCCGAGCAGCTGCGCCGGCTGCTGCCCAGCGCCCGCATCGCCGTCGCCCACGGCCAGATGGCGGAGGGCGCCCTGGAGCGCGTCATGGTGGCCTTCGCGTCGGGCGACGCACGACGTCCTCGTCTGCACCACGATCATCGAGTCGGGCCTCGACATCCCCAACGCCAACACCATCGTCATCGACCGCGCCGACGCCCTGGGCCTCGCCCAGCTCTACCAGCTGCGGGGTCGCGTGGGCCGTTCGGCGCGCCGCGCCTACGCCTACCTGCTCTACCGCCGCCGCGCCCAGCTGAGCGACATCGCGCGCAAGCGCCTGGCCGGCCATCTTCAACGCCTCGGAGCTGGGGGCCGGCTTCCAGATCGCCCTCTCCGACCTGGAGATCCGCGGCGCCGGCAACATCCTGGGCGCCGAGCAGCACGGTCACATGGCGGCCGTCGGCTTCGACCTCTACACGCGCATGCTGGCTGAGGCCGTGGAGATCGAGAAGGCGGTGCTCGAGGGCCGCCGCGCCCGCACGGCCCGCACGCAGTCCAAGATCGACCTGCCCGTGGACGCCTACCTGCCCGACGACTACGTGCCCGAGGAGCCCCAGAAGCTGGAGCTCTACCGACGCCTCGGCCGGGTGGCCACCGACGCAGGGCTGGACGAGATGCGCCGCGAGCTCCTCGACCGCTACGGCCCGCTCCCGGCGCCGGTGGAGCGGCTCCTGGAGGTCTCGCAGCTGCGCTACCGCGCCGAGGAGGCCGGTCTTGTCTCGGTCGGCAACGAGGACGGGCAGCTGGTGCTGCGCTTCGGGTCCGAGTGGTCGCGCGCGGACACCATGCGGGCCCTGGCGCCGCGCGCTGCGGACGACCCGCTGCGCGCCCTCGCCGGGCGCCTCCACTACGCCTCCAATCACCTGCGCGTGCGGCCGCCGTCCGACGCGGCCGCGGCCTGGCAGCTGACGCGTCAACTCGTGGCGCGCCTGGCACAGGCTGCCGGCCCGGCGGACCCCGCTGCGACGGGCGGTAGCGGCTAGACCGGGGCGCTCGTCGCGGGCGGCGCGGAGAAGCGCGCCACGTGCTCCGGCCGGTAGCGGTCGTAGAGCGTGACGAGGAGCGTCACGAGCAGGAGCATGAAGCCGAGGCGCTCGAGGGCGATGTCGCTGCCCAGCACGCCGAAGAGGGCCAGGAGGCCGATGAGGATGGCCAGGTTGAGGACGCCGGTCACGACGAACTGCCGAAGCGCCGGCCCGGGTCCGAAGCCGCGCCTCGCCAGCCAGGCCGAGAGGGCCGCGTTGAGGACGATGATGACCCCCACCAGCAGGGCCAGCTCGAGGGGCTCGGCGCGCAGGCCCAGCATCTGGCCGAAGATGATGGAGACGAGCGCCAGCAGCGTCACCTTCTCGAGCAGCTCGCGATGCCAGATGGTGGCCGCCATGCGCGCCCGCTGGGCAGCCAGTCGCTCCGGCGGCACGGCCCGGCCTGGCTCCGCGTCGGCGTCGATGGTCAGCGGCCGGTCGCGCGGCGGGAGCTTCGTGCGGGCCAGCCACCAGAGCAGGGCGATGGCCGCGGCGGCCAGGAGGAGGGCCACCACGACCACCCAGGGCCGCGCTGCGAACGTCTCGAGCCAGGGCGTGCCGGCCGCCACGCCGAAGATGCGCTCCTGGACGACGTCGGTGGTGTCCAGCTGGGCGATGTGGATCCACCACTCCTGGGGCAGCTTGATGACGATCCAGATGAAGGCCGTGGCCCCCAGCAGGACCTGCCGATCCATGCGTCGCGGGTCCCAGAAGAGGCGCACGGCCTCGTAGAAGATGAAGAAGTACTCGAACGTGTTGGGGAAGATGAAGAGCATCCAGCGTTGCCCGGTGAGCTCGAAGAGGACGACGCCCACGAGCCGGTAGAGGATGAGGAAGCGGGCGATGCTCACGGCGAAGCGGTTGGTCCAGTTGCGCAGGGTGGCCGTGTAGGCGATGACGAGGTAGTAGATGTCGAGCGCCTTGTCGTAGCTCTGGTAGCCGGCCAGGTCGGCGCCCGGCGCCAGGCCTGGAAGACGGTCTGGTCGACCGCGTCCAGCACGAGGCAGGCGAGGATGCCCGGCAGCGGGAAGCGGATGATGGCCAGGGGCACCAGCAGCCGCGCCACGATGATGCCGACGATGACGATCTGTGCGCTGTCCAGCTCCACGATCCCTCCCTCTCGCGCTCCGTTCGCGCTGGCTCGGAATGGTAATGCGGCGGGCGCGCTAGATTCGGACCATGGACCAACCGCCCGACTCCATCGACGCGCTGCAGGAGGCCTTCCGCGGACGCGACTACGTGGCTGACCGCTCGCTCGTGACGGCCGTCTTCCTGGCCCTGCGCCTCGGCCGGCCGCTGCTGCTGGAGGGCGAGGCCGGCGTGGGCAAGACGGAGCTGGCCAAGGTCCTGGCCGCGACCCTCGGGACGCGGCTCATCCGCCTGCAGTGCTACGAGGGCCTGGACGTCAACACCGCGGTCTACGAATGGAACTACCCGCGCCAGATGCTGGAGATCCGCCTCCTGGAGGCGCAGGGCAAGCTCGCCGACGCGGACGCCCACGACATCTTCGACGCGCGCTTCCTCCTCAAGCGGCCGCTGCTGCAGGCCCTCGAGTCCCACGAGGGCGGCCCGCCGGTGCTGCTCATCGACGAGATCGACCGCGCCGACGAGGAGTTCGAGGCCTTCCTCCTGGAGATCCTCTCCGACTTCGCCGTGACCGTCCCGGAGATCGGCACCATCCGGGCCGAGCATCCGCCGCGTGTCGTGCTCACCTCCAACCGCACGCGCGAGGTCCACGACGCCCTCAAGCGGCGCTGCCTGTACCACTGGATCGACTACCCCGACGCGGCGCGGGAGTACCAGATCGTGCTGGCCCGCGTGCCGGACACCCCTGATCGGCTGGCGGCCGCCATCGTGGCCTTCGTGCAGCGCCTGCGCAGCGGGCAGTTGACCAAGGTGCCGGGCGTGGCGGAGACCATCGACTGGGCGGCCGCGCTGCTGGCGCTGGGTGCCGGGCGTCTCACGGCGGAGCTCGTCGACGAGACCCTTGGCGTCGTGCTCAAGTACGAGGAGGACGTGCGCGCCATCCGCGGTGCGACCGCCCGGCTCTACCTCGAGGAGACGGCGGCCGCGGTCGCCTGAGCCTGCGGCGCAGCATGCAGCAGCCAGTGCCGGGCGTCTCCGGGGGTGCCTTCTTCTGGAACGCCATGCTCTTCACGCGCGCGCTGCGGGCGTCCGGCCTGCGCACGGACCTGGGCGCGGCCATCGACTACTCGCGCGCCCTCACGCTCATCGACATCGGCGAGCGTGAGCAGGTCCACGCCGCCGGCCTGGCGCTCTTCGTGCGGCGCCGCGACGAGCTGCCCGTCTACGACGAGGTCTTCAGCCGCTTCTGGCGGCGCTACGAGCTGGCCATCGAGCCGCCGGACCTGGACCTCGAGCTGCCCTGGGACGAGGGTGCCGGCGATGGACAGCGCATGGCGGCGCTTCGAGCAGGGCGAGGCGGCCGAGCAGGAGGCGTCTGCCGCGGTCGTCATCGATGACCAGGCCGAGGACCTGGCCGGCCCGTCCGACCTGCGCGACGAGACCTCGGCCGCGGCCTCCTGGAGCGAGCTCGAGCGGCTCTTCCACAAGCCCTTCGAGCGCATGAGCCCCTCCGAGCTGCGTGACGCGGAGCGGCTCGTGGACGAGTTGCGTCCGCGACTCGAGATGCGGCGCTCGCGTCGACATGGGCTCCACCCGCACGGCCGGCGCCTGGCGGCCCGCCAGATGTTCCGGCGCAACCTGCAGAGCGGGGGCGACCTCGCGGAGTGGCTCTGGCGCCGGCCGCTCATGCGCCCCCGATCCATGACGGTCATCTGCGACGTGAGCGGCTCCATGGAGCGCCATGCCCGGCTGCTCATCCGCTTCGCCATCGCCCTGCGCCGGCTGACGGGCGTGCGCACGGAGGCCTTCGTCTTCGGCACCCACCTGACGCGCGTCACGCGCGAGCTGGCGGGCCGCGACCCGGACGCCGGGCTGGCGCGCGTCTCGGCCTCCGTCTCCGACTGGTCGGGCGGGACCCGCATCGGCGAATCGCTGCGCACCTTCAACGCCGACTGGGCGCGCCGCGTGCTGCGCTCCAGCGGCGTCGTCCTCATCGTCTCGGACGGCTGGGATCGTGGCGATCCGGCCCTCGTGCGCCGCGAGATGGCGCGGCTCCAGCGCAGCTGCCATCGGCTCATCTGGCTCGACCCGCTCTTCGGCCCGGACGTCTACCAGCCGCTGGCGGGCGGCATGAAGGCCGCCTACCCCTTCATCGACGACCTGGTGGCCGTCAACGACCTGGCCAGCCTCCGGCAGCTGGGCGACCTGCTCTCCGACATGGCCGACCACCGCAGCCGCCGTCCCGACCGCTCCGGGCGGCCGCGCGTCCACCAGAAGCGCCCGACGCCCGCGATCCCGCTGCGCAGCTGGGCGCCGGCATGAACGGGGACCGGCATGAACTGGAGGGCGGCATGAAGGACCTCCTGGCCACCATCGGCGCCTGGCAGGCGGAGGGCGTGGGGATCGCTCGGGCCGTGGTGGTGCGGACCTTCGGCTCGTCGCCCCTGCGCGAGGGTGCCACCATGCTCCTCGCCTCTGACGGCCGCATCGCCGGATCCGTCAGCGGTGGCTGCGTGGAAGGGGCCACCGCCGAGCACATGGCGGAGGCCCGTGCCTCCGGCCTGGAGCGGGTCGTGCGCTTCGGCATCAGCGACGCACAGGCCTGGGAGGTGGGCCTGGCCTGCGGCGGCGTCATCGACGTCCTCGTCCAGCCCTGGATCCCGGAGGCCGTGCTCGAGGCAGCACGCGCCGCGCAGGCGGCCAGCGCTGCCGACCGGGGCGCGGCCTCGGCCGTCATCACGACGCTGGCCGCGGGATCGCCCGGCGCGGAGCCGGGAGCCTCGCAGCTGGGCCCGGCGGCCCCGCCCGCGGAGCCCCTCGTGGTCTACCCGCGACGGGCGCCTGGAGGGCTCGCTGGGCTCGCCGGAGGCAGACGCGACGCTCGTGGCGGAGGCGCAGGCGGCCCTGGAGCGGGGCGTCTCGGCGACCCTCGACGTGGCCGGCGCCTCGCGCTTCATCGAGGTCTTCCCGGTGCGGCCGCGGCTGGTCATGGTCGGTGGCGTGCCGGTGGCCATGGTCCTCGCCCGGCTGGCGCGCGAGCTGGGCTACGAGACCGTCGTCATCGACGGCCGGGCCGCCTTCGCCACGCGGGAGCGCTTCCCGGACGTGGACCGGCTCGTGCTGGCCTGGCCCGACGAGGCCGCCGACGAGATCGGCCTGGGGCCGGCGGACGCGGTCGCGGTCCTCAGCCACGACCCGAAGTTCGACGAGCCGGCCATCGCCGATGCCCTGCGACGCGGCTGTCGCTACGTGGGCGCCATCGGCAGCCGCCGGACGCAGCGGGTGCGGCGCGAACGCCTTGGCGAGCAGGGCCTCAGCGACGAGCAGCTGGCGCGCCTGCGCGGGCCCATCGGCCTGGACCTCGGCGGCCGCGAGCCGGGCGAGGTGGCGCTGGCCATCATGGCCGAGGTCGTGGCCAGCCGGCACGGCGCTTCCGGGCGGCCCATGAGCGAGGTTGCCGCCAGCTCGCCTATGATGCCGCGATGCCCCGCCTGATCCGCGTCGACGAGCTGCCCGACATCGCTCGCGGCTGCTCCGTGCTCGGCGCGGGCGGCGGCGGAGAGGCCTACACGGCCACGCTCATGGCCATGCAGGCCATCGAGCGACTTCGGCCCCGTCGAGCTGGTCGACCTTCGACGACCTGCCCGACGACGGGGTGGTGATGTCCTGCGGCTTCCTGGGCGCCCCGACGGTGACCATCGAGAAGCTCTCCTCGGGCGCCGAGGGCGAGTACCTGCGCGAGGAGGTCGAGCGCTTCAGCGGCGCGCCGGTACGGGCCCTCATGTGTGCCGAGATCGGCGGCTCCAACGGCATGGTGCCGTTCACCTGGGCTGCCCGCATGCGCCTGCCGGTCCTGGACGCCGACGGCATGGGCCGCGCCTTCCCGGAGGTCCAGCAGGTCACGATGCACCTGGCTGGCATCCCCGCCGGACCGGCCGTCGTCGTCGACGAGCGCGGGCACCGCGCCACGTTCCGCAATGCGGAGGGCGCCTGGGCGGAGCGCCTCGAGCGGGCCGTGGCCATCGCCTGCGGCGGCATCGCGGCCAGTGCCGAGTACACCATGACGGTGGCCCAGGCGCGTCACGCCAGCGGTGCCCGGGGACGGTGTCGCTGGCGGGCCGCATCGGTGCCGCCATCCGCGAGGCGGAGGACGGACCCGGTCGCTGACGGTCATCGCCGCCGTCGGCGCGGCGCGCCTGCTGGGCGGCAAGGTGGCGGACATCGAGCGGCGCATCGAGGGCTGGCTTCGTGCGCGGTGTGGCCACGCATCGAGGGCACCCGCGACGGACGCCGGCCGGCGCCTGGAGATCGACATCCAGAACGAGTTCCTGGTGGCGCGCCTGGACGGCGAGGTCGTGCGCGCCAGCGCGCCGGACATCATCGCCCTCCTCGACGAGCAGACCGGCGAGGCCATCCACACGGAGCGCCTGCGCTACGGCCAGCGCGTCGTGGCCATCGCCTTCCCCTGCCCGCCCATCTGGCGGACGCCGCATCGGCCTGGAGACCGCCGGTCCGCGCGCCTTCGGCTTCGACCTCGACTACGTGGCGGTCGAGGACCTCAACCCGGGCACCGGGCGCTGGCCCGGCGATGACGTCGGCGTGAGGGCTGTCCGGCGGACCGACCGGCGCTCCGGCAGCGCCCGGGCGATGACCGTCGCCGGCCGGCCTGGACCTGCGCCTGGGCATCGACGTGGGCGGCACGAACACGGACGCCGTCGTCCTGGACCGCGAGGACCGCCTGCTGGCCAAGGCCAAGGCGCCGACCACGCCGGACGTCAGCTCGGGCATCGAGGCGGCAGTGGACGCGGTCCTGGCCGCCGGGCACATCGACCGCGCCCGCATCAGCCACGCCATGCTGGGCACCACGCACGCCACCAACGCCGTCCTCGAGCGACGGCGCCTGCACCGCGTGGCCGTCCTGCGCATCGGGGCGCCGGCCACGCTCTCGGTGCGGCCGCTGCTGACCTGGCCGCACGAGCTGCGCGACGTCGTCTCCGGCGGCGAGGCCATCGTGGCGCGGCGGCATCGAGCTGGATGGCCGCGAGATCGTGCCCTTCGACGCGGCCGCCGTGCGCGAGTTCCTGGCCCCGCTTCGCGGCCGTGTCGACGCGGTGGCCATCACGAGCGTCTTCGCGCCGGTCTCGGCGCGCCATGAGCTGGCGGCCGCGGAGGTCGCCCGCGAGGTCATGGGCGACGACATCCACCTCTCGCTGAGCCACGAGATCGGCGCCCTGGGCATCCTCGAGCGGGAGAACTCGACCGTCCTCAACGGGGCGCTCCTGGGCGTCGCCCGCGAGGTCGCCGGGACGCTCCGCGAGGCGCTGGCGCGGCGTGGCATCGAGGCGGCCCTCTACTTCGCCCAGAACGACGGCACGCTCATGGCCCTCGAGCATGCCCTGCGCTTCCCCGTCCTGACCATCGGCTCCGGGCCGGCCAACTCGCTGCGGGGCGCGGCCTACCTGACCGGGCGCGACGACGGCATCGTCATCGACGTGGGAGGCACCTCCACGGACATCGGCGTGCTCGTGGGCGGCTTCCCGCGCGAATCGTCGCAGGCCGTCGAGATCGGCGGCATCCGCACCAACTTCCGCATGCCCGACATCGTCTCCATCGCCATCGGCGGCGGCACGATCGTGCGCACCCGGCCAGGTCGGGCCCGACTCGGTGGCCTGGCGCATCCAGCAGCGAGGCCCTCGCCTTCGGCGGCGCGACCCCCACGCTCACGGACGCCGCCCTGCTGGCCGGCCGGGCCCACGACATCGGCTCGATGAGCCCCGGACCCGAGCATGCTGCCCTGCTGGCCGACGGCCTGGCCCTCTCGGACGCTGCCGTCGCCGATGCCATCGACCGCGTCAAGACCTCGCGCGCGGCCGTGCCGCTCATCGCGGTCGGCGGCGGGAGCATCATCCTGCCCGACCGCGTGGCCGGGGTGAGCGAGGTCCTGCGGCCGCCCAACCACGATGTCGCCAACGCCATCGGCGCGGCCATCGCCAAGGTCAGCGGCAGCGCCGAGGAGGTCGTCTCCTTCCGCGCCCGGGGCCACGCCGAGGCAGTCGAGTCGATCGCCGCGCGCGCCGGAGCGGCAGCCGTGGCTGCCGGCGCGGACGCCGGGCAGGTCTCCGTCGTGGACGTCGAGGAGACGCCGCTCACCTACCTCATGGAGCCTGCCGCGCGCATCCGGGTCAAGGCTGCCGGACCGCTCGCCATGGACTGAGCAGCAAGCGGCCAGGTCGGCGAGCGGATCTCCCTCGCCACGGACCGGCCGGGTGCGGCATCATCGTCAAGCGGTCGCGTCCGAAAGGCGTGGAGGGCGGCCGGCAGTCCATCCCCAGCCAGCATCGAGGAGGACCCAGCACCGATGGACACTCGGGACAGGGCGCGCCGCGGCCCCCGCCGCCTGGCCGCCTCGCTCATGGCCACCGGCCTGCTCCTGTCGACGGCGGTCGGCACCCAGGCCCAGGATGCGCCAGTGACGTTCACCTACGGCTCGCACCTGGTGGTCGTCACCGACCTCGACCCCGCGACCTCGTATTCCAACGAGGTCATCGCCATGCACAACATCTACGAGTCGCTGACGCGCTACGACTCGGCGACCGGGCACGCGTCAAGCCGGCCCTGGCCACCGAGTGGACGGTCAGCGACGATGCCCTGACGTGGACCTTCACGCTCCGCGACGACGTCGTCTTCCACACCGGCCGGCCCATGGATGCCGCCGCCGCCAAGGCCGCCATCGAGCGCACGCAGGCGCTGGGCATGGGCGCCGGCTACATCTGGAGCCCCGTCGAGTCCATCGAGGCGCCCGATGCCACGACGCTCGTCTTCAACCTCGCCTACCCGGCGCCGCTGGACCTCATCGCCTCGGCCCAGTACGCCTCCTACATCTACGACACGCAGGCCGCCGGCGAGGGCGCCTCGGAAGAGCAGCTCGTCGAGTACTTCAAGGCCGGTGGAGGACGCGGGCACGGGTCCCTACACCATCGCCAGCTGGGAGCCGGGCTCCGAGTTCGAGCTGACCCTCTCGGCCTTCCCTGAGTACTGGGGTGGCTGGGAAGGCGACCACTACACGGAGGTCGTCTACCGAGTCGTGCCCGAGCCCACCACCGCGGCCCAGCTGGTCCAGAGCGGCGACGTCTCCTTCGCCGAGCGTCTCACCCCGCAGCTCGTGGACAGCCTGCGCAGCGACGAGCGCGTCCAGGTCGTCGAGACGCCCTCCTTCCAGAACGTCGTCATCCTCCTCAACACGGCCTCCGGGCCTCTGGCCGACCCGGCCGTGCGGGCAGCCGTGGCCAAGGCCGTCGACCCGGCCGGCATCGCCACCGCCCTGGCGGGTGCCGTGGTGCCCACCGAAGGGTGTCATCCCGCCCGGCCTGCTGGGATACTCCGACGCCCTGACCGGCACCGGCCTCGACCTCGAGGGTGCCAAGGAGCTGCTGGCGGGCACTGGCTTCGGACCGGACGGCGAGCCGCTCAAGCTGGTGCTGACGGTCGCCGTCGGCGACAGCGACCTGCAGCTCATCACGCAGAGCCTGAAGTCGAACCTGGCCGAGCTGAACATCGACCTCGACGTGCAGGCCACGGAGTGGCAACCGCAGTGGGACCGGGCCAAGTCCGAGAACGTCGCGGACCGCCAGGACATCTTCATCATGTACTGGTGGCCGGACTATCCCGGATCCCTTCAGCTGGTTCTACTCGCTCTTCCGCACGCGAGGAGCTGCCCAACTTCAACCTGGCCTACTACTCCAACCCGGAGCTGGACGCCCATGATCGACGGCATCCAGGCCCTCACGGCCACGGACCGCGCCGCCGCCGAGCAGCAGTACGTCGAGATGCAGCAGATGCTCATCGATGACGCCGTCGTGGTGGTGCCCTACGTCCAGAACTACCAGCGCGTCCTGGACGCCACGGTGGGCGGCTACGTCGACGACCCGGCCTACGCACAGGTGGCCTTCGTCTACGACCTGGTCCCGGAGGGCTGAGCCAGCCGCTCGGTGCGGACGTGCCGGCTGAGCCGGCACGTCCGCCCCTCGTCCTGCTCGACGCTGCCCCTGAGGCACGCCGACGATGCGCAGGTTCCTGGTCCGGCGCCTGCCCCAGACGCTCTTCGTGGCGCTGGGCGTGGGGCTGCGTCGCCTTCGTCATCACCCGTCAGCTGCCGGGCGACGCGGCTGCCACGTGGGCCGGCCCGCGGGCGACGCGCGAGCAGCTCGAGATCGTGCGCCAACAGCTCGGCCTCGACCGCCCGCTGCCCGAGCAGGTCGTGTCGCTACCTCGTCGACCTCGTGCGGGGCGACTGGGGGACCTCGATCCACACCCGGCAGCCCGTCCTCTCGGATGTCATGACGAGGCTGGTGGCGTCGCTGGAGCTGGTGGTGGCGGCCATCCTCATCGCCATCGTGGTGGGCATCCCGCTGGGGGTCCTGGCGGCGCGCTGGCAAGGGTCGCGCGCCCGACTGGTTCAGCGGCTGCTTCTCGGCCATCCTCGTCTCCCTGCCCATCTTCTGGTTCGGGCTGCTCCTCCAGCTCGTCTTCGCCACGCAGCTTGACTGGCTGCCGGTCGCCGGCCGCTTCGACCGCGACTTCCGTGACGTGGTCGGCCGTCATCCGATCACGGGCCTCATCAGCATCGATGCCATCCTGACCCTCAACGGCCCGCTCCTTCTGTCCTCCCTCGCCCACCTGCTGCTGCCGGCGCTCGTGGTGGCTGCCTATCCCATCGGTCTCATCGCGCGGCTCACGCGGGCCGGGCTGCTGGAGACGCTGGGCGAGGAGCACGTGCGCATGGCCCGCGCCATCGGCTTCCCGGAGCGGACCATCATCTGGCGCTTCGCCCTGCGCCCGTCCATGGGCCCGGTCATGGCGGCCCTGGCCCTCGTCTTCGGCTACTCGCTGGGCAACACCTTCCTGGTCGAGAACCTCTTCGACTGGCCCGGCCTGGGCTCCTACGTGGCCGACTCCATCACCACCCTGGACGCCCCGGCCATCGCCGGCGCCACGGTCGTCGTGGCACTCGCCTACCTGGCTCGCCAACCTTGTCGTGGACCTGCTGCGGCCCGTCCTCGACCCGCGGCTCCGATGAGCCCGTGCAGGCGGCGCCGCGCGGACGGCTGCCGTGGCCGGGCTGCGGTTCATGGGCCGACACCCCGGGCTGACGGTCGGGCTCGGCATCGTCGTTCTGGTGGCGCTGGCGGCGGTCCTGGCGCCCATCATCGCTCCCCATCCCGAGGATGCCGGCACCGCCACGAACCTCATGGCGACCCTGCAGCCACCCGGCGGCGAGCACCTCCTGGGCACCGACAGCGTGGGCCGCGACGTCCTGTCGCGGACCCTCTTCGGGGCCTGGGTCACGGTAGGCACCTCAGTCCTCATCATCATCGCGGCGCTCGCCATCGGCGTCCCCATCGGCCTCGTCAGCGGGGCAGCGGGCGGCTGGCTCGACGATGTCCTGATGCGCTTCGTGGACATCTTCCTGGCCTTCCCGTCGCTGCTCCTGGCACTGGCCATCGGTGCCGCGCTGGGGCCTTCGCTGCAGCACGCCGCGGTGGCCATCATCTTCGCTTGGTGGCCCTGGTACGCCCGACTCATGCGCGGCGAGGCGGCCGCCCTCCGCGACCGAACGTTCGTGGAGACCTCGCGGCCTGCTGGGCATCGCGCCCTGGCGGGTCGCGGTCCGGCACATCCTGCCCAATGCCGCCGGCCCCGTCATCGTGCAGGCCTCTCTGGACCTGGGTGGGGTCATCCTCACGCTGGCGGCCCTCAGCTTCCTGGGACTCGGCGCCCAGGACCCCACGCCGGAGTGGGGGCTGATGGTCGAGCAGGGCCGCACGCTCTTCGCCACCCATCCTTGGGTCGCCCTCGTGCCCGGTGGCGCAATCATGATGGCGGCCCTGGCCTTCACGCTGCTTGGTGAGGGCCTGCGCGAGCGCCTCGACCCCAAGGGAGCGACCCGCCGATGAGCGTGCCGTAGCTCGCGAGCAGCCGCGGGGCGTGACGCCCCTGCTGTCCATCCACGACCTCGTGGTCGCGCATCGGCGGCAGCCACGCTGCTCGATGTCGACGCGAGCTGACCGTCCGGGCGTGGCGAGATCGTCGGTCTCGTCGGCGAGAGCGGAGCCGGCAAGTACCTGCTGCAGTCGACCATCCTGGGCATCCTGCCTGCGCACGCGAGGTCGAGCGGCAGCGTCCGCTTCGACGGCCAGGAGCTCGTGGGCGCCTCGGACCGGACGATGCGCAGCATCCGCGGCCGCCGCATCGCGGTCGTGCTCCAGGCAGCGCGAGCGGCGCTGACGCCCACGCTCCGGGCAGAGACCTGGATCGATCGTGCGCTGGCCCTCCACGGCGTCCCGGGCCCGGAGCGCGTGACACGACTGGCCCACGCGCTTGAAGCCGTCCGCCTCGACCCCGCACTTGCTGCGGCGCTATCCGCACCAGCTCTCGGGCGGCGAGGCCCAGCGCATCTCCATCGCGCTGGCCGTGGCGCTGCGGGCCGATCTCATCCTCGCCGACGAGGCGACGAGCGCTCTTGACGTCACCGTCCAGGCCGAGGTAGCGGAGCTCTTCCGTGAGCTCCGGGAGCAGGAGGGCACCGTCGTTCCTGCTCGTCAGCCACGACCTGGCCCTGGTAGCCGGGCTCGCCGACGGCATCAGCATCATCGCCGACGGCCGGATCGTCGAGCGGGGTGGCCCGGAGGTCCTGCGCCACCCGAGCGACCCGGTGACGGCGGCGCTCGTGGCCGCCACGCCGGTGCTGCCGTCCGCGAGGTCGTCGACTGCGCCCGCAGTGGAGGTCGAGGCATGACCTTCGCCGGCGTCGGACGTGGCCCTCGCCGCGGACGGCCTCGAGGTGCGGTACCCGGGGACGGATCCCGCGTGCCCATCCGGCGCTTCGGCTCGCCTCCCTCCGGGTGAGGCCCGGCGACTCGCTGGCCCTGGTGGGCGAAAGCGGTTCGGGCAAGACGACGGCGTTGCGCGCCCTGCTCGGCCTCATCGCGCCCACGGGCGGGAGCGCGACCTTCGGCGGCGTGCCCGTGCGAACGTTGCAGGGTGACGCTCTGCGTGCTTTCCGCCGAGCCGTGCAGCTCATCCCCCAGGATGTGGACGGTGCCCTGGACCCGCGACAGACCATCGGCTCTGCGGTCGCGGAGGGCTGGCGGGCCGGTGGGCGGGTCGTGGATGGGTCGGCGGCACGCGTCGGGAGCGCGGCCCGCAGGACGACGTCGTCAGGAGCCCTGCTGGACGAGGTGGGGCTGCCGGCGGACATAGCGCGCCGTCACCCCCACGAGGTGTCCGGAGGTCAGCGGCAGCGCGCAGTCATGGCGCGCGCCCTCGCGGTCAGCCCACGCATCCTCCTGCTCGACGAACCCACGAGTGGCCTGGACACGACCGTGCAGGCGCGCATCCTGGAGCTCATCGAACGCCTGCGCGCCGATCGCGGCCTGGGCATCCTCCTCATCAGCCACAACCTCGGCGTGGTGGCGCGTCTCTGCCCCACCACGATGGTCCTCTACCGCGGGGAGGTCGTCGAGGAGGGCCCGACGCCCGATCTCCTGGGGCGCCCCCGCCACCCCTACACGGCCGCCCTGCGCCGGTCGGTGCCGGAACTCGGTCTGCCCTTCCGCATGCCCTGGGTGCCCAGCCCGGAGGCCTCCGCCATCGCCCCGCTGAGCGGTTGCCGATTCGGCCCGCGCTGCCCCCAGGCACTGGCCGCTCCGTGCGGCGTCCGCCAGGAGTTGCGGCTGGTGGGCGAGCCCCCTCGTGCCGTGCGCTGTGCGCGTGCCGAGGAGCTGGGCGTCCTGGAGCCCCTCGAGTGAGACAGAGACGCCAGCGCCCGCGGGCCACGATGGTCGTCGGAGTGTCGCTCGGGACCGAGCGTGCGCTAGACTCGGGAGCGACCCAGAACCGCCCTTGATGACAGGAGCCTCCTGCCGTGTCCGCCGAGTCGCTCCGGGCCAGGATCCGCGAAGTCCCCGACTTCCCCAAGCCCGGCATCCTCTTCTACGACATCACCACCCTGCTGAGTGATGCGGCCTCCTTCCGCGAGGCCATCGAGCTCATGACCGCGCCATTCAAGGACGAGCGCGTCGACGTCGTCGTGGGCATGGAGTCGCGGGGCTTCATCTTCAGCGCCCCGATGGCCCTGCACCTGGAGGCGGGCTTCGTGCCCGTGCGCAAGCTGGGCAAGCTGCCCTCCGAGACGATCAGCGTCGAGTACGAGCTGGAGTACGGCACCAACACGCTGGAGGTCCATCGCGACGCCATCCGGCCCCGGCAGCGCGTCCTCATCGTTGACGACCTGCTGGCCACGGGTGGCACGGTGCTGGGCACGATCGAGCTCGTGAAGCAGCTCAAGGGAGAGATCGTGGGCCTCTCCTTCCTCGTCGAGCTCGGATCCCTGAAGGGTCGCCAGCGCCTCGGCGACCATCCCATCCACAGCGTCATCGAGTACTGAGGGAGTCGGTCCCCCTGGCTGCCGATCCGGCCCAGCAGCGACCGCCGGTGACCGCCGGCACGGAGCGCGGTGCGGACGATGGTCCGGCTCCGACGGGAGACGCCGCGGCCCCGCAGCCCGCCGCACCCGCGCGGGCCGACCACGACCAGGAGCGGCGCGCCTTCTTCCGCCAGTTCGGGCGGCAGGCACTCGTCACGGTGGGCCAGGTGGCCGGTGTGGCGGACATGGTCAGGAGCATCCCTGGCTCGACCGCGGCCAACCTGCTTGGGCTCGGTGACCCTGCCGGCGGACCGACGACCCGTCCTGCGGGCGGCACCGTCCCGCGCGGCGCAGCCCTGGTGACGTCACCGTCGTCCGTTCCGGGCACGGACGACGTCTTCCGCAGCCCCTATCGCGTCTCCGGCGATGAGCTCGTGCTCCTCGACCAGCGCGCCGTCCCCGATCGAGTCGCCACCCTGGTGGCCAGGCGGGGCAGCGACGTGGCCTACTACCTGCGCCTGGGCGCCTGCCGCGGGGGTGCGGTGATGGCCCAGGTGGCTGCCTACGGGCTGGCCATGACCGCCGCCGAGCGTGCCACGCAGCCTGTCGCGGCCCGTGACGCGGAGCTGCGGCGGACCGCACAGGCCCTCGCCTCGGCTCGCCCTTCGTCGCGCCTGCCTGTCTGGGCGATGGCCCGCATGGAGACCGCCCGGTCGAAGCTCGATGCGGCGGCCGAGGGGGCCGACGTGGCAGCCGCGCTGCGCGCGGAGGCCGATGCCATCGCCGCTGACATCCAGGCGGCCCAGGCGGCCATCGTGGCCGCGCTCCACGGGGTGCTCGCGGGCCTGGCCACCGAACCGTCCGACCGCCCCCTGGGCGTGCTCGTGCACGGCGACCCCGGTGCGCTCTCCGGGGGCCTCCTGGGCACCGGCATCACCGCCCTGCGCGCCGTGCGTGACGGAGGTCGGGAGCTGCGGGTGTTCGTGAGCGAGACGCGTCCCTTCATGGACGGGGTCCGCCTCGCCAGCTGGGAGCTGCGCCAGGCGGACATCGACCACAAGGTCATCCCGGACTCCGCGGTCGCCTGGCTCTTCGACCGGGAGCCCATCGACGTCGTGCTCGTGGATGCCGACTGGATCGCCGCCAACGGCGACACGGGGGCCGTGATCGGCAGCCGCGCCGTCGCCCTGCAGGCCGCGGCGACGCCGGACCGCCCCGGCCGCCCCCGGCCCATGGTCGTCGTCGCAGGCCTCAGCCACGCCATCGACCCGACCACGCCTGACGGTCACGCCATCCCCGTGGAGATGCGGCCGGCGCGCGACCAGGCCGCCTACCTGACCGGCCTCTCGATCCGGGTGGCGGATGCCCTCGTGCCGGCCAGCGACGTCATGCCCGCCGAGACCATCGCGGCCCTCGTGACGGAGCGTGGGGTGCTGGCGCCGCCCTCGGCGGCGGGCATCGCCTCGCTCGTCGACCCCGCGATCCTCGGATGACCAGCGTCACCAGTCCTGGCCTCACGACGACGCGCCGACTGGAGGTGCGCGCCACGCGCGACCGTGAGACGCTGCTCGCCTTCCTGGAGCGCGACCGGCTCTTCGCGGCGTATGCCATCGCGGACATGGACGACGCCGAGTTCCCGCGGACGCGCTGGGGCGTGGCGCTCGAGTCGGGACGGCCGGTGGCCGTGGTCATGGAGTATCGCGGCATCTCGCCGCAGCACCTCTTCGTCATGGGCGACCCGGAGGGCATCGGCGGCATCCTGCGCGACGTCATCCGCACCCGCCTGGCCTACCTGGCGACCCAGCGGGACAGCGTGTCCGCGCTGACCGAGCGCTACCGCGTGGACCCGCCCACGGACATGGTGCGCATGGTCGTCGACCGCGCCTCCTTCCAGCCCGTGCTCGGCGACGCCGTGCGCCTGGATGTGGGAGACACGCAGCACCTCAACCGCCTCTACGAGCTGGGGCTGACCTCGTGGCTGCCGCCGGAGGCGGTCGCGGCCGGCATCTACTTCGGCGTGCGACGCGGCACCCGGCTCATCGCCGCTGCCGGGACCCACGTCATCAGCCCCACCTACGGGCTGGCGGCCGTGGGCAACGTCTTCACGCACCGCGACTATCGGGGCCAGGGCCTCGCCAAGGTCGTCACCAGCGCCGTGACCGCCGAGCTGCTGGGCATGCTGCCGGAGGTCGTCCTCAACGTCCGCGCGGACAACCCGCCGGCGCTGGCCGCCTACCGCGCCCTCGGCTATCGCGAGCACACCCACTTCGAGGAGCGCCTCGTGGCCCGTCGCAGCTCGCTCTGGGATAGCATCGTGGGGCCGATCCGGCAGTACCTCACCCGCCCCAGGAGCGATGCATGACCGATACGCCCGCGCCGATCCATCCGATGCCGACCACCTCCGGTGACGCCACGACTGGCCAGACCGCTGCTCTCCCGCCTCACGACGTCCTCGATCTGGGCCTCGCGGGCGAAGGTGTCCGCCGCATCGAATGGGCCGAGCGCGAGATGCCGGTCCTGCGCCTCATCCGTGAGCGCTTTGCGGCGGAACAGCCGCTGGCGGGGCTGCGCATCAGCGCCTGCCTGCACGTCACGACCGAGACGGCCAACCTCATGCGCACCCTCAAGGCGGGCGGCGCGGACGTCACGCTGACGGCCTCCAACCCGCTCTCCACCAAGGACGACGTGGCGGCCGCCCTGGTGGCCCACTACGGCATCAGCACCTACGCCATCCGCGGCGAGGACAACGACACCTACTACCGCCACCTGAACCTGGCCGCGGACACGCACCCGCACATCACCATGGACGATGGCTGCGACCTCGTCGCCCTCCTGCACAAGGAGCGGCCCGGGCAGCTGTCGGAGGTGATGGCCGGCACGGAGGAGACGACCACCGGCGTCATCCGCCTCAAGGCCATGGCCGCCGACGGCGCGCTGGCCTTCCCGGTCGTGGCCGTCAACGAGGCCCAGACCAAGCACCTCTTCGACAACCGCTATGGGACCGGCCAGTCCACCGTGGACGGCATCCTGCGCGCCACCAACATCCTGCTCGCGGGGCGTCGCTGCGTGGTGGCCGGCTACGGCTGGGTGGGCCGGGGCATCGCCAGCCGGCTCTCCGGCATGGGTGCCCAGGTCACGGTCGTGGAGGTGGACCCCGTGCGTGCCATCGAGGCGCTCATGGACGGCCACCAGGTCATGACCGCCGGCGATGCTGCCCGCTGGGGTGAGGTCTTCGTGACCGCCACCGGCAACATCAACGTCTTCCGCGAGGAGCACTTCCGCGTCATGGCTGACGGTGCGCTGCTGGCCAACAGCGGCCACTTCGATGCCGAGCTGGACCTCAAGGCTCTCACCCGCCTGGCCGAGGGCCACGTCCGCGAGGTCCGCAACGACGTGCGCGAGTACGACCTCGGCGCCAAGAAGCTGTACCTGCTGGCAGAGGGTCGCCTCGTCAACCTCGGCGCGGCCGAGGGGCACCCGGCGGCCGTCATGGACATGAGCTTCGCCGGCCAGGCCCTCTCCGTGGAGTTCGTGGCCAAGCACCACGAGTCGCTGGCGAAGGCCGTCCACGTCGTGCCGGCGGAGATCGATGCCCAGATCGCCCGCCTCAAGCTCGAGGCGCGCGGCATCTTCATCGAGGGCATGACCGAGGAGCAGATCCGCTACACGAACTCCTGGGACCAGGGCACCTAGCCGGCGGGCGCCGCGGCGAAGCCGTCGCGTCGTCAGAACGAGCGCAGCAGGGCGGACAGGTCGGCGCCGGAGGTGACCTCGCGGGTCGCCTCCAGGAGCTTGGCGCCGTCTGCCCACGCCCGGGCATGGTCCCTCTTGAGGCGATGCTCCTCGGCGAGCATGAGCGTCCACAGCTTGGGGTAGTGGTCGCGCAGGTATTCGCTGGCCCGGTAGCGCGTCACGAACTCGTTGACGAACGCGGAGTAGCGGGTGACGGGGTCCGTATGGGCGGCCCGCCGCTCGAACTCGTGCTGGTAGCCGGCGGCCGCCCGGAAGCGCCCGAAGAAGCCGCCCACGCTGTGGGCGCCGGTGTCCCAGCCCTGCGAGTGGCCGCCGCGGCGCAGGAGCGGGGCGGGGGACTCGAAGACGCAGATGACCTCGCCGTTGATGCGCTCGGCGCGCAGCGTGCCTCCGAAGCTCAGGTAGCGGTTGGCGACGCCCTTGCGGTCGATGACGGAGATGCGGCCCCAGGAGAACTCGCCCGGCCGCGGCAGCCGGCTGGCGAAGGTGATGGTCTCGTTGACGCCGTGGTCCTTGTCGTCCGTGACCCAGTACTCCACGAGCTCGGGGTCGTAGTGGCGCAGCGTGGGCTTGGCGCGGATGGCCACCAGCAGGTAGGCGGGACCGGGCCGGTCGGGCAGGTCCGGGTCGGCCAGGAAGCCCCAGTCCGCGAGCAGCTCGGCGGCCAGCGACGGATCGATCGACTCGGGCAGATTGGCCATCTTGGACCGAGCATGGGCCGGACCGGACGGCCGGGCGATGGCCATCGGTCCCGAAGTGGCCTGCCGCCGGCCCCCTGTGCACGGTCCCCATGGCCCGCGGCCCTTCGGCGGCGGCCCATGCGGCCCGTCGGCGGCGGCCCGTGCGGCCCGTCGGCGGCGACCCGCGTGCTACCCTTCGGCCGACCCGCCCGCCGGCTCCCGCGAGCCCCGATCCGCCGTGACCAAGACGAGGGACCCCATGACCGACCGACCGCAGCGCCGACACGCACCTCTTCACCTCGGAGTCGGTCACCGAGGGCCACCCCGACAAGATGTGCGACCAGATCTCGGACGCCATCCTGGACGCCATCCTGGACCGAGGACCCGCACGCACGGGTGGCCTGCGAGACGGCCACCACGACCGGCCTGGTGATGGTCCTCGGCGAGATCACCACGACGACCTACGTGGACTTCCAGGACGTCGTGCGCAGCACGGTCAAGGACATCGGCTACATCCACTCCGAGTACGGCTTCGACTACGAGACCTGCGGCACGATGGTGGCCATCAAGGCACAGTCGCTGGACATCGCCCAGGGCGTGGACCATGCCAAGGAGGCGAGGTCAGGCGGCTCGTCCTACGACGAGACCGGCGCCGGCGACCAGGGCATGATGTTCGGCTACGCCTGCCGCGAGACGCCGGAGCTCATGCCCCTGCCCATCTCGCTGGCCCATCGCATGGCCCGCCGGCTGGCCGAGGTGCGCAAGAGCGGCCAGCTGCACTACCTGCGCCCGGACGGCAAGACCCAGGTGACCGTGGAGTACGAGGGCGACCGCCCGGTGCGCGTGCACACGGTCGTGGTCTCCTCGCAGCACGACCCGGACGTGGAGCCGGAGCGCATCCACGACGACATCGTCGAGGCGGTCATCCTGCCCAGCATCGACCGCGAGCTGCGCCTGGTCGACCCGGTCATGCACGTCAACCCCACGGGCCGCTTCGTGACCGGCGGGCCCAAGGGTGACGCCGGCCTCACGGGCCGCAAGATCATCGTCGACACCTATGGCGGCTACGCCCGGCACGGCGGCGGCGCCTTCTCCGGCAAGGACGCCACCAAGGTGGACCGTTCGGCGGCCTACGCGGCGCGCTGGGTGGCCAAGAACGTCGTGGCGGCCGGCCTGGCCGAGCGCTTCGAGCTCCAGGTCGCCTACGGCATCGGCATCGCCCGCCCCGTCTCGATCGGGGTGGACGCCTTCGGCACGGAGACCATCCCGGAGGCCGAGATCCTGGAGCGCATCAACCGGGTCTTCGACCTGCGCCCGGCGGCCATCATCGACGCCCTCGGCCTGCGCGCGCCGATCTTCCGCCAGACGGCGGCCTACGGGCACTTCGGCCGGCCGGACCTCGACCTGCCCTGGGAGCGCACGGACAAGGCCGACCTGCTGCGCGGCTGACGCTTCCGCACGGGCCGGCTCGCATCGGGCGAGGGCCGCGCCGACCGCGCCGCCCGACCGGGCCCTCAGGACCGACGCGCGGCCAATGCCTCCCTGGCCACGGCCAGGTAGCGCTCCACCGTCCGCTCCAGGCTGAGCTCCGCGGCCAGCCGCTGCACGGCCGGGTCGGGGTCCGGGAGCGGCCCCGCCAGCAGGTCGCGGATGGCGGCGGCCAGCGGCAGCGGCTCGGGCGGGCTGAAGAGGTGCAGGGCGCCCGGCGCGCGCGGCTCGTACTCGCGGACGCTGGGCAGGTCGCTCACCAGCATGGGCTTGCCGGCCGCGATCCACGAGGACATCGAGCCAGAGGCTGACAGGTCGGTGAAGGGCAGGATGGCCAGGTGCGTGGCCGCGATCCAGGTCTCCAGGTCCTCCTCGGAGAGGTAGCCCGTGATGCGGAAGCGGTCGCCCAGGCCCAGCTCCTCCGCCTTGGCCAGGGCCAGGTCGTGCACGAAGCTGCGCCCGGCCACGGGGCCGCCGGCGTAGACCATGACGACGTCCTCGGGCAGGTGCGGCACGGCCTCCACGGCATAGCGATGGCCCTTGCGCCCGTAGACGAAGCCCAGCAGCGTGACGACGCGACGGTCGGCCAGGCCGAGCCTGGCGCGGGCCTCCTCCGGGCGCAGCGCCAGCTCGCGGTGCTCGACGAAGTGGGGGATGACCCGCAGGCGATCGGCACGGGATGATGCCGCGCAGACGCTCGACCTCGACCTGCGAGTGGACCACGATGCGGTCGGCCGAGCGGCCCAGCCAGCGCAGGCTCCAGGCGTCTGAGGCGAGGTAGCGCTCGCGCACGCCGTGGCGGTCGAAGATGTCGTGCAGGGTGACGACGAGCGCTCCGCGGTAGGCGCGCCGGAAGCGCATCAGCCGCAGCAGCGAGCCGCCGTGCTTGCCCCAGCCGCGTCGGTTCCACTGCATGAGCAGGACCTGGGCGTCTGCGAGCTCCGCTGCCACATGGCCCAACCCGCCGGTGCCCTCATCCACGCGGCCCGCCTCCGCCTCGTGGATGACCAGTCCGCCGTCGGCGCGGGCGGTGTCGGCGATGAGCTGACCGTAGCGGCGCACGCCGCTCTCCGGCCGGCCCAGGTGCAGGAATCCCAGGTCGCGCAGCTCGGCGGGCATCGTCAGGCCGGCTCGGGCATGGTCAGGCTGGCCCGGCCGCCCTCAGTCGACGTAGCCGAGACGGCGCAGGAGGTCGCCCGCCTCGGTCTCGATCTCGGCCAGCTCCGAGGGGTAGAAGGTGCTCCGCCACGTGCCCACCGACGAGTCGTCGGCACGTTGCACGGCCGTCAGGAAGCGGTCGCGCGAGGCCTGCGCGCTGATGCCCAGGAAGTCGAGGATGCGCTCGCCCTCATCGAGGGGTTCGCGCACGAGCGACTCGTAGCGCAGCTCGTGGTAGCGCTGCGCGCCCAGGCGGGGGCCCTCGGCCAGGCCGGTCTCCGTGTAGCGCCGCCACGCCCAGGCCATGCGGCGGGCGTCACTGGTGCGCAGGAACTCCTCGCGGCGCTCGGGCTCGACCCAGAACTTGGGCCACGGCCCGTGGAGGTAGCCGCCCGGCTCGCGCTCGCCCGACCAGGCATCCTCCGCGCGCAGCCAGGGCTTGTGCATGTGCGAGGAGGCCGCGTCGCGGCCGTCGCGGATGATGTGGATGAACTGCGAATCGGGAAAGGCCCGCGCCAGGAAGGGGATGAGGAAGATGTTGGTGGGCGTCTTCTCGCTGAAGCGCAGGTCGCCGTCGCGCTCCACGCGCACCAGCCAGCTGTAGACGAGGCGGAAGAACCAGCGCGAGCGCCGGTAGCCCCAGAGCCGCTCGTAGACGTAGCGCCCGGCCGCCTTGGTGGCCGGTGGCTCGTGGTGGTAGGTGATCTCCGGGATGCGGCCGATGCAATCGCCCAGGAAGGTCGTCCCCGAGCGGGCGGCGCCGATGATGAAGACGGGCCGCTCCAGTCGGGGCAGGACCGACGCCGCCAGGCGCCGAGCGCGTCATGGGCCGGTGCCGCTCGAGCTTGAGGTAGTAGCGACGCTCGGCGCGGTAGGTCTTCTGGGCCAGGCGCCACATGTCGGCGATGCCGATGGGCAGGGGCTCCGGGTTGACGTCCGGCGGCAGGCTGGGCTCCACGCCGCGCGGCGGAAGGGATCCCGTGCCGGCCACGGGCGACTCGCTGCCGGCCAGGGATGACTCGGTGCCTGCCACAGCGCTCGCCTGCGACGCGGCGTCGATCGTGGGTTCCTCGGTCACGCTCGTGGTCATCAGCCTCCTGTCCCGTGGGGTCGGGCGGATGATAGCCGCCCGCGGGTACCATCGTCTCCATGTACGCCGTCGTCATGGCCGGGGGAGGGGGCACCCGTCTCTGGCCGCTCAGCCGTGACCGCAAGCCCAAGCCGTTCCTGCCGCTGCTGGAGGACGGCGGCTGTCTGCTGGCCGCGACCATCGAGCCGCCTGGCCCCACTCATCGGGCCCGCTGACGTCTTCGTCGTCACGGACATGCGCCACGCAGCCCTCGTGCACGAGGCCGTGCCGGCTCTGCCGCTCGCCAACATCATCGGCGAGCCCATCGGGCGCAACACTGCGGCCGCCGTGGCCCTGGCCGCGGAGGCCATCGACCGACCCGGCGACGAGGTCATGGTCGTCCTTCCGGCCGACCAGGCCGTGCGCGACGATGACGCCTACCTCGCGGCCCTGCGGGCAGCTGCCGCGCGGGCGGCCGGCGGGGACATGGTCACGCTCGGCATCGAGCCCACCGAACCCTCCACGGGCTATGGCTACGTCGTGGCCGATGGTCCGCCGAGCGTGTACGCCGGGCGGCCGACGTTCCGCGTGGGTCGCTTCGAGGAGAAGCCCACGCCGCAGCGCGCCGCCGAGCTCATCGCCGGCGGGGCCGCCTACTGGAACGCTGGCATCTTCGTGTGGCGCCGCGACGTCCTGCGCTCCGGCCTGGCGCGGCATGCGGCGGACATCCTGGAGCCGATCCGCGAGCGTCTGTCGGCTGACCGTGATGGCGCCGCTGGCCTCGGCGTCGCCGGCCCCGGCGCGCCTGGCTGGCCGGGCGCGGACCTGGCGGAGGCGTACGCCACGCTGCGGGCGACGTCGATCGACTACGCACTCCTGGAGCCGGCATCCGGGGACGGCGGGATCGCGGTCGTGCCCGCGTCCATCGGCTGGAGCGACCTGGGTTCCTGGTCGGCGCTGCGCGACTACCGCGGCAGGGAGGGCGGCACGGTCGTGAGCGTCGAGGAGCCCGCGCGCGTCATCGACGTCGATGGCCGCGACGTCCTCGTCCATGCGGCGGGTGGCCGCCTGGTGGCCCTCGTCGGCCTGGAGGGGGTCATCGTCGTGGACACGCCGGACGCCCTGCTCGTGGCCTCGGCGGATGCGGCCCAGGACGTCAAGACGGTCGTGGACCGCCTTCGCGCGGAGGGCCGCACCGACCTGCTGTAGTCGATGCGGGGCGGGACCCGCGCGCCGCCTGTGAACCCCTCAGCTGCCAGCCCGCACCGAGGCCGCCGCGATCCGGTACAGCTCCGAGTAGCGGTCCAGGGTGCGAGGCGTGGACAGCCGTGTGGCCAGGGCCTGTACTCGCTGGTCCGACGCGCCCGTGGCTTCGGCGAGCGCGTCGCGGATCGACCGACGCGAGCGCGGCAGGCGCATACGGCGCGAAGCGGCGCAGGGCACCGGGCGACAGCGCGTCCAGCTCGCGGACGGGCGCCAGGTCGGAGGCCACGATGGGCCGCGCGGCAGAGATCCAGGTGGCCAGCGCCCCGGAAGCCGACATGAAGCGGAACGGGCAGAGCGCGACGTCGGTGGCCACCAGCACCTGCTCGAGCTCGGCCTCCGGCAGGTAGCCCAGGAAGCGCACGCGCTCGCCGACGCCCAGCGCGGCCGCGTGCTCCCGGAGTTCCCTGGCCACGTGGTCACGGCCCTCGATGACGGAGCCGACGAAGAGCGCGGTGACATCCGGGGGCAGGAGCGGCAGGGCGTCGATGACCAGCCGATGGCCGCGCCGCTTGGTGAGGTAGCCGAGCAGCGTGACGACTCGCCGATCGGTGACGCCCAGGGCGCGTCGTGCGGCCTCGCGGTCGGGCAGGTGCTCGCGAACCTCGACGAAGTGCGGGACGACGGCCAGGCGGGAGCCTGGAACGAAGCCGGTCAGCCGCGCCCGCTCGTCCTCGCTGTGGACGACGAGCTGCGCCGCCGTCGCGCCGAGCCTCCGCAGGCCCAGAGCGGCCGGGGAGAGTCGGCCCGCCAGCCGGCCCGTGGGCGGGAAGACGTCGTGCATCGTGACGACGAGCGGCACCCGCAACGTGCGTCGCAGCACCTCCAGGCGCGGCAGTCCTCCGCTGCGGGGACCCCAGTCGGCCAGCTTCCACTGGACATGTGCCACGTCCGCGTCACGCAGTCGCCGCGGCCGCCGCTCGCAGGTCGGACCAGGAGGCCTCGCGATCGCCGGCGTCAGCCTCGATGACCTCGAGGTCAGGGCGGCGCGCGGCTTCGGCCGCCAGGATGGCCCCGTAGCGACGCAGCCCGCTGCGCTCCCGGCCCAGGTGCAGGAAGCCGACCCGCAGGGGTCGGTCGTCGGTCACGGCGCGCCGAGGTAGCCGAGCTCGCGCAGCAGCTCGCCGTGCTGTCGGCGCAACAGGGTGCGCAGGACGGGGTCCAGGGAGCGGCCGCCGGCCCCCACCCGCGAGCGGTAGATGGTGGCGGTCTCGCCAGCAGCCTCTCGGCGCTGTGCCGTGAACCAGCGGTAGCGGTCGGTGGCGGCGTGGTCAGCCGGGTCGAAGTCGAGCACCTCCGGGTGCCAGGTCTCGCCGAGGAAGGCGAAGAGGCGTCGCGCCTCCGACTCCGGGTCGGCCACCAGCCGCTCGTAGCGCAGCTCGAGGAAGCGCCGCTCGTCCAGTCGCCGGCCGAGCTCCCTGGCAGCGCCCACGTAGCGAGCCCACTCTGTCCGCGCGGCCCGGGCCGCCGAGCGATAGCCCCAGCGGTCGCGGAAGCTGGCCACCACGTCGTGCCCGTCGCGCAGGAGGTGGACGAAGAGGGCGTCGGGGAAGAGCTCCTCGATGAAGGGCAGGTGCAGCGTGTAGGTGGGGTCCTTCTCGGCCCAGCGGGTCTTGCCCGATCGCGCCAGGACCTCCGCCTGGAAGTCGCCATAGAGGTCACGGATGCGGCTCAGCCACCACTCGCGCGGCAGACCGTAGCTGGCGACGAGCGGCCAGTCGCGCCCGACGATGGACTCCAGGGCGCGCAGGAAGTGGGTCTCCTCACCGCACGAGATGCGCGGATGGGCGTCCAGGAGCAGGCGCAGCAGCGTCGTCCCGGAGCGCGGCGAGCCGATGACGAAGATGGGGGCTGCCGCCGCCTGACCGTCGTTCTCGTGTGAAGCCCCGGGCACCTGCTCCCTTTCGTTTCTGCGCTGCCGCCATGAGTCTAGTGTCCCGGGACACTCCTGGACCCTCCTGCGGATTCCCGCCAGACGGGACAAGTCGACCGACTCGGCACAGGGGGCGCCTCATCTGATGCCGGTCCGTCCGATATGTCGCGCGCAAGCGGGCAGCGGTGGCGATCATCCCGTCCGGTGGGAAAAGTCGGCCGATCCACCGGCACCTCGGTCGAGATGGCGCGCCAGGCGGGAAACCTCGGCGCGCCAGGCGGGAACCGTCGGCGCGCCAGGCGGGACACCTCGGCGCGCCAGGCGGGGATCGTCGGCGCGGTCAAGTCCGGCGCCGGGGCAG
>CAVYBJ010000011.1:0-18634 GCA_963766685.1 uncultured Chloroflexia bacterium
CACCCGGCTCCCTGTGGTTCCCGCCGCGGCGTTTCCTCGTTCAGGGCAGGGCTTCGAGGCGCGATACGCGGCCCCGGCGGCCCGTCCTACGACACACGTCAGTAATCGACCGAAGGACGGCCGCCGGGATATGCCGGCCCTGCCCTCGACGGCCGAACGCCACGTGGCACGTTCGGATCGGCCAACGACAGACCTGCGGTGGGGCGCCGCCTGGCGCCCGACGCAGGAGGCGCCGAGCTCAGCCCTTGGCGGTCGCCGTAGCGGCAGCCCAGTCGGCCTTGAACTGGCTGATGCCCTTGTCCGTGAGCGGGTGGTGGACCATCTGCTGGAAGACCTTGAAGGGCAGCGTGGCTACGCCGGCACCCGCGAGCGCGCCGTCGATGACGTGGCGCGGCGACCGCACCGAGGCGACCAGCACCTCCGACTCGAAGCCGTGGATCTCGATGATGGCCGCCAGCTCGCGGATCATCTCCATGCCGTCCTGGTTGATGTCGTCCAGGCGGCCCACGAAGGGTGACAGCAGCCAGGCGCCGGCCTTGGCGGCCAGGAGGCCCTGGGCGGCGCTGAAGATGAGCGTGCAGTTGGTCTTGATGCCCTCCTCTGCGAAGCGCGAGATGGCGGAGAGGCCGATCTCGCTCATGGGCACCTTGATGACGATGTTGGGGGCGATCTTGGTGAAGGCTCGGCCCTCGCGCAGGATGCCCTCCAGGTCGTCGGCGATGACCTCCGCGCTCACGGGGCCGGAGGTGATGCCGCAGATCTCCTCGAGGATCTGCTCGTAGGAGCCGCCGCCGGCCTTGGCGAAGAGCGTCGGGTTGGTGGTCACGCCATCCAGCACGCCCCAGCTGTGCACGGTGCGGATCTCGTCGATGACGGCGGTGTCCAGGAACAGCTTCATGTCGGGAAGACTCCTCGGTGGTCGGAAAGGGGGCCGGGCGCGACCCCTCGATGGAGCCCCGATTGTACGACTCGTCGTTCGTGTCACAGGCGGGAGTAAGTCCGGCGCGATCGCCGATGAAGTGGATCGGCCTACGGTCCGCGCCATGCCAGAGATCTCACGCTTCTTCGGCATCGTCATCGCGATGTACTACGAGGACCATTCGCCGCCCCATTTCCACGCTCGCTACGGCCAGGCCGACGCGCTCATCGCCATCGAAGACTCGGAGGTCCTGGCTGGATCGCTTCCTCCTCGAGCCTTGGGGCTCGTGGTCGAGTGGGCGGCCATCCATCGCGATGAGCTGGCTCGGGCCTGGCAGCAGGCCGAACAGAAGGAGCCGCTCGACCCCATCGATCCTCTCCGCTAGCATCCGGTCATGCTCGAGATCGAAGCTGTCACCTCGCTCCCTGGGCACCGCCTGCGCCTGACCTTGTCCGACGGGCGGGTGGTGGAGCGAGACGTCTCGGACCTCATGTGGGGACCGGTGTTCGAGCGCATCGCCGCCAGTGACGAGGCGTTCGCCGAGGTCACGGTCGCCAACGGGACTGTGTGCTGGTTGAGGGACAGCGCCGACATCGCGCCAGAGACGCTCATCTGGAACGGCCCGCTGCCATCGGAGGGAAGTTCCACCGTGCCCGCAGCGACCCTGCGGATCGTCAGCCGAGACCGCGCCCGACCATAGCCTGACCGCCCCTCCCCCCGCACGCACCGCGGGAAGGCCACGGACGACTGAGCGTCGGGACAGGGATTCGCGCCTTGCGGGATGAACGCGTGACCAGGATCCCAGCGAGCCTCCTGATGGCCATGCTGCACCCAGGGCACATGAGCGACGAGGAGGAGACGACCGATGGACATCAACGGCAGCGTAGCCATCGTCACCGCCGGGCGCGACCGACACCTCATTCTGGCGTGACAACGCTCCGGGCCTGACCAGCGATCAGCTCGACCGCTTCATCCCGCCGGAGACGATCGCGGACGCGGTCCTCTGGGTCCTGACCACGCCCGAACCGGTCCTCGTCTCCAACGTCTCCATCCGGAACTTCCGCGATCCCTTCGAGGGCCAGGGCTCACCCCTCGAGTCGTAGCTCGGGGCGAATCGGAACCCGGGTCTTCGCCATCGGTCCGCCGGATCAGCCGGCCGTTCCCCACGCGTCCACGTCCGCCAGGGGGATCGCCAGCGCGGTGGCAGCCTCAGCCAAGCGTACGTCGTAGGTCGCCAGCGAAGGACGTTGCCCCAGCCCGCGCAGGAAATCGATGGACGCCAGGTGCAGCGCGTCCAGTGTCCGCACGGCCGTCGGAAAAGGGTCCAGCGCCCGAGCCAGCACCGGCGCGACCAACTCCAGGAATGACAGCCGGCCCAGGAGTGCTCGCACATCCTCGCCGTGACTCGAGTTCAGCCCTCGTGCGTTGATGAGGTTCCAGACCTCGTATTCGAGGAGTCGACTCGAGACCAGCGGGGCTGTCTCCCAGAACGATGCTGCCGGGGACCGGTCCTCCCCCAGCAATTGGGCGAGGACGACGGAACTGTCGACGTAGATCACCGGTCGGCGCGGTCGTCTGCCAGCTCGTCGAGCAACACACCGAGCGTGGTCACGGGCCGGCGTGGCACCGGCCCCCCATCCGCTCCAACGGCCGGAGTCAGCCATCCTTTCCTGACCGCATCCGCGAGGAGCGCATCCCGGGTCGTCTCCGCGCGACCCTCACGCGGCGGCACCAACTCAGCCACCACGCGCTCGCGATCGGTCACCAGGACGGTCTCGCCAGACGCCGCGATGCGCACGTACTCACTCAACCGGTTCTTCAGGATCTTCAGGCCGACCGCTCGCATGCTGCCAAGGGAGCTTCTGGAGGCTACATCGTCGACACGCACGCCTTCAGGTGGCGAGTAGACGAAGAAATGCCCCTTCTTGCCAGCCTGGTTCACCGCGGTCGACGCACCGAGGGCAGCACCTCGCCCGCCCATCGACGACCCGCGATGCCACGCCCGTCTCGTCCGACGACGTCAGGCTGCGCCGCCCTCCACCTGCACGCGGACGGATGCCTGGACACCCGGCTCGCTGACCTGCGCCTGCGCCACGCGCTCGATCGAGGCCGCGATGAAGCCCGCGAAGAGCGGATGCGGCCGGTCAGGCCGGCTCTTGAACTCGGGGTGGAACTGGCTGGCCACGAACCAGGGATGGTCGCGCAGCTCGATGATCTCCACGAGGCGCCCGTCCGGCGACTGGCCGGAGAGGATCATGCCGTGCGCCTCGAGCGCCTCCCGGTAGTGGTTGCTGACCTCGAAGCGGTGGCGATGGCGCTCGTAGATGAGCTCGCTGCCGCCGTACGCGGCGTGGACCTTGGAGCCGGGAGTCAGGCGCGCCGGGTAGAGGCCCAGGCGCATCGTGCCGCCCTTGTCCTCCATGTCGCGCTGGTCGGGCATGTAGTCGATGACCGGGGCGGAGGTGAAGAGGTCGAACTCGGTGGAGTTGGCGTCCCCCTCCCCGACCACGTTGCGGGCGAACTCGATGACGCCGCACTGCAGGCCCAGGCAGAGCCCCAGGTAGGGCACCTGGCGCTCGCGCGCATAGCGGGCCGCCAGGATCTTGCCCTCGATGCCGCGATGGCCGAAGCCACCCGGCACGATGATGCCGGCCGCGCCGGACAGCGCCCCCTCGACGTCATCCTCGGTGAGCGTCTCCGAGTTCACCCAGCGCACCTTCACGTCATGCCCGGCCGCCCACCCAGCGTGGTTCAGCGACTCCGTCACGGAGAGATAGGCGTCGGGCAGCTCGATGTACTTGCCGACGAGGGCGATCTCCAAGCTTGGCTTGTGGGCCTTGATGCGCTCCACGAGGCCGCGCCAGGCAGACAGGTCCGCGGCGTGCACGCGCGACTCCAGGTGCAGGAGGCGCACCACCAGCTCCCCAAGGCCCCAGTCCTCGAAGTGCAGCGGCACCTCGTAGATGGTGGCGGCGGTGGTGGCCGGCACGACGGCGTCGACGTTGACGTCGCAGAAGAGGGCGATCTTCTCGCGCAGGTCGTCGTCCACGGGCCGGTCGCTGCGGGCGATGATGATGTCCGGCTGGATGCCGATGCTGCGCAGTTCCTTGACGGAGTGCTGCGTGGGCTTCGTCTTCAGCTCGCCGGTGGCCGCCAGTGCCGGCAGCAGCGTGACGTGGACGTAGAGGACGTGGTCGCGGCCGACATCCTTGCGCATCTGGCGGATGGCCTCCAGGAACGGCAGCGACTCGATGTCACCGACCGTGCCGCCGACTTCCACGATGACGACGTCCGCGCTGCCGTCGCGGGCCACGCGAGCGATGCGCTCCTTGATCTCGTTGGTGATGTGCGGGATGACCTGGACGGTGCCACCCAGGAAGTCTCCGCGGCGCTCCTTGGCGATGACGGCCTGGTAGATGCGGCCCGTCGTGACGTTGGAAAGCTGCGAGAGGTTCTCGTCGATGAAGCGCTCGTAGTGCCCGAGGTCCAGGTCCGTCTCCGCCCCGTCGTCGGTGACGAAGACCTCACCGTGCTGGTAGGGCGACATGGTCCCCGGGTCCACGTTGATGTAGGGGTCCAGCTTGAGGATGGAGACGGACAGGCCACGGCTCTTGAGCAGCCGTCCGACGGATGCGGCCGTGATGCCCTTGCCCAATGAGGACGTGACGCCACCGGTCACGAAGACATACTTCGCCACGGACTTCCCTTGAGCGATGCTGGTCCGCCCGATGCTACCGAATCGCGAGCCCGGACGCGAGCCCGTCCGTAGCGGGAGCGGCAGCCTCGCTCACCCGCCGTGATGTCATCATCGTCCGCGGCCGGTGCCAGCGCGAGGCGCGGAGCGGCGATCGACCCCGGCGGACACAGCGCAGAGGATGAGCCATGATCGAGGAGAGTACTGAACCGGGACGACCCCAGGGTCAGCCGGCACGGATCGCCATCTCGCCCGATGGCCGGGCGCTGACGCGTGCCGGGCAGCCCTGGCTGCTCGTGGCAGACACGATCTGGAGCGCCTTCACGAACGTCCCGGAGCCCGAGTGGGCACCATACGTGAGTCACCGTGCGGCGCAGGGCTTCTCCTCGCTCCTCATCTCCGTGCTGCCCATCCTCAATGACATGAGCGACGCCGGACCGGCCATGCCCGAGCCATTCCCAGGCTTCTGGTCCGGTTCACCGCGCTTCGGGAGGCTGGCGCCGGCGTATGTCGATCACGCGCGCGCGAAGCTCCGGGTCGCCGCCGCGCACGGCCTCGTCCCGTCGCTCGCCCTCCTCTGGTGCGCCTATGCGCCCGGGGCATGGGCATCGGCACGCGATCCGCGCTTCGTCATCCCGGTCGACGTCATGCCCGAGGTGCTGGCCTCCATGGTCGAGGCCTTCGACGACTTCGCCCCGGTGTACCTGGTCTCCGGCGACACCGACTTCCGCCAGCCCGAGACCACCGACTGGTACACCCGGGCCATCGCGTACCTGCGGGAACTCGTGCCGGACGCGGTGACCACGCTGCACACGAACGACGAGACGTTCCTGCCGGCGGAGGTGGCCGCCGACCCGGGCCTCGGGTTCTACTCCTACCAGTCGGGCCACCGCCTGGAGTGGCAGCACCACACCTGGGAGTTCGCGGAGCACTACGTCGGCCAGCCGGTGCGCCGTCCGGTCATCAACCTCGAGCCCTGCTACGAGGGCCACGGTCACGGCTTCCGCTACGGCCGGTTCAGCGCGGCGGACATCCGCCACGCCACCTGGCAGAGCCTCCTGGCCGGCGCATCGGCGGGCATCGGCTACGGCGCTCACGGCATCTGGCAGTGGCAGCGCCCGGGGATGCCCTTCAACAACCCCGCCTTCTCGTCCATGCCCTTCGACCGGCGCGTGGCGCTGGGGTTCCAGGGCGCCAGCGACGTGGGCTTCGCGGCCAGGCTCGTCGAGCAACTCGGGCTCATCGGCGCGGAAGCACGCCAGGACCTCCTGGTGGCACCGCCGCCCGGCGTCCGCGCGGCGCTGTCCACGGACGGCAGCCACCTTCTCGTCTACGTGCCACACGCCGTGGACGTGCGGCTGGCGCCAGCGGTCGTGGTCGCCGATGCGGTGGCCTGGGACCTCGGCCGTGCCGCGCTCTCCGATGTCGAGCTGGGCGAGGGCGACGGCCCGGTCATCGGGCAGGTCCCCTGGAACGGCGACGCCCTCATCTCCGTGCGCCTCGGTAGCCCGGTGGCCTGAGGTCCGGCCGGCCCGGGCCCGCAAGGCCTGGGCCGCTGTGGCTTGGCGGGCTCAGGGTCAGGCAGGTCTGACCGCCGCTGTCCGGTCTCCCGGGCCCGTCAGGCCGCGGCCGCGGCCCGCTCCGAAGCGATCATGTCCAGCACGGAGTGCCAGCCGGCCACGAAGAGGTCGCGGAAGTGCTGGACCGGTCCGAACTCCTCGAAGTCCTTGAGGGCGAGCCCGGCAGGGTCGAGCGCTTGGCGCATCTCGGGGAATGTGGCCGTGAGCCGCTCGACGGTGGCCGGGTCCACCGCGTCCTCGACCGTGGCGATGGCTGGCGGATCGGCTGCCAGAAGGTCGGCCGCGGTGGACCAGTTGATGGTGGCCGCCATGCCGCCGCCCACCAGGCCGCTGAAGTCGAGCTCGATGCGGGCACCGCCGTAGAGCAGCAGGACCGGGTACCCCCGCTCGCGCACGACGCGGTAGCAGGCCCGCGAGACGAGCACGCCGGCCATCTCCAGGTCCGCGGCAGCGATCTCCAGCCCGTCCCGGGCGGCGACCTTCCTGAGATGGTCGCCGAGGATGCCGGTGATGGGGCTCATCATGAAGGGCGGCCGCACGCCGGTCCGCGCCGTGACCGCCAGCCAGCGCTCGCAGGCCTCGACGACCTGGGCGACGCTGAAGACCTCCGTGACGATGACCTGCGAGCCCTCCGCCACGAGCGTCTCGAAGGCCTCGAAGCCGGGCACGGTGGCGGGGATCTTGGGCGTGGCATTGGGCGCGATGGCCCGCGTGGCCCGACCCTCGGCGAGGATGGCCGCGGCGTCGTGGTCGGCCTCCGGGGCGCCCTGCAGCGAGACGAAGCCCTCGCGACCGCCGGTCCGCTCGTAGAGGGGCAGGAAGGTCTCGCAGATGCGGCCCACGAGGCGGCGCTGCACGAGCTCGGCGACGACCGCGTCGTCATCGCTGGCCGGCAGGCACTCGCGCACGATGGGCAACACCTCGTCCGGCGCGCGCCGCACGAGGTTGCCTCCGTAGCCCGGGTTCGTCGTGCAGCCCATGGCACCGTGGCGCAGGGCGAGGCCCATCTCCTCGATGGTCGGGTTGTTGACCCAGAAGCGTGCCCCGGCGGCCTCGCGGACGCGGTCGAAGTAGTGATCGGTCATCGAGTCGACTCCCTGCCTGCCATGCGTGTTCGAGACCTCCCCTGAGGTGGTGGCCGCGAGGCCCCGAGGGTTCTACCACAGTTCCGACCCAGGTGTCAGGTGTACGATAGGTGTATGGCCAAGGTCCGCACCAACATCCGCCTTGAAGACGAGTACGTCCGGACGATCATGGAGCGGTATCAGGTCGAGACCAAGACGGAGGCGGTGGAGCTGGCGCTCCGTCACCTGGCGGGGCTGCCCATGACCCGGGATGAGGCCCTCGGGATGCGCGGCGCCCACGCCATCGGAACGATCCCTGAAGACGCAGCGCCGCCCATTCACGGGGCGGCACCACGCGCACCAGGGTGATCCTGGCCGACACCTCCGCGTGGGTCGAGTTCGACCGGGCGACCGGCAGTGCTGTCGATCTTCGCCTCGCGGAGCTCATCGCGGCTGACGGTCCGGTCGCGGTCACCGAGCCGATCGTCATGGAGGTGCTGGCCGGGGCGTCGAGCCACAGGCGTGAGTCCGATCTCAGGCGGCTGCTGCAGCGGTTCCGACTCATCAGCTTCGACACAGCGGCGGACTTCGACGCCGCAGCGACCATCTTCCGCCGCTGCCGAGCCGAGGGTGTGACGCCGCGCGGGATGCTCGACTGCATGATCATGGCCGTCGCCTGGCGCAGTCGAGCGTCGCTCCTTGCCTGCGACGCCGACATGGATCGCGTGGCGCAGGTGATGGGCATCGAGATGGACCGGGCATCGCTCCGCGTCAGCAGGGGACGCTCGACCCCAGGCTGAAGCGGATCGACCGGCGAGCCCCCGGCTGCGATTCCGTGGCATCCGGTGTAGGCTCGCGCCACATCGGGGCCGGGTGGAGAGACGGCGCCGCGACACATCCCCCACCGGGACGCCCGACCCGGACCTGCTAGGCCGAAGAGGTGCCTCTGGCGATGTCATCGACGTTCCCCCCACGACGTGGACTTCGCGGGCTGGCCGTGACGCTGAGCCTGGCGTCCCTGCTGCTCCTGACCGTGTCGGCGGCCCTGGCCGCGGACAGCGGCACCGCGGGCGGAGCTGACCCAAATCTCGGGACGAGCGGCCAACTGTCCGAGGAGACCACCGTGGCCGACCTTCGCGCGCGGCTGGACGACCTCAGCCTGCGCTATGACGAGCTCGCCGCTGACAACTCCTCCCTGCAGCAGGCCGTCGACGACCTGTCCCTGGAGCGCGATCGATTGGTCGACACGCTGAGCCGCTTCGATGACATCTACGCCCCCATGGAGGCGGACCGCCAGCTCCTCTTCGAGCTGCGCAAGGACCTCCCGGAGAGCCGCCCGGAGGCGGAAGCCCAGCTGGAGCGCATGCGCTCGCTCGCCCTGGCAGCGGACCCCGCGCATCTCGGCCAGCTCGTGGATCGCCTCGACGAATCGGCGCCCGACTACCTGGACTGGCGCTTCGCCGATCATGCCTCCGACACGGAAGCGGCCCAGGCCTACGTGGATACGGGCGCCAGCGCCTTCGACACGACCCTCGCCGAGTTCCACAACGAGGTGCTGCTGTCCGTGGCCAACCGCCTGGACGGGATCCTGACCGCCATCGACCGGGCTCGCTGAAGCGACCGACCACCACCCCTTGAAGCGCCCACAAGGAGACCCATGACCCGTCCTCGACCATCGCGGCCAGCCATCCTCAGCCTGGCGGCGCTCCTCGTGGCCAGCACGGCCATCCCTGCAGCCGCGGAGGAAGAGGGTTCGCTCGGGCCCGACTCCTCATCGGTGATCCCGCTGCTGACGGCCCGCCCGTCGGACCTGCTGGCGCCCGCGGGCCCGCTCCTGTCCGGGCAGGACGTGGCTCATGGCTCAGAGCCTCGATCCGGGAGTCGGCGAGATGCCCGGGACCGACCCCCTGACCGGCGCTGACCTGGGTACCGGACGGCACAGCAGGGTCGCCGCGGATGCAGGCCGCCGGCGCTGGTGCGCCAGTGCCGTACCGCGAACCTGGACCGGCCTTTTCCCGCAACATCCTGGTCACGCGCGACTTCGGCTCAGCTCCATTCCAGACGGAACCGCACATCGAGGCCAACCCCAACGACCCCGGGCACCTCGTGCTGGGCGTCATCGACTACTCCTTCCCGGCCATGTCCTCGTACGTCTCATATGACGCCGGCGAGCGCTGGGAGGGGCCCTTCCAGGTGCCCTACCTGCAGGAGGACCTGGTGGCCGGCGGCGACCCGGTCATCGCCTTCGACCGCGACGACAACGTCTACATGAACTACATCTCCATCGGCATCGACGAGTTCGACCTGGGCCCCGTGTCCGTCGAGGCGGAGGTCTCCAGCATCGCCGTGGCGCGCTCGGAGGATGACGGCTTCACGTGGCCGGTCCAGATCTCCGCCGCCCGCAGCCGCGTGAACACGGACGGCCTGGAGACCGACCGCTTCGGGCGCCTGCGCGGGACGGTGGACATCAGCTTCCTCGACAAGCCCTGGATGACCTCCGGCTCCGCCCCCGACGACCCCGAGAAGGACGTCTTGTACGTCACCTACACCGACTTCGACCTGAGCTACGAGATCCTCTACATCGGCGAGATCCCCAACCTGCTGCCCTCGGAGATGCGCACCACGATCAAGCTGGTGTCCTCGGCGGACGGCGGCCAGACGTGGAGCGATCCGGTCGCCGTGAGCCCCACGGTGCGCCGTGCCTACGGTGAGCAGGGTGACAGCGGTGAGGCGGAGGGCATCTTCGGCACGCTCCGCGTCGTGCAGGGCAGCCAGCCCACGGTCACGCCGGACGGCGCCGTGCACGTGGCCTGGATGGACAGCACGGACGACAATTCGCAGAAGGGCCTCGGCGAGATCTGGCTGGCCAGCTCCACGGATGGCGGCACCACCTGGTCGGCGCCGGTCGTGGCGGCCTCGTTCAACGAGCCGGAGTTCCGGCCCCGCAGCGCCTACTTCCGCTTCTGGGCCACGGCCTTCCCACAGATCGCCTCCGGCCCGGACGGTGAGATCTACGTCGCCTACACGGCGCGGCCGGCGGACAAGCCCAACGACGATGGCGACATCTTCCTGGTGTCCTCCTTCGACGGCGGCGCCACGTGGAGCCGACCCAAGGTCCTCAACGATGACGACACCGAGCACGTGCAGTTCTACCCGGCCGTGGACGTCGGCCCGGACGGCGCGGTGCATGTCATGTGGGGCGACATGCGTGACGACCCGCACCAGACCCGCTACCACATCTACTACACGCGCTCCGATGACAAGGGCGAGACGTTCGGCTTCGTCAACGAGGAGCTCGGTCTGCGCTCGGGCGACACGCGCGTGACCGACTTCGCCTCCAACCCCAACTACGCCTTCCCGCGCGGCCTCTTCATCGGCGACTACTTCTCCATCGCCGCCACGGAGGACGACGTCCACCTGGCCTGGTCGGATTCGCGGCTCGGCGAGTTCGGGCCCATCAACCAGAAGATCGCGGTGGCGCGCACGGAGGCGGTGCCCGCCCCGGAGCTCTTCATCTCGCCACCCTCCGGCCCGGGCGGCCAGCAGGTCACGCTCCAGGGCTTCGACTTCCAGCCGGACATGGGCATCTACGTGCAGCTCGGCGACAGCACCATCTCCACCCTCCGCACGAACCTCGACGGCGAGTTCACGGCCACCATCTACATGCCCATCACCAGCCAGGGCAGCCAGACCATCACGGTCTTCGACGAGTCGGGCAACGGCGCCAGCACGTCGTTCTTCACGGAGTTCGGCTTCGGTGACATCCGCCAGATGCTGGAGGATCTTGGCCCCAGTGCCGGCGGGCCGTCCGCAGCGCCAGCCGAGGCCTCACCAGCGCCGGCCGACGAGGGCTGAGAGATGACCGGACGGATGACCTGGCGCGCTCACGTGGTGCGCGCCGCCGCCGTGGGGACCCTCTTGGCAGCGCTGCTGCCGCTCGCGGTGGCCGCCCAGGACGACGCTGAGGCCTACCAGCCTCCCCACGACAAGCCGGGGCCGGCGGCCGAGCGCCTCCTCTACAACTCCTTCTTCGTCGACCGTGCGCCGCTTGACATCACGGCCGGCAACATGGACATCTACCTCTTCGGCCTCAAGACGGAAGCCGCCCAGGACCTGCGAGACGCCGAGGGCGTCGAGCTCATCGAGGCACCGGCTACGTCCGTCTCGCTGTTGCTCAACCCGGCGCCTGCGCCGGAGGGCGAGCTCAACCCCTTCTCCATCCCCGAGGTCCGGCAGGCCATGCAGTACCTCGTCAACCGGGAATCCATCGCGCAGGACGTCTACCGTGGCGCGGCCCAGCCCATGATCACCCACGTCGGCCCGTCCGACCCCGACTTCCTGACCGTCTACGACATCGACCGTGGGTCTGGCATCACCTACGACCCTGAGCTTGGCCGCAGCCTCATCAGCGAGGCCATGACCGCCGCCGGCGCGGAGCTCGTGGACGGTACCTGGCAGTACGACGGGCAGCCCATCCGCATCAAGCTCGTGGGCCGCGTCGAGGATGAGCGCCGCGACATCGCCGACATGGTCCGCGCGGAGCTGGAGCAGGCGGGCTTCGAGGTCGCCATCACCTACGAGCAGTTCGCGCCCGCCGTCCAGAAGGTCTACTCCAGCGACCCGGCCGCCCTCGAGTGGCACATCTACACGGAGGGTTGGGGCCGTGGCGCGCCGCAGCGCTACGACGTCGGCAACGTCAACTCCTTCAACGCGCCGTGGCTCGGCAACATGCCCGGCTGGCGCGAGGAGGGCTTCTGGCAGTACGAGAACGCCGAGCTTGACGAACTCGGCAAGAAGCTCTACCGGGGCGAGTTCGACAGCCGCGAGGAGCGCGACGAGATCTACCGCACCATGACCGCGGCCGGCCTGGACGAATCCATCCGCGTCTGGCTCGCGACGGTGGACAACAGCTTCCCGGTCGTCACCAGCATGAAGGGCCTGACGCGCGACCTGGTGGCCGGGCCGCGCAACCCGTGGGCCCTGCGCGAGGCCTACGTGCCCGGCTCCGATGACGTCCGCGTCGGCCACCAATGGGTCTGGACCGAGCGCACCACCTACAACCCCGTCGGCGGCCTGGGCGACGTCTACTCGGTCGACCTCTGGCGCAACCTGACCGACCCGCCCATCTGGAACGACCCCTTCACGGGCATCCCCCAGCCGTTCCGTGCCACCTACGACGTGGAGACGGCGGGGCCGGACGGCACCCTGGAGGTGCCTGCCGACGCGCTGACCTGGGACGTCGAGTCCAAGACCTGGGTGCCCGTGGCGCCCGGGACGCAGGCCGTCAGCAAGGTCACCTTCGACTACTCGCGGTACACGGGCAGCAACTGGCACCACGGCCAGCCCATCACGATGGCCGATGCCATCTACTCCATCGCGCAGACCGTCGACCGTGCCTATGACCCCGAGAAGGCCAAGATCGAGACAGCCCTGGCGGCCACCGCGCGCCCGGTCCTGGAGACCTTCAAGGGCTACCGGATGACCGACGACGACCACCTCGAGGTCTACGTCGACTACTGGCACTTCGACGCGGACCACATCGCCGCCTACGCCAGCCCGGTCAGCTTCGACATGCCCTGGGAGGTCAAGGCCGCCATGGACGACCTCGTCTTCGAGCAGCGGCGTGCGGCCTACAGCGACACGGCCGCCAGCCGCTACAGCGTGCCCTGGCTGAGCCTCGTGCTGGAGCGCGATGCCGGCCTCGTGGACCGCACGCTGCGCGACATGGAGCGTGACGAGGTCGTGCCTGCCGGCGTCTTCGAGTTCGGCGACCGCACCCTCGTGACGCCGGAGGAGGCGGTGGCGCGTTACCAGGCTGCGCAGGCCTGGTTCGACGAGAAGGGGCACCTCGTCATCAGCGATGGCCCCTTCTTCCTCGCGCAGTTCGACCCGCCCGCGCAGTTCGCGGAACTGGACGCCTTCCGCGATCCGAGCTACCCCTTCAAGCCCGGCGACCTCTACCGCGGCGAGCCGCCCGAGCTGACCATCGACGAGATCAGCGCCGACGCGGTCGTGCCGGGGGAGGACGCTGTCGTCACGGCGACCGTGACCGGACCGGGCACGGTCGGCCTGCGCTACCTGCTGCTCGACCCGGCCGTGGGCGAGGTGGTCGTCGAGGGCTCGGCGGAGCGGACCGCCGACGGCCGATACGCGGTCACCCTCCCTGCCGACGTCACCGGCGCGCTGTTCCCGGGCTTCTACCAGCTCTACCTGGCAGCCGAATCCGATTCGCTGGCGCGCATCACCGAGCGGCGGGTCGACCTCGAGGTGCTGCCCTGACCCGTGGACCAGGCGTGTTCCGCGCTGGGCGGCACCTCCGCGCTGGCTGTGGCGCCACTCGTGGCACGTCCGTGCTGGCTGGGCGGCACCTCCGCGCTGGTTGGGCGCCACCCGTGGCGCGCCTACTCGTGCCCGCGCGCCGACTCGTGCCCGCGGTGCCAACCCTTGGCTGACAGATGTGTCCCACAGGACCACTAACCCCACCCGGAACCGGTGCTGCATGACAGAAGTGCGCCATGGCGCCATAAGCCATGACAGCCCCACGTCAACGACACGTCAGGGTCCGGCCATACCCGCGCATGGGACCCAGTTCGCCCGCCACCACGCACGGCTTATGCCCCTATGGGCATGGCGGCCGTGCCGTGGAGGCCGGACAAGCCATCAGGGCGTGGACGCGGACTGTCCTCAAGCGCGCCCAGTGAGTCACATGGGGACATCTGTCCTGCAAGGCTCGGCAGGTGTCTCGCATGGCCAGACGCGGCGCCGCGGACCGGCAGCGACCGCGGAGCCAGCCGGCGGTGCCGGCCCGTCGCCTGGCGACCGAGCTAGCCGGCCGCATCACGCCGTGGGCCCGTCTCTGCTGCGTCCCATCCTCGTGCGCGCCGCCAGCCTGGGCGCCGTGCTCATCATCGTGCTCGTGCTGCTGGTGCTCACGCTGGGCGCCACGGGCTACTCGGACCGCATCCTGGGCGCCCAGGTCGGCGAGGAGCTGCGGGCGCTGCGCACGAGCCTCTCGCAGACCATCAGCGACCCCGATGCCGTGGAGGAGGTCATCGAGGCCCGCCGGGTGGAGCTCGAGTCGGCCTATGGCCTCGACCGCGCCTGGTATGAACGCCTGCCCGGCGTGGTCGGCCAGGTGCTCGTCTTCGACCTCGGCGAGGCGCGTTCCATCCGTGCGGCGAACGGCAGCAACGACATCGGTGACATCATCGCCGAGCGACTGCCGCGCACGGTCCTGCTGCTGACGACCTCGCTGCTCATCACGGCCGTCATCGGCCTGCTGCTGGGGGTCTGGCTCTCGACGCGACCCGGCTCGCGCATCGACCGGCTGGTCAGCTACGTGGCCGCCATCACCAACGGCCTGCCCAGCCTGGTGGGCGGGCATCCTGCTCATCCTCGTCTTCTCGTTCTGGCTGCGCATCCTGCCGTCGGGGGGCATGTACAGCACGCCACCGCCGGAGGGCGTGGTCGCCTCGATCCTTGACCTTCTGTGGCACGCCCTGCTGCCCATCCTCACGCTGGTGCTCGTCAGCGTGGGTCCCTCCATCTACGTCATCCGGACCCTGACGCTGGACGTGGCCCTCCAGGACCACGTCACTGTGGCGCGGGCCAAGGGCCTGCCGGAAGGCCTCATCCGCCGCCGCCACATCCTGCGCGTGGCAGCCCCGCCCATCGTCACGGGGCTCATCCTGGGGCTCGCGGCGACGCGTGGGCGGGGCCATCCTCATCGAGACCGTCTTCGCCTGGGAGGGCATGGGGCAGCTCTACTTCAAGACCTTCTCCGGCCAGCCGGACGAGGCCATCATCATCGGCCTGACCTTCATGTTCACGCTCATCTACGTGGGCGCGCGGCTGCTGCTCGAGATCCTCTACGTATTCCTGGACCCGCGGGTGCGCTACCAGTGAGGCGGCGCAGCCTCCTGCGCGAGGTGCTCGCCAGCGGCGCCGGCAAGCTCGGCGTGGCCATGGCGCTCGTGCTGGGCGTGGCGGCCCTGGTCGTGGTAGCCACCTTCCCGCTCGATTTCGGGCCCACGCGCTGGTCGGACCCGTCCGTCTGGGTCGACTATCCCAAGGCCGTCCCGCCCGCCTGGAGCTCAGCCTTTTCGGGCAGCCGCCCGGCAGAGCACCGCATCCTGGAGGCAAGCGAGCCGAGCGACTCCACCACGCGCGGCGAGGCACGGGTGGAGACCTTCGACCTGCCGTTCACCGTGGACGGGGATGAGCCGCCGACCTTCCTCTCCTTCAGCCATGGCGCGCTGACCTTCCAGGACCGCCCGCCCGCCCTCAGCCTCGTCCTGCAGCGGCCGGACGGCACGGAGGTGACCCTGCTGCGCTCTTCGGCACGCGGCCCGCGCCCGGGTGAGGAGCCGCCCTACGTGCGCAACGACGAGACACCGCTGCGCGTGCTGGTCAGCGCCGAGCCGGAGACGGCCGAGGCGATCGTGACACTGTACGCGGAGGCCTACGGGGTGGAGGTGCCGGTGTCGGAGATCGCGGCCGACGCCACCGCGGCACTCTTCGGCGTGCCCGGAGGCGGACGGCACGATCGAGCCGCTCCGGGGTGAGTACACGGCCCAGGTGCGCGTGGCCCTGGCCGACCCGGCTGACACGCTCGACTGGGTGCGGCTCGTGGTGGGCGGCTCCGTCTACGGCCTCCTGGGCACGGACGCCAACGGCCGCGACCTCGCCGAGGGGCTGGCCTTCGGGCTGCCGGTGGCGCTGCTCATCGGCCTCGCGGCGGCCACCGTGAGCACGGCCATCGGCACCGGCTTGGGCCTGCTCTCGGGCTACAAGGGCGGGCGCGTGGACCTCGTCATCCAGCGCACGGCCGACGTCGTCAACAACGTGCCGCTGCTGCCGCTGCTCATCTTCTTCGTCTTCGTCCTGGGGGCCCAGCTGTGGCTCATCCTGCTGCTGCTGGTGGCCTTCAGCTGGCCGGGCCTGGCCATCCTCGTGCGCTCCATGGTGCTGGGCCTCGCCGGCAGCCAGGAGGTGGAGGCCGCTCGCGCCCTGGGCGCCTCCACGGGCCACATCCTGCGGCGGCACATCTTCCCGCACACGGCACCGTACGTCTTCACACAGCTCATCTTCTTCGTGCCGGCCGTGATCCTCGCGGAGGCCGGCCTCTCCTTCCTCGGCCTGGGCGACCCGACGCTGCCGACGTGGGGCCAGATCCTGGAGGACGGCTTCCGCACCGGCGCCGTCTTCCTGGGCTACTGGTGGTGGGTGGTCTCCCCTGGCCTGCTCATCGTCATCACGGCCATGACCTTCATGCTCCTGGCGCTGGCCATGGAGCCGGTCGTCAACCCTCGCCTGCGGCGTGAGCGATGAACGACGGTCATCGGTCCGCGACACCGCTGCTCGAGGTCCGCGACCTGCGCCTCGAGTACGCCACCGCACGCGGGCCGCTGCGGGCGGTGGACGGCATCTCGTTCGACGTTGCCGAGGGCGAGGCGCTGGGCATCATCGGCGAGTCCGGGAGCGGCAAGACCAGCCTGGCCCTCACGCTCATGCGGCTGCTGCCGCGGAACGCCACGCTGCTGGGCGGCTCGATGCGCCTCGCGGGTGAGGACGTCGGGAGCCTCGCGGACGAGGCGTTTCGCCAGCGTGTCCGCTGGAGCCGCATGGCCATGGTCTTCCAGGGCGCCATGCACTCGCTGAACCCGGTCATCCGCGTCGGCGACCAGGTCGGCGAGCGCCTCAGGGCGGATGGCCTCCGCAAGCAGCAGGTCGAGGCGCGCGTCGACGAGCTGCTGGGCCGGGTCGGGTTACCGGCCGGCATCGGTCGCCGCTACCCACACGAGCTGTCCGGCGGCATGAAGCAGCGCGTCATGATCGCCACCGCCCTCACCCACGACCCGCCGCTGCTCATCCTCGACGAGCCGACCAGCGCCCTCGACGTGAGCATCCAGGCACAGATCATGAACCTGCTCAAGGAGCTCAAGGCCGAGCGGCGCATCTCGATGCTCTTCATCACCCACGACCTGGCCCTGGCCAGCGACCTGTGCGATCACATCGGGGTCGTGTATGCGGGCCAGCTCCGCGAGCACGGCTCGGCCGAGCAGGTCCTCTCACGGCCACTCGACCCGTACACGCAGGGCCTCCTGGCGAGCATCCCCAGCCTCCACGACGAGCGGCCACCGCGCTTCCTGCCCGGCGCCCCGCCCGACCTTCGCGACGAGTTCCCGGGCTGCCGCTTCGCGCCGCGCTGTCCACAGGTCTTCGACGCCTGCCGGACGCAGGCGCCCAGGATGCTGGCCGCCCCCCAGGCCAGGGACCCGGGTCACACGGCCCGCTGCCTGCTGCTGGACCCAGACCGGGCGAGTGCCGCGGCTGCCCCACCGACCACTGCCGCTGCTGGCCCGCCGACTGCCGCCACGACCGCGAGCGAGCCCGCAGGATGACCACCCCGCGCCCGACGGACGGGCCCCTCCTGCGCATCGAGCGCCTCAGCGTCCGCTTCTTCGTGCGCACGTCGTTCTTCGCCACGCGGCCCATCGCCGCGGTCAGCGACGTGGACCTGGACATCGCTCGGGGCGAGACGGTGGCGCTCGTGGGTGAATCGGGCAGTGGCAAGACGACGCTCGGTCGCGCCACCCTGCACCTGGTGCCCATCAGCGCCGGGCGCATCGTCTTCGAGGGCACGGACGTCGGCAGCCTCGAGGGCCGCGAGCTGCGCCGCTTCCGGCAGCGGGCCCAGGTCATCTTCCAGGACTCCTTCTCCAGCCTGAGCCCGTACATGCGCGTCGGCGAGATCGTCGAGGAGCCGCTCGTCATCCACGGCCCGGGCGATCGCGCGGAGCGACGTGCGCGCGTCGAGGCCGCGTTGGAGCAGGTCAAGCTCCGCCCAGCCGCGGAGTTCGCCGAGACGTACCCCCACACTCTCTCCGGCGGGCAGCGCCAGCGTGTCAGCATCGCGCGGGCCATGGTGCTGGACCCCGACTACCTCGTGGCTGACGAGCCGGTCTCCATGATCGATGCCTCCAGTCGGGCTGAGATCCTGTACCTGCTCAAGGACCTCCAGGCGCAGCGCGGGCTGACGTTCCTGTACATCACGCACGACCTGGCCAGCGCGCGCCACTTCGCCGATCGCATCGCGGTCATGTACGCCGGACGCATCGTGGAGCTGGCTCCCGCGGGGCAGCTGGTGAGTGAGGCGCGCCACCCCTACACGAAGGCGCTGCTGGCGGCGGTGCCGGAGCCTGACCCCGCCAATCGGCTGCGTCAGCGGGCCGTGGTCGGCGGCGAGCCGCCCGATGCCGGCGCCCTGCCGTCAGGCTGCGCCTTCCACCCCCGCTGCCCGGTGGCCATGGCTGGCACCTGCGACCGCGTCATCCCGCCCCTGGTCGAGCTCAGCTCAGGTCACCAGGTGGCCTGC
>CAVYBJ010000012.1:0-81632 GCA_963766685.1 uncultured Chloroflexia bacterium
GAGAGTCCCTCGCCGAGTTCCAGGTCGGCCACGCCGATGCCCACGGCCAGGGCGCGCGGCGAGGCGCCCGACAGCTCGCGGGCCAGGGCGACGATCTCGTCAGCCCCAACGTGATGCGAGCTGGCGCCGGGGCCGCCGTCACCCGAGCCGGCTGGCGACGCCGGCCTCGCCACCGACCACGGACCGGCCACCGACTCGTGATCGGCGGCCGCCACGGCCGCGCCCTCGCTCGCACCCAGCTCGCGCACCTCGATGGCGCCGGGCAGGCCCCGCACGTCGGCATCGACGAAGATGACCAGCGACGCCGTGGCGATGTCCAGCGACAGCTCCGGCGTGAGCTGATAGGCGGTCAGCACCTCGACTCCGGCGAAGCGCGGGTCGGCGGCCATCAGCTCCGCGGCGCGCACTCCGACGCCGTCGTCACGGCGCAGCGTGTTGCCATAGCCGATGACGAGTGCGGGTCGCCGTCGGCGACGGGCGACACGCCAGCGACAGTCCCGGCAACGTCACGGGCGCCGCCTCAGCGGCGGCGCCCGTGACGCTCCCTTGGTGTCCAGACCAGCGTCAGGTGCACCTACCGCTTGACGCGGTCGAGCACCTCCCCGTCCGCGGAGAGCAGCTGGATGTCCAGGGCCATGTTGCCCAGGGCGTGGGTCGAGCAGCTCAGGCAGGGGTCGTAGCAGCGGATGACCGCCTCGACCCGGTTGAGCATGGGCTCCTCGATCTTGTCGCCCTTGATGTGATGGCGCGCGACCTGCTGCACGGAGCGGTTCATGGCCATGTTGTTGTGGCCGGTGGCGATGACCAGGTTGACCCACTCCACGAGCCCGTCGTCATCCACCTTGTAGTGGTGCATGAGCGTGCCGCGCGGCGCCTCCGAGACGCCGATGCCCTCGTTGCGGTTGATGCCGGCCACGGAGCGCACGTGCGTGGAGAGGATGTCCGGGCCGCGCAGGATCTGGTCGATCTTCTCGACGCCGTGGAGCGTGTCGATGAGCCGCGCGTAGTGGTAGTGGAAGGATGAGCCGGCCACGCGGCCGACCCGCCAGCGGAACTTCTGGAGCTCCTCGTCGGCGCGCGGGGTGCCCGTCGCATCCGCCACGTTGAGCCGCGCCAGCGGCCCCACCCGGTAGATGCCGTCCGGGTAGCCCATGGGCTTCCAGTAGGTCGACTTGAGGTACGACCAGGGCTCCACGGCCTCGCCGATGTAGTCGTTGAAGAGGCGTGGGTCGAGGCCGTCGGCCAGCTTGTTGTTGTCCGCATCGACGACGCGCAGCGAGCCACCGTAGTGGTCGACGTTGCCCTTCTCGTCCACGAGGCCCATGAAGGCCGAGCGGAAGTTGCCGAAGGTGGAGGCCTCCTCCTCCCAGCGCATCATGTCCGTCTTGTACCAGGCGATGGCCCGCTCGCACTGGGCGATGGCCTCCGGCACGCCGGCCAGGATCTGGTCGCGGACCTCCGCGGTCAGCGGGCGGGCGACGCCGCCGGGCACGATGCCCGAGGGGTGGATGCGCTTGCCGCCCAGCAGCTCGATGATCTGCTGGCCCCACTTGCGCAGGCCGATGCCGTCGTGTGCCAGCTGGGGGTTCTTCTGGGCGACGGCCACGATGTGCCGCACCGAGGGGTCGGCGTCGAAGCCGAAGAGCAGGTCCGGCGACGAGAGGTGGAAGAACGACAGGGCGTTGGACTGCACGATCTGGCCCAGGTTGATGAGGCGGCGCAGGTCGGCGCCGGTGGGCGGCGGGTCCACGGCCAGGATGTCATCGACCGCCTTGGCCGAGGCCACCAGGTGGCTGACCGGGCAGATGCCGCAGATGCGGGCCATGATGGCCGGCATCTCGTGGACCGGGCGGCCCTGCACGATGCGCTCGAAGCCGCGGAACTGGGTGACGTGGAAGTGGGCGTCCGTGACCTCACCCCGCTCATCGAGCTGGATGGTGATCTTGGAGTGGCCCTCGATCCTGGTGACCGGATCGATGGTGATGGTTCGAGTCATGGTGGGGGCCTCCGTCAGCGCCCGAACCGCGAGCCGGCCGCCTCGGGGACGCGACCGGAGAGCAGGTCATCGAGCAGGGTGTAGATGAGGTCGGCGGAGGGTGGGCAGCCCGGCAGGAAGACGTCCACCTTGATGACCTTGTGCACGGGCGTGGACATGGGCAGGAGAGCCGGCACCACCTGGGTGGGCATCTGCGCGTTGATGGTGACGTTCTCGCGGTAGGCGCGGTCCATGAGCGGCGCCACGCCGATGGGATTGCGCATGCCGGGCACGTTGGACGTCACGGCGCAGTCACCGAAGGCCACGATGACCTTGGTGTGCTCGCGGACCATCTTGACCTTGTGGAGGTCCTCCTCGCTGGAGACGGCGCCCTCCACGAGGCAGACATCCACCTCGTCGGGGTAGTCCTTGTAGTCGACCAGCGGGCTGTAGACGAGATCGGCGCGGCCGAAGATGTCCAGGATCCGCTCGTCCATGTCCAGCAGGGACATGTGGCAGCCGGAGCAGCCGTCCAGCCAGACCGTGGCGACACGGGGTTTCTTGCTCACAGCCCACGCTCCTCCCTGACGACCTTGAGCCACGGCAGGAATGGTCGCCGGGACTTGCTGCCGGCCGCGACCGGGCGGCCCTTCTCGAAGAGTGCCCCGGTGGGGCAGACCTGCACGCACTTGCCGCAGCTCGTGCACGTGGTCGACTCACCCCAGGGCGCCCCCATGTCCGTCTGGACCCGGGTCTCCAGGCCGCGGTGCATGATGTCCCACGTGTGCGCGCCCTCGATCTCGTCGCAGACGCGCACGCAGCGCAGGCACAGGATGCAGCGGTTGTGGTCGATGGCGAAGAGCTGGTGGCTGGCGTCGATGTCCACCTTGGGGTTGATGCGCGGCAGGTCGAAGTGCTTGATCCCAAGCTCATCGGCCATGTTCTGGAGCTCGCAGTGGTTGTTGGCCACGCAGACGGCGCAGACGTGGTTGCGCTCCATGAACATCATCTCGGTGATGGACTGGCGGTACTCGAGGAGCTTCTCCGAGTGCGCCGTGACCTCCATGCCCTCCGAGATCTTGGTCATGCAGGCCGCCGCCAGCTTGGGGGAGCCGGTGATCTCGACCATGCAGAGGCGGCAGGCGCCGCGGTCGCTGATGCCCTCGAGATGGCAGAGGCCCGGGATGTCGATCCCGTTCTCCTCGGCCACCTCCATGACGGTCTGACCGGCCGTGCCGGCCACGTCCTTGCCGTCGATGGTGAGCGTGAAGACGTCGGTCATGCCACTACCTCGGCTGGCTGCTCGATGGTACAGACGCCGGCCGGGCAGACCTTGTCCACGATGTGGGCCATGTACTCATCCCTGAAGTAGCGCAGCGTGCTGAAGATGGGATTGGGGGCACCCTGGCCGAGGCCGCACAGCGACATGCGCTGCACGATGCCCGCCAGCCGCTCCAGCTGGGCGAGGTCGTCCTCCGTGGCCTGGCCCTTGGTGATCTGATCGAGGAGCATGTACATCTGGGTCGTGCCCACCCGGCAGGGCGTGCACTTGCCGCACGACTCCTCGCGGCAGAAGTCCTGGAAGTAGCGGGCCACGTCCACCATGCACGACGTGTCGTCCAGGATGATCATGCCGCCGGAGCCCATGAACGAGCCCAGCTCGATGAGCGACTCGTAGGTCACCGGGGTGTCCAGGTGCTCGGCCGGGATGCAGCCGCCCGAAGGGCCGCCCGTCTGCACGGCCTTGAAGGGGCGGCCGTCGATGATGCCGCCGCCGATGTCGTAGATGATCTCCCGCAGGGTCATGCCCATGGGGACCTCCACGAGGCCCGTGTTGACGACACGCCCGGCCAGCGCGAAGACCTTGGTGCCCTTGGAGCGGCCGACGCCGATGGCGGCGTACTTCTCCGGGCCTTCCCGGATGATGGTCGGCACGCTGGCGAACGACTCGACGTTGTTGATGAGCGTGGGCTTGCCCCACAGGCCCTCCGTGGCCGGGAAGGGCGGGCGCGGGCGCGGCGTGCCTCGCCGACCTTCCACCGAGGCGATGAGGGCCGTCTCCTCGCCGCACACGAAGGCGCCGGCGCCGAGCCGGATCTCCACGTTGAAGCTCAGCGAGGTGTCCATGATGTTGTCGCCGAGGTAGCCGGCGCGCTGCGCCAGGCGGATGGCCGTGCGCAGGCGGGCCACGGCCAGCGGGTACTCCGCGCGGCAGTAGATGTAGCCCTCGTTGGCGTGGACGGCGAAGGCCGCGATGGCCATGCCTTCCAGGACGCGGTAGGGGTCGGACTCCAGGACGCTGCGGTCCATGAAGGCGCCCGGATCACCCTCGTCGGCGTTGCAGATGACGTACTTCTTGTCACCCGAGGCCTTGGCCACGGTGGTCCACTTGAGGCCGGTGAGGTAGCCGGCACCGCCGCGACCGCGCAGGCCGCTGGCCGAGACCTGGTCGCGGACCTCCGCGGAGGTCATCTCCGAGAGGACCTTGCGCAGTGCCTGGTAGCCGCCCCGGGCGACGTAGTCCTCGAGCGACTCCGGGTCGACGATGCCGAAGTTCTCCGTGGCGACGCGGACCTGCTTCTCGAAGAAGGGGCCCTGCGGCTGGCGCGTGGCGTCCGGGCCGACCTCCTTGAGGGCGGCCACGATGGGCTCCACCGCGTCCGGGGAGACGTGCTCGAAGAGCTGGCCGGTCTCCGCGATCTCGACGAGCGGACCCGCCGCGCAGAGGCCCAGGCAGCCGACCCTCTTGACGGTGATGTCGGTCGTCGCCGCCGTCAGCTCGGCGAGGCGCGCCGTGATGTCACTGGAGCGACCACTGATGCAGCTGGCGGCCTCGCAGACGCGCGCCGTGGCGCGGGCTCGCCCCACGCTGCTGCCGATGGTGATGGTGCGGTGTTTCGTGGGAGTCACCGCGGCCGTGTTGTCGCTCACATCGCCTCCAGTGCTGCCATCAACTCATCCACCCTGGCCTTGCCCTGCATGTCGCCGTCCACGACGACCGCGGGCGCCAGGCTGCAGGCGCCGATGCAACGGGCCGTCAGGAGGGAGATCTTGTCGTCGGCGGTCGTCTCCTTGGGCTTGATGCCCAGGCGGTCCTTGAAGCCCTTGAGGATCTCACCGGCCCCGTTGACGTAGCACGCCGTGCCGGTGCAGACGACGCAGAGATGCTCGCCCTGCGGCTTGAGGGTGAAGAACGAGTAGAAGGTGGCCACGCCGAAGACGCGCGAGTGGGGCACCCCGAGGGTGTCGCCCACGAACCGCAGGGCGTCACTGTCCAGGAAGCCGAAGGCCTCCTGCGCGGCGTGGAGGGCTTCGATGAGCGCCTCGGGCCGGTCGCCCATGCGGCGCATGCGCGTGGAGACGATCTTCCAGCGCTTGTCATCTGTGGGCGGGGCCGGCTTGGTATACGGGATCGGCATGCGTGCCTTTCGGGTTCGACTGGATGGACGGTCATGACCCGCGCCCGGCCAGAACCCGATACGGGACCTGGCGGGGGGACCACAGGTCGTGCTGTCCAATCATAGGCAGACCGCCTGACCCGCCGGCGTGCCCATCGGCCCGAATCGCACGGGCCGCGTGGCCGTGGCACCTCACCAAGGCCTGCCGATGGTCCTGCATGCTCGTGACCAAGGTCACGGACGCGACATGCCGAGCCTGCGGGAGGCGGCGGCCAAGCCTCTCGAGCACAGCCTGGCCGAATCCGCTGTCCGTCATGGGACCTGCTCCAGCGGGGCCCACGGGGCTGGGGCGGCTGCGGGGCTGGGGCGGCGGCGGGGCTGGGGCGGCGACACTGGCAGTCGCGTATCGGCACTTGAGCGGGCGCAGCTCGGTCGGGGCGTCACCCCAGGTGTCCCTGAGACCGAGGTCCGACGCCGTGCCAGTGCGACTTGACTCGAGCGACGAGGAACGGCCTGTCAGGGTCCGTGACGACACTCCTGCTGACGCGGCGTGATGACGCGATGGCCCCGTGCAGGTGGTCCCCGGGTGGGCGGTGCGTCCCGGGGTCACGCCGCCGCGGCGTGGCGCTCGGACCCCGATCGTTTGGCTCAGACCCAGCTGGACCGCGCCTCCCACCCGCCCGCGGCGCTGGAGCACCGCGAACCATCACGGGTCACGGGTCACGGGTCACGGGGTCATGGGCGGCGTTGACGTCGGACAAGTCCTCGCGAAGCGCCCGATAAGGGCCAGCTTCGTGCCCAGAGTCATGCTCCGGTCGATGATCAAGGAACGCCACCGGGACCGAGGCACGCGCCGCGCCCGAGGAATGCTCGGTGAGCTGGGCCGTGAGCTCAGGATGGCGAGGCTCGGCGCGGGACTGCGACAGGCCGATGTGGCTCGTGCGGCGGGCGTCTCACGATCATGGATCAGCCAGCTCGAGCTCGGCAAGGTCGACGAGGTCGGCTTCCGGCTCCTGACGGTCATCCTGACGGTCGTCGGCCTGGATCTGCGAGCCCGCGCCTATCCAGGCCCCGACCCGCTGCGCGATGCGCCCCAGCGCCAGGTCCTCGCCAGGTTGGCGTCGCTGCTCCCGCAAGGTGCCCCGCTTCGCACGGAGGTCCCGTTCCCGCTGGCCGGCGATCAGCGCGCCTGGGATGCCATGACCCGCCTCTGGGGCCTGCGCGTCGGGATCGAGGTCGAGACCCGCGTGACCGACTGGCAGTCGAAGGAGCGCCAGCTCATGCTGAAGCGCCGCGATGGAGGGGTCGACCGGATGATCCTCGTGCTGGCCGATACACGGCACAACCGCGCGGTCGTGCGGACGATCGGCCTCGAGCTGCGCCGGGCATTCCCGGTCCAGGGCCGTGCCGCGCGGGCGGCACTTCGATCGGACGTCGATCCCGGCGCGGACCTGCTGATCGTCGTGTGAGGTCGGGCCGGCTCGGCGGATCCGGGATGACTGCGCCTGTCCGGCTCGCGTCAGTGGCAGTCGCGCACCAGCGCCTGGGCGGCCGCGGTCCGGTCAGCGCGTTACCGCGGAGTAACGCCGCGGCGCCGGACGGTCGCCTTGGCAGCCCCAGTGACGCGCGCGACGAGGTCAGGTCTGTCAGGGGCCGTTGTGACAGCCCCTCTGACACGCGGTCAGAGCGCATGTGCCAGTGACGCCCTGGCGGCGCGCGACGGCGTCACCTGGCAGCTCAGCGGCAGGCGGTCTCGCGGATCGTGTTGACCATGGACCAGAAGTTCTCCAGCGGCGTGTCCAGCTGGACGTGGTGAGTGGGTCCAAGGATGAGGCCGCCACCCTTGCCGATGGTGTCCACGCGAAGGCGGATCTCGTCGGCCACGTCCTGCGGGGTCCCGAAGGGCAGGGTGCCCTGCTCGTCGATGCTGCCCCAGAAGAGCAGGCGGTCGCCGTAGTCGCGCTTCAGCTCGGCCGGGTCCATGCAGGCCGGTTGCACCGGGTTGAGGATGTCGATGCCGATCTCGATGAGGTCGGGGATGACCTCACGCACGTCGCCATCGGTGTGGTAGGCCACGAGCAGGTCCGGCTTGATGGCCTTGACGCGGCTCACCAGCTCTGCCATGCGCGGCTTGAAGAAGCGGCGCCAGGTCGCCGGGTTGATGAGCATGCCCCGCTGGGCGCCGATGTCGTCACCCGTCCAGAGCATGTCCACGCCCATCGAGACGAGCTGCTCCGCGGCCGCCATGTGGTAGCGGAAGGGGATCTCCAGGATGCGTTCGGCGAGGTCGGGGTCCAGAACGAGGTCCATGAGCAGCCGCTCATAGCCGCGCAGGGCCCAGGCGGTCTCCCAGATGGTGGTGACCGTGACGCCCACGATCCAGTACTCGTCACCGTACTCGCGGATGACCCGCTCGGAGTCCAGGTACAGCTCGGGACGCTGCGGGTCGGGCGGGACGTACGAGTCGATGGCCCCATCCTCTGCCAGGGGGAAGCCCACCATCTCTGTGTAGTGGCCGGTCCCGAAGGGCGTCTCGTAGGGGTGCTCCCGCCACGTGACGCCCCACTCGTCGGTGTAGGTGCCGTGACCCGCGTAGTACGAGTTGGCCCAACCGACGGAGGTCAGGATGAGGTCGGAGTCGATGGCCCGCTCGAGCTCGTAGGTGTTGCCGCCGCCGTGCGGGTTGTGCTCGCCGCCACGGGCGACATTGAGCATGCCCCGCACGCCGAGGTCCGCCCGGAGCCGCTCTGCGAACTCCGGGGTGAAGCTGATCTGCATGGGGCAGCGATCGGGCACCTCGCGGGCGAGGGCCATCGCCACCCGGTCGCGGTGACGCATCAGAGGATCGCTGGCAGCGGGTCGGTGGGCCGGCGCTCAGGCGCTCGCAGCGAGCAGCTCCTTGGCCACGTTGGCGGCGGTGGCGGCGTCCTTGGCGAAGCCGTCGGCGCCGATCTCGGCCGCGAACTCGTCCGTCACCGGTGCCCCGCCGACGAGGATCTTGGCCTTGGGATCAGCCGCCCGGATGGCGGCCACGGCGTCGCGCATGCCCACCATGGTGGTGGTCAGGAGGGCGCTGATGCCGACCACGTGGGCGTTGTGCTCCGTGGTGGCCGCGGCGAAGGCTTCTGGTGAGACGTTGGTGCCCAGGTCCACGACCGCGAAGTTGGCGCCCTTGAGCATCATGCCCACGAGGTTCTTGCCGATGTCGTGCAGGTCGCCCTTGACGGTGCCGATGACGGCCGTGTGCTCGGGCGCCATGCCGCTGGCCGCCAGGAGCGGCTCCAGCAGGACGCTGGCCTCCTTCATGGCGTGGGCGCTGATGAGCATCTCCGGCACGTAGACGCCCTCGTTGCAGGCGAACTTGCGGCCGACCTCGGTCATGGCGGTCGTCATGGCGCCCAGGATCACGTCGGGCGAGATGCCCGCGTCGATGGCTTCCTGCGTCAGGCTCACGGCCGACTTGCGGTCACCGGCCTCCACGGCCGCGGTCAGCGCGTTCAGATCCACCATCGTCCCGTGACCTCCATGTCTCCACTCGTCCTGATCTCGCGGCAGCATGGGGCTGCCGAATGACGTCCGTGATGGGCCGGATGGCCCGCTCGCATGGTCGCACCGGCCGGTTGGCCGGTCGGCCTCCAGCGCATCATGACAGCCGCAGGCGCACCCACCACGTCAGCCGCGCACCCGCAGCCAGCAGCCGTGCCTGGCCATCGGCCTGGGCCGAGGCGAGGTCATCGTGTGCGGACGTCGTGGGCTCCAGGGCGACCTGCTCGCAGGGCGGCCCCTGGGCCGGCCAGCCGCCGTAGGACAGCCAGATGCCCAGCACGGGCGCGAAGCCGCGCTCCCAGTCGATCTCCAGCCGCGCTCCGTCCGGCGCCACGGCGCTGACGGGTGCCGGAGCCTGCGCGTAGAGCTTGGCCGACCAGCCCAGGCCCGTGTGCACGCGGGAGAGGTCGAGGGGCGCCCCACCGGACGGCACGGCCAGCGGCCAGCCCACCCGCGCCGGCAGGTCGATGCCGGCCTGCGAGGTGCGCACGGCCTCCGTGACGCCGGGCAGCTCGAGGCGGCAGCCGGGCTCGAAACGGAAGACCGGGTGCTGCGACCAGAGCAGCGGCTGGTCGCGCTCCGACAGACTCAGCAGCTCGTACTCCGCGAGCACGGTGCGCTCATCGGCGAACGAGAGGCGGCGCGAGAGACGGTACGGCCAGCGCGGCACGCTCCAGGTGTGGGTCACCGCTCCAGCCGCCTCGTCCACGGCCAGGTAGGCTCCCCGGCCCCATTGGTCGCCGTGATCCCGCAGGGGCGGCGCGGACGCATCGAGCGGATCGGGGCAGGGCGCCACGGTGGGCAGACACTCGTCCCAGCCGAAGGACTCGCGGCCACCGAAGACGACCGCCTCGCTCGACCAGGCCATGCCCTCCGCCTCCGTGGGCGGGGTGTTCTGCAGGAGCCAGTCCCGGTCTCGTGCCACGTCGCGCAGCGAGACGACACGGGCGCCCACCTCGGCCACGACCTCCATGGCCACGGCGGAGGTGCTCAACCGCACGGACGGCCAGTCGCCCCAGGTGCCGTGACTGATGGCGACGCGTGTCATGCCCGCCGGTCCCCTCAGGCCGCCAGGGCCACGCGGGTGCGGGCACGCTCGGCGCGCGATTGGCGCCACTGCGCCAGCGCGACCGCGGCGATGAGCAGGACGCCCAGGGCCACGCGCTGGTAGAAGGTGCTGACACCGACCAGGTTCATGCCGTTGTTGAGGACACCCACGAGGAGCACGGCCAGCACCGTGCCCACGATGGTGCCCTTGCCACCGGCCGTGGCCGCGCCGCCCAGGAACACGGCCGTGATGGCCTGCAGTTCCAGGCCCACGCCATTGATGGGGTTGCCGGAGGTCGTCCGGGCCGCCAGCAGCACACCGGCCAGGCCGGCCGTGGCGCCGGAGAGGACGTACATGCCGATCTTGGCGCGCGTCAGGTTGATGCCCGCCAGGCGGGCCGCCGTGGCATTGCCGCCGATGGCGTAGACGGTCCGGCCGAAGTCCGTGTACTTCATGATCACGTGGAAGATCGCGGCCACGATCAGGAAGAAGATGAAGAGGATGGGGACGCCGGTCCAGTCGCGCCCGCCCAGTGCGGGCAGCGGCAGCTCGGCCGCCACGCGGCCCGTGCCCAGCCAGGTGAAGTCCGGCTGCGTCACGACACCCACCGGTTTGCCCCCGGTGCCACGAGGAAGGCCAGGCCCGCGAAGGCCGCCAGGGTCCCCAGGGTGGCGATGATGGGGTTCACCTTCAGCTTCGTGACGATGAGGCCGTTGACGACGCCCAGCACCATCCCGGTGGCGATGCCCACGATGAGTGCGCCCAGCATCGAGCCCTGCACGAAGGGGATGGGGATCTCGAAGTCGCCCGGCATGAACACCGAGCCATAGACGATGGCCGTGGCCGCGGTCACCGAGGCCACCGAGGCGATGGAGCCCACGGAGATGTCGAGCATGCCGGCCACGATGACGACGGTCTCGCCCAGGGCCAGCAGGCCGACGATGACGATCGACTGGCTGAGGCTGTTCATGAGGTTCTGCCAGGACAGGAACAGCGGCTGCAGGTAGATGACGATGGCCACGATGAGGATGAGCGCCAGGACCAGCGAGAGGTTGTCCACGCCGACCGTGTTGACGACGCGCTTCAGCGTGCTGACATCCTCGTCCGCGGACAGAGGGGCACTGCCGCGCGGCGCGCCGCCGGGGGCCGGCTCCGGTGCCGGAACGGCCGGCTGCCTCTCGCTCATGAGATCTCCCCTCCGGCCGCGGCTGACTGACGCGCCGCCCGGCCTGTGCTGAGGTGCTCCTGCATGGCCAGCTCGAGCACCTGCCGTTCCGTGGTCCCTGGTCCAGGCAGCTCGCCGGTGATGCGGCCGCCCTGCATGACATAGATGCGGTCGGACATGCCCAGGATCTCCGGCAGGTCCGACGAGATGAACATGATGGCCAGCCCGGCGTTGGCCAGCTCGTCGATGAGCCGGTAGATCTCCGCCTTGGCGCCCACGTCGATGCCGCGCGTGGGCTCGTCGAGGATGAGCACCTTGGGTCGCGCCGCCAGCCAGCGCGCCAGCACCACCTTCTGCTGGTTGCCGCCGGAGAGCTTGCCGACCTCCTGGTCCAGCGACGGCGTGCGCACGTTGAGGCGCTCCACGTAGTCCGCGCCGATGCGCCGCTCCATGCGGCGCTGCATGATGCGGAAGCGGGTGAGCCGGCGCAGGATGGCCAGCGTGGTGTTCTCCAGGACGCTGCGGATGAGCACGAGGCCCTCGCGCTTGCGGTCTTCCGGGGCGAAGCCGATGCCGTGCGCGATGGCCGCGCTGGGCGAGTGCACGTCCAGCGGCTTGCCGTCCACCGAGACGCTGCCGGAGGTCTTGGGCAGCTCGCCGAAGATGACCTTGGCCAGCTCGCTGCGGCCGGCGCCCACGAGCCCCGCGAAGCCCACGATCTCGCCGGCCCGGATGTCGAAGGAGACGCCGCGGTGCCAGTCGCTGCGGATGTCGTCGACCTGCAGGACGACCGCGCCGGGCGTGGGCCGGCGCCGCTGGAAGACCTCGCCCAGGTCGCGGCCGACCATGTTGCGGACGATCTCGTCCTCCGTCAGCCCGGCCGCCTCGCGCACCGTGACCAGGCGGCCGTCGCGCAAGATGGCCACGCGATCCGCCAGTCGCAGGATCTCGTGCAGGCGGTGGCTCACGTAGATGATGGCCACGCCCTCCGAGCGGAGCCGGCGCACCAGGGCGAAGAGTCGCTCGACCTCCTCGTCGGTCAGCGACGAGGTCGGCTCGTCGAGGGCCAGGATGCGCATGCGCGACTTGACGGCACGCATCGATCTCGACCAGCTGGCGCTGGGCGGAGGAGAGCTCGTCGCCCATGCGCCGGCGGGGCAGGACCCGCTCGAAGCCGTACTCGGCCAGCTCCCGGTCGACCGCCTGGTTGAGCGCCCGACGGTCGACGAAGGGCCCGCGGCGCGGCAGTTCACCGGCGAAGATGTTCTCCGCCACGTCCACGCCCGGGATGATCTCCGGCTCCTGGTAGATGACGCGCACGCCGGCCGCGCGCGCCTCCCGCGGGTTGGAGAAGCGCAGCGGCTCTCCGTCGATGGTCAGCGTGCCGCTGTCCGGCTGGTAGTCGCCGTTGAGGATCTTGAGCAGGGTCGACTTGCCCGCGCCGTTCTCGCCCAGGAAGGCGAGCACCTCGCCGGGGCGCACGTCCAGCGAAACGTCATCGAGGGCCTGGACGTTGGGGAAGGCCTTGCTGACGTGGCGGATCTCGAGGACGCCGGAACCACCTGCCAGGTCGGCTGCGGCGGCGTCGGGAGCAGCGGTCAGGGTCATGCCGTCACCAGTGTCGGGCGGGATGTGGGCGCGGGGCCCGGGCGATGACCCGGACCCCGCGCGTCACGAACGGCTCTACTGCGAGCAGTTGGCCAGGGAGACCTCGTTGAAGACGTCCGCGTAGGTCGTGGCGTCGACGATGGTCGTGGGGGCGACGGTGAACTCGGGGAGCTCCACGCCGTTCACGATGTTGTCGTACAGGACCTGCGCCGCGGCGGCGCCGACATCGAGACCGGAGATGAACAGGGCGGCCTTGAAGCCCGAGGGCTGCTCGGCAGCCCAGAACTTGCAGGCCTCATAGGCGCCGAGGCCGACGCCGATGATGTTGTCAGGCGAGACGCCCTGGGTGGCCAGCGCGTTCAGGGTGCCCAGCACGCCCTCGTCGTTGCAGGCGAAGACGACCCAGTGGGTCACGTCCGGGTGGGCGGTGATGACCGGGCCGGCCGCGTCCTGCGCCGACTGCGTCTCACCGGTGTAGGGGACCTGGAAGATGGACTCGGCGGCGACGCCGGCGTCCAGCATGGCCTGCTTGGAGGCGTTGGTGCGGTCCTCGCAGACCGACAGGGTCTGGACCTCGGTCGAGAGGACGCCGAGCACGACGGCCGGATCCTCGAGCCAGCCGCCCTCGGTCAGCAGGCGGGCCGCCTCAGCGCCGACCTTGGCGCCCATGTCTGGGCCGCTGAAGCCGACGAAGGGGACCGGGTTGCCCTCGGAATCGACGATGCCGTCGTCCGTGGCCACGAGGGCCACACCGGCTGCCTTGGCGGCGTCGGAGATGGCCGGGCCGATGGTCTGGTCAGGCACGGTGATGGCGATGCCCTTGGCACCGGCCGAGATGGCGTCGTTCACGAGGCTCACGCCGAGGCTCGGGTCGAGCTTGGCATCGGCCTTGAGGGCCGTGGCGCCGAGCTCGGTGGCCTTGGCCTCGAACGAGGTCTGCAGGTCGATGAAGTACTGCTGGTCCGCACTCTTGTTGATGACGTAGAGGAGCGGAGCCTCGTCCTGGGCCGCAGCCGGCAGTGCGCCGAGGGTCAGGAGAGCGGCAGCGCCGAACGTCACGAGCGCCTTCTTGGTGCGAGAGTCAACCACGTTGGAACCTCCGGTGGGTAGTAGGGATGCCTCACGGACAGTCACACGACGGTCTCTGGTGCGGTCCTCCTCCTTGTGCTCCTCGCCACGAGGCTCCCGTGCACTCGTGGTTTCAAAGGTACGATTGGTCATGACCAATCGGCCCCGACTGTAATACAGTCGCCAACAGGAGACAACGGGCGACAGGGTCATCGGTCACGAGGACCGCCGCCGCCGGCACTCCCGCAGGAAGGCACCACAGGAGACTACCCGATGGCACACGGGCGCACACGACCGTCCACGCCGGGAGCGGCCCCGGAGCGACGGCCGCTCGCGCTGCCGCCGCGACCGTCCGACCAGCGCGACCGCTCGGTGGCAGCCTGGTCGGAGCCGGTCGTCATCGACACCTATGCCTTCCCCGAGCCGGACCCCAATCCACTGTTCCTGGAGCGGCGCGTCTACCAGGGTTCCTCCGGTCGGGTCTACCCGAACCCCGTGACCGACCGCGTCTCCGACGTCCCGGAGCCGCGCGCCTGGCAGGCCCTCCATCTCGAGAACGAGCACCTGCGAGTCATGCTGCTGCCGGAGATCGGCGGCCGCATCCACGTGGTCCAGGACCGACACACCGGCTACGACGTGGTCTACCGCCAGAATGTCATCAAGCCGGCGCTGGTGGGCCTCCTGGGCCCCTGGATCTCCGGCGGCATCGAGCTCAACTGGCCCCAGCACCACCGCCCCTCCACGACCATGCCCGCCGACTGGGCCATCGAGCGACTGTCGGATGGGGGTGCCGTGGCCTGGTGCTCCGAGCATGAGCCCACCGAGCGCATGAAGGGCATGCACGGGGTGACGCTGCGGCCGGGATCGTCCCTGCTGGAGCTCCAGGTGCGCCTCACCAACCGCACCCCGCTGGTGCAGACGTTCCTGTGGTGGGCCAACGTGGCCGTGCGCGTCCACGACGAGTACGAGGCCTTCTTCCCGCCGGACGTGGCCTACGTGGCCGACCACGCCAAGCGCGCCACATCCACCTTCCCGGTGGCACGCGGCCGCTACTACGGCGTGGACTACGGGTCGCGCCCGGCGGACGAGGCCGACCTGCGCTGGTACCGCAACATCCCCGTGCCGACGTCGTACATGGCCATGGGCAGCGACCGGGACTTCTTCGGTGGCTACGACCACGCCGCCGGCGAGGGCTACGTGCACTGGGCGGACCATGCCATCTCGCCGGGCAAGAAGCTCTGGACGTGGGGCAACCATGCCTTCGGGTATGCCTGGGACCGCGAGCTGACCGATGCGGATGGGCCCTACGTGGAGCTCATGGCCGGGGTCTTCACCGACAACCAGCCCGACTTCTCCTTCCTGCTGCCCGGCGAGGTGCGCACCTTCAGCCAGTACTGGTATCCCATCGTGGGGACGGGCCCTGTGCAGGAGGCCACCCTCGATGCGGCCCTGAGCCTTGAGCGCTCCGCGCAGGGTGCCCGCGTGGGGGTCGCCGTGACCCGCTCACGCCCGGGTTCCGTCATCCGTCTGGTGGCAGGCGACGACGTCCTCCTGGAGTGGACCGCGGACCTGGCGCCGGACGCGCCGTTCGTGAAGGACGTGGCCGTCCCGGGCGAGAGGCTGACGACGGACCTGTGCCTCTCGGTCAGCCACGAGGGTCGCGAGCTGGCGTCCTACCGACCCGCCGCCGCGCCAGCGATCGAGCCCCCACCCCCCGCCACCGAGCCCCTGTCGCCGGAGGCGATCGGCTCGCTCGAGGAGCTCTACCTGACCGGACTCCACCTGCAGCAGTACCGGCACGCCACGCGCCGTCCGGAGGACTACTACCGGGAGGCGCTGCGGCGTGACCCCGGCGACAGCCGCTGCAACACGGCCATGGGCGAGTGGCACCTGCGGCGGGGCGAGCTGGCGGCAGCGGAGCGCCACCTGCGTGCGGCGCTGGCACGCCTGACCATGCGCAACCCCAACCCTCGCCATGCCGAGGCGGGCTACCTCCTCGCCCTGGTCCTGCGACTGCGCGGCGACCTGGAGGGTGCCGACGCTGCCTTTGGCAAGTCGGGCTGGGACGGCGCCTTCGCCTCCGCGTCGGACACGGCGCGCGCGGAGATCGCGTCGCTGCGTGGCGAGGTGCCGCGCGCCCTGTCGCTCCTGGAACGCGCCCTGTCCGTGAACCCCGCCGCGCCGGCGGCCCTGGGCCTCCGTGCCAGCCTGCTGCGCCGGGCTGGGCAGCTTGATGAGGCGCGTGCGCAGGTGGCCGCCATGCTGGCCGCCGACCCCCTGGACGTTCGGGCGCTCCACGAGCGCGCCCTCCTCGAGGCTGACGAGGGACCGCTCCCGGGCGGCACACAGACGGCGCTCGACGTGGCCCACGACGCGGCCCGGGCCGGGCTGCTGGACGAGGCCGTGGACATCCTGGGGCGGGCCGAGAGCGCCGGCGCCGAGCGGGGCACGGACGCCCCCCTCCTCCACTACACGCTGGCCTGGCTGGAGTGGCGTCGGGGCGGGGACGAGGACGTGGTGGCTGGGCACCTGGCGCGGGCGGCGGGCGTCCCGGGGGACTTCTTCTTCCCCGCCCGTCTCGAGGAGATCGAGGTGCTCGAGTGGGCCATCGGGCGGGCCCCCGGGGACGGGCGGGCACGCGCCGCCCTGGGCGATCTGCTCTACGACCGGCGGCGCTACCGAGAGGCCATCCACCACTGGCGAGCCGCGGCCAGAGCGGAGCCGGGGCGGGCGGTCGTGCATCGGAACCTCGGCATCGCCGAGTTCAACGTGCTGCGACGGCCCGAGCGCGCCCGGGCGGCCTACCGCCGGGCACTCCGCGCCAGCCCCTCCGACGCGCGACTCGTGTACGAGCACGATCAGCTGCGCAAGCGGCTCGGCGACGCGCCTGCTGCTCGCCTGCGGGACCTCGAGGCGCGACGCACGCTGGTGCTGCAGCGTGACGACCTGGCCGTCGAGTACGTGACACTCCTCGATCGCGTCGGCCGTCACGCCGAGGCTCGCGACGTGCTCCGCGACCGTCGCTTCCACCCCTGGGAGGGCGGCGAGGGCCTGGTCTCCGGTCAGTGGGTCGTGGCCCACCGGCAGCTGGCTCGGGCGGCCTATCGGGAAGGCCGGCCGAACGAGGCCGCCAACCTCCTGTCCGCGGCCATGGACTACCCCGTCAACCTCGGGGAGGGCAAGCATCTCCTGACACCGGAGAACGAGCTGCAGCTGCTGCTCGGGCAGTGTCTGGCGGCCGCCGGCTCGGTCCGCGAGGCCCGCGCCTGGTTGGCGCGAGCCGCGGAGCCGCAGGGAGACCCAGACGCTCCGGCGGGCGACGGTCCCTACTGGCAGGCCCTGGCGCTCCGCGAGCTGGGCGAGAGCGGCGTCGCCGAGACGCGCTTGAAGGCCCTCCTGGCGGCGGCCCGGCGCCAGGCCAGGGCGGAGGTGCGGATCCCCTACTTCGCCACCTCGCTGCCCACGTTGCTCCTGTTCGACGAAGACCTCACGGCGCGGGCGCACGTGGAGGCCCGCTACCTCGAAGGGCTGGCGCTGCTGGGCCTGGGTCGTGGCCGGACGGCCTGGTCACGCTTCGCTGGGGTCCTCGCCGAGCGACCCGAGCACCTGGAGGCAGCACTCCGGCTGGCGGAGATCGAGGCGGGCTGAGCCCCGGGCCTGCCCGTCAGGCGCCCACGGCGGGCGACGGCACCCGGCCTCCCAGCTGCGCGGAGAGCTCCTGGGCGCCTGCCAGGAGCGGCCCCCGGAGCTGCTCGAGGTAGTCGAGCGTGAAGCGTGTGGCCGGCCCCGAGCAGCTGAAGCCCATGCGCACGGGCGTGTCTCGCTCGAAGATGGGCACGGCGATGCAGCGCATGTCGTCCGAGAGCTCGCGGTCGTCGATGGCGTAGCCGCGCTCCCGGACGTGGCGCAGCTCCCGACGCAGCACCTCCGGCTGCGTGATCGTGTGGGCGGTGAGCGGCGGGAGCCCGGCGGCGATCACCGCTTCGATGGCGTCAGGGCCCTGGAAGGCCAGCAACGCCTTGCCGATCGACGTGCAGTGCAGACGGCTGCGGTCACCGACCTGGAAGTCGACCGCCACCAGGCGACTCCCCTTGACGCGTTGCACGAGCACCGTCTCCATGCCATCCAGCATGGCCAGGTGGACGCTCTCCCCGGTCTCTGCGGCGAAGCGCTCCAGGATGTCGCGCGCGAGGCGCACGACCTCGTTGTCAGCGAGGAGGTTGCGGCTCAGGGAGACGACCCGATAACTGAGCGAGTAGCGACGGGTGCCGGGGTCCTGGCGTACGTAGCCCGCCGTCATCAGCGTGGCCAGCATCCGGTGCGTGGCGCTCTTGTGCATCTCGGCACGCTCCGCCACCTCTCCGAGTGCCAGGGCTCGTGGCTCGGCAGCCACGGCCTCCAGGACGCGCAGCGCCTTCAGCGCGGTCGAGCTGGAGGACCCGCCGGGTGCCCGGCCCTCCGGTGTCACCGGGCGACTCGTCCCAGATCGTGGATCGTCTGGTCCATCATGCGGAACAGTGTGCCATAGCGCTGCAAGTGCCGGATCCCTCTTGACCTGTGACGTATGATGCGGATGTCATTCTACTATCCATGGCTGCATTCTGATAGTTGTAACGGAGGGGTCAGATGCGGATGCTCGTCGCCGGCGAGTGGTGCGATGCCTCGGACGGCGCCACCATCGCGGTCCTGAACCCCGGCAGCGGCGCCCTCATCGACCGGGTCCCGGCCGCCACGGAGGCAGACGTCGAGCGCGCCGTGGCCGCCGCCCAGGAGGGCCGGCGGGCGATGCAGCTCATGCCCGCCCACGCCCGCGGCGCGGCACTCATCGAGGCTGCCGCGCGCCTGGAGACCGATCGCGAGACCATCGCCCACATGCTGGCCGCGGAGAACGGCAAGCCCATCCGCCAGACCCGCGGTGAGGTGGACGCCTCCGCGCGCATCCTGCGCGGCTTCGGGGAGGAGGCCAAGCGCCTCTTCGGCCGGCAGGTGCCCATGGATGCCGTCCCCGGGGCGGAACGCCACGTGGCCATGGTCATCCGCCAGCCTGTCGGCGTCGTGGCGGCCATCGTGCCCTTCAACTACCCGCTGGAGCTCTATGCCCACAAGGTGGGCGCGGGACTTGGCGCCGGGAACGCCGTCATCGGCAAGCCACCCAGCGACTGCCCGCTGACGCTCCTGCGCCTGGCGGAGATCCTCCAGTCGTGCGGGCTGCCACCCACCGCGCACCAGATGCTCACCGGCAGCGGCGCTCGCATCGGGCCGCTCCTGGCGGCCAGCCCCGGCGTGCAGATGCTCACCCTGACTGGCAGCGTGGAGACTGGCGTCGCCTTGGCCCGCATCGCGGCAGAGCACCTGAAGCCCTTCCACGCCGAGCTGGGCGGCAACGACGCCTCCATCGTCTGCGCGGACGCGGACGTCGAGCTGGCGGCCCGCGCCATCCTGCTGGGCCGCCTGGCCCGTGGCAACGGGCAGATCTGCTGCTCGGTCAAGCGGGTCCTGGTGGACCGACGCGTGGTCGCCGACTTCACCGCGGAGCTGGCCCGTCAGACCATGGAGCTGGTGGTCGGAGACCAGCTGCGCGAGGACTGTGACGTGGGTCCGCTCATCAGCGAAGCGGCCGCCGTGGAAGTCGTCGCCCGCGTGGACGAGGCCGTCCGCGCCGGCGCCAGGCTGGTCGCCGGGGGCACGCGCGAGGGCGCCTTCGTGGCGCCGACCATCCTCGCCGACGTGCCCCTCGATGAGCGGCTCTTCTGCGAGGAGACATTCGGGCCAGTGGTCCCGGTGGTCGCCTTCGACAGCCTGGACGAGGCCATCGGCATCGCCAACGACTCACCCTACGGCCTGCAGGCGGCCGTCTTCACGAAGGACCTCCAGACGGCCATGAACGTGGCCTTCCGCCTGGAGGCCGGCGGGGTCATCGTGAACTGGGGTTCCGCGGTGCGTTCGGAGAACCTGCCCTTCGGCGGTCTCAAGATGAGCGGCCACGGCCGGGAGGCCATCCACGACACGATGCTCTCGATGACGGAGCAGAAGGCCATCCTCTTCCATGACGTCCTGACCACGGGATCGCAGGGCACGGGCAGCCGCGAATGAGCGAGACGCCGCGGATCCGGATGGCGGGCATCTCCAAGCGCTACGGAGCGGCCTTCGCCCTGCGCGACGTGGAGTTCGTCGCCCGGTCGGGCGAGATCCACGCCCTGATGGGCGAGAACGGTGCCGGCAAGTCGACACTCGTGCGGGTCCTCTCCGGGGCTGTGCCTGCCGATGGCGGTGACATGCAGGTCGACGGCGTCGCCTATGACCCGCGGTCACCCCACGATGCCCGTGACCAGGGCATCCGGGCCGTCCACCAGGAGTTCAGCCTCGTGCCGCAGTTGAGCGTGGCAGAGAACCTGCTGCTCGGAGAGCTGCCGACCCTGGCCCCGGGCATCGTGGACTGGGCCACGGCACATCGGCAAGCCAGCGAGAGCCTGGCGGCGCTGGGCTTCGAGGGCATCGATACCCGTCTGCGCGTCGATCACCTGGGCGTCTCGCAGCGGCAGATGGTGGAGATCGCCAAGGCCCTGCGAGGCACGCCCCGCGTGGTGATCCTGGACGAACCGTCGGCCGTCCTGTCCAACAAGGAGCTGGAGCGCCTCTTCGCTGTCCTGCGGGCCTTCCGCAAGGAAGGTGGGGCCGTCGTCTACGTGTCCCACCGCCTCGACGAGGTGCTGCGTATCTCCGACCGCATCACGGTCCTCAAGGATGGCGAGCGCGTGGGCACCGTGGAGACCGCCGCCGTCGGTGAACAGGAGCTCATCCGCATGATGGTCGGGCGACCCCTGAGCGAGATCTACCCGGCTCGCCAGCGCCCGCCGGTCAGCGAGCTGTTCACGCTCCAGGGTCTCAGCGGACCCGGCTTCCACGACGTGGACCTGGCACTCGGGACCGGCGAGGTCGTGGGGCTCTTCGGGCTGGTCGGCGCCGGGCGCACGGAGCTGGCACGGGCCATCTTCGGCGCCGCACGGCTGACCTCGGGGCGCATGTCGTTCGATGGCCAACCCTACCGGCCGCGATCACCAGCCGATGCGCTCCGGGCAGGCGTGGCGATGCTCGGAGAAGAGCGCGGACGGGACGGGCTGGTCATGCCGGCCAGCGTCCTGGACAACCTGACCCTGGCGTCGCTCGGCCAGCTGAGCCGCTTCGGGGTGCTCCGGCGGCGCGAGCAGAAGGCAGCCGCAGGCAGCCAGGTCCAGGGCCTGGACATCCGGCCGCCGGTCCTCGGTCGGACCGTGCGCATGCTCAGCGGCGGCAACCAGCAGAAGGTGGTCTTCGGGAAGTGGCTCATCCGCGGGGCACGCGTCCAGATCCTCGATGAGCCCACGCGCGGCGTGGACGTCGCGACCAAGGTCCAGATCTACCAGATCATCGCCGACCTGGCTGACCGCGGGCTGGCGGTCCTGCTCATCTCGTCCGACCTGCCGGAGATCATCGGCATGAGCGATCGCATCATCGTCATGCGTCACGGTCGGGTGGCCGGTGAGGTGCCGGCCGGCGAGGCCACCGAGGAGCGACTGCTGACCATCGCCTCCGGCGTCACCGGGATGGCCGCATGAGCGGCCAGGGGGGCGACGCGAGCAGCCCGGGCATGCACGGCAGCGACGATCTCCCGACCAGTCCTGCGAGCGTGGGCAGCCAGTTCCGGTCGAGCCTCGGGTCGCGAGGCTGGCTGGACCTGGCGCTGCCGGTCGTCTTCCTGGTCCTCCTCGTGTTCGCCGCCGTGTCATCGGACACGTTCCTGACCGAGAACAACATCAGCAACCTGCTGCGCCAGATCGTCATCAACGGCCTGCTGAGCCTGGGGATGCTGGTGGTGATCCTCTCGGGTGGCATCGACCTCTCCGTCGGTGCGGTCGTCGCCCTGAGCGCCATCCTCGTGGGCGTGCTCATGGAATCGGTGCCCATGCCCGTCGCGATCGTGCTCGCCATCAGCGCATCGGCGGTCGTGGGCCTCATCAACGGCGGCGTCATCGCCCGCTTCAAGATCGCCCCCTTCATCATGACCCTGGGGACGCTGTCCGCGGTGCGCGGCCTCGTCTACGTCATCTCGGAGACACCCGTCGTCTACGACGACCCGGGCTTCCTGAGCATCGGCTCGGCAGAGATCGGGCCCGTGCCCGTCATCACGCTCCTGATGATCGCGGCCTTCGTGCTCATGAGCTTCTTCCTCAATCGCACCACGCCCGGCCGCGCCATCATCGCCATCGGTGGCAACGAGGAGGCCGTGCGGCTGGCCGGCATCAACGTCCGCCTGAATACGACGCTGGCCTACGTCATCTGCTCCACGCTGGCCGGCATCGCCGGCGTCGTCCTGGCATCCCGGGTCGGCATCTCCCAGCCCAGCGTGGCGTCGGGCTATGAGCTCGACGCCATCGCCGCCTGTGTCATCGGCGGCGCCATCCTCGGAGGCGGCGGCGGCAGCGTGCGGGGGACCTTCGCCGGCGTGCTGGTCCTGGGCCTCATCAGCAACCTCCTGAACATGTACAACGTGCAGGCCTACTACCAGCAGATCTTCAAGGGCGTGCTCATCGTCCTCGCGGTGCTCGCCCGACGGAAGGAGCGCTGAGCATGGCGTGACCGAGGTGCCAGCAGCGGATCGGGCCGACGGAGGCCCGTCGTCGAGGCGAGCGAAGCATCGCTCGCGTACCGAAAGCAGGAGATCAGAGACGATGAAGCGAATCAGCGCCGCCATCCTGACGTTGGTCCTGGTCCTGGGCACTGTCGGCAGTGTCGCGGCCCAGGACGACACCGGGAAGATCAAGATCGGCATGGCCAACCTGTCGCTGTGCTGCGCCTATTTCATCGGCATGTCCGAGGCTGTCCAGCAGGAGGCCAGCGTCTACGACAACGTCGAGATCCTGGTCACCAACGCCGATGGTGATGTCGAGAAGCTCACCTCGGACATCGAGGACCTCATCGCCAAGGGCGTGCAGGGCATCGTCCTCTCCGGTGCCTTCATCGAGGCAGCCCCGCAGGCCCTGGCCGCCATCCAGGAAGCGGGCATCCCCGTGGTCATGGTGGACCGCCTCCTCAAGGGCGGTGACTACACGAGCTGGGTCGGTCCCGACAACTACGCCATCGGCGTCCAGGACGGCCAGTTCATCGTCGAGCAGCTGGGTGGCGCCGGCAAGCTCGGTGTCATCAAGGGCGGACCCGCGGACAACACCATCGGCTCCGACCGCACCGACGGCATGCTCAGCGAGGTCGGCAAGACCGACATCGAGGTCATCAACTACCCGGACTTCGCGGGCTGGTCCACGGACGGCGGCTTCACGGCAGCCGAGACTCTCCTGGCGCAGAACCCGGACCTCAACGCCATCTTCTGCGAGAACGACTCCATGTGCCTCGGGGCCCAGAAGGTCATCGAGGACCAGGGGCTGGCCGACCAGGTCTTCGTGGTCGGCGTGGACGGCGAGAAGGCCGCCCTCGTCGAGATCATGAAGGACGGCGTCTACAAGGCCACCGGCCTCAACAACTCCGACCAGATCGGGCGCGCCGGCTTCAACCGGCTGATGGCCATCCTCGCCGGAGCCAATGCCGAGAAGGACACCGTCCTTCCGTCGCCGCTCATCACGATCGACAACGTGGAGCGCTTCTACAACCCCGACAGCGTGTTCTAGTCGGCATCCATGAGTGTCGGACGGGCCGTGCGCGGCCCATCCGACAGGCGCTGAGCCGCGTCACCGGGTCCGCCCGGGGTCGCGGCTCTCGCGTATCGTGGCGAGGGGCGTTCGCGGCAGCGCGGCGCCGCGCGCCAAGGAGGAGGAGCCCGTGGTCTCGATCGTCGATCGCATCTCCGAGCTGGGCGTGGTGCCCGTGGTGGTCATCGACGACCCGGCCGACGCCCCGGCCCTGGCGCGTGCCCTGCAGGACGGCGGCCTGCCCGTGGCGGAGTTCACCTTCCGGACCGATGCCGCGGTGGCGGCCATCCGCGCCGCTTCTGCGGCCTGCCCGGACGTGCTCGTGGGTGCCGGGTCGGTGCTGCTGCCCGAGCAGGTCGACGCTGCGGTCGAGGCCGGGGCGCGCTTCATCGTCAGCCCGGGCATCGATGACGACGTGGTGCTGCGCGCCCGGCACCATGGGCTCGCCAGCCTGCCAGGCTGCTCCACCCCGAGCGACCTCATGCGGGCTCGCCGCCTCGGCCTCGACGTCGTGAAGTTCTTCCCGGCCGAGGCCGTCGGCGGCATCGAGATGCTCCAGGCCATCGCCGCCCCGTTCCCGGGGATGCGCTTCGTGCCCACGGGCGGCATCGACGCGGCCAACATGGCCGTCTACCTCGCGGACAGCCGGGTGCTGGCGGTGGGCGGCTCCTGGATGGTGAAGCCGGCCCTCGTGCGGGCCCGTGACTGGGCGGCCGTTTCGGCAGCTGCGCGCGAGGCGGTCACCACCGTTCATCGCCTGCGGGAGGGGTAAGGACATGGCGGGACCTGCGGCCGGGGCTCAGCCCCTGGTGGTGACGCTCGGCGAGATCATGCTCCGCCTCCGCTCCCCGGGACACGAGCGGCTCTTCCAGTCGAACCTGCTGGAGGCCACCTTCGGCGGGGGTGAGGCCAACGTGGCCGTGTCGCTGGCCCAGTGGGGCGTGGCGGCGCGCTTCGTCACGGCCCTCCCCGAGGGGCCGCTCGGTGATGCTGCCCTGGGCCAGCTGCGCGGCCTGGGCGTGGATGTCAGCCGTGTCATCCGACGCCCCGGCCGCATGGGCATCTACTTCCTGGAGGCCGGAGCGGCGCAGCGGGCCTCGGGCGTCATCTACGACCGCGACGGCTCGGCCATGGCACTGGCCGCACCGGCCGAGTTCGACTGGCCCGCCATCCTGGATGGCGCCAGCTGGTTCCACGTCTCCGGCATCACGCCAGCGCTGTCAGCGAGCGCCGCGGAGGTCGGCCTGGCGGGCATCGCCGCCGCCCGCGCGGCTGGGCTGGGGACATCGGTGGACCTCAACTACCGGGCCAAGCTGTGGCGCTACGGCAAGGCCGCCCCGGAGGTGATGCGGACGCTCGTGGCACACGCCGACGTCGCCATCGGCAACGAGGAGGACGTCCAGAAGGCCCTGGGCCTGGAGGTCGAGGTCGACGTCACCGCCGGCCGACTCGACCAGGCCGCCTACGAGCGCCTCACCGGCCGCGTGATCGACGAGTTCCCGTCGCTGTCCGCCGTGGCCATCACGCTCCGCGAGAGCCGCGGTGCCGACGTGAACGGCTGGTCGGCTTGCCTGCGCGATGGCGACGGCTTCCACCTCGGGGCCGCCTACGAGATCCTTGACATCGTCGATCGCGTGGGGACCGGGGACGCCTTCGCCGCCGGCCTCATCTACGGCCGGCTGAGCGGACTGACCACGGCCGAGGCGCTGGACTTCGCCATCGCGGCCGGCTGCCTCAAGCACTCCATCCCGGGTGACTTCAACCGCGTGACGCTGGCCGAGGTGCGGCGCCTGGCGGCCGGTGACGCCTCTGGCCGCGTGAGCCGGTGACGCCCCTGGCCGCGTGAGCGGCTGACGCCTCTGGCCGCGTGAGCGGCTCGGTCTCTGGCCCGCGGGCGGGCGCCGCGCTGACCTGCCGACGCCGATGCCCGTCAGCGCAAGGTGTCGCCGGACCGCCCGCCCAGGAGTCGATCGAGCTCCGAGCGGGTGAGCAGGCCGGTCTGGTCGCCGAGCGAGGCAACGGCCGCAGCGCCGCAGGCGTTGGCCGCTCGAAGGACCTGGGCGACCGGCTGCCCCTCCAGGCTGGCGGCGATGTAGCCGGCCGTGAAGGCATCGCCAGCGCCGATCGGATCCCGGGCGCTGCCGACCGGGAAGCCATCGTCCGAAGTGGTGCTGACCTGCCCGTCGTGGCGGCGTCGCTCGAGGGCGCCGTCCGACCCCCAGCTTGACGACGACGATCGCGGGGCCCAGGGCCAGCACGGCGTCCGCCGCTGCTGACGGATCGGCGTCGTGGCCGTCCTCGGCCGTCCCGGCCAGGCCACCGATCACGGCCAGCTCATCACGGCTGCCGAGGACGACGTCACATCGGGCCGCCAGTGGCGCCAGCACGGCGCGGGCGCGGTCCTCCGACCAGAGTCGCCGGCGCAGGTTGACGTCCAGGCTGATCCGGAGCCCGTGCTCCCCGGCCAGCTCGACCGCGGCCGTCACGGCGGCGGCCGCCGTGGACGACAGGGCCGGGGTCACGCCGGAGACGTGCAGCCAGCGCGCCGTCTGGAAGACCCCGGCGGCGGCCGTGACATCCTCCGGGCTGAGCCGCGAGCCAGCCGATCCACTGCGCCAGTAGACGACCTCCGCGGGACCGACGTCCCGCCGCTCCCGGATCATGACGCCGGTCGGCGCCGCCGGGTCCGTCTGCAGGTGCCCGACGTCGACCCCCTGGCCACGCAGGCTCCGGATGACGGAAGCGCCCAGGCCGTCCGCACCGACGCGCCCGATGTAGGCGACCGGGACCCCCAGGCGCGCCAGGCCCGCGGCGACGTTGGCCTCCGCGCCCGCGACCGTCCGCCGGAAGTCGGCCGTCTCCGCCATGGGGCCGTGCTCGCGCGCCACGAAGGAGGCCATCGTCTCGCCCAGGGTCACCACCGCGGCCGGAGCGGCCGAGGCGTTCACGCTGTCACCACGACGGCATGATGGCAGGTCGCCCAGGGCGCCGGCTCGCCCTGGCATGGCCTCGCTGCCCCTCCATCGGCAAACGCACATCCCATCACTGGACATTTGCACCGGGCGCGCTACCATCCAGCCAGCCCGCCGTCCGGGATGCCCATGGCTGGACGCGGCCCCGGTGCGGGCGGGCACGAGAGCCGTCCCGACAGGACCGCAGCAAGGAGATCACATGAAGGCCGTCACCGCCACCCTCCTGACCGTCACGGCGCTCGCCGCCATGAGCCTCCCGGCGTTCGCCCAGGACGAGGAGACGGCAGCTACCGGTCACCGTCATCACGAACGCGGAATTCTGCGCCCTCGTGAGCCAGGACCCGGTCGCCTGTGAGGGCATCCTCACCGGCATGACGACGGCGCGTGTCGTGCCGGAGGCATTCGCCGGTCTCGTCGGCGGCGAGCTGCCAGGGGCGGATGCCTCGGCCGCGGCCAGTCTCGCGCCGGCCGCCGGCGAGAGCGCCGCGCCGCTCGCGGAGGAGAGCCCGGAGGCCACCGAGGCCCCGGTCGAAGAGGCCACCACCGCGCCCGTGGCGGGGGTCGGCGACACCCTCGCCCGCGACGACCTGGAGCTCACGCTCCTGAAGGCCGACTGGAAGCCGGACATCTCCGACTCGTTCTACCAGCCGGACAAGGGCAAGAAGTACGTGTCCTTCCTGGTCCGCTACGAGGCCCTCGAGGACGGCGCCGACTACAACATCATCTTCTGGGACGCCCTGGACGCCTCAGGCAAGCGCTACGAGGCGCAGGTCCTCGGCCAGATCGAGCCGGACCTCACGGTGGGCGAACTGGCTGCCGGCAAGAAGGTCCAGGGCTGGGTCACCTACGAGGTCCCGACCGGCGTGAACGAGCTCCAGTTGATCGAGTCGCAGGTCCTCAAGGACGACCTCACCTGGTCCGTCAAGCGCTGACGCCACCGGTCCCGCCGGACTCCTCTCCCCGGCGCTCCCAGCCGGGGCTGAACAGCTTCAGCTGGTTGGCGCGCTGGTAGGGGTGGCCGGCCAGGCGGTCCCAGTCGAGGTCGATGCCGAGGCCAGGGCGCGTGGGCACGGGCACGTAGCCGTCGACGGCCAGGATGGGCTCGTCGACGATCTCGCGGGTCCAGGCGGAATTGAACGCCTCGAAGGTCTCCTGCAGGTAGAAGTTGGGGATGCAGGCTCCCAGCTGCACGGAGATCGCGGCGCACACTGGTCCTTGCGCGTTGTGGGGGGCGACCACGCCGTAGTGGGCGTCCACCATGGCCGCCACCTGGCGGGTGCGCCAGATGCCGCCCAGGTAGAGCGGCTCCGGCTGCAGGATGTGCACGGCATCGTGCCGCAGCAGCTCGGCGAACTGCTGTGACGAGGTGAACGACTCACCGGTCGCCACGGGCACCGCGGAGCGGCGTGCCACCTCCACCATGGCGCCGATGTTCTGGTGGGCCACGGGCTCCTCGAACCAGGCCGGCCGGTGCTCGGCGAGGCGATCGGCGAGGCGCAGGGCCGTGCTCACGCTGAAGCGGTTGTGGCCCTCGATGAGGATGTCGACCTCGTGACCCACGGCCTCTCGCACGGCCGCCACGATGGCCAGCGAGAGGTCCTCCTCCCGGGGTTCCTGCGTCCGCCAGGCGGCGCCGAAGGGGTCGAACTTGAGGGCCGTGTAGCCGCGGGCGACGACACCGCGGGCAGCCTCCGCGAAGGCCTCCGGGGTGCGCGCCACGCGGTACCAGCCGTTGGCGTAGGCGCGGGTGCGGTCGCGGTACCGGCCACCCATGAGCTCGTGGATGGGCCGGCCCACCGACTTGCCCACGATGTCCCAGCAGGCCACCTCGATGGCGGCCACGGCCGAGCTGTGGATCTGGCCACCCTCCGAGTAGACGTCGCGCGTCATGCGCTGCGTGATGCGCTCGATGTCGGTCGGGTCCTGGCCGAGCCAGGCCTCCTCCAGCTCGTGGATGGCCGTCTCCACGGTGGCGCTGAAGGCGTTCAGGGAGCCCTCCCCCACGCCGTACAGACCCTCGTCCGTGTCGACGCGCACGAAGAGCCAGTTCTTCCAGGGGTTGCCGACCAGGAACGTGCGGACGCCGCTGATCGTCACGACCGCTGCCCCCCATCCGCGCCGTCGATGGCAGCGCTGTCGACCGCGACACTGTCGATGGCCGCCCGGACTCTGCCGGGCGCGACCGGCCACCCCGGCCGGATCGCCGTCGCCGATGAGCCAGCCGCCCATGCCCAGCGCCACCGCGCCCGCGGCGATCCACTCGCCCGCCGTGTCCGCCGAGACGCCGCCGGTGGGCACCATGGGGATGTCCGGGAAGGGTCCAGCGACCTGCGCCAGGTAGCCGGGACCGACGGCGGAGGCCGGGAAGAGCTTCACGGCGCTGGCGCCGGCCGACCAGGCGGCCAGGATCTCCGTGGGCGACAGGGCGCCCGGGAAGCAGGGCACGCCGTGCCCCGCGCACCAGGCCACCAGATCCGGGTCGCAGTGCGGCGAGACGATGAAGCGGGCACCGGCGTCGACGGCGCGGCGAGCGGCGTCGATGGAGAGGACGGTCCCGGCGCCCACCAGGGCGCCCAGGTCGTCGGCGACACGGGCCAGTGCCGCGATGGCTGCCAGGGCATCGGCCTCGGGCTCGTTGAGGGTCAGCTCCATGGCTCGCACGCCGCCGGCCGCGAGGGCCTCGGCGACTCCCGGCACGGCGTCGGCTGGGATGCGACGCCCGATGGCGATGGCGCGGCTCTCGAGGATGAGGGGCGGGATGGGGGGTCGTGCGGTCATCGCGGTCCTTCGGGCTGCTGGCTGACCCGGCGAGCCTATCGCCTTTGAGCAATCATCGGGGCCTACCGCCCGCGGACTCCAGTGGAGGACACCCCATGGCCCATCGCGTGCTTCCGGCTCCCGAGCTCCTGGTCGAGCACGACGCCTTCGTGGGCGAGGGCCCCGTCTGGGATCCGCGCATCGGCCGCCTCCTGTGGGTGGACATCCCCAACGCCACCCTCTTCGTGACCGACCCCGCCGACGGCTCCACCGTCGAGCGCCGGCTTCCGAAGGCGGTCGGCGTCGTCGTGCCGCGCGCCTCGGGCGGCTACGTGGCAGCCCTCCAGGACGGCTTCTACGCGCTCCCCGATGAGGGCGAGCCGGAGCTCATCGCAGCCGTCGAGGCCTCCGACCCGTCCACCCGCTTCAACGACGGTGAGACCGACCCCCAGGGCCGCTTCTGGGCGGGGACGATGGATTGGCACGCCGAGCCCGGGCGTGGCTCCCTCTACCGGCTGGATCCGGACGGGACCGTGACGCGCATGGTGGAGGGCGTCTCCATCTCCAACGGCCTGGGCTGGAGCCCGGACGGCCTGACGATGTACTACGTCGACACGCCCACCTGGCGCGTCGACCAGTTCGACTTCGACCCCGTCAGCGGCGACATCAGCGGCCGGCGCGAGTTCGTGACCATCCGCGAGGGCGGCGGGCGGCCGGACGGCCTGACGGTCGACGCCGAGGGCGCGGTGTGGGTGGCCACCTGGCCGGGCTACGGCGTCCACCGGTATCTGCCGGATGGCACGCTGGACGCCGTCATCCCGCTGCCCGTCTCCAACGTCTCGAGCTGCGAGTTCGGCGGCCCGGACCTGCGCGACCTCTACATCACGACCGCCTGGGAGTTGCTCTCGGAGGAGGAGCACGCCGCCCAGCCACTGGCCGGCAGCCTCTTCCGAACCCGGGTGGAGGTGCCCGGCCGGCCACGGGTGCCCTTCGCCGGCTGACGAGCGCCGCTACCCCGGGTCGTTGACGCGGATCTCGAAGAGCGCCGGCCAGAGCTTGCCGGTGACCAGGAACGTGCCCTGGGCGGCGTCCCAGGCGATGCCGTTGAGGACGTCCGGCGGCGGGGCGGACGGGGGCGCGGTCGGCGAGGCGGACGGGGCGCGCTCGGCGCGAGCCGCACTCGGCGCGCTGGTCGCGGCGGTGGCCTCGGCGGGCGGCGCCTGCTCCAGGAGCCCGGCCAGGTCGAGCGTGCCCGTGATGGTGCCCTGGTCGGGGTCGATGCGCACGATCGTGTCGGTCAGCCAGGCGTTGGCCCACACCATCCCGTCCACGCACTCCAGCTCGTTGAGCCGGAAGCCCGCAGCACCGGCCCCCTCGACACGGACGCTGCCGATCACCTCGAACGTGACCGGGTCCCGGAAGGTGAGTCGATCGCTGCCGTCACTCATGACGAGCCGCTGCCCGTCGTAGCAGAGACCCCAGCCCTCGCCCTCGTAGTCGAACGCACCGAGCGGCTCGAAGGTCGCGACGTCCCAGGTGTTGGCGACCCCTTCCTGCCAGGTCAGCTGCACGAGGCGATCGCCCACCAGGGCCAGCCCTTCACCGAACTGGCTGTCCGGCAGTGGCGCGGAACGCAGCACGGCCCCGGTCCGCGGATCCACCTCGCGGATCGTCGAGCGGCCGCGCAGCCCCGTCGACTCGAAGAGGCGGCCCGACTCGTCCAGCTGCAGGCCCTGCGTCCAGGCGAACGCGTCATGGGGGCGACTGGAGACGACCTCCCAGGCGAGCTCCGGCGGGTCGATGGCGGCCGCGGTGGGGCGCGTCAGCGACCTCGCGGGGCGACACCGGCACCCAGCAGCAGGGACAGCGCCACGGCCAGCGAGAGGACGGACATCACCACCGCAGTGTGCCTCAGCAGCGGACCGGGAAGGTGGGAGCGCCGGGAAGGATGGAGCGCCGGCCGCTCGCCTGCCTGAGCGGTACCGGCGCTACGGATGAGGCTAGGCCGGTCAGGCCGCCGTGGGCAGCATCCGGTCAGCGCCGGCCCCTGGCCCAGTCGTACGGGGTCCAGCCGACCGCAGCCCAGCGGAGCCCTCGCGACCGCACGAGGCCCCTGCGGCCCGAGACGCCGTGACGTTACGCCACTCGTGACGCGGCACGACTTGAGCGCAGGGTCCGGCTGGGCGATACTGGGGCGCAGCCGAGAGCGGTGGGAGGTCGAAGGTCCGGAGGTCGAGCAGACCGAATCGGCCATCGCAGCCGCGTGTCGACCCGGTAGAGTGGACGCCTGCCTGCCATAGGAGGGAACGCCTGATGTCTGGACCCGGTACCGAGACCCCCAAGACGACGCCCCCGGGGCAGCCGGCTCCGCCCTCGGGCGGCGGTTCGGCGTCCCAGGCGACCGCAGCCGTGGGTAACGCCGTGGCGACGCTGCGCCAGCGCCTCGTCGCTGGTGAGCAGATGGTGCTCGCGTCCGCAGCGGTCATCGTCGTGGTCGTCTACCTCTTCTTCCAGTTCCTGCTCGACTACAACATCGTCAGCGACTTCACGGTGGTCATGGCGGTGCTCACCATCCTGGCCATCTGGGTCCACCGCTGGGGCCACTACGACTTCGGCAAGGGCTACCGCGTCGTCATCGGCGCCCTGGGCCTCTCGCTCGCGCTGTTCGCGGTCATCAACCTGCTCGCCTGGGTGCGCGTCGGTGGTGGTACGGGCGACTTCCTGGGCCTCATCGGACGCATCATCTTCTGGGTCAGCGGCCTCGCCGCCGGCTACGGCGCCTGGCTGGTCTTCCGCCTTCGCGAGGACTGACACACCCGTTCCCACGCCGCTGCGGCGGCGGCTCACGGCACGACCGACCGGGTCACCGACAGGTGGCCCGGTCATCGATTCTGTGGATAACTGGCAACTCCCCGCGTCGGATCGACTGCACGCCACGGCGTAGCCTGTTAGTCTTCGCCCACAAATCCACGCCAACGAGGCTCACCAACAGAAGACCCGCCGCGCCCACGGCAGGGATCTGACGCGCTTCGGTCGCCGTTGACGGATGCGCGTCGCCCACGGGTCAGCTTGCGTTCCCCAGGCGCCGGATGCCCCGTGACTCGTTGACCGCGCTCGCCTCGCGTGCGCTGCCGACCTGGTCGTCGACCCCAGTCGCGACCACTCCTCCCCCGACCCTGCCGACGTGCGGCGCCGAGCCCTCGTCATCGCCCCAGCGATGCCGTGCGGCCCGCATGGAGGTACCCGATGCCCGTGACATCACCGCACGCCTTGCCGTCGACCCAGCGCGGTCCGCGGCCCGAAGCCGTCGCCCTGCGCGTCGGCCTTGCCGCACTCGCCGTGGCGACCCTCCTGACCATCCCGCAGCTGGCCGCTCCAGCGCCGGCCGCGGCGGGCTCGTCCTGCACCGGCTGGACCAGCCAGACCGTGCCGCCACGGACGATCCGTGTCCTGCGCACGCGCACCGGGCACGTCGAGCGGGTGCCCTTCCGCCGCTACGTGGCGGAGGTCATGGCCTCCGGCGAGTGGCCGGGTCGGCTCCACCAGGCCACCCTGGAGGTCGGGGCCGTGGCCACCAAGCAGTACGCCTGGTACTACGCCATGCGCGGACACCACCGTCCCGGCTACACGTCCGGCGGCCGCTGCTACGACGTCCGCGACGACACCATGGACCAGCTCTATCGGCCGGAGCGCGCCTACCCCAACCTCGACCAGCAGCGCGCCATCGATGCCACCTGGGCCCTCTCGCTGCGCAAGTCCGGCCGCTTCTTCCTGACCGGCTACCGTGCCGGCGTGAGCAGCCAGTGCGCTGCGGACGCCAACGGCTGGAAGCTCTACGCACGCAGCGTGGAGGCCTGCGCCCGGCAGGGCTGGACGCGAGAGCGGCTGCAGCGCACGTACCTGGGGCCCGACCTCTCCTTCGTCTGGTCCGACCGGCTCGGCCCCATCCTGGCCGAACCCGACCTGCTGCTCAAGCGCGGCAGCCGGCTGCCCGACTCGCCGGTCACGGTGACCTGGAAGCCTCTGCCCGTCTCGCCCGGGGTGAGCCGCTACATGTTGCAGCGGAAGGTCGGCCGGGGCGAATGGAAGGGCATCGCCATCGGCGCGCCGGCGGCACGTCAGGCCCGCGTCTGGCTCAAGACGGGCCTGGCCAACCACTTCCGCGTCCGCGGTGTCGACGGCCAGGGCCGCGTGGGTCCCTGGTACTACAGCGGCGAGCTGACCGCCGCCCTGCGGGGCCCGGTCGGCACGCGTCTCGGCGGTGACGGTGTCGTGGCCGCGGCCGCCCATGGCAGCCGGTGGGTCCGGTCCAGCTTCACGGGCGGCTCGGTGGCCCTCGTGGCCGCCACCGGCCCCGGGATGGGCCGGGTGCGCATCTTCGTGAACGGCAAGCGGGCCGCCCTCGTCGACCTGCACCGCGAGACGAGCAGCCAGCGCGAGCTCGTGTGGACGATGAACTTCGGCCGCGTCACGCCGCGCCGCATCGCCGTCAGCGCCGTGGATCCGGCCCGACCCGTGGACTTCCAGGGCTTCTACGTGCTGCGGTAGGGTCGCGCCCGCACATCGGGCTCCTGTGGCACCATCCGCTGGCATGACTCGAACGACCAAGCCCCAGGGCGCCGGCGCGCCGCGTCAGCCGTGGACGCCGGAGCAGGCCCCGCAGGGAGTGACCTGCCCGGCCTGCGGGCTCGCCAATGAGGCCGGCGCGCGGGTGTGCCGCAACTGCGGCCTGCCCATCGCCAGCTCGGCGGACCCGCTGCGGGGCGTCAAGCCCGGGCACGTGGACCTGCCCACCGCGCGGCGCTCGGGGCTGTCGGCCATGCTCGGCCTGGCCATGGTCATCGGCCTGCTCATCGTGGGCGGCACGCTGGCGGTCTCCGGTGGCGGCATCCTCAACAGCGGCGGCCGCCTGGGCGTCGCGCCGGTCGGCTCGGCCTCGCCGGCCGCGCCGGCAGCAGCCAGCAGCCTCCCACGCGAGGACGACGCTGGCACCGTCACGCAGCCCGAGGCAGCCGACCCGTCCGCCCCGGTGACGGGCGAACAGGTCGCGACCGGGCCGACGACCGCCTTCGACTACACCTGCGAGGACGGTGCCATCACCGACCTCGGCGCCTCCGAGTGGAAGCTGAGCCAGTTCACGGCCGGCCTGCGCGAGGAGGAGACCGAGACCTACGAGCGCATCACCTGGGAGATGTCCAAGCGGGGTCCGCTGACACGGGCACCACCGCGACCATGGAGTGGACCACGCCCAAGGAGGCGCGGAACACCTATGGCGCCACGCTCGTGACCGGTGCGCGCGCCATCGTCGTGACCTTCGACGGGCCCGGTGGACACCACCGCCGGCCAGCAGATCGACCAGCTCCTCCTGGAGCCCGAGGGCATCGACGCAGATCCGCACCATCGAGATGTTCGAGGGTGCGGACGGCAAGGTGCGCACGGTCATCGGCATCCGCGGCGACAGCTGTGCCCGCATGTCGTCGCTGGGATGGTCCAAGAAGGGCAAGGTCAAGAACGCCAAGGTGTACCTGGACGTCGAGCGCTTCTAGCTCGGTCCCCTCGCCGACGCGCGGCCGGTCCTCTCGCCGTCGGCGCGGGCGGTCAGCTCGCCAGCCAGGGCGCAGGTGCGCGGCGGCTCACGGTGCGGCCAGGAGCTCGATGTCGTCGGAGAAGACGTCCGACCAGTGGCCCGCGGCATCGCGGACCTGGCCGTACACGGCCCTCGGTCCCGTGCCTGGCGTGCCGCCCAGCCCCGGATCCGCGAGGTCCCAGGCCAGGGTCTGCCGGGCGGGCACGGTGATGCCGACCTGGAGCTGCCCGCCCGCGCCGAGGGCCGGGCTGTTGGAGACCCGCAGGTGGGTCACCCAGGTGGAGGCGTCCGCGTAGCCGATCGCCAGGTCCACTGCCGGGTCACTCGTGCTGGCGGCACCGGCGTCGATGCTCAGCGACCCGGTCGGCTTGTCCGTGTCGTCGGCGCAGGCGTAGATGCGCACGTCGTCCACGTACCAGCCGCGACCACTCACGGCGCGGTCGGAGGCCATCCGGAAGCGGAGGCGCAGCCACTGCCCGGCGAAGGACGAGAGGTCCACGCGAGCCGAGGACCAGCCGTGCGAGTCACCCGTCCAGGCCCGCGTGCCGGCCAGGGCATTGCCGGTCCCCCGGGCGATCGTGCCGTTGTAGCCCCCGTGGGTGAGCAGCTTGTTCACGCCCTGCCACGGTCCGCCTCCGGCCCTGACCTCCACGATGCCCCCGTCGTAGCGGCGCGAACCCGCCGCGTCGAAGGAGTAGCCGTGCCCGAAGTGCAGGAAGGCACCCTCCGGCAGCCTGACCGGGTCACGGAGCTGGATGATGGCGTCGGAGCGGGTGCCGTAGTCGGCGGCGTAGAAGTTCGTCTGGCCACTCGACGCCCAGGTGCCGTCCCAGGCCGGGTCGTCGTTGGGGTTCTGGGGGTAGTACCAGCCCTTGCGCGAACCCTCCAGCCGCTGCACGACCCAGCGGCCCGCCCCGGGATCCTCCAGGTCGTCGGCGAAGACGTCCACGGGGCGCCGGCCCGGAGCGCAGAGCGGTGCCTGCCGCGGTGCCAGCGCGCGTGGCTCGAGGTGCATCTGCGTGGCCCGCGTGGCATCGCGCACCGAGGCGCAGTGCGCCATGGTCAGGCCGCCACTGCCGGCCAGGTCGGCACAGGCCGCCACGAGCGCGTCGGCCAGGTCGACGTAGTTGGCGGCCGGTGTCAGCCGCGTCGTGACGGCCTGGTAGAAGACGCGGGCCGTGCGAGCCTCCCCGATGCCGGCCACGCGGTAGCCGCGGAAGGCGCCGCCGTCGGCCATGAGCGACGGCGGCCTTGTTGCCGACACCGCTGTTGCGGTGGACGCCGCCGTCGTCGGCGGGGCTGTGCTGCCAGCGCGGGCTGCGCACCCGGTCCGGGTGCCCGAAGCGGCCCGGGTCCTGCATGTCCCGGAAGGCGCCGCGGGGCGTGTCCTCGCCGATGAGCCAGCGCGAGGCGGGCGTGTCCGTGCCGGTCGGGTCGGCGAGGTCCAGGAGCTCGCCGAAGACGTCGGTCAGTGATTCGTTGATGGCGCCCGACTGGTACTGGTAGAAGAGGGGCACCTCGTGGTCGAGCAGGCCGTGGAAGAACTCGTGGGCGACGACGTCGTCCGCGCGCGCCCAGCCGGAGCCGAAGACGGCCTGTTGCTCTCGCCACTTCCACTCGGCGTTGCGCCAGGGGCATCCGTAGGCGGCGCAGTAGCGCACGGTCGCCTTCATCCGCGACCCCTGGCCGTCCAGCCCGTCGCGCCCGAAGGTGGCGGCGAGGTAGGCGTCCAGCGAGCCCATCAGCCGGTAGGCGGCATCCACGTCGGCGATGCCCGTCACGGCCTGCCCCTCGCGCCGCGCGAACGGCGGGTCGCAGCGCAGCGGCCGTCCCGGCAGGCTCCGGTTGTCGCAGACGAAGCGCTCCACGCCATAGACGCGCCCGATGGACGCCAGGACCTGCCCGCCGCGGGCGTCGACGACCACGAGCTGGTCGCGGGCCTCCGCTCGCCCGCTCGCGGGTAGACGGGCACCGATGCGCCAGGCCAGCCGGGCGGCCGATGGACCCTCGAAGCCGTCGCCCATGATGCGCGGGTCGTAGATGGCGAGGCCCTCGGACCGGGTGCTGACCGCCGAGGGTGCGCGGCCCGTGTCGCGTGCCAGCCACGTGGCGGCGATGCGAGCGGCCTCCTCCGCACCGAGGCGCGGCCGGGTCGCCATCCGCGTCGCCGACGGCAGCACCTCGCCGGCAGCCGAGATGACCGCGCCCTGGTCGGAGACCTGGACGACGATCTGGCCGCCCATGACGGGCAGGCCGCCGCGGACCTGGTCGAAGCGCACCGTCACGCTGAAGGGACCCCCTGTCGACCGAGGCCGACCGCGGTCCCGCGCGTGACGGCGCGGTCACGAGCGCCATCGCGGGGCGACGCCGCGGGACCCGTGGGCCGCGGCAGGTCATGGCGCCGGGCAGGCCCTGGGCGCAGCTCGCGGTCGGTCGACGCCAGGCCGAAGAGCCGGCCGTACCGGTCCAGGAAGCGCCTGAGCGCGCGAGCGCGCCTCGGCCATCGTGAAGGGCCGCGAACCAGCCACGACAGCGGCAGGGCCGGGCACCAGCGGCCGCCCGGGAGTCCCCGAGAGGGATCGCACCCGACCGGTCCCCGGGTGGTACCCCAGTCGGGTCTGCGGCGGCAGGCCGCCGAGCAGGTCGCGGTCCCGCTTGCGGATGCCCCCGGCACTGATGGGCCGGGCTGCCCAGCCGCCATGTCGGGTCGGCGCGTCGCGGACGGCCGGGCCGGGGTCACGCCCCCCGTGCCCCGCGGCCCGGGCGACCCCGGCCGACCCCGAGGGCACGATCGCCGAGAGCGCCAGCAGCACCGCGAGGAAGGTGACCCGGACCGTCGGGCGGCGCCGAGGACCGGACCCGTGCCGGAGGCCAGGCTCGTGCCGGAGGCCGGGCTCGTGCCAGGTCACCATGGCCGGCATCGAAGGCGCGCCGTCACCGGACGACACGCTCGGGGGGTGGGCATGACGGCCCACAGGGTACACGAGGCGATCGACGACCCCGGCGCCGATGCCGAGCGTCCTCATGCCCGAGCTCACTCGCACGGCCGTGGCGCGGACTACCATGCGGCGATGCGCACCCTCATCACCAACGGGACCGTCGTCAACGCCAGCGGCTCCTGCCGCGCTGACGTCCTCATCGAGGGCGAGACGATCGCGGCCGCTGGGGCTGCCGAGGAGCGATGCCCCGGCCGACAGCCCCGGCCGATGCCTCGATGCCGTCGCTCGCTGCGGCCAGCGTGGACCGCGTCATCGATGCCCGCGGGCGACTCGTCATCCCGGGCGGCATCGACCCCCACACGCACATGGAGCTGCCCGTGGCCGGCACGGTCTCGCGGGACACCTTCGAGAGCGGCACCCGGGCCGCGGCCTTCGGCGGCACCACGACCATCATCGACTTCGCCGGCCAGACGCGCGGGCGGCCACTGCGCGAGGGCCTGGAGACCTGGATGGCCCGCGCCGAAGGTCGCTGCGCCATCGACTACGGCTTCCACATGATGGTCAACGACGTGGATGACGCCACGCTGATGGAGATGGACGCCTTCGTGGCGGAGGGCGTCACGACGTTCAAGCTCTTCACGGCCTACCCGGGCGTGCAGCTCTCCGACGACGGCGCCATCCTGCGGGCCATGCTGCGGACCGCCGCCAACGGCGGGCTCATCCTCATGCACGCCGAGAACGGCGTGGCCATCGACGTCCTCGCCGCGGCCAACGCTGAGGCCGGCCGGACCGAGCCCTGGTTCCACGGCGTCTCCCGCCATCCCGGCCTGGAGGCCGAGTGCGTGGCGCGCGTCATCCGCCTGGCCGAGGCGGCGGACGTGCCCGTCTACATCGTCCACCTGAGCTCACGCGATGCCCTCGAAGAGGTCGTGCGCGGGCGCGGGCGCGGGGCACGCGTCCTGGCCGAGACCTGTCCGCAGTACCTCTTCCTCTCGCTGGACGACCTGGGCAACGGCTTCGAGGGTGCCAAGTTCGTCTGCTCGCCGCCGCTCCGACCACGCGACCACCAGGCAGCCCTCTGGCGCGGCCTGGCCGACGACGTCCTGCAGCTGGTCGCGACCGACCACTGCCCCTTCGACTTCGTGGGCCAGAAGGAGCTCGGCCGGGGCGACTTCCGCCACATCCCCAACGGCCTGCCCGGCGTGGAGGAGCGCCTCGACCTGCTCTTCCAGGGGGTCGTGCAGGGGCAGCTGAGCGTGGAGCGCTGGGTGGAGGTGAGCTCGACCGCGGCAGCGCGGATCTTCGGCCTGGCCGGGCGGAAGGGCGTCATCGCCCCCGGCTACGACGCCGACATCGTCGTCTACGACCCCCAGCGGCGACACGTCCTCTCCGCCACGACGCACCACATGGCCGTGGACTACTCCTGCTACGAGGGCCGGGAGGTGCAGGGCGGCAGCGACATCGTGATCTCGCGCGGGCAGGTCATCGTGGAGGACGGCACGTACCTGGGCCGCCCGGGCGATGGACGCTTCCTGCCGCGGCAGGCGACGGGCAGCGAGCTGGACTGAGAGCCGCCCTCAGCCCCGCGGTGTCGCGAGCGGCTGCGTGGCCAGCGGTCGCGTGGCGCGACGCTCAGCGCGGTCGCGAGGCGCGAGGTTCAGCGCGCTGCGGGCGGCCAGCGCACGATCAGGCCGCCGGCCTCCCCATCCGGGCGGATGACGACCTGGTCCAGCGTCGCCACGAGATGGTCGGCCTCGGCCAGCTGCGCCGCGTCGTGCGTGGAGAGCACGCCCAGCACCGTGGCGCCGGCGGCCCGGGCAGCGCTGACGCCCGCCGGCGCGTCCTCCAGCACCAGGCACTGCCGCGGATCCACGCCGAGCAGCTCCGCCGCCCGGAGGTAGGGGTCGGGCGCCGGCTTGCCGCGGGCCACGTCTTCGACCGTGACGATGACGGCCGGCAGCGGCAGGCCGATGTGCGCCAGCCAGCGCTGCGCCATGGTCCGCGGCGCGCTCGTGGCGATGGCCCAGCGCTCTGCCGGGATGGCACCCGCCAGCTCCAGGGCACCCGGGATGGCCAGCACGCCGGCCGCGGAGGGGTCGTCTGCGAGGCCATCGTTGAAGCGCCGCGCCTCGGCCACGGGGTCCAGGTCCGGTGCCACGAGGCGGATGGTCTCCGCCGCCGGGCGGCCGGGGTGCACGGCGATGATGTGCGCAGGAGCGATGCCGTGACGCTCGGCCCACTGCTCCCAGTGGTGGTCGTAGACGCCGCCGGTGTCCACCAGCACGCCGTCCATGTCGCTGATGAGCGCGGCCACGTGCAGCTCGGACACGGCCGGACCGTCAGTCTCGTTCACCTGTGCGCGCAGCGTCCGGTGGCCCGTCAGCCCCGCAGCTCCCCCATGGCCACCAGCTTGTCCACGAGGTCCTGGACCGCGGCCGCCGAGCGGTCGAAGGCCTGCTGCTCCTCGGCCGTCAGGCCGATCTCCACGACGCCCTCCACGCCGTTGCTCCCGAGGCGGGTGGGCACGCCGACGTACAGGCCGTCCACGCCGTACTGGCCTTCCAGGTAGGCGGCACAGGGCAGGATCATGTGCCGGTTGTTGACGATGGCATCGACCATGGCACCCACGGAGGCGGCCGGCGCGTAGAAGGCCGAGCCGGTCTTGAGCAGGGCGACCACCTCTGCGCCGCCGTCCCGGGTGCGCTGCACGATGGCGTCGATGCGGTCCTGGGTCATGAGCTCCGTGATGGGCACGCCGCCGACGGTCGAGTAGCGCGGCAGGGGCACCATCGTGTCACCGTGCCCGCCCAGCACGAAGGCGTTGGTGTTGGCCACCGAGACGCCCAGCTCCATGGCGATGAAGGTGCGGAAGCGCGACGAATCGAGCACGCCGGCCATGCCCACGACCCGGTCGGAGGGCAGGTCGCTGGCCTCCAGGGCCACGTGGCACATGGCGTCGAGCGGGTTGGTGACGATGATGACGATGGCTTCTGGCGAATAGGAGACGGCCTGCTCGACGACGCTGCGCACGATGCTCGCGTTCTTGGCCAGCAGGTCGTCACGGCTCATGCCCGGCTGCCGGGCGATGCCGGAGGTCACGACGATGACGTCCGAGCCGGCCGTGTCCGCGTAGTCGGTCGTGCCCTGGATGACCATGTCGTAGCCGGTCACCGGGGCCGCCTCGGCCAGGTCGAGGGCCTTGCCCTGGGCGAGGCCCTCGACGATGTCCACGAGCCAGACGTCGGCCATGCCCTGTTCCATGATGCGCTGGGCAGTGGTAGCGCCGACGTTGCCGGCGCCGATCACGGTGACGAGCGGATTAGCCATGGGGCGGGCGACTCCTCAAGATGGTCGGACAGCGGTGAATCCTACTCCCCGGCGGGGAGGCTCAGGGGTCAGCGGCCGGGAACGAGCGACGGCTCCGCCAGCGGCAGGGTCACGCTCACCGTGGCTCCCTCGCCCGGCCGCGAGTCCACGTCGATGCTGCCCCCGGCACCACCGACGATGGCAGCCAGCACGCTGAGGCCCTGGCCGCTGCCGCCGCGATCGCGCTTGGTCGTGAAGCCCGCTTCGAAGAGGTGCTCGAGGGCCTCGTCCGTGAAGCCCGGGCCCGTGTCCGCCACGACGATGCGGGCGGTGTCCTCCGAGGCGCGGCTGGTCGTGATGCTCAGCACGCCGCCGTCGTCCATGGCGTCCCGGGCGTTCATCACCAGGTTGAGGACGATGCGCTCCACGCGGAGCTTGGAGATGGTGACGTGAGCGCCCTCCGACTCCGGCTCCAGGCGCATCTCCACGGAGGTCGGCAGCAGGGCATCCAGCAGGCGGCGCATGGCGTTGACGGTGCTGTCCAGGTTGACGGCCACCAGCGCGGCCGCCGGATCGTGGCCGTCCAGCTGATCGATGAGCTCGAAGAGCGCCGCCGTCACGACCACGGCATGGGCGACGTCCTCGCGGGCCGGGTCATCCGGAGAGAGGCCCCGGAGCGCCAGCTCGGCGTGACCCCGCACGGCGGTGAGCAGGTTGCGCATGTCGTGGCTGATCGTGCGCAGCGTCTCAGGCCCCAGCTCCATGGGGGCAGCATAGCGATGATGGGCCGTGTCGGCGGAGGATGGGCCGCATCGGCGCTGGCATACTCCGGACATGAGAGGCCCCGGCAGCTTGAACGTCGCCCTGGAACGCACGCTGGGCCGCGGCCGGGCTCGACGGCTCCGCGGCCAGCTCATGGGGCGCGGACACCTGCTGCCGGACTTCATCATCATCGGCGCCGCGCGCAGCGGCACCACGCACCTGCTCGGGCAGCTCAACGCGCACCCCAACGTGCTGCCCGGTCCACGCGAGACGCACTTCTTCGACAGTCACCGCTACACCTACGGGCTGCCCTGGTATCGCCTTCGCTTCCCGGCCAGCGGGGCCCGTCGGGACGCCGTCGCCCACGGCCTGCAGCCCGTCCTCACGGGGGAGTCGAGCCCCTCGTACCTCTCCCACCCCAACGCACCGGCCCGCGTGGCCCGGGCCGTCCCGGACGCCCGGCTGCTCGTCCTCCTCCGCGACCCGACCGCCCGCGCCGCCTCGCACTGGGCGTGGTCCCTGCGCCAGCACGGCGAGACACGCTCCTTCCGCGAGGCCATCGAGGCCGAGATCGGGCCGCCGGGCGACCGCGCCGGCATCCGCATCCCGCGCGACAAGCGCCCTTCCGACCCCCTCGTCGTGCGGCGCGGCATCTACCAGCCGCAGCTGGAGCGCTGGCAGACCCACTTCGCCAGGGACCAGATCATGGTCATCCAGAGCGAGCGCTGGTTCCGCGACCCGGTGGGCATCATGGCCGAGGTCTGCGACTTCCTGGGCCTGCCACGGCTGGAGCGACTGCCACGCGTCATGCGCAATCGCAACAAGCCCCACGAGCCCTACGACCCGGAGGTGCTGGCACGGCTGCGCGAGTTCTATCGACCCTACAACGAGGAGCTCGCCGACCGCCTGGACATGGACCTCGACTGGGACGACCAGCCAGGGCCCTGAAGGGCCAGGGCCCGTGGTGCGACGATCGATCCGGCCTGCGGCAGCCGGTGGATGACACGCCGGGGCCCGCCACCGGCCCGGGTCGGCGCCGCGTGGTAGGGTCGCGCCTAGCCGTGACCATCGACATCGCCCGGGCGGCATCTGCGCGCGCCCGGATGCCCGACTCCCGCCACCGAGCCATCCGACGGATGCTCCTCGTGTCCCTCGTCGCCGTGACGCTGCTCGCCGGGGATCTCCTCGTGGCGACATCGGGGCACGCGCTGCCTGGCCCGCAGGGACTGCCGGGCACGGCGCCCGCCCGTGCCGAGGCCGCCCAGACCGGCGGCTCGTGCTCGGCCGGGTGGCGCGAGCTGCCCATCCCGGACGGGACGTTCATCTCGACGCCCTTCGACATCGTCTCGCGCGAGGGGGAGCCCGCCTGGATCCTGGGCGGCGCCAGCACGGGCATCCTGGCGCTGCGCTGGGACGGCTCGGCGTGGCTGCGGGCTGGCACCAGCGCCGGCGGCCACCGCGGCCTCGTCGGCGGGGCGCTCCTCGGAGACGACCGGGTGCTCGGCGTGGGCTACTACCGCAAGGTCGTGGGCGAGGGTGAGGGAGCCATGGAGCCCATCAGCGGCAAGCTGACCAGCGCCTACTGGAAGGCCATCGGCGTGCCCGACCCGGCCGGCCCACGGGCCATGCTCGCCGACGTGGCGGCCCTGCCCGACGGTAGCGCCTGGGCCGTGGGCACCCGACTGGAGGACGGGCTCCTGCGACGCCTACGCCGCTCCGCTGGGCAGGCGCTCGATGGCGGCCCGCGAGCCCGACATCGGCGGAGCGGGCGGCCTGACGGCCATCGAGCGCGCCCCGGGCGGCACCGTCTGGGCGGTCGGCTGGCGAGCCGCCGGGCGCGGGGCCCCGCGCCCGGCCATCGTGCGACAGGACGGCAAGGCCTGGCGAACGGTGGAGGTCCCACGCCTGCCCGCTGGCGTCGCCGTGCTCACGGACGTGGCCTTCCGCGCTGCCCGGGAGGGCTACGCGGTGGGCTACCTCGCGGTCGATGGCAGTGACCGCCACCAGGCCCTCCTGCTGCGCTGGGACGGCCGCCGCTGGGAACGCCAGCCCCTCCCCTGGGCGGGCGATGCGGCCGCCATCCCCCGCTCCGTGGCCATCGGCGCCGATGGCACGCTCTGGATCGCCGGAGCACAGACACCCACCGAGCAGCGCGAGGCGCGGGGGTTCGTCGCCCACCGCAGCGCCGGCCACTGGTCGCTCGACGTGCTGGGCGTGCCGGACGGGGTCCGCTCGGAGGTCATGGCCGTGGCAGCCTCGCCCCGCGGAGCCCTCATCACGGCCAGCGTGGCCGCCTCCCTGCTCATCATGGAGACCTGCCCGCAGGGCACGGCAACGGCACGCGCCGGCGACGGGAACGGCGGGCGCATGAAGGTCAGCCGCATCCAGGCCAGGCGCCGGACCAACCGCTCGGCGGCCGCCGAAGACTGGCACGGCGGGCCTCCGACGAGTCGCGGGACCTTCGTGCCGGCCGATGCCAGGCTCCAGCGGCTGGGCAGGCCGGTGGCGCCGAGCGGCTTCGTCGTCGAGGACCGCGCCGCGGCGACGGGACTGGCACAGGTGACCGAGACGTTCGGCGGCTTCGTCACGGACTTCGACGGCAACGGCTACCAGGACGTCTTCTACAGCCGCCACGGCGGCACGCTGCCCCGCCTGGCCATGAACGGGGCGGGCGGCTTCAGCGACGCTGGCACCGATGCCTTCAGCCCCGTGGACCGTCACGGCTGCGACCACGCCGACGTGGACCGCGACGGCAACCAGGACATCCTCTGCTCGGTCGGCGCCCAGCGTGGCAAGGCCATCCGGCGACACGAGCTCTCGTCGGCCCCCGACAAGCCCGGGGGCCACCTCGTCCGCGGGACCATGGGCATCTCGGACCCCCTGGGGCGAGGTCGGAACGTGGCCTTCATCCGCCTTGACAAGGACGCCTGGCCGGATGTCTTCATCGGCAACGCGCCCGACCGGGAAGACGGGCTGCCGAGCAGCAACCGCTTCTACCGGAACGTGAAGGGCACCTTCGTCCCGGCGCCGGGCGTTGGCCTTGACAGCACGCACGGGACGCTCTGCACGGAGGTCGGCGACGTCGACGCGGACGGCGACCAGGATCTCGCCTACTGCACGGCCTACGACTTCGCGGGGCGGCCGGCCGGCTTGCGCCTCATGGTCAACCGTGCCGGCCGGCTCGTGGACCGCACGGAGGCCCAGGGCATCTCGCCCATCGGGGACGTCGACGTCGCCTTCGCCGACGTCGACGGCGACGGCCGCAAGGACCTCATCCAGGTGGCGCCGAGCCTGCTGCGCGTCAGCCTCGCGACGAAGACCGGCTACCGCCGCATCTTCGAGGCTCGCCTCTCGGCGGCGGTGGCCGTGGCCGCCGGCGACGTCGATGGCGACGGCCGTGCGGACATCTACATCGCCTGCGGCGACGACGACCGGAACCGCAAGGACCTGCTGCTGCTCAGCGTGCGTGGCGGGCGGTCCTTCACGTCGATCCGCATCCCGCAGACCGCGGAGGGCCTGGCCGACGACGTCATGGCCATCGACCACGATGGCAACGGCCGCACCGACTTCGTCGTCCTCAACGGCCGTCAGCGTCCGGGCCCGGTGCAGCTGCTGGCCGCCTTCCCGGCATGAGCGGCCGTCTCTCCGCCGCCCGGGGTACTGCCGGCACGCCGCGGGACCGTACTACCGACCCCGGGTGCGGAGAAGTGCGGTGCGGTCTAATCTCGCGTGTCGATGCCTGATCGCCGCCTGACCGTGCGCCTCCCGCTCCTGGCGCTCGGGCTCTCGCTCCTCCTGCTCACCGACCTGCCGGCCGCCTGGTCCGGGGGGACGCTGGCGGCTGCCCAGGACGGCGACGTCGCGTCGCTCCTCGAGCATGGCGGCCAGGAGAACAGCGCGATGGCGTGCACGTCCGGCTTCGGCGACACCGATTCGAAGGTCGCCCTGGCCCTGCACGGCGTGGCGCTCACGGGCCGCGGGGCCCTGGCGGTCGGCTTCAGCCGGGCCGGCGAGGACGACGATTTCGGCCAGCGGCGGCCAGCATCCGTCTTCAACGAGGACGGCGCCTGGACCCGCGTGGCCGCCTCCAGCCCCGGCGCGGAGGACGGCCTCGTGGCCGTCACGGCGGCGAACGAAGGCACGGCCTGGGCGGTCGGCTTCACGACCATCTCCGGGCAGACGATGCCGCTGGCGATGCGCTGGAACGGGCACGCCTGGGGCCTCGACCGGCCCCGCCCGAACACGACGCTGGCCTCGCTCTTCACGGACGTCGCCATGTCCGGCGAGAACCCGCTCGCGGTGGGCTACCGCATGACCGCCAACGGGGGCACGCAGCCCATCGCCGCCCGGCGCGACCGGAGGCGCTGGGTGTACGTCAGCCCGCGGACCGGCAAGCGTGAATCGGTCAGCCTCACCGGCGTCGCACCGGACGGACGCGGCGGCCTCTGGGTGGTGGGGCACGGCGGCCCGGGCACGGAGATCCGCCCGGTCATCTACCGGCGCGACGACGCCCGCTGGACGCGCCTCAGGACCCCCGGTCTGCGCGGGGAGGCCGTCCTGGCCGACGTCGTGGCCAACGGTGCCGACGAGGCCTGGGCCGTGGGCTACCAGAACGACGGCGGCACGACCGCGCCACTCGTGCTCCGCTGGGACGGCCGCTCGTGGACGCAGGCGGAGGCTCCCGACTTCGGCTCCCCGGAGGTGGTGCTGACGGCCGTGGCGGCGCCCCTGTCCGGCGGCATCTGGGTCGTCGGCGCGGCCTGGGACTCGGCACTCGTCGAGCCACGAGGCGGTCGCCGCCTGGTGGGACGGGCAGGCCTGGAACGAGGTCGCCGGGCCTGAGGGCGGCACGGAACTGCACGACGTGGTGGGCTCGCTCGACACGAACGGCTGGGCCGTCGGTCGGTCGGGCCTGCGATCGAGCGTCGCCCGCGTCTGCCTGCCCGCCCAGTCGGGCATCTTCGGGGGCAGCGAGCCGAGCCCCGAGCCACCCCCCGCCGACGAGCTCGCGAGCGGTGACACCGGCGAGGCCACCGGCGCCCTGACCGGCGAGGCCACCAGTGCCCGAGCCGGGACGGGGGCCGGAGCCACGCCCGACGAGGAGGCCTCCGCGGCCGCCACGACGACGCTGAACGCCCGCCGCGGGAACCGGGATCGGGGGCGGGCACGGGCCAAGGCCCGGCCGGAGCGCCGGCGCGGGACGACCGGGCTGCCGACCGCCCAGCCGGACGCTCGGCTCGTGGCACGCGACATGGCGCAGGAGGCCGGCATCGCCGAGCTGACGGCGACCTACGGTGGCGTCGTGGCCGACTTCGACGCCGACGGTGCGGACGACCTCTTCATCGGCCGGCACGGCCGGGGTGGCCGACTCGTGCTGGCCCGGGACGGCGGCTTCGTCGATCACCCGGAGCTGGCCCAGCCGGACATCGACCGCCACGGCTGCACCGCGGCCGACGTGGACGGCAGCGGGCTGCCGGACCTCTACTGCGCCGTCGGCGGCAAGCGCGGCTCCGGCCTCAAGTCCAACGAGCTGTGGCTCGACCCGGGCGGCCCGGCTCCCGTGCAGGTGGCCGTGGAGCACGGGCTCTCCGATCCGACCGGTCGCGGCCGACGGGCCGTGTTCCTGGAGAGCGACGACAGCGACACGGTGGACCTCGTGGTCACCAACTCGCCGACCCGGGTCGACGGGCTGCCGTCCGTGGGCCGGCTCCTGCGGACCCAGGGCGACGGCATGTTCGTGGCACGGCCGCGGGTCGGCTTCGCGGCCCGCCTGGGCTCGCTGACGGTGCAGGACGCCGACTACGACGGAGACGGCCGGGAGGACCTGCTGCTCGTCACGGGCGGGCTGCAGGCGCCGCGCCAGGAGGGCTCGCGCCTCTACCGCAACACGCCACGCGGCCTCGTCGACGTGACCCGCCAGGTGGGCCTGCGCTCCATCGGCGAGGTGGACGCGGAGCTCGTGGACCTCGATGGCGACGCCAAGCTGGACCTCGTGCAGCTGTCACCCACGCGGCTGCGGGTCAGCCACCTGAGCGGCGGCCGCTTCCGGACCGTCTACGAGCGCCGCCTGACCTACGGGCGCGCCATCAGCGGCGGCGACGTGAACGGCGACGGCCGGGACGACCTCTACGTGGTGCGCGCCAACGGCGACCGCAACATCGACGACGTCATGCTCGTCAACCGCGACGGCGGCAGCGCGTGGTCATCGCTGGCCATCCCGCAGGCCGCCACCGGCCGCGGAGACGATGCGCTGGCCATCGACTACGACGGCAACGGGCTGGAGGACTTCGTGGTCCTCAACGGCAACAACGCACGCGGGCCCATCCAGCTCATCGCCTTCTTCGAGCAGCCGGCCGTCACCGGCCCCTGAAGGAGCGTCCGTCCCCCAGGACCGCCGGTCAGACCGCGGCGGGGGCCGGGGCGCGCCGATGGCGCCAGGCCACCGTGGCGACGCCGGTGGCGATGAGGACGATGCCGATGAGCACGGCCGTGGGCACGCCCAGGATGGTCCAGTTCCAGCCCTCGCGGAACGACTCGAGGACGAGGCGAACCGAGCCGTACCAGATCGATCCAGAACGAGGCCAGGTCGCCGTCCCGCAGGTGCCCGCCGAAGCGGCGCGAGAGCAGGAGGGCGATGAGGCCGCCGCTGATGGTCAGGACCGACTCGTAGAGGAAGAGCGGGTGGAAGCCCGTCGTGCCGGGCGCCGGCACGTCCGCGTGCGGGTAGGCGGGCGAGCAGGGGTAGGCCTCGACACGGTGCGCACAGTCGATGGCGATGGCCCAGGGCAGGTCGGTCGGCGGTCCGTAGAGCTCCTGGTTGAAGAAGTTGCCCCAGCGCGCGATGCCCTGTGCCAGCAGCGTGCCGGGCACCACGATGTCCAGCGCCCGCCAGAACGGGATGTCTCGCCCGCGCAGGAAGACCCAGATGCCGATCGTCGCGCCGATGATGCCGCCGTAGAGGCCGAGGCCGGCGTAGGGTGGCAGGACGGCCCGCAGCGGGTCGTCCGCGTAGAGGTGCCAGTCGTCGATGACGTGGTAGAGGCGGGCGCCCACGATGGCGAAGATGGCCACGACGATGATGGCGCTGGTCACCAGGCCGGGGTCGATGCCCTTGCGCCGGGCCTCCGACTGGCTGACGAGGATCATCACGGCGACCGCGACGACGAAGCTGACGCCGTAGAGGCCGATGGTCAGGGGGCCGACCGGGATGCCGGATGGCGGGATGACGTCGATGAGCGCGGTCGGCACCCGGGCAGGATAGCCGAGGCCAGCGCAGGCTCGGGCGGCCGCGCCGCCCGCCGCAGGCCCGCGCAGGCTCGGGCGCGATATGCTGCCCCCATGATCGAGGCGTGGGTCCTGTGGGTCTTCCTCGTCGGCCTGGTGGCCGGCGGGGTGGTCACGGGGCTGCTGCTGGTGCGGCTGCCACGCGCGGAGGATGACGTGGGCGCGGCGGAGCGCCCCGCGGAAGCCGCCTGGATCGGCGCCGTCATCGAGCGCGGCGGCGGCGTGGCGCCGGCCTCCCTCGTGGAGGAGGTGCTGGACCTGCACCAGGTCTACCTGCGCGATGCGCGACGAGCGCAGGCGCCCGTGCCGTCCAGCAGCGCCGGGTGGGCGCCGTCTCCCTGGCAGGGCGGCTACGGCCTGCCGCCGGCGGCTGCCCCGGGGTCGCCGGCGAGCCCATACGCGCCGCCACCGGGTGGCCCAGGCCCCTCGATGGGCCCGGCCGGGCCGTCCTTCGGCGCACCCGGGCAGCGACCCGGCGTCCCGGGCGGGCCGACGCTCAGCCCGCCTCCACCGGGTCCGCCCCCGGCCCCGCGTCGCTGACGGCCCAGCCCGGCAGGTGCTCGGGGGGCCGCCCGAGGGTGCCCGCCGCGAGGTGTGCCTCGAGGCAGGTCACGCCATGCGGGCCGACATCGGCCGCGTGCAGCGTGCCGGCCGGCAGGTCCAGCCGGTCGCCGGCGGCGAGGAGCACGTCCCGGCCGATCTCAGGCAGGTGGAAGGTGATGGCGCCGGCAGCCGCGACGAGCACCTTGTCGTAGCCGTGGCGGTGCGCGGCATAGCGGTCGAAGGGAGCGTTGCCCCAGGCAGAGGCAGCCAGGCCCTCGGCCGCCAGGCGCGCCCGATCTCGCGCTCGTTCAGCACGTCGCGATGGCTGGCATCATCCAACGGCGCCGCTCACGCCGATGATCCTGCCACGACAGACGTCACCAGTGCGACCGCATCGTTGCTGGCGGTGGCCCGGCAGGCATCGGCGCGCACGGGACCCGCTCCAGCGCCGCCACCCCCTGAGAGGCACCGGCGTCGCGCTCCGCCTTCAGGTCGGCCTGCCAGCGGGCCAGCATGGGCGGGTCGGCAAGAGGGCGGGCGGTCACCCGTCCATCCTATCGACCAGCGAGCCGCCTAGAATCGCAGGCATGCACGCGAACCCCCTGCGCTACCTGTCAGCCGCTGACGTCCTCGCCGCTCTGCCCGACGTCGAGGAGCGGCTGCGGCTCGCCGAGCGGACCATGCTGGGGCTGGGGGCGGGAGCCCAGCTGCCCCCCAAGATCGGCGTCCAGCCCGGCCCGGCCGACTCCTTCGCCCACGCCATGCCCGCCTGGCTGCCAGGCTCCGCGGGCTGACGGGTCGGACGACCTGCTGGGCATGAAGTGGGTCGTGGGCTTCCCCGAGAACGTCGCCGCCGGGCTGCCGGCCATCCACGGCCTGACCGTCCTGAGCGACGGACGCACCGGGCAGCCGCGGGCCATCGTGGATGCCGGTGCCCTCACGGCGCAGCGCACGGCCGCCATCAGCGGGCTGGCCATCCGGCACTGGGGGCCGCCGGCGGGGAGCGCACCGCGGGTGGCGATCGTCGGGGCCGGCGCCCAGGCCCGCAGCCATCTGCCCGTGGTCGCGCATCTGCTGCCGGACGCCCAGGTCGTGCTCCACGACCAGGACCGGGCGCGGGCGGCCGCGCTGGCGCGTGACCTGGAGCGCGGCGCGGAGGGCGAGCCGGGGCGTGGGGCGGTGGGCTCGGCAGCGGGCCTCGGCCAGGTCGGCGCGGTGCGCGTCGCGGACGACCCGGTCGAGGCGCTCCGCGGCGCGGACGTGGTGCTGACGATGGTCTCCTTCGGCCCGCGGCACCAGGCGATGCCAGCGGAGGCCTTCGGGTCGGCCGGACTGGTGGTCGCGGTCGACTACGACATGTGCGTGCCGGCCAGCCTGGCGCGGAGCGCCGACCTCTTCCTCGTCGACCACCGCGAGCAGTACCTGGCCAACATCACGGAGACCACGTTCGCCGGCTACCCGGAGGACCCGCAGACCATCGGCGAGGCCATCCGCGGAGCCGTGGCCAGGCCCGCCGGCCGCGTCGTCGTGGCGCATCTCGGGGTCGGGCTGGCCGACCTCGTCTTCGCCGACGCGGTGCTGCGCTCGGCCGAGACGCGCGGTGTCGGCACCATCCTGTCGCGCTGACCGAGCCGCGAGAGAGCCACCCGCGCGAGCGAGCCACCCCGATCCGCGACTCGAGCCACCCCGAGCCGGCGGCGGCCTCCGAGCCTACTCGTTGACCGGGATCTCCCCGTCCGGCAGTTCCAGCACGATGTCCGCGCCCTCCACGAAGACCGGATAGGTCACCAGCGGCAGGTCGGCTGGTGGATCGAGCGGCTCTCCGTCCGTGAGGTCGAAGCGGGAGAGGTGCAGGGCGCAGGTCACGGAGCCGTCGGACAGGAAGCCCTGGTCGAGCTCGAAGTACTCGTGGGAGCAGGTGCCCTGCAGCGCGTACAGGCCGTCCTGGTTGACGAGGAGGATGTTCGTGCCCTCGACCTGCACCATGAGCATGGTGCCCTCCTCGAGGTCGGTGGTGCGTGCGACCGCGAGGCGGCGCACCGGGCGTATCTCGGGTTCCATCGGCGTAATGGTAGCGGCCGGCGCGAGATGCGCCGGCCGTTCACGGGATCGGGTCGGGCCCGCCCGGACCCTTCAGCCTTCGATCAGGCGGCTGCCGTGCCCGAGGGTCCGCCCCGGTTGACGCCCGGGTTCATGTACTGCTCCTCGGTGATGGCGGCCGAGAGGGTCGCCACCGTGCGGGTCTGGTAGATGGCTCCCGCGAAGGCCAGGGCGATGGCCGCGATGAGCCAGATGATGCCCAGGTCGTCCGTCTGGTAGACGCCCCAGATGCCACTCTCGAGGCCCGTCTCCTTGACCAGTCCCAGGGCCACGATGACGCCGGCCACCGCGGCTCCCGCGCCAGCCGATGGCGGTGGCCACGATGACCAGCACGGCCGGCATGTGCAGGAGGAAGAAGCCGACCGCGAAGATGGCACCCACGATGAGCGCCAGGATGAAGGCGATGAAGCCGTCGAAGTCAGGGCTGATCCACTGCAGGACGCCGAGCGTCAGCTGGTACCCCAGCGCCCCTCCCAGGAGGATGACCGCGATCCAGTAGTAGAGGTACGAGAGGACCGCGAAGAGGAGGCCCAGCAGGAAGCCGACGACCCAGCCGGTCGCAGTCGCCAGGAAGGCGTCCCCGAAGAGGGCCGTCATGGCGTTGGCGCCCAGCAGGAAGCCGGCGAAGAAGCCCCAGATGGGCAGCAGGACGAGGAAGACCCTGAAGCCGTAGAAGCAGAAGGCCAGCCCGATGGCGAGGGCCAGGAGGCCGAGAAGGATCCCGTTGATCGTGATGTCCATGGAGTCGCTCCCGCTCGTGGCGTGCATGGGCACGCTGCATGGTAGGTAAGCCTAGCGCGCCACGTGCGCGCTGTGCGCATCGAATGCGCTCCGTGCGCCTCAAGCCTCGATAGTCAAGACTCAGCGGGACTGGACGTCATCGGCCGGATTCTAGGCCGCTGTCAAGCGTGCTGCACCCTCCGGCCACTTGCGCTCGAGCAGGCCGCGCAGGCGATCCTGCGCCTCCGGCAGCGGGATGCGCGCCACCACGGGCTCCAGGAAGCCCAGCACGATGGCCTTGCGGGCCTCGTCGCGCGAGAGGCCCCGGCTCATGAGGTAGAAGACCTGGGTCTCGTCGATGGGGCCCACCGACGACGAGTGCATGGCCCGCCGCACGTCAGGCTGGTCGATCTCCAGGCTCGGGATCGTGACCGACCGCGCAGAGCGCTGCAGCAGCATGCTGAACTCGCCCAGGAACGTATCCGTGCCGCGGGCGCTGCGAGCGATGTCGATGAGGCCCTTGAAGTAGCCGCGTGAGGCGCCCGTGAAGACGCCCTTGCTGAGCAGGTCGCTGGTGGTGTCCTCACCCCGGTGCCGCGTATAGCTGGTGAGGTCGAAGAGCTGCTTGCCGTCTCCGAAGCCGATCTCGGCCTGGCTGACGCTGGCACCACGGCCGATGAGCAGGTTCTCGATGCGGCTGCGGTAGAGGCGGCCTCCGACGCTGGCCACGGCCCAGTCCATCGTGGCGTCCGCGCCGACACGCGCCTGGCGTGAGACGAAGGCCGCCGTCGCGGGCCCGAAGTCCTGCTCGCCGGCGAAGCGCAGCGTGGCGCCCTGGCCGAGGTCCACCTCGGTGGTGCCCCACCAGGCGGCGTCCGCCTTGCTGCCGACCTCGCGGCTGGCCGACTCCGACGGCAGTTGCTCCTCGAAGAGGGTGGCATGGGCATCACGACCCAGCATCACCACGGTCCGGCTGACGAGGCCGAAGCCGGGCGCACCGCTGCTCCAGCGCAGCACGATGGGCTGCCCGATGCTCACGCCGTCCGGGACGTGGATGAAGATGCCCAGCGACGAGAGTGCCCGGGCGACCTGGCCGAAGGCGTCGTCGCTCGGGCAGCGAAGCGCCGCCCTCGAGGAATGGGCGCAGCAGGTCCGACCGCTGCCGTGCCGCCTCGGCGAGGGTGCTGATGACGAGGCCAGCCTGCCGAGCCGCGTCCGAGACGAGGCAGCTGACCATGGCGCGCTCGTCCACGTGGATGAGCGCCGCGGCACCTTCGGGCAGCCCCGCCGCGGCCAGGTCGGCGGCAGCCGGCGTGGGCGGGTAGGGCTCCACGGCCGAGAAGTCCACGGCCCGCAGGTCCAGGTAGGTGATGAAGAGCTGGTTGGGCTCGGCCGGCAGCGCGTCCAGCGCTTCCAGCGCGGCGAGCCGGTCGGCCAGCAGCCAGTCGGGCTCCCCCAGTGCGCTCGAGGTGCCGCGGACGTGGGTCGACGTGGCCCAGGACAGCTTCAGCGGCGCGACGCTCACCCGAGCGCTCCTTCCATCTCCAGCTTGACGAGTCGGTTGAACTCGATGGCGTACTCCATCGGGAGCTCCTTGGTGAAGACCTCCAGGAAGCCCTGCACGATGAGGTTCTGGGCCTCGTTCTCCGTGAGGCCGCGGCTCATCAGGTAGAAGACCTGGTCCTGGCTGACCTTGCCCACCGTGGCCTCGTGGGTGAGCGTGGTGTCATCCTCCTGGATGTCGATGTAGGGGTACGTGTCGCTGCGGCTGTGGTCATCGAGCATGAGCGCGTCGCAGCGGACGCTGGCCACGGCGTTCGTGGCACCCGGCACCACCTTGACCGAGCCGCGGTACGTGGCCCGGCCGCCGTCCTTGGAGACGGACTTGCTGACGATGCGGCTGCGCGTGTCCGGCGCCAGGTGGATGGCCTTGGCGCCGGTGTCCTGGTGCTGGCCGCTGCCGGCCACGGCCACGGAGATGATGTCCGCCGTGGCACCCCGCCCGCGCAGGTAGATGCTCGGGTACTTGACCGTCTTGCGTGACCCGGTATTGGCGTCGATCCACTCCACGCGGGAGTCCTCGTAGGCGTGGGCCCGCTTGGTCACCAGGTTGTAGACGTCGTTGGACCAGTTCTGGATGGTCGTGTAGCGGACCTTGGAGCCCTTCTTGGCGATGACCTCCACGACCGCCACGTGGAGGGAGTCCGTGGCGTAGATGGGGGCCGTAGCAGCCCTCGATGTAGTGCACCTGGGCGCCTTCATCGACGATGATCAGGGTGCGCTCGAACTGGCCGGTGTTCTCGCCGTTGATGCGGAAGTAGGCCTGCAGCGGCAGCGGCACCTCCACGCCCGGCGGCACGTAGACGAAGGAGCCGCCCGACCAGACCGCGCTGTTGAGGGCGGAGAACTTGTTGTCCTCCGGGGGCACGATGGTGCCGTAGTGCTCCTTGAAGAGGTCGGGGTACTCCTTGAGCGCCTGGTCGGTGCCCATGAAGACGACGCCCAGCTTGGAGAGCTCCTCCTTGACGGAGTGGTAGACGACCTCGCTGTCGTACTGCGCGCCGACGCCGGAGAGGAAGCTGCGCTCCGCCTCCGGGATGCCCAGCCGCTCGAAGGTGTCCTTGATCTTGTCGGGCACGTCGTCCCAGGAGCGCTCCTCGCGCTCGGAGGGCTTGCGGTAGTAGACGATCTTGTCGAAGTCGATGCGGTCCAGGCCGTCCGTCCAGAGCGGCATGGGGCGCTTCAGGAAGTGCTCGTAGGAGCGCAGCCGATGCTGCAGCATCCACTCCGGCTCCTCCTTGAGCGCGCTGATCTCCTCGACCGTGGCACGGGTCAGGCCGCGTGCCGCCTCGTGGAGGTAGACGATGTCGTCGTGGAAGGCGTACTCGGCGCGGCGATCACTTGATCTCGGGCTGGCTCACCATGGCGATCTCCTGGAGTTGGAGGCCTGTCTCGTTCGGGTGGAGGACCTTCCGCGGGGGGCCGCGGTCAATCCTGACCTATCTTATCGGAATTAGCCGCCGGAGCCAAGACCGGAGCCATGGCCGACGCCAGGGCTGGGGACAGGGCTGGTCCCCTGGAGCGCGTCGAAGAAGCCCCGCACGGGGCCGACCGCGACGTCGATGGGGGCATCGCCGGCCACCGTCAGGGAGGTCGGCGTGACGCGAGGCGTCGGTCAGGCGACGGCAGGCGTCATCGACGGTGGCCCGGCTGACGTCCTCACCGTCGATGGCCAGGATCGGCGCGTCGAGCTCGATGCCCGTCGTGCCGGGCGCACCCTCGACGACCGAGCCGACCACGAAGCCATCGTGCCAGGTCGGCGAGACGGAGAGGGGGACCTCCGGCCCCGGGTCGTCGGAGACCGGGTCCAGGTAGAGCGCGTCGGCCGTCCAGTCGATGGTGACCACGAAGTCGTCCAGGAAGGCGTTGCCCATGATGCCCTGGCCTTCCGACAGCGCGGTGGTGGTCGCCAGCGGGACGGCGGCCAGCTGGCGTTCACCCAGGACCATGTCGGCCGCGGCCCAGGTGAGCCGCGTGGCGATGCGACCGCCGGCCGTGGACGCCAGGGTGGCGATCGACGGGCGCACCAGCCGCGAGCTCGACACCGGTGCGCGCGAGGTCGGCCGGGTGGACGGTCAGCCAGCCGTCCGACCCGGTGTCCACCAGGAAGGTCAGCGACCCATCGCCGGCGGGGAGGGACACGAGCGGCGAGGGCGAGGCTTCCGACGATGGCGTGAAGTCGAGCCGGATGGCCGCATCGACGTGGTCGAGCCCGTCCACGCTGGGCGCGATGGTCAGGCGCTGTGCCCCGTAGTCGAGCTGCCAGACCGCGTCGTGCATCAGGCTCGCGCCGATGATGCCCGCATCGGCCAGGCACCAGAGCGGGTCGCCCCGATCGACGCTGGCCTCCACGGCGCCCACGTCCCGGAACTCGGCCGCCCCGATGCGCACGCGGCGCAGCGGGACGACCGGGCTGCTGGTGACCTGGCCGTCGATGGTCAGGGTGCTGACGGTGCCGGACGGATCGCCGGCGTGCACGGCCGCCAGCGATTCAGCGATGGCCGTCGGCGCGCCGCTATCGAGCAGCATGGGCCGCGGTGTCTCATCGTCACCGAGGCGGACGTCCACGGCGACCTGCCCGGCCACGTAGCGGAGGGGCACGGTGACCGGCAAGCGACCCTGCCGCCACGCTGCCGGCGCGCAGGGTGGCCAGCCCCGCGTCCTGCTCACCGCGGGCGGAGAGCAGCAGGGCTGCGATCACGCGCCGCGGCCAGGGCGATGATGGCCAGCGGCACCAGCCGCGAACTCGACCAGCGGCCGTCAGCCTCGGACGGCGCCTCGTCGTCGGCCGCAGGCTCCACGGGCCCAGCGGCGGCGGCACGGGTCGGACGGTCGCGGCCGCCCTGGGTCGCTCAGGCGAGGCTCACCGGCTGGCCCGTCTCCGCGGAGCGGTAGAGAGCCTCGATGGCACGCGCCTGGCCCATGGCGTCGGCCCGGCCGAGGCGGGGCGCCTTCTGCCCGCGGATGGCGGCCGCCATGTCGTCCAGCTCGCACTGGTAGGGGTTGATGGGCTCGCACGCGCTCCTCCTCGCCGTCGACCAGGAGCAGGCCCTGGCGTGGAGTGCCACGGGTCGGGCAGGCTGATGGTGCCCTCCCGTCCGATGACCTCCAGCGATTCGGTGAAGGCGTCGAAGCCGCAGTGGAAGGTGGCCACGAGGCCGGACGGGAAGCGCAGCAGGCCGGCGAAGCGCCGGTCGACGCCATCGGCCGTGGTGACCTGCTCGCCGTAGACCGAGCTCCGGCTCCTCGCCAGCGATGAGGCGGGCGCCGCTCACGCAGTAGCAGCCCACGTCCATGAGCGAGCCGCCCTCGAGCGGCGCGCTGACGCGGATGTCGGCGTCGTCGCGCAGGCGATGGCTGAAGGTGGCGCGCACGGCCACCAGCTCGCCGATGCGGGGCAGGAGCGCCACGAGGCGGTCCGCCTGCGGCGTGTGTCGCCACATGAAGGCTTCCATGAGCACCAGGCCCGCAGCCTTCGGCGGCATCCCAGGCCTCATCGACCTGCCCCGGGTGGCGCGTGTAGGGCTTCTCGCAGAGGACGTGCTTGCCGGCGGCCAGGGCGGCCAGCGTCCAGGGGTGGTGCATGCGAGTTGGGCAGCGGGATGTAGACGGCGTCGACCTCTGGGTCGGCCAGCAGGGCCTCGTAGGAGCCATGGACGCGCGCGATGCCGTTGGCCCGGGCATACGCCTCCGCCGTGGTCATCGAGCGGCTGCCGACGGCGACGACCTCCGCGTTGGCGGAGAGGCGGGCGCCGGCGAGCAGCTTGGCGTTGATGCGGGACGTGCCCAGGAGGCCCCAGCGGATCGGCTCGTGCGTGCTCATGTCGGTCCCCTCCTCGCGCAGGTGGATGTGTCGTGCCCCAGGGGTACGGTAGCCGACCGAAGGCGCCCTCGGCGGGGCCGGACCCACGGCGGTGGCAAAAGCGGGATACTCGACCCGCGCTCGACCGCAGCACGAGGAGGGATGAGGCACATGTCCGAGGTACCCACGGGCGAGGTGACGGCCGCACGGCGAACCGCGCCCCGCTCCATCCTGGCGGCCCTCTTCTGGCTGCTCGCCTGCCTCGCCATCCTCGTCGGCGGCGTGACGCTCTGGGCGCACCAGACCGTCCTGACGGACAACGGCTGGGGCACCATCGTGGCCGGCGTGGCCTCGGACCCGGAGGTCATCGCCGCCACCAGCGAGCGCGTCGTGGACCGCGTCTCGGAATCGCTGGACATCAGCGGCAGGGTGGCCGAGGTCCTGCCCGGCGACATGAGCCTGCTGTGCCGGCGCCATCACCGGCGTCGTGCAGCAGCGGGTCGCCGAGGGCCTCGCCACGGTGGCTGCCTCGGAGCCCTTCCAGGACGCCTTCGTGGCCGTGAACGAGAAGGCCCACGAGGCCGCCATGAAGGTCATCCGCGGCGGCGACAGCGAGGCGCTGACCTCGTCGGAGGGCGCCATCACCCTGAACGTCTTCCCGCTCATCGGCGGGCGCGCTGACGGGCCTCCAGGAGGCCGGCATCATCCCGGCCGACGTGCAGCTCCCGGATCTCACGAACGTACGAGCCCGACCCTGACCGCGTGGCCAAGCTGGAGAGGCATCCTGGGGCGCGACCTGCCCGATGACATCGGCACCATCACGCTCGTGCAGTCGGACCGCCTGGCCACCGTGCAGCAGGCGGTGCGCGCCTTCGACATCATCACCGTCGTCGTCTTGCTGGCTGGCCGTGCTCTTCGTGGCCCTGGCCCTCTGGCTCTCCGCCCGCCGCCTGCGCATGGTCGTCTGGCTGGCCGTCGGGCGCCATCGTCGCCCTGCTCCTGGGTCGCTTCGTGACGCGGCTCGTCATCGAGGACGTCACGGGCGCCCTGCGCGACGGCGAGAACGGCGCCACGGTGATCGGGGTCGTGATGACAGCTCGGTCGATTCGCTGCTCTGGTTCACCTTCCTGCTCATCGTCGTGGCCGTCGTCGTGGCCGTCGTGGCGGTCCTCGTGGAGCGGCGCGCGGAGATCGCCGAGGTCGTGGCAGAGCCGGACTGCGGTGCGCGAGTGGCTGCGCTCGCGCTCGCGGGCCATCGCCTACGTGGGCATCGGCCTGGTGGCCTTCGTGGTCCTCTGGAACCTGGGCGGGCCGGACATCACGCTTCGTGGCGGCCGCGCTGGTGGGCCTCGTGCTCATCGCGGTGGCCGTCATCGGGGGCCGGGAGCCTGACGGCCGGGGAGGCCGCCCCGACGGGCTGAGGCAGGCGCACGACCGCGGAGGGTCGACGGCGTGTGCGGACGCATGACCCAGGTCACCGACCCGGCCGAGGTGGCGCGCATCTTCGACGCCGACGTGCGCCTGGACGCGGCGGGCCGGGACGCAGGGCCGCGCTACAACGTGGCGCCCACGCAGCCGTTGACGGTGGTGCTGCAGCGTGCGGAGGAAGGCCGCACCGTGGAACAGGTGCGCTGGGGTCTCATCCCGTCGTTCGCGAAGTCGGCCAAGGAGGGCGCCAAGCGCATCAACGCCCGGGCGGAGACGGTGGCCAGCAGCCCGTCGTTCCGGTCGAGCTTCGCGCGGCGCCGCTGCATCGTGCCCAGCGACGGCTTCTACGAGTGGCGCCGCACCGGCGGGCCGAAGCAGCCCTTCTTCCTGCACCCGCCGGAGGGCGCGGTGCTGGCCATGGCCGGGCTGTGGGCCGTCTGGAAGGACCCGGAGACCGGGCTCTGGGTGCCCTCCGCGGCCGTCATCACGACGGAGGCCAACCGACTGGTGGGCACCATCCACGACCGCATGCCGGTGCTGCTGCCGCGCGAGGCCTGGGACGACTGGCTGGACCCGGCCGTGGATGACCAGGAGTACCTGCGTGTCCCTGCTGGAGCCGGCGCCTGACGACGTCCTGGACATGGTCGCCATCTCGACCCGCGTCAACAACGTGCGCAACGATGGCCCGGAGCTGATCGTCCCGGTCGTCGAGGTGGAGGCGCCTCCCCTGCCCCTGTCGATAGGCCAGGGTGCGCTGGCGTGGGCATGCGAACCCGGGGCGGTCCACGAGTGCTGGACTGCTGCGAGTCGCATGCTAGGATGCAGATGCATGCGAACCACGGTCGAGCTCCGAGATGATCAGCACGCCGCGCTGGCGGCCCTTGCCTCCCGTCGCGGGCTCCGTGGCTACTCCTCGATCGTCCAGGACGCGCTCGACCTGTACCTGCGCGAGCACGCTTCGAGCGCTTGACGGAGGTCCTGCGGCTGCGGCGGCATCCTCGCGGATGAAGAGGCGGCGGAGGTCGAGCACCGCATCGCCGAGGCGTGGGGGACGTGGAAGCCGGCCTCCGGGTAGCTCGATACGGACCTGGCCATCGACTTCCTGCGTGACCACGCTCCGGCGCGCTCGACGGAGGCTCGCTGCGGCTGCAGCGCAGTGGCTCGCGGACTGCAGAGACTGGCGGACCTCGGCACCGCTTCGCGTGGCGTGACGAGACGTGGCGGACGGCTGCCGAGTCAGTCGGCGGACTGGACATCGCTCCGCGACGGCGCCGAGCTCGCCGAGCAGCTGACGCGATGCCGGCGCTGCTAGCCGTCGTGTCGGACGCTTCGAGCTCCTGGCTCTGGACGGACTGCTCACGAGTCAGGCGGAGCGATCGGTCCCGCTGGTCGTGCGGACGCGCTCCTGATACGCTGCTCGCACTCATGCGGGCGAGTCGTGCGACTGCCGCGGCTCGGGCTCGACATCGGCGTGAACGACACCTGTTGCCGGACGCCTTCGATATGACCTGCCACTCGCCACCCGGAACACGCGGCACTTCGCTTCGTCGCGTCGAGGGACTGCGCCTCATCGACTGACCAGATCGCCGCGACGGGCCTCCGTCCTCAGCCCATCAGCGAGCGGTGGTGCGGGGTCGGGAAGCGGGGCGTGACGCGCTGGCCGGCGAGGAGGTCGCCCAGGCGAGCCGCCTCCGCGGCGATGGCCAGCTCCGCCTCGCGGCCGACGTCCTCCAGGAGTCCCGTGACGACCTCACCGCCGTCGCGGATGGCCCAGCCGCCCACGATGCGGCCGTCCACCCAGATGGTCGGGCCGGCGTTGCCGTTGCGGTCGAAGAGCTGCGCCTTGTGGCCGCCCAGGTACCAGTCGCGCGCCTGCCAGCCCATCGTGGTGGGGTCGAGGGCGGGCAGCAGGGCCACCCAGGGGTCCGGCGGCGGGCGTGCGCTCGACGTCGTCCGCCGTCACGTAGCCGACCTGCCCGTCGAGGTCCACCGTCTCCGCGCCGACCGCGGCCAGGGCGGCCCGCACGGCGCCGGCGGTCAGGCCGGTCCACCAGCGGATGTCGGCCTCCGTGCCGGGTCCGAAGCGTTCCAGCCAGCGGGCCACGAGTCGGGCCCGGGCAGCCTCCGGGTCGAGGGCCTCCAGCGGGGCGCCCAGCCAGCGCTCCATCGACGCCCAGCGGTACTGGCTGCTGATCCAGGTGCCGCGGGGGCGGCCACGCACGATGCGCCCCTCCGCGGCCAGGACGATGAGCACGCGGCTGGAGATGCCGATGTCGCCCTCGTACGTCTTGCCGATGCTGACGCGCACCTTGCGGGCCAGGCTCGGCACGGCGCGCGAGAGCTCCGCGGCGGTGGCCTCCCCTCTCGCGTCGAGGGCGGCCAGGGTGGCAGCCTCCGCCTCCGCCAGCCAGCCGCCGGGTCGGCCTCGCCGAGCATCGGCCACCAGCTGCTCGTTGCGCCGGCGCTCCGTGCGGGCCACGTCGAGTGGAGGCGGCCGCCTGGAGGACGGGCGCCTCGTCGGTGGGCACCACGAAGAGGGTGCGGCGCATGGCCAGCAGGCGCAGGAGGCTGCGCTCGTCGTACAGGGCGCGGTCGACGGCCTCCAGCGACGGCTCGCGCATGCGCGCCCAGGCGGAGAGGTACACGCTGGCCGGGTCGGTGGCGTGCAGGCAGACCACGCCGCGGGCGGCCTCCACCGCGTCGTCCGCGCGGTGGGCCGGCGCGAGATGGTGACGAACGCCGATGCGCGCCCGGCGCTCGGCGGTGTCGATGCGTCGCATCCGGGGAGTATGTCTGCCCGCCATGGCCGATGGCTGTCCGGCCCGGCCGTCGTGTCTGGATAGGTGATGTCCGGTGGGGTGCCAGTACCATCGATGCAGTCTGCTGAGACAGGCGAGCCGATAGCCTCCGGACGGACGATGACCGAGCATGAGCCTGTGACCGCGACCAGGATCGAGACGAGTGCGCTCGTGGCCCCGGTGACCGACGATGTCAGCCGACCAGGGCGCGCGGGACTGCTGCGCCTGGCCGGCGTCACGCTGGCCCTCGGCGGCTGGGTCTTCGGGGCCGCGGTGTTCCTGTATCTCGTCGCGAGAGACGGTGGACTTGCCGTGGGCATCGACCTCGCCGCCTACCTGCGGGCCGGGCGACGACTTGGTGGCGGGCGCCCCCGTCTACATCGGCGCAGATCGGCCAGCCTGGCGTCTTCAGCTACGCGCCGCCGTGGGCCGTGCTGTTCGGCGCGCTCTCCTGGGTGCCGGACATGGTCATGCAGATCGGCATGATGAGCCCTCAGCCTGCTGGCCATCCGCTACGTGGCCGGCTCGTGGCTCTGGGTCGGCCTCGTCTTCTGGTACCCGGTCAGCGCCATGCTGCTCCACTCCGGCGAACATCGAGTTCCTCATCGCCGCCGCTATCGTGCTGGCGGCCCGGGGCCACTGCAGGACCGCTTGCCTTCACCGCGCTGGCCGAAGATCGCCCCGTTCCTCGCGAGTGCCTCGCTCTGGCTGGCGTGAGGCAGCCCTGGTCATCGGCGTCGCCTTCTCGTCACGCTGCCGTGGCTGCACCTGTGGCCCGAGTGGATCGAGTACCTGCTGCGCCAGCCCACGACGATCTACATCCACATCGGGCCGCCCTGGTACGTGCGCCTGCCCTTCGCCTTGCTGCTTCTCCTTGTGCGGCGCCCATGGGCCACCGCACTGGCGGTCGATGGTGGCCATGCCCTCACTGTGGCTAGGCACGCTGGTCATCCTCATCGCCGCCATCCGGCTGTGGCTCGACGATCGCAGTGGGAAGGACCGCTGTCACGCGGGCAACTGCCGAGCGACGGAACGCCGCCACCCCACGCGTGAGGATGGCGGGTCGCCCGCGTCGATCTCCTGACAGCGGATACTGGCGCCTACGCCCGGAATAGCGCCTCGTACTGGTCGGCGATGGCGGGCCAGGAGTAGGTCGACTTCGGCCCGGGCTCGCGCAGCAGCGCGCAGGGCCTGGTGCTCCGGTGAGTCGGGCGCCTGGACGACCTGCGTGAGCGCCTCGGTCAGCTGTGCCTGGTCGTCGAAGATGAGCGCCGTGCCCGCGGTGACCTCGCGGTTCTCCGGCGTGCCGAAGGCGAGGACGAGGTTGCCGGCGGCCATGGACTCGATGAGCGCGGGGTGCGTGCCGCCCACCGAGGTGGCCTGGATGTAGGCCATGGCGCGCGCGCTGGAGGTCCGTGTAGGCCTCGCCGTACAGGGCGCCGGTGAGGCGCACGCGCGGGTCGGCGGCGGCCAGGCGGGCCAGCTGGGCCTTGTAGTCGGCCGCGTAGGGCGCGTCGCCGACGATGAGCAGGGGCACGCTCCCGGGCACGTCCGCGTAGGCGCGGATGACGAGGTCGGCCTGGTTCTCCGGCTCCAGGCGGCTGACGTAGAGCAGGTAGCGGCCCGGCTGGATGTCCGCCGGCAGGCCGTGGCGGGCGAGGTCCGGCGGGGGGTCGCGGTCCAGCAGCGTGGCGCCGTAGGTGATGAGCGCGGTCTCGCGGCCGTAGCGCTCGCGGTAGTAGTCGGCGATGACCTGGGCGTCGGCGACGATGACGTTGGGGAGATACGAGCGACAGCCGCTCGCCGAGGGTGTACCAGAGCCGGCCGGCGAGGCCCCACTTGGCGCGCTGGCGCTCGATGCCGTCCACGTTGAGAGCCACCTTCGAGCCGCGCAGGCGAGGCAGGAAGGCCACCGGGGCATTGGCGGCGTTCAGGAGGAGGACCGCGTCGTAGCGGTGGATGACGGTGTCCAGGGCGCCCATGGCCGTGTGGGTCACGGTCTCCAGGTGCTTGCCGCGCAGCCCGCGGACCCAGCGGCGGCGCACCCCGGGCGGGAGCGAGCGCGGTCTCGTCCGTCCGGCCGCGATACGAGTAGACCGTGACCTCATGACCCCGCGCGCGCCAGCTCCCGCGACAGCTCCCAGGCGAACGTCTCGAAGCCCCCGTACGCAGGCGGGATGCCGCGGCTGCCCAGGATGGCGAGTCGCACCCCGGCAGGGTACCGCGTGTCAAGGGCACTTCGGGGACTGGAAGAGGGTCCGCTGGAGGCAGAAGAGTCCCTGCCCCCTCGAGAAGCTTCTGGTCGTGTACATGGCGCCCCGGAGGGGATGCAATTGCACATCGGTCGAAAGCGGCCCGGTCACGGAGCGAGGAGGTAGCATCCGCTCGTGTCCACCCCCGCGCTCCGGCTGAAGATCTGGCTCGTGGACCCGATCAACTACAGCGGAATGGCCTACTACGACGCTGGGCTCGCTGGCGGCCTGGCAGATGCGGGCGCAACTGTGACCCTCGTCGGGAGCGACCGACCACTTGTTTCCCCTTCCCCGCGGGGCGGGTTGCACGTCGAGCCGGCCTTCCTCGGGACCTCGCACGGCCGACCACGTTGGCGACGGGGACTCGCGTACGCGCACTCCATCGTTCGTCTGACTCAAACGGCCACGCGGCTGCATCCAGACTGGTTGCTGTGGAACTACCTGGAACAACCGACTCTTGACAGGTGGGCAATCCGTCGAGCACACGGAAGCGGCATCCGAGTCGGCTTCGTGGCCCATGAGACCGAGCCGTGGGAGAACGGCGCGTCCCGTCGTGGAGCGTATCGGTGGCTCATCGAAGATGCGGCGGATGTGGTGCTCATCCACGGCGAGACGAACGCACAGGCGCTGCGTGACGCGTGGGATATCGGCGACGATCGGATCGTCGTCATCGAGCATGGCGACTACCGGGAGTGGGTCGACCCCAAAGTCACCCGGAGGGATGCTCGCGCCAGGCTCGACCTACCCCTGGACGCTCCGATCGCCCTCTTCTTCGGCACCCTGCGCATGAGCAAGGGCCTCGACACGCTGCTGCAGGCCTGGCCAGCGGTCAAGATGGCCGTGCCCGCTGCCGAGCTGGTCATCGCGGGGCGCCCGTACCGCGGCACGGGCCTCCCGGCGTACCAGGGTCTCAGCGACGGGATCTTGCTCCGCGCTGGCACCATCTCGCCCGCAGACGCGAACGACTATTACGCGGCCTGTGATGTCGTCGCCATCCCGTACGACAAGGTGAGCACCAGTGGTGTGATGAGGTACGCATACTCGGCCGGCCGACCAGTCGTCGCCACTGATATCGGGGAGCTGCGCACCCACGTCATCGATGGCCACACGGGCTGGCTCGTCCCGCCCGGGGACAAGGTTGCGATTGCTCGCGCGCTCTCGGAGGCACTCATCGATCGGGAACGCTTGGCGGACATGGGGTCGCGAGCGAAAGCATACGCGGACCGCGAGTTCGATTGGCGCTCCATAGCCGCCAAGCTCATCGACCAGCTGTCGGCGCTCACCCAGATGGCAGCCCAATGACACCCACCAGCGGCCATGCCCGCCCTGTCGTCTCCGTCATCTCGGTGCTGTACGGCTCACGCGACACGATCGAGGACCCATCTCCAGCGTCCAGACGGCAGCGGTGAACGCCGGGCTCGAACTGGAGCTGATCCTCGTCGACAACCGGCCTGGCGATGGTTCAGCCGACTCCGCACTCGCTGCCGCGCCCGCCGCCACGGTGATCGAGAACTCGGAGAACGTCGGGTTCGCGCGGGCGTGCAACCAGGGCTTCGAGCGCGCAACGGGCGATTGGTGGCTGCTGCTGAACCCGGACGCGACCCTGGCCCTAGACGCCCTGGGGAAGCTCGTCGCGTTCATCGCGTCACACGAACGCGCGGGGGCAGGTAGCTCCGACCCTCGACAGCCCTGGTCGGAACCGAGCCACCAACGGTGGCATGCTCCCGGGAGTGCGCTCGGTGCTCGGGCACTTCTGGTGGCTCAATCGGCTTGCTCCCGGCGACCGGGGAGGACCGTGGCGTGGCCTCCTCCTTCATCGTCGACCAAGGCTTGGGCCGCGTCGCGTCGACTGGGTCAGCGGCGCAGCTGTCCTGCTTCGACCCGAGGCCGTGCGGTCCGTGGGCGCGTTCGACCCATCATTCTTCCTGTATGCCGAGGATGTGGACCTGGGTCGGCGGCTCGGCGAGGCTGGCTGGGAGTCGTGGCTGCTCCCGGATGCGCGGGGTGCCCACAGCCTTGCGGCGTCAAGCGGCGGAGTCACCGATCGATGGTTCGTCGCGCTCCACGACTACCACGCCCAGGAGGGCGGACCGCGTGTCACTGGCGCTGTTCGACTTCATCGCAGGGACCGGCATGATCGCCGCGCCGTGGTCGCGCGGGAGTCGCGTCATCGGCGCCAGATGTGGGCATCCGCGCGCGCGGCACTTGCGCCTGGCGTGGAGGTCCGATCCTGCACGGCCGCAGTCTCCGAGCCAGTAGCCGGCATGGAGACTCGACGCCGGCACGGCAGCGAGAATGTCGACGAGGGATTTCTGGGCCCCGGGAGTCCGCATGACTGATCAGCGCTCGCCGAGCGAGGGCCCGGACGTCTCCGTGCTCATCGTCAACTATCGTCGACGGACCTGCTGCAGGGCTGCCTCACCGCACTGGCGGGGTCGACGGTGGCGCGCTCGGTCCAGGTCATCGTCGTGGACAACGCCACTCCCGGCTTCGACCCGAGCCGCACTCGACGTGAGCGGTCTGGATGTCCGCATCCTCCCCCAGGATCAACAACACGACCTTCACCGGTGGCAACAACATCGCCTTCGGTGAAGCGCGGGGCCGCTTCCTGCTGCTGCTCAACCCTGATACGCGCGTAGAGCCGGAGGCGCTCGAGCGCGCGATCGAGCACCTGGACACGGAACCAGGCCTCGTGGCGCTCGGCGCCTACCTCGTGGACGAACATGGCGACCTCCGCCCCTACTACCATCGGCTGCCGCGGCGCGGGACGTACCCGTCGTCCTGATCCCGCGACTGCTGGACTGGACGCCCATGGCGCGTCGCTACCGTATGGCCGACGAGACGTTCGAGCGGCCCGACCGTGGTGGAGCAGCCGGCCGGGGCCTTCATCCTGCTGCGGCGAGACACCGCCCCCACTGCCCTGCTCGATCCGGGCTACTTCAACTTCTTCAGTGACGTCGAGCTGTGCCGAACCCTCAACCAGGCCGGCGAGATCCGGGTCGAGCCCGATGTCAGGTGCTTCCACGCCCGCGGGGCGCGGGGCTCATCACATACGATCCGGCAGCCCGGTCGCGACTGCACCTCGATCTCGTGTGGGGCGTCCGCCACTACTTCCGCCATGCCGGCGTCATCGAGCGCGTGTGGCTCGAACTGTGGGTCATGGCGTTCTGGCTGCTCCGCCTCGTCCAAGGCCTGCTGAGGGACGGGGCACCTTCCGCACGGCGTGGGCGGCGACGCGCGCCTCATTCGCGGGCGCGCCGCCTGACTACAGCGAGGATGGGACCATGAAGCACGTGAGCAAGCCCCGGGTCCTGCTGGTCATGTACGAGCTCTCCCGCACCGGGGCACCCATCGTCGCCCTCAGCGCTGTTCACTAGGCTCAAGGGCGACCTCGACATCCGTGTCGTGTCTCGACTCGGCGGGCCGCTGGAAGCCGTCGTTTCGCGAGGCGTTTCCCCTGACCGTGCTGCGCCCGCCGTGCCGGGCGGGCTCACGATCGGTCGAGTCAGGGCCGCGGCGTTCCAGGCCTTCAGTGCCGGCTGGCAGCCGGACCTGGTCTACGTCAACACGGTCGCTGCGCTGCCCACGTGGCACCGACTGTGGGCTGTCCGCCGCCGCGAGGCGCCAGTCGTGCTGCATGTGCACGAGGGCCCCGCGTACCTGGCCGAGGTCGAGCTTGACGTCTCCTGGCTTATCGCCCAGGAGCCCGATGCGGTACGTCGTCGTCGCGGAGTGGATCGGCGAGTATCTGCAAAGCGAGTTCGGCGTCTCGGCGGACACCGATCACCGTCGTGCGTCCCCCGGTCGGAGACGAGTTTCTGTCGGAACCGACTCACTCCGTCGAGTGAAGGGAGACGGACGGTCCCATGGTGATCGGGGGTGCTGGCGCCCCGAGCTGGTTCAAGGGGACCGAACTCTGGCTGCTGACGGCCGCCGAGCTCCGGCGTCGGGATGCCTCGGGAGCGCGGTACCGGTTCCGCTGGGTGGGCGACCGCGGCGATGAGGCCAGCCGGCAGATGAGGAGCATCATACCGACAAGCTCCATCTTGAGGACGCGGTCGAGTTCGTCCCTCACACGCCTGACCCCAAGGCCCTGTATCGGGCCATGGACATCTTCCTGATGTCGTCGTGGGAGGAGTCGGCATCGATCGTGGTCCTGGAGGCCATGGCCCTGGGCAAGCCCGTCGTCTGCTTCAGGGGTTCGGGCGGTCCGCCCGAGGAAGTGTCCGACGCCGGCGTCGTCGTTGAGGACTTCTCGCCGACTGCGATGGCTGACGCCATCGAGATCCCTTGCCGCTGCACCTGATCGACGTGCCAGTCTTGGTGCCGCCGCTCGTGAGCGTGCGCGCGAGCATTTCGCGCCCGATCTCATCGCCGAGCAGTTGCACGGGGTCATCTCGAGACTCGCTGCGCCGCTCGGGCTAGCCCGAACTTCCAGCGCCGCCGGGCCATGATCGACGCGGATCGCCCGGGATGGATCGTCTCGCTCTGGCTACTCGGCCGGTGGCAGGACGCTCGCGAGCTGCAGGGCCCGTGCCTGGAGCGGCGTGGCCTCGGCGAGGAGCTCGAAGGCCGCCCGCTCGTCGCTCCCCGCGAGCGACACCCGGTTGCGGGTGAGGGTGCCCAAGTCAGCCAGCAGCGTGCGGAAGCTGTGGACCGGCAGGGCCTCGGGGGTGCGGTGGAGACGGTCCTTGGCAGAGGCCCCCGCGGAGCGTTCGGGTGGCGCCACCGCCGATGCCCGCGCCGGCGGTGCCTCGTCTCGGAAGAGCAAGGGTGCCCAGGCCCGCTCGAGGTGCCAGCGCACATACGCGGCGAGCAGGCACAGGAAGAGGTGGCCACGCACGCGGCTCTCGAGGTAGTGGTGGATGGGCCGGATCTCGAGGGCGCTCCTTCATGGTCCGGAAGTCGCGCTCCACGCTCGCGAGGCGCTTGTAGGCGAGGACCACGCCCGGTGCGTCGAGGAGCACCGGGCGTGCACGGTCGTGCGGATGACGTAGAGACCGTCGAGGGCGGCCTCGGCGGCGATGCGCTCGCTGCGTCGCGCGTAGCGGAAGGCACCCTCGCCGATGACGAGCTCGAAGTGCTTGGCCACCTTGTGGCGGTCCTTGATCCGCCCCACGCGGACGCCGATGGCGGCGGCGGCGCGCAGCGAGCCCCGGGCGGCCGCCGCCGGCCATGCCCGCCAGGTCGGCCTCGGTGGCGGCCAGCAGCTCCTCGCGCTTGCGCGCCCGGGAGGCGGCCAGGACGGGGTTGCGGCAGACCACGAGGCGCTCGCCCGGGAAGCTCGGGCAGGTGATCTCGGCGAGGTCGCGCTCGTCGAAGAGCGAGAGCTGCAGCGTGCCCGCGCGGCCAGGAGGCTGCGGATGGGCGGTGCCCGCAGGGCGCTCACAAGGCCATGCCGGCCATCGTGCGCAGTCGCGCGTGCGCGCCGATGTGAGCATGCCGCGGTCACCCACGAGGACGAGCGCCTCGAGTGCCGAAGCGGTCGCGCAGCGCCGCCAGCTGGGGCTCCAGGGTGGGCGGGTCGGCGACGTTGCCCTGGAAGGCCCGGTGGCCACCGGGCAGCCCTCGGCATCGGTCAGGCAGGCCGAACTGGGCCTCGGCCCGACGGCCGGTGGTCGCGGGAGTAGCCGTGCGCCGCCAGTGGGCAGCAGCGGCCCTCGATCCAGGTGGACGTGAGGTCGAGCAGGGCCAGGCCGCCGGCAGAGGTGGCGGCGCGCGAGGGAGCGCTCGATGCCCGCCTGGCGGGCCAGCAGCCAGTCGAGCGCGCCAAAGAGCTCGGCCTCGGTGGCGGCCTCCAGGTCGAGCTCCGCGGCGAGCATCGTGGCAGAGAGGCCCCGTGCCGTGGCCAGCTTCGAGGGCGGGCGCCAGGAGGCGCGGCACGATGATCGCCACCGCGAGGTCGCGCATCCGTGACGAGCGCCCGTCGATCGCCCGCTCGAGGCCCTGGGCCCGGAGCATGCCGAGCACCGCCGCCACATGGCCGTGGGGCAGGCTGCGCAGGATGCGCAGGCCGCCATCCGCTGCGGGCACCAGCGTCTCGCCGCGCAGCGCTCGGTCCAGGGCCTCGATGGCCGTGGCTGGCAGGGCGGTCAGCGAGGCGAGCGTGCGGTGCTTGACCTTGCCACCTTCACGGAACGACTGGCGCAGCAGCACCGAGGTGTACTCCCGTCCCCCGTGCACGGACCGCATGCTGGCCACGTGCATCGCCCCACTCGCTCGTCAATTCACCCATAGATCATCCCATGCGACGGCCGGATATCAAGCGCTATTCTGGCTACATCTGAGAGCTCGACAGGGCATCAGACAGCCGTATCCGTGCACGAGCAGGAACCGATCGAGCGCTGGATGGCGCTGGAAGTTCGGGCTAGCTCGAGCGCGGGTCCTGCGCGCGACCACGCAGGCGCCGATAGGCGCGAACCAACCGCACCTCGCGCTTCGAACCCAGGTAGCGCCGCATCACCAGGCGCACGTGCGAGCGGATGAGGCGCGGCACTTGCCACCAGCGCTTGTCGGTGATGCCGTGCTTGAACTGGGCACGATGGTTCTCGATGAGGAGGAGCGCCTCGTGGCGGGATCGTCACTGACTCCCCGGCCCGCATCTCCACGACCACCAAGTCCGGCACGAACTGCGGGGGCCGAGAGGGTAGCTCCCTGAGCAGCAATTCGAAGTCACCGCTGATGCGGTAGGACGTGTCAAACCGACCGACGTCCTCGAAGAGCTCCCGCCGATGGAAGGTGCCTTGGTGCCCGAAAGGCATCCCCACCGAGACAAGCCCTTGGAGGTCAGCCCACGGGGCGCCGACTCTGCGGACCAGCCGACCGGAGGAGTCGACCACGTCGACTGAGCCATAGGCGATGCGGACTTGCCCGTCGATAGCCCCCAGCGCCGCGGAGGCGCGTTCGAGCACATCTGGCGCCGCCAGTCGATCGTCGGCCCCGAGGAACAAGACCCAGTCTCCGGTGACGTGGTCGAGCGCCTTGTTCCATGCGTCGTAGATCCCTTGTCGGGCTCTGAGCGCCAGTAGCCGATACGGTCCTGGTTTCGCTCGATGATCGACTCGTCGTCCCGTCCCTGAGCCGCCATCCATGACCACGACCTGGATCCGTTGGTAGTCCTGGCTCCAGATGCTGTCCAAGCACCGCTGGAGGGAGTCCGCTGCGTTGTACGTCGCGATCACGATCGACAACGCGGGTGGTCTCGACTGTCGGGTCAGCCGACTGCGCCATCGTCCACCCTGTTGATCGAGTCGCGGCTGACCTCGCCTGGCACCGGCCGAGCATACCGAAACGCAGCCTGACCTGGCCGAGGAGCCCTGCGTGCAGTACGGTGTCTCGCGTCCGCTAGCGAGGTACAGCATGCGAAGGTTGGCCGCCGGACTCGCGAAGGCCGGCTATCGAGCGGCGATCGGACGTGGTGTCAAGGTTCGACGCCAGGTTCATCGATGACGACGTCCCCCGTGCGCGGCTCGTCGCGTCATTCGCGATGGATCGATCATCTCGTGGCCATCGCGGACAAGCCAGGGTTCCGCGTGCTGGAGGTCGGGAGTCGCGAGGTGACCGGCGGCACCGGCCCGTCGCCGGGACGCGTTCCATCAGGCGGAGTACATGGGCTTCGACTACTACCCAGGTGCCAACGTGGACGTCGTCGGTGACGCGCATCGGCTCCTCGACTACTTCGATCCCGAGGAACCGTTCGACCTGATCTTCTCGGCGGCCGTGTTCGAACACCTCGCCATGCCCTGGATCGTGGCGGAGCAGATCGCCCGCCTGCTCAAGGTCGGCGGGCACGTGTTCATCGAGACGCACTTCAGCTACTCGTCCCATGAGCGCCCATGGCACTTCTTCCAGTTCAGTGACATGGCGCTCCGCGTCCTCTTCTCGCCGGCGCTCGGATTCGAGTGCGTCGAATCCGGCGTCTCCAACCCCCTGATAGGGCGCTTCTCTTCTCTCGCTGACGGATACCTTCGGAACCAGCGGGTTAGCGGCATCTACTGCCATACCGAGTACCTGGGGCGGAAGACGCACGGGGTGCCGAACTTCAGGTGGGACGACGTGCCACTGAACGTGGTCGTCGGCGGTACGGCATACCCGCCTCCGCGAACGCAAGGCTAGTCGTCCGCCGGCCACATCGGCAGGCCGGAGTCGACTGCCCCATGGCGGCATCGAGCCCGGTGCCGTCGAATAACCCGACGCTCAGCCACCTGGTAACGCCTGAGTACCTGGCAACGGTCCCCGATGGTCGTGGTGCGGTGGAGCACCGGCCGGAGGCACAATCGGGGCGCATGGGCACACGTATCTCCGAGACACGCGCCGAAGCCAGCCCTCGCCGAACCATCATCCAGCCCGGTTCGCGCTGGATGGCCTTCGACCTGCGCGAGATCTGGCGCAACCGCGAGCTGCTCTACTTCTTCGTCTGGCGCGACCTGAAGGTCCGCTACAAGCAGACGGCCTTCGGTGCGCTCTGGGCGCTCATCCAGCCGCTCGCCTGATGCTCGTCTTCACGCCTGTTCTTCGGGCAACGTCGAGGGCATCGCGCCGCCGAGGGCGTGCCCTACTCGCTCTTCACGCTCGTCGGCCCTGGTGCCCTGGACGCTCTTCTCGCAGAGCCTCATCGGCTCGTCGGACAGCCTGGTGCGGGCCGCCAACATCCTCCAGAAGGTCTACTTCCCGCGAGTCCTGCTGCCGGTCGCGGCGGTCGGCTCGTACATCGTCGATTTCGTCATCGGCATGGTCATGCTGCTCGCGCTCATGGTCCTCATGGGCGTCGCTGCCCACGCTGGCATCCCTCTGGGTCGCTGCCACTGACGCGTGCTCGCCGTGCTGGCCTCGCTCGGCCTTCGGCATCTGGCTGTCGGCCGTCAACGTGCGCTACCGCGACGTCCGGTACGCGTGCCGTTCCTCGTGCAGGTCTGGCTCTTCGCGTCGCCCGTGGCGTACTCGGCGGCGCTCGTGCCCGACGAGCTGCGGGTGCTCTACCCTCAACCCGATGGCCGGTGTCATCGAGGGCTTCCGCTGGGCCCTGCTCGAGCCGTCGGCCACCGCCGCCGCTCGGCGCCGATCGCGCTCTCGGTCGTCGTCACGGCCGTCGTGCTCGCCAGCGGGCCTGCTCTACTTCCGCCGCGTCGAGCGCACGTTCGCGGACGTCATCTGACTGATGCGCGACGTCGCCGTCTCGGTCCGAGGGCTGGGCAAGCGGTACCGCATCGTGCACCAGCAGGCTCGCTACGGCCGCCTCACCGAGTCGCTCGCCGGACTGGTCCGCGCACCCTTCGACCGGCTCCGCGGGCAAGCCGCAGGAGAAGACGCCGAGTGGTTCTGGGCGCTGCGGGACGTCAGCTTCGAGTCCGAGCGGGGCGAGGTCATCGGCATCATCGGCCGCAACGGCGCCGGCAAGTCCACCCTCCTCAAGATCCTCTCGCGCGTCACCGAGCCGACCGACGGGACGCGCAGAGCTGGTCGGTCGGGTCGGCTCGCTGCTCGAGGTCGGGACGGGCTTCCACCCGGAGCTGACCGGGCGCGAGAACATCTACCTGGCGGCATCCATCCTGGGCATGCGCAGCGAGGAGATCGACCGGCGGTTCGACGAGATCGTGGACTTCGCCGAGCATCGAGCGGTTCCTGGACACGCCCGTCAAGCGCTACTCGAGCGGCATGAGCGTGCGGCTCGGGTTCGCCGTCGCCGCGCACCTGGAGCCGGAGATCCTCATCGTCGACGAGGTGCTCGCCGTCGGTGACGCGGCGTTCCAGAAGAAGTGCCTCGCCAAGATGGGTGACGTCTCAGACGAGGGTCGCACGATCACTGTTCGTCAGCCACAACATGCCCGCGGCCGAGGCACTCTGCAGCCAGGCGGTCACGCTTGACCACGGACAGGTCGTCGATAACGGGCCCGCGAGGGAGGTAGTCCGTCGCTACCTCGAATTCGATGCGAACAAGAGCGGCCGTTGATGTAAGGACACGCACGGACCGCAAGGGAGACGGGCGAATGCGTTTCCGTTCGATTTCCTCAAATCTTCCGCACCGGTGCCAATTCTGAGGTTCGCCTTGCCTATACGGCAAACCTTGACCGTGGTGTTGCGACGGTGTCGTTCGCCTTGTTCGACTACCTCGGGGCCGGGGTTGCGTATTTCGCCAGTCAAGTCACTGGGGAGGACTTGCCCGTGACCCGCGGAGACGGCACGCTCGTTTGTCGCATTCCTCGACTGCCGGTGCTGCCAGGCCGGTACTCCGTGAACATCTACGGCGAGGTCAACGGGGTCCTTTCAGACTGGGTAACTGATGCGGCGGAGGTCGAGGTGGGCGAGGGGGACTACTTTGGGACCGGCAAGTTGCCTTCCCTGGACTACGGGCGTGTGGCAGTTCAGCAGACTGGCGCGCCGAGGATGCGTACGAGTGACCATGGCCAGGTGGATTAGCCGCTTACGGGTGCGTTCGCTCGCCATCGGAGCACGCCTGCTGCATTACGGTCGAACGCAATGGGGCAGTGCACTCGTTGGAATACTGCGCCATACATACGGGAATCAACCCATCCCGCTTCGCTCTGTGCTGCTGGCCCGTCGACTCGCGTTTGGCTCCGATCCGTTGTGTCCGACGGTGACGCCGGAGCGTGGCGTTGCGACGAGTGACCCCATCATCCGGAGCCTGTTCGGTGATGCCGAGTCGCGGCGTATGGTCGCTCGGTTCCCGTACGCTTGCCTTGCTGGAACACCGCATAGCCGTTCGCCGACCACAATGCATACTCGAGTTTGGATTGGCGTGAGCACTGTGGTGCTTGCGCACGCGATGAACCAAGTGCACGACAAGCCCCACCGGATCCTGCTGGTATCGCTCGATCAGGTCCATGGCAGGCGGGTCGCACGCGAGCGATGCTGGCGGAGGCGGGACTGGCTGATGTCGTCAGGGTTCTGTACGCCCCGCTGGTTGCCCAATCAAGCCGACGTGGAATGAGAAGCGCCTATGGCGTTGCCGCTGAGTCGTTGCGAGAGCTCGGCTCATTGGGCTTCGATCTGGTAGTCATCGACGGTCCGTCTGCCGAGCCAGGGGCACGCGTGACGACTCTCGACAACGTCCGTGCGCTGCTCCAGCCTGGAACCGAGGTCCTCATGGATGACGCCTTGCGCGACGGCGAAATCTGGACGGCCAGGCATTGGGCATCGGACCCGTGGCTGGACGTGCGCGGAGTGCGGCTGGTCGACAAGGGTCTCCTTGAGATAAGGGTCGTTAGCACCGCGAACCGCGCGCGCTCCGAAGGTGCGCCATGCGTGTCGCGGAAGGGAGACGCGAGGTCGGGTAGGTGAATGATGATCCCTGCCTCCATCAAGTGCGCTGGTGGAAAGGCACGCAATCCTCATCTTGCGGCTCGAGACATGCAACGCGACCTGCAGCCCGACGCCGTGGTTTGGACCGGGGATGAGAAAGACACGCCAAACCTCAGTCGCGTTGTGCTTGCCAAACTGGCGCTGCAGAACACACCCATCCACTCGCCGCGAGTCATCGACTTCCGGCACCAGAACCGTCCTCCCCAAGCACCCGACGATCAACGACCCGTCCAGGGCGCATGGGTGGGTGGACTGGTCGATTGGCACCCGCGATCTCCCCCTGCGAGATGGTCACATGCGGGCCATGTGGCTGCTGCCCATCCCTCTCATGAACCGGCTCTATGCGACCGCTCAGACCGACTCCTGCTTCGCAGCGCGCTTCGCGGTGACGTCACACAGGACCCTTGCTCTCGTGCGGCTCGTGATGGTGGCGCCCACATCTGGCGCATGGCGACGGGCCCCTGCTACCGTGGGGAACCGACCGCGGGCTCAACTGCCAGTTGGTTTCCCGCCATGAGGACGATTACACGTTCGGTCGAGACTCAAAGCCAGTTGCTCGTCAGCGTCGTCATCCCCGTCCACAACCGCGAACACCTCGTAGAGGGCGCCGTCCGCAGCGTACTCGATCAGACATACCCTCAACCTTGAGGTCATCGTCGTGGACGACGTTCCACTGACGGAACCGCTGGCGTGCTGAAGGCCGTGGCTCAGCAGGACTCTCACGGGTGTCGATCGTCACGCACTCGACCAGTCGCGGTGCCCAAGCGTCACGGAACAGCGGCATCCTCGCGAGTTCCGGTACGTGGGTGACCTTTCTGGACTCCGACGATCGCTACCTGCCGGACAGCATCATGCTGCGCATGGAGGAGGCCGAGCGACGGTCCGTCGCGGTGGTGCACGGTGAGGCCCGCCGCGTAGCTGCCACCGGGATCGACCCCCTATACGGCGTACCGCGGCTGGAAGGCAACGTCCGGCGCGATCTCCTTGCGGCGTCCTGGCCCCTCTTCCCAGCGCTTCTTGTTCGACGGGATGTGCTCGTCATGATCGGTTACCTCGACGAGTCGATCATCGCGTGGCAGGAATGGGACACTGCGCTACGGCTCAGCCGGGTGGCGAGCTTCGGCTTCGTCCCGGTGGCCACGTTCGACTACGACGAACGACACCGGTCGCAATCTCGCGGGATGCGGGTCGTACCGCCCGCGGCTACGGACAGATCGTCCGCAAGCATCGACGGGAAATCCTGCGAGAACTTGGGCCTCGCGGGCTCGCGGACACTACCGCACCATGGCTCGTCTGGAATCGGCCGCCGGTCATCGACGCCGGACCCTCCGCTTCCGCCTCGTATCTTGGTGACTCTGGCCCCCGAACGGCGCCCGGGCGCTTCGACGCCGGCACCGCGACCTCGCTGAGCGGGCCGGACGCCCGGTTACGGCTCAGCCCTCCGCAGTCACAAGCACGCTCCAAGCCTCCCCGGACAGCGGTGCGTGGTGTTCGGGAAGGGCACGAGGTCCCGCCAAGGTAAGCCCGGCGACATCGAGGCGACCAGCCAGCTCGTCTGGGAAGAAGTAGCGCATCCGGTGGACCTCGTCGCGAGCGTCTCGTCGGGTGTCCTCGCCGACGCCGGACCAGACGGTACGACACCGTGCATAGGTGAGCGTCCGGGCTCGAGCCTGCCGAGGCCTGTCGCTCCAGCTCGCCGTCCGCGGTCGGAATGACCTTGACGCGCGCCTCCGGCCCGGTCGCCTCAACCGCCGGTCCGTACCAGACGTCGAAGACGAAGGTCCGCCCGGAGCCAGATGCTGCCGCGACGGTCCGCAGAGTGGCCGCGACATCGGCGTCGGTCGTCTGGTAGCCGAGCACGGCGAACATGCAGATCACCGCGTCGAACGTGCGGGCGAGGTCGGACCGAGCGCACATCGCCGCGGACGAAGCTGACGTCGGCCGCGGCACCGACGCCGCTCGGCCCGCTCGGCGAAGCGCAGCATGTCCTCGGAGACGTCCACGCCGACGACCTCGTAGCCCCGCTGGGCGAGGCGGACCGCGTGCGCCCCGGTGCCGCAGCCGAGGTCGAGGACCGTGCGCACCGGCCGCCCAGATTCCGTGAAGATGCCGCTCGAGGAGGTCGCACTCGGCGTCGTAGTCCTTGTCTGCATAGAGCAGGTCGTAGGCGTCCGCGTACTGCTGCCCGAACGACGTCCGTCATGCGAGCGCCGCCTCCGTCGCCGCGAGGACACGTGTCGATCTGCGTCGTCGGTCAGAGCCCGACCCCGGAGGGCAGGTAGAGGCCCTGGTCGGCGAGCTCGTCCGCGACGGGGTACGACTCGCCAGCGAAGAGGCCGCGCTCCAGGAGGGCGGGCTGCCGGTGCATGCCGAGGAAGAACGGCCGCGTCTCCACCCTGCGCGGCGCAGGCGGTCGGCGAGGGCCGGGGCGTCGAGGCCGGTCGCGCCGATCGAGGACGAGGCCGTTCATCCAGTAGACGCTCCTGGCCCAGTCGCGCTCGGCCTGGAGCCGGACGCCGGCGAGCCGCGAAGCCCTGCCGCGTACGGCGGACCGATCGCCCGCTTGCGCGCGACCGTCTCGTCGATCTGCTCGACCTGTGCGAGCCCGATGGCCGCCTGGACGTTCGTGAGGCGGAAGTTGAACCCGAGCTCTCGTGATGGAGGAAGCGGCGCTCCGGCTCGAAGGCGAGGTTGCGGAGCGGCGCAGGCGCTCGGCGAGCTGCTCGTCGTCGGTCAGGACCATGCCGCCTTCGCCCGTGGTGACGAGCTTGTTGGCGTAGAAGCTGAAGCAGCTGGCCTCGCCGAAGCTGCCGCATCGCCGCCAGCCGTTCGCCATCGTCGCCGGCGCAGCAGGTACTCGGCGCCGTGCGCCTCCGCGGCGTCCTCGATGACGGCCAGGCCGTGCGTCTGGGCCAGGCGGAGGACGGGTCCATGTCCACCGGATGCCCGTAGATATGGACGGGCATGATGGCCCGGGTCCGGCGGTGATCCTCGCCTCGACCTGGCCGACGTCCATGCACCAGGTCTCGGGGTCGGCGTCGACGAGGACCGGCGTCGCCCCGGCGTAGAGACCGCCAGCGCGCACGAGACGATCGTGAACGTCGGCAGGATGACCTCGTCGCCCGGGCCGATGCCCAAGGCCGCGACCGCCAGCTGCAGGGCGACCGTCCCGTTGGCGACCGCGACGCCGTGCCGGCGGCCGCAGTACGTCGGCCCAGGCGTCCTCGAACGCGTCGATGAAGCGGCCGGTCGACGAGATCCAGCCGGTGTCGAGACACTCGGCGACATATCGGCCGCCTCGGCTCGCCGAGCACCGGCTCGCTGACCGGGATCACAGCGGCTGGCCGTCCGCTGCGGTCCGAACCGCTCCTTCTCGCGGGCCCCCGTACGGGCCTTGCTTGACCTCGAAGAGAACGGTGTCCTCGATCATCCGGAAGCCGTGGCCGCCGCCCAGGAGAGGACCGCATCACCCGCGATCAGCTCGTGCGACGAAACGAGCCGACGGTCATCCGAGTAGATGTCCACGATGCACCGGCCGCTACGGACAACAAGCAACTCAGATGTACCAACGACTCTGCGCTCGACCGGCAAGTGAAGATGCGCCTCGACCTGCCACCCGCCCGATAGACGACGAATCCGGCCTGAAGGTCGAGTCGTCCGACGTGAAGAAGTCGGTCGAAGCGCTGGAGGCGATCGCGCGATGACGTAAGCGAGCGTTGTGCCGCGGTCCTGGACCCGCTCGATGCCGGTCATCTGTTTCAGTCCGGCGCTGGTGCGGCCCGGCCACGGCCCGCGTCCTGAGCGATGCATCGACAGCCCTCTCGTGAAGCTCTCCTCATGGTCCCCTTTCCGCACAGAGTCAACGAGGTCGACGACATCGTCGTGAGCAGGGCGCTGCTGCCCGACCGTCAACACCCGCGTACGCAGCCATCCATGTCGCTTGCACGGCACGATAGTAGTGGTGCGCGCTGGCACCAATGGGACGCGAGCTCCAGCGCCTCAGCCTATTTCCGCGATGGCTCGGATAGCTACCGGAGGGCATGGATGCGGCCCCAGAGACGCACGGAACTACCGCGGAAGTCCAAGTTCGAGTCGAAGAAGTCGACCGCACGCTGGCTGATGGCTCCGTAGTCGGCATCGATGGCCCGGATGGCGTCAGGGATACCTGCGGCGCCCTCGACCATGCGACGAATGCCTTCGGCCTGCACCAGCTCGCCCAGCGTGGAGGCCGAGTTCGTGATCACGGGCAGACCGGCGGCCAGGTACGAGGACACCTTGCCCGACGACAGGCCGATCACCGAGATGTTCTTCTGCGTGTACGTACTGCCGGCAGCAGGCGAGTAGAAGGCGACCCCGATGTGCGCGGACGAAATGTACTCTGCCAGCTCGCGTCGGGCGAGTGGTGTGGTCGAGAAGAGCACCTTGTCCTGCGCGGAGCCCGCCCGTAGCGCCCCGAAGCCCGATGGCCAACCGCTTCGGCTATGGCACGAGTCGGGTCATATCGTGAATGGACGACGAGGACCCACGGGTCGGGCAAGTCAGCGGCCGCCTCGATGATGGCGTCGATGCCCGTCCATGAGCCGAGACTGCCGGCGTGGAGCAGGATCCTGGACTCAGGAGGGAGCCCGAGTCGCTCGTGCCACCTCCGTCCCCTCGCCGTCGAACCCGGTCCGATAGGCGCGTTGGGTACGAGAACCATCTTGCGCACCGGGAGCAAGTTGTCCGCGGCGAGCAACCCGGACGTCGCGCATCCTGAATTTCATGGACGAGGGCTGCCGCGCGGCTTGAGAGCACCTCACATGCCTTTCGGAGTCTCTGGCGGACGCCGGTCTTTATCCTCGCTCAGCAAGAGCTCCAGTGAGTAGTAGATGAGCGGCGATCTCGCGAAGCCGGCGAGCACGGCCGCTCTGAGGAGCCCCTCCGGATCCACGCCGATGACAAGTCCATACGGTGGCTCTCCGGCCAGCCGGCTCCGAAGGTATCGGAGACCGAGGATGGTGGCGACCATCCCGGGTGCCGCGACGGATTGCCCCAGCGGCCAGCACGCCGGACGATCGAGCCCGGACTGTCGATGCGACCTGCTCGCCCGAGCCCACCAGACCGGTCGCTTCGAAGCGTATCCAATCCGCTATACCGGGGACAACGCCGCCATCCGTCCCGAGACTCGAGGCCCACTGGGCAGCATCTGGACCCTTACGTGCGACGACCGAAATGTGGGAGCCTCGAAGCCAGGCCACGAGTTGGTCAAGATGTCGACGTCGTATCCACGTTCCGCGAGCATCTCGGCTGTGTCGCACAGCACTGAGACGGTGTCGAGATATCCGTACGTGGAAACGATGGCCGCACGCTGGCGGCCGATCTCGGGCCCCGGGCTGCCTCGAGCCTGCCAGAGGGAGGACATCAGCTGCTCAGTCGGACCGCGTGCGCCAAGCCTCGTACCACTCCAGCGTCGCGCGCAACCCGTGGTCGAGTCTGGTCCGAGCGATGAACCCGAAGCGCCCTCTGGCTCGCGAGGTGTCCAGCGCTCGCCGTGGCTGGCCATCGGGCTTGCTCGCGTCCCAGCGATCCACCCTCGAAGCCGGTCAACTCCACGATGAGGGCGACGAGGTCGCGGATGGTGACTTCCTGTCCCGTCCCCAAGATTTACCGGCTCGGGGTCGTCATAGCGGTCAGCGGCCAGAACGATGCCCTGAGCGGCGTCGTCCACATAGAGGAACTCGCGCGACGCGGTGCCCGTGCCCCAGACCTCGATGTGGTCAGCCCCGGCCTCTCGCGCATCGATGCACTTCTTGATGAGCGCGGGGATGACGTGGCGAGCTGGCCGGGTCGAAGTTGTCACCCGGTCCGTAGAGATTGACCGGGATCAGGAAGATGCCGTTGAAGCCGTACTGGGCGCGGTAGGCCTGGCCCTGCACGAGGAGCATCTTCTTGGCCAGGCCGTAAGGGGCGTTGGTCTCCTCCGGATAGCCGTCCCAGAGGTTCTCCTCGCGGAAGGGCACGGGGGTGTGCTTGGTA
>CAVYBJ010000013.1:0-179094 GCA_963766685.1 uncultured Chloroflexia bacterium
CCCGGCGTGCCCATGGTCGCCTTCATCGCCGGGCGCACGGCACCGCCCGGGCGCCGCATGGGCCATGCGGGCGCCATCATCAGTGGCTCGGGGGGGACCGCGGAGGCCAAGATCGCCTCCCTCGAGGGCGCCGGCATCCGCGTCGCCGACTCGCCCACGCAGATCCCGCAGTTGCTCATCGAGGCTGGCATCCGACTGAGCTGACTGGCGGACCCGCACGTCGGTGCGGGCACCCGCACGTTGCGGTGGGCGCACTCGCCCGACCGGGCCGCGGCCCCGACCGATCAGGCCAGCGGCGCCTCGCTGTCGTAGCCGAGCCGTGCCCAGGCCGGCCCACCCGGCGCCTCGATGAGCTCGACGAGCACGCCGTGGCAGGAGCGCGGGTGCAGGAAGGCGACCGGTCCCTCTGCCCCGCGGCGCGCCTCGCGGTCGATGACGTCAACCCCCTGCGCGGCCAGGTCGGCCAGCGTGGCATCGACGTCCGGCGTCTCCACGCAGACGTGGTGGAAGCCCTCCCCCTTCGAGGCCAGGAAGCGAGCCACGCCGGTCGTGTCGTCGGTGGGCTGCACCAGCTCGATCTTGGTCTCACCCACGGCCAGGAAGGCGATGACGACCCGGTCCGACTCGATGGGCAGCACGAGCTCCACGCTCAGCCCGAGCGTGTCCCGGTAGAAGGCCAGCGCGGCCTCGATGTCCCGGACCACCACGGCCACGTGATGGACCCGGCTGAACGTCCGACCTGCGACCTCGACCATGTGCTCTCCTCGCTGTGCTATTCGCCGGCTGACTCGGCCCCCCTGCCCCGATATCCGTCCCCCGATGCCCCGACTGGGAACTTCGATATGCCCATAGTCGACTCGCGACCTGGGGCACACCTCCGGCCGACCCCGGCGCCGGGCCGAAGGCGCCGACCCTCAGACCGTCACGACCTCGCGGTGCTCGCCCCAGATGGTGCGCAGTCGGTCGCTGATCTCGCCGAGTGTGGCGCGCACGCCGACCGCCTCGATGATGGCCGGCATGACGTTGTCCGTGCCACGGGCGGCCTGCTCCAGTCGGGCCAGGGCCTCCTCGCAGGCAGCCGCGTCGCGGGTCGCCCGCAGCTGCCGGATGCGCTCGACCTGCTCGCGCTCGAGCGCCGGGTCGATGCGCTGCAGGGGCGGGCGCACGGTCTCCCCATCGGTGAAGCGGTTGACGCCCACGACGACGCGCTCCCCGGCCTCGACCTGGCGCTGCACGCGGTACGCGGCATCCTGGATGTGGCGCTGCTGGTAGCCCGCCTCGATGGCGGCGATGGCGCCGCCCATGGCCTCGATCTCATCGAGGTACGCCTGCGCGGCGGCTTCCAGCTGGTCGGTGAGGGTCTCCACGAAGTACGAGCCGGCCAGCGGGTCCGGCGTCTCCGTGACGCCGGCCTCGTGGGCCAGGATCTGCTGCGTGCGCAGCGCCAGGCGCGCCGATTCGGCGGTCGGCAGGGCGAGGGCCTCGTCGCGCGCGTTCGTGTGGAGGCTCTGGGTGCCCCCCAGCACAGCCGCCAGCGCCTGGATCGTGGTGCGCACCACGTTGTTGTCGATCGACTGCGCCGTCAGCGAGCTACCAGCGGTCTGCACGTGGAAGCGGCACATCATGGAACGAGGATCGGTGGCCCCGAAGCGGTCGCGCATGATGCGCGCCCACATGCGCCGCGCGGCGCGGAACTTGGCGACCTCCTCGAAGAGCTCGCTCCAGGCGCCGAAGAAGAACGAGAGACGACCGGCGAAGGCGTCCACGTCCAGGTCGCGCGCCACGGCACCCTCCACGTAGGCGATGGCGTCGGCCAGCGTGAAGGCCAGCTCCTGGGCGGCCGTGGCTCCCGCCTCACGCATGTGATAGCCGCTGATGGAGATGCTGTTCCAGCGCGGCAGCTCGGCGGCGCAGAAGGCGAAGATGTCCGTCACCAGGCGCATCGACGCCTCCGTGCCGTAGATGTACGTGCCGCGGGCGATGTACTCCTTGAGGATGTCGTTCTGGACGGTGCCCCCGAGACGGTCGCGGGGGATGCCGCGGCGGTCGGCCACGGCCACGACCATGGCCATCAGGATGGGTGCCGTGGCGTTGATGGTCATGGAGGTCGTGACCTTGTCCAGGGGCAGGTCAGCCAGCAGCACCTCCATGTCGTCGATGGAGCTGACGGGCACGCCCACGCGTCCCACCTCTCCGGCCGCCATGGGTGCGTCGGAGTCGTAGCCCATCTGCGTGGGCAGGTCGAAGGCCACGGACAGCCCGGTCTGGCCCTGCTCGAGCAGGTAGCGGAAGCGCTCGTTGGTCTGGGCGGCGCTGGCGAAGCCGGCATATTGGCGCATCGTCCAGAAACGGCCGCGGTACATGGTGGGCTGCACGCCCCGCGTGAAGGGGAACTCGCCCGGCCGACCGAGCGCCTCATCCTCGGCGAGCGCCGAGGTATCCGCCGGCGTGTAGAGGTCGGCGATCTCGATGTCCGACGTCGTCACGAAGCGCTCGCGACGCTCGCCGTGGCCCTCGAGCGCTCGGGCTCGCGTGGTCGCGCGCCACCGCTCGCGACCCGGATCGGTCGATGCCATCGTCACCTCACTGCCAGGAGCCCGCCTCCGGGCTCGACACCGCTGTCGGCTGCGACGGTAGCATCCCCGGCCGCTCTCGAGACCGCACACTCAGGGCGCAGGCGGCGTCGCCCCGTCACCCGGTCGGACAGCGAGCTTGACCTCGACGACGGAGAGTCCGCGAACGCGATCGAAATGGCGCACGTTGGCTGTGCCGACTCGCCATCCGGCGCTGATGGCAGTCGCGGCAACGAGACGGTCGTGAGGGCCGATGTCCGCCCCGGAGCTGACCAAGTCCGCCCACAGACGCGCATGGGCGCGGGCGCACAGCTGGTCGAACGGGAGCGATGGGAACGTCGCCAACACGGCCTCCACGAATGCCTCGCGTCGTGGTCGGTGCTCCGGAGTGGCGCGATGGACCCCGTGCAGAAGTTCCGAGGCGGTGATCGTCGCGATGCCCACCTCCTCGCCAGCATCGAGGATGTCCTCGAGCCGGCGACTCACCTCGTCCAGGGTGGAACCCACGGGCAGCCCGCGCAGTGCCCGTTCGACCTCGATGAAGACGGTGGTGTCTAGGAGCGTGCCCACGGGTCGACCAGCTCGTTACCCACCGTGGCGAGGATGGCATCCATGTCGTCGCCAAAGGCAGGATCGGGCAGTGCGGCCTCGGCGAGGAGACGGACCGCCTCACGGAGAGGCCGGCCCCGACGGTTGGTCCGCGACTCGACGGGGTGGTCTTCCGGGTTGACGATGACGTAGACGGGCCGCTCCCGGTTGAGGACGACGACGGCCTCGCGTCGGGCGACGGCTTCCCGTGCATGCCGCGGGATGCGGACCTCGTCAGCGTGGATGCGTGCCATCTGCTCATGATAACGCTTCCGTGCGCAACCGTACGGAAGCGTCCGCCACCAGGTGTCGAGGCGCTGCAGCGCAACACCGACGGTCCCGGAGAGCCGCCGGTGTCGGACCGCCATGACGATGTCTTTGCGCAAAGACGGCCCTGCGTCGATGCTTATCCACAGGTTCGGTGGACGGCGCACCGTCGGTGTGGATAACTTCCGGTGGCCGGAAGCCCTGTTCGCTAGACTGGCCATCGGACGCCGCGGCGGTGGAGGTGCGGTCCCAAGGCAGACCGGAGGGCACGGTGGCACGCGTCATCTCGATCGCGAACCAGAAGGGCGGGGTGGGCAAGACGACCACCGCCATCAACCTCGGCGGGGCGCTCGCGGAGCTTGGCCACCGGGTGCTCTGCGTGGACATGGACCCCCAGGCCAACCTGACCGTGGGACTCGGCCTCAACGCGCGGGACATCGAGGTCTCCATCGCCAACGTGCTGCTGGACGCCTCCCTGTCCCTGGAGGACATCGTCGTGCCCACCACCACGGAGCACCTGGACGTGGCCCCGTCGGACATCGACCTGTCGGCCACGGAGAACCAGCTCTTCAGCGTCATCGGCCGCGAGCACGCCCTCCGCGAGGTGCTCCACGGCTGGGCGGAGAAGCAGTACGACTACGTCATCATCGACTGCCCGCCCACGCTCGGCCTGCTGACGCTGAACGCCCTGGTGGCCTCTGACGGGGTCATCATCCCCGTGCAGACGCAGTACTACTCGCTGAAGGGCTTCACGGCCCTCAACACGGTCATCACCCAGATCCGCGCCAAGGGCCTCAACCCGCGCCTGCGCATCCTGGGCATCCTGCCGACCTTCTACGACGGGCGCACCAACCTGGCCCGGGACATGCTCGCCGAGCTCGGCGAGCTGGGCGACCACCACGTCTTCACGACCATCATCCGGCAGGCCGTGCGCCTGGGCGAGGCGCCCCTGGCCGGCAAGCCCGTGACGGCCTATGCCAGCCGCTCGGGCGCCGCGGAGGCCTATCGCCAGCTGGCACAGGAGGTGATCGAGCTTGGCTAGACCCGATTTCCGGACCCAGGCCGCCGAGCGACTGGCGACCGAGCGGACCGAGTACACCCCGGTGCTCATCGACCTCATCAGCCCGGACGAGCCCGGCACCGTCACCGAGGTCCACCACATCGCCATCGAGCGCATCACCTCGAACCCCAACCAGCCGCGCCAGACGTTCGACGCCGACGCCCTGCAGGACCTGGCCGCCTCCATCCGGGAGCACGGCATCCTGCAGCCGGTGCTGGTCCGGCCGCGTGCGGACGGCCACTTCCAGCTCATCGCCGGGGAACGCCGCTGGCGCGCCGCCCGCATCGCCGGCCTGCGCGAGATCCCGGCCATCGTGGAAGCGTTCGACGACGAGGCTGCCCTGGAGATCGCCATCATCGAGAACCTCCAGCGCGAGGACATCTCGCCGCTCGAGGAAGCCGAGATGTTCGAGCGCATGACCACCCAGCACGGCTACAGCCTGCGCAAGCTGGCCCAGAAGCTGGGCAAGGACAAGGGCTACATCGAGAACCGCCTGCGCCTGGCGGACGCGCCCCCGGAGGTCCGCGAGCTCGTGGCGACCCGCAGCGACACGCTCTCAGCCGCCTACGAGCTGATGAAGGTGAGCGACCCGCGCACGCGCCGGCGACTGGCCGGGCAGGTGGCGACCGGCGAGCTCAGCCTGGCCAAGCTGCGCCAGCGCATCCAGGGCCGGGCGCCCGCGGCCGCCACAGGGGCGCTCGACGAGGCGCCGGCGGATGTCAGCGAAGCGGTCGAACCGGAGGTCGTCGCCGTGGACGTGGAGCTCGAGATGGTCGCCATCAGCGTGGAGCCGGATCGCGTGGCCATCGCCGTGGAGCCGGAAGGCCCGGCCGTGGACGATGCGCGCCTTGTGGATGCGACGCATCCCGTCGGCACGCCGCTGCCCGCGGTGGCGCCGCAGCCCGCGGCGGCCGCGGTCGATATCGACCAGGCAGCGCGGCAGCTCTCGCGAGCCGTCGACGAGCTGGTCGCCGCCCTGCTGGGCGATGGGTCACTCGCGGAAGCCTCGTCCGCTGACCGTCAGCTCTTCGCCAAGTACCTGACCATCAACAAGGTCAAGCTGGAGAACGCCATCGCCGTCGTGCGCGTGGGCGGCAGCCGCACGACCGTCCCGGTGCGCTGAGGTCAGATGTAGACGACCTCGTGGAAGCCGGCCACCAGGAAGTCGATCTCCTGGTCACGCGCCCGGTCCGACTGGGCGCGCAGGCCGGGCACGAGGAAGTGCAGCGAGATGGCGGGCAGCATGAGCTGGCCCTCCGCCGTGCGGCCGATGGTGGCGGGCGCGCCGCCGCCCGCTGTGAAGGCTCTCGCGATACCGGCGTCGTCCAGGCCCGTCGCCGTGCGGATACGGTCGAGCACCAGGAGGACCCCGGCGCGGATCGACAGGTCGCGCATGAGCTCGATGGTCCAGGCGTCCAGCTGCTGGTCGGTCTGCTCGGCGAGCCGGCTCCGGTACTCGGTGGGGTCTGCGGACAGGCCGGCTGACGACAAGGCGCTCCCTCCTCGGTGCTGTGGTGGGCCCATGGTAGCCCGTACACTCGAGCCCATGCTCCGCACCGTGGCCGCGACCCGCTACGTGACCCCCTTTCGCGAGGGCGGCTCGCTGCCGGGCCTTTGCGAGGCCGACGACGACGGGCTCTACGTGGTCAAGTTCCACGGCGCCGGCCAGGGGCCCAAGGCGCTCATCGCGGAAGTCATCGTCGGCGAGCTGGCCCGGGCCCTCGGCCTGCCCGTGCCGGAGCTGGTCCTCGTGGAACTCGATGCGCGCTTCGCGGCGGGCGAGCCGCACTGGGAGGTCAAGGAGCTCCTCGACCGCTCGCCGGGGACCAACCTCGGGGTCGACTTCCTGCCCGGTGCGCTGGGCTTCACGCCGGCGGTCGGACCGGCGCCGGACGCTGCCCTGGCGGCCGACTTCGTCTGGCTGGACGCCTTCACGCTCAACATCGACCGCACGCCGCGCAACCCGAACCTGCTCGTCTGGCACAAGCGGCTCTACGGCATCGACCACGGTGCCGCGCTGGGCGTGCAGCACCGCTGGGCGGACCTGGCCCGCGATCCCGCGCATGCGCGGCGGCCCTTCGGGCAGATCCGGGACCACGTCCTGCTGCCGTTCGCTGGCTCGATCGCGGAGGCGGACGCGCGCCTGGCGCCGCTGGTGACAGAGGACCTGCTCACCGACCTTGTGGCGCTCATCCCGGATGCCTGGCTGGCCGGCGGGTCGGACTTCGCGAGCGTGGCGGACAATCGCCGCGCCTACGTCGACTACCTGCGCGAGCGGCTGACCGCCCCGCGCGCCTTCGTGGAGGAGGCCGAGCGTGCCCGAACCGGCGCCTGAGCCCGCCCGCCACCCGTTCGCCTACGCCATCGTCCGCGTCGTGCCACGCGTGGAGCGGGGCGAGTCGATGAACGCGGGCATCGTGCTCCTCTGCCGGCCCCGGCGGTTCCTGGGCGCGCGCCTCTGGCTCGACGAGGCCCGACTGCGGGCGCTCGACCCCGCCTGCGACGCGGACGAGGTGCGCGGCCACCTGGAGGCCATCGAGCGCATCGCGGCCGGCGACCCGGCCGGCGGGCCGATCGCCGCGCTGGGCCAGGCCGAGCGCTACCACTGGCTCGTGGCCCCGTCGTCGACGGTCATCCAGCCGTCGGAGGCGCACACGGGCATGACGGCCGACCCGGCCGCGACGCTGGAGCACCTCTTCGCGACGCTCGTGCTGGCGCCGCCATCGGGGGCCGGGGCCGGCGGTCGCTGATCCGCTTCCGCGCGTCCTGGGGCACGCGTCACGGGCGCGTCACGGGCCAGCGGCTACCATCGGCGCATGTTCCTGTTCCGACGACCCTCCACCATGCCCACGCCAGAGGAAGCCCTCAAGGGGCGCCCGACCCCCATCGTCATCGACGAGCCGCATCACGTGAACGGCGCCCCGCTGACCCCGCCGTGGCCGGCCGGCGCGGAGACGGCGATCTTCGGCCTGGGCTGCTTCTGGGGCGCGGAGAAGGACTTCTGGCAGCAGTCGGGCGTCATCTCCACGGCCGTCGGGTACGCCGGCGGGCTACACGCCCAACCCGACGTACGAGGAGGTCTGCACCGGGCAGACGGGCCACGCGGAGGTCGTGCTGGTGGTCTACGACCCGGCCCGGATCAGCTACGAGGAGCTGCTGCGCGTCTTCTGGGAGCACCACGACCCCACCCAGGGCATGCGCCAGGGCAACGACCAGGGCACCCAGTACCGCTCCACGATCTACTGGCGCTCGGAGGAGCAGCGAGCGGCCGCGGAAGCCTCGCGCGATGCATACCAGGCGGAGCTCACCAGGGCCGGCTTCGGTGCCATCACCACGGAGATCGCCCCGGCGGGTGCGTTCTACTACGCGGAGCCATACCACCAGCAGTACCTGAGCAAGAATCCGAACGGCTACTGCCCCGACCACGGCACCGGCGTGGCCTGCCCAGTCGGGCTGGGGGTGCGGGCGGAGTAGCCGGGCTCCCGGCGCGGTCCCAGCCCTGACGACGGCGCAGGCACGTCCCTGATTCGCGACCTGCGCAACTTGCCATCGATGCGATAGCCTGTGGCTCCATCTCGCGGGTAAGCGGGAGGTGACGAGGCACGGCCCGTCAGCCATGGCCGGCCTGGACCGTCCTGCCGTGCATCGGGGGGAGCAATGTCTGGGTCCCGTCTGCGTCCCTACCTCGGTCCGGTCATCGCGCTACTCGTCGTGTTGGCCCTGGGGGCTGGCACGGTCTACGCCGCCATCCCCAACGGGGACGGCAAGTACTACGCCTGCTACGTCAAGAACACCGGCGCGGTGAGGCTCATCAACTATCCCAAGGTCAGCGCCTGCCCCAAGGGCCAGAAGCTCATCAGGTGGAACGCCAAGGGACCCCAGGGGCCGGCTGGGCCGGCGGGCGCGCAGGGACCCACGGGAGACCAGGGACCGGCCGGCCCGGCCGACTGGAACGCCATCCCCAACATCCCCGTTGGCTTCAAGGACGGCGTCGACGAGGGTGACGGCTACGATAGCTTGGTGGTCATACCGACAGACCAAGACGGTTTCCCGTACCAGTCAGTTCCCGCCATGACCAGCGTCTGGCTCAGGGTTGTGCACTCCCCTAGCGTTGACGTCGAGGCGACCTTCATCCCGGCGACGGGGTGCGGCGGGCTCTGGGTCGAACAGGCCTTCTTCGGCCGCCCGAATGCGACCGAGGTGTACCAGTACTACCTGGTGAATAACAAGATCGGCTCCGCCTGCCCGTTCAAGATGCGGGTCAGGGCATACAACCAGAACATCGCACCCGCCAAACTCAGCAAGTTGGCAGATGCGGTCAAGGTTGTAGCCTCGAAGAAGGGGCCTCGGCCGTGAACCGCCGCGAGAGAGCTGTCGCTGTGGTCGCCCGCCACTGAAGGGATGACATCCGGCTCTTGTAGCCCGTGGTAGGGCCGTGGCTCCATCCCGGGCAAGCGGGAGGTGACGAGGCACGGCCCGTCAGCCATGGCCGACCTGGACCGTCCCGCCGAGCATCGGGGGGAGTCAATGTCTGGGTCCCGTCTGCGTCCCTACCTCGGTCCGGTCATCGCGCTGCTCGTCGTGCTGGCCCTGGGGGCCGGCACCGTGTACGCCGCCATCCCCAACGGCCAGGCGAGTACTACGCCTGCTTCAACACGGGCACCGGGGTCGTGCGGCTCATCAACTACCCCACGGTCGCCAGCTGTCGCAAGGGCGAGAAGCTCAGGACCTGGAACGCCAAGGGACGGCAGGGTCCGCAAGGACTGCCGGGGCCGATGGGAGTGCCGGGGCCGGTAGGACCCCAGGGGCCGGTCGGACCCCAGGGACCCGGGACCGGACCGCAGGGCCCCGCCGGTGCCGGCATCACGAAATCAAGTTGACCAGGTACGAGGCGGTGACCGCCATCGAGCGAATCAGAACGGCAGTGTGGTCGGTCGCATGTTCGGTCGGCACGGTCGTGGGGGGCGGGTTCGAGCCAGCCCGGCAGTGACCGTCACGCACTCGATGCTCCAGGATGAATACCATGTGGATGGTCCTTGCCCAGAACGACAGCGGTGCGGTGGCGACCCTCAAGGGGTTCGTCAGGTGCTTGTCCACCGTGCCCTCGGGGGCACTCACCACGGCCAAGGTCAGGACCAGCCACAAGAAGCGCAAGCATCGCCAGCCGCAGAGCAGCCCGCCGGCGGGCCTCCTCGAGACGGGGTGAGCGCCGTGAGCAGTTCCACGTCAAGAACCCAGGCGACTGCCCGCCTCGGGGCGGGCCTCTCCAGTCGGGGCGATGCGGCGGAGTAGCCGGGCTCCCGGCACTGTCTCGGTTCGTGACGGCACGGCGCAGCAGGTTCACGACCTCCGCCTCTTGCAGCCCGTGCTAGCGCTGTGGCTCCATCCCGGGCAAGCGGGAGGTGACGAGGCACGGCCCGTCAGCCATGGCCGACCTGGACCGTCCCGCTGAGCTCGGGGGGAGCCATGTCTGGGTCTCGTCTGCGTCCCTACCTCGGTCCGGTCATCGCGTTGCTCGTCGTGCTGGCCCTGGGGGCCGGCACCGTGTACGCCGCCATCCCCAACAGCAACGGCAAGTACTACGCCTGCTACGTCAAGAACACCGGTGCGGTGCGACTCATCAACTACCCCAAGGTCAAGACCTGCAGGCGGGCGAGAAGCTCATCAACTGGAACGCCCAGGGACCGCAGGGTCCGGGCCGGTGGAGCCGGTGGGGCCAGGGCCAGGGACCGGCAGGCCCGCTGACTGGAACGCCATCCCCAACAAGCCCGCCGGCTTCGCGGACGGCGTAGACAATGAAGGCGTGACGGCGGTCACCATCAGCTACAAAACGGTCACTACGCCGACCGCGATCATGCGTCCAGGCGCCCACCAAGCGGTCACTCGCCGATGCCTATGGCCTGCCGTCGGAGGTGGTCCGCGTGGCGGAGCGGGCCAGGATTATACGGTTATCAGTCCTGGACTCCAGTGCCGTCGGATACAGACACCTGGATTACTGCGAGCGGAGCGGGCCGACGTCACTGTAGAGTCCACTACTCTCAGGGCCTATGCTCTGCGTGACCGACGCCGCAAGGCCTCGCTTGCCGCGAGGAACAGCAACTTCGGGCTGAAGAAGGCCCATGTGCGCAAGGGCAAGTAGCCCTCGCTCAGCGCTGGGAAGGCCCATCTCGCGCCAGGGGCAGGCACCCTCGCCACTGCATCCCATCTCGTAGCGTGCCCCCGGCCACCCGATTGCCGCTGAGCGGCTGATCTTGGTGTGGTGACGACCACGGAGGTCCGGAATCTGTTGGTTCTTGCCGCTGGGCGGCAGGGATGACGGTCATCCTTCCCACGCAGCGGCTAGTTCGGCGGATCCGGCGTCCGGCTGGTCGCGATCTGCCAGCAGGTGGCGATCGGGGCCCCGAGTGGCGGCGCCGATGGCCGCGGCAGCGAGGTGGCAGCGGCGGCAGAGCGGCAGCGCGTGGCGTCAACGTCGCGGCGGCAGAGCGGCGGCGCGGCGGCAGGCGGACCGGAGCACGTACCGATGGGCGAGCGCCCCTGCTGCTGGGGGGTCGCCCACGGTCGGACCCGGTCATGGCCACCCGTCCCATCGAGGTCTTGGAACGTCGCTGACACCGGGTCACAACGGAACGGTCGACCGTACCGACACCGTGCACCCGGGAGGACTCCATGGACCTTGCCACGTTCCTGTCAGCGGCCGTGGTGCTGCTGGTCCTCGTCTCTGTCTACGTCCTCTTCCGAGGTGTCCCCTCGTTCGAGCGGCAGCCCGGGGAGCGCCGGCACGCTCGTCGCCGGTAGTCCGTCGCCCGCGCCAGCCAGCGGCTCAGGGAAGTCGATGACCAGGTCGCCATCCAGGCCGATGCTGCCCCGCTGCGGGACGTGCTCGGCCGCCAGGACCTCGGCCGGGGGCTGGCGGCGGATGGCCTGCTCGAAGCCCAGCATGGCCGCCCCGATCGCGGTACCGAAGGGCACCTTGAGCGACTCGGGCTTCGCGGGCTCGTCATCAGGCATGGTCGTCCGAGGGTAGCAGGCAACCCGAACGGGCCGAGGGCGCGCAAACCGAAGCCGCGAGCCGGAGTCACCAGGGACCATCGCTCGCCCGAGCGGTACTCCCGGCAAGGCAGCCCTGCGCTACGCTCGCGATCCACCCCGCACGACCGAGTCCGGCGGGCCCACCCCACGCGAAGAAGGTGACAGCCAAGCCATGAACCAGCGCCTGGATGGGCCGCTCATCAGCGCCGCGGAGCTCGCAGAGCGCATCGATGACCCGCGACTGCGCATCGCCGACGTGCGCTGGTACGTGACCGACCTGCGCCGCGGTCGCGACGAGTACGGGGCCGGCCACATCCCCGGCGCCGTCTTCGTGGACCTGGAGACCGACCTCTCCGCCGCCAGCGGACCGGGGCGCCATCCCCTCCCCGACCCGGCGGCCTTCGCCGACCGCATGGGCGGTCTGGGCTTCGGCGACGACCACACCATCGTCATCTACGACACGGCCAACGGCATGGTCGCGGCTCGCCTCTGGTGGATGCTGGACCGGCTCGGGCACCGCGAGGTCGCCGTCCTCGACGGCGGGCAGGCCGCCTGGACGGCGGCCGGCGGCGAGCTCACGCCGTTCCTGCCCACGCACCTGCGGACCAACCTCAGCCTGGCGGCCAGCTGGTGGCACACCATCGACCGCGAGGCCATCCAGGCCGACCCGGAGGCCATCGACCTGGTCGACGTGCGGGCACCGGAGCGCTACCGGGGTGAGGTCGAGCCGATCGACCGCGTGCCGGGCCACATCCCGGGCGCCCGCAACCGGCCGCTGGCCAGCCTGCTGGACGAGCAGGGCCGACTCCTCCCGCCCGACCGCCTGCAGGTCCTGCTGCGCGCCCACGGCCCACGAGCCAGCAGGCCCCAGGTCATGTCCTGCGGCAGCGGCGTGACCGCCTGCCTGGGCATCCTGGCCTCACGTGTCGCCGGGCTGCCCGACCCGCTGCTCTACCCCGGCTCGTACTCCGACTGGTCGGCGGCCCACCTGCCCGTCATGCTGGGCGAGGAGCCGTAGGCCACCCGGTTCGCAAGCCGCGACGGCAACACCGGTCAGTAGAGCCAGGGGATCAGCCGGCGGGTGCGCTGCTGGTAGTCGGCGTAGCCCGGGAACTCCTCGGCCAGCCAGGCCTCCTCGCGGCGCGACTTGAGGTCGAAGAAGCCGGTCAGCACCAGGGCACCGGCGAGGGCCAGCGGCGAGGCCATGGCGAGGCCCCAGCCCACCGCGGCGATGATGCCGCCGCCATACATGGGGTGCCGCACGAGCCCGAAGACGCCATCCTCGATGAGCCGGCCACCGGGCACTGGCCGCGGATACGCGGTCAGCTGCCGTCGCAGGCGCAGGATGCCGGCAGCCACGAGGCCCACGCCCAGGACGATGAGCACCGCGCCGACGATCACACCGAGCGTCCGCGCCGCCCCGCCCCAGGCCGGCCCCAGGAACCCGGCACCGATGATGGCGATGAACAGGACGACCTGGAGGGCCACCCAGCCCTCTCCCCGCCGACCCAGCTCAGGCAGGTTCACCTGCGGCGTCGACCGTTCGCGAAGTGCGGCGCCCAGAGCCCGATGCCGATGCCGAAGGCCGCGTGCCCCAGGAGCATGATGCGGTCCAGCCGGGCCGCGTCACCGCTCCGCAGGCCGAGCCAGCCGTAGCCCAGCGACGGGAACAGGACCAGTAACGGCAGCACGGCCGTGGCGATCCCGTAGGCGGTGCCGGCCGTGAGACCCGGCCGGCCATCGGCGCGGCGCGGAGCCAGCAGGAAGGCCTGGGTGAGGACGATGCCCGTGAGGTAGTGCGTGAGCAGGCCCAGGGCGATCTCGCCGCGGCGAGCCGGCTCGGTCCGGATGTCATCGTGGCGCCAGCGGCCACGCAGCAGGCCGGCCGTCCAGCGGCCGATGACGTCAGGGCCGATCCGGTCGGAAGTGAAGGCGCTGCCACCGACGTGACTGGCCGCCACCATCGCGAGGTCCATGGTGGCGGTCGCCAGCACACCCGCCGGCACCCCGGCAGGGACACGGATCGAGCGGCTGTCACCGACTCGCATGGCCCTGCCATGATGCAGCCAGCCAGGCAGAGGGTCAACAGGACGAGGAGGTCCATCGTGGCAACCGACTTCACCCGTGACATCGTCGAGCGCGCCCTCGCCGACGGCGGCGGGATCCTGCGGCTCGAGGCCGCGTGGGTGGCCCGCGAGTGGACGCAGCCGGGTCGGCGCCTGGGCCTCCCGGAAGAGCGCGTCGTGGTCGGCGAGCGCGGCTGGATCTGCGAGCGCTGGCTCGGGTCGACGACGACGGCCGACCACCGCATCGGCCCGGACGACGAAGGTCTCAGCTACCTGGCGCTGGAGGGCGGCCAGCGCATCACGCTTCGCGACGCGGTGCGCCACGTGCCGGAGGCGATCATGGGCGCGGAGTACGCGGCCAGCCATCATGGCCTGCAGCGGCTGGCCAAGATCTTCGACGTCGACTCGCGCGTGCCGTTCCACCTGCACCCCCGGCAGCAGCACGCCTCGCTGGTCGGGCGCAACCAGAAGGACGAGGCCTACTGGTACCCACCCGGCGTGGACATGGGGCCGCACCCGGAGTCGTTCTTCGGGCTGCACACCTCGACCCTCGAGCCACAGAACCACGAGCGGTTGATGCCGTATCTCATCGACTGGGACAGCGACCGCATCCTGGAGCAGTCACGGGCGTTCTTCCCGACCGCCGAGGGCGGCTTCCACATCCCGTCGGGCGTGCTGCACGCGCCTGGGACCGCGCTCACCTTCGAGCTGCAGGAGGACTCGGACGTCCTGCTCATGTTCCAGGCGCTCAACGCCGGCAAGATCGTCTCCCGGGATCTGATGTTCAAGGACGTTCGGCCGGAGGACCGGGAGCGCTACGGCGAGCGCTACCTGCTTGAGACGGTCGACTGGGAGGCCAACTGCGACCCGTACTTCTACGAGAACCACCACCTGGGACCCTGCCTCGTCGACGGCGCCCGGCAGCCCGGCGGAGAGGAGCACTGGATCTTCTACGGCTCATCGAAGTTCAGCGGGAAGAAGCTCAGCGTCGCTGCGGGGCAGACGTACTCGTCTACAGAGCGCGGGGTCTACAACCTCCTGGTCTGGCGCGGGAAGGGCACCTTCGCGGGCCTGCCGGTCGACTCGGGCGACCCGACCTCGGACGAACTCCTGGTCAGCCACGATCGCGCCGTGCGGCCGATCGAGGTCGTGAACACGGGTGACGAGGAGATGGTCATCGTCAAGTTCTTCGGGCCGGACATCAACCCCGACGTGCCGAGGATCGCGCGCTACCCCGCCTCCTGAGGGCTCCCGGCCCTACTGGCTGGGCGCGCCGCGATGCGACCGGTGATAGGCACCCCACACGATGGCCAAGCCCAGCACGATGATGGCAACAGGCCAGATCTTGTCCCAATCGAGCTCGGGCATCGTGAAGCCGAAGGTGTTCTCCAGCAGGTAGTAGACGCCAACGCCCAGGATGATCAACCCGATGACCACCCCGCCGACATCGGCCCGGCGCAACTGATCCATCGCCCCCTCCCAGCCCGCGGCGATCGGACCGGCGCGGGCGCACGGCCATCCTGAAAGATGGTCCGATCGACAATTCGCGCAGGTTGCGACGGCTGCCAAGTGCCGACCGGCTCAGGCTATTCAGCCCCGTGTCACATCTTCATCCCAGCCAGGCCGCTTCGGGGGCACCGCCGGCAGGCCAGTGCTACCCCACCGCCTTCTTCACGAGGGCGACGATGCGCTCCTCATCGGCGTCCGTCAGCTCGGTGAGCGCGAAGGCGGTCGGCCACATGGTGCCCTCATCGAGGTCGGCATCGGGCTGGAAGCCGAGCGTGGCGTAGCGCACCTTGAACTTCGAGGCAGCCTGGAAGAAGCAGATGAGCTTGCCGCCCTTGGCGTAGGCCGGCATCCCGTACCAGGTCCGCGGCACCAGGTCAGGGGCGCTGGCCGTGACGAGGGCATGGACCCGCTCGGCCAGCAGGCGGTCGGGCTCCGGCATCTCCGCGATCTTCGCGAGCACATCAGCTTCGCCATCGCCCTTGGATGCCTTCGAGCCGCGCTTGGCGGCCGCCTTCAGTTCCTCCGCGTGTTCCTTCATGGCAGCACGTTCCGCGTCCGTCCACCCCTCGGAGGGAACGCTGCTGGCCGTCCCGCCTTCGGCGGACACCTGCGAGTCCTTCATGGATCGCCTCCTATTCACTCTCCCGGGGTGGTCACCCCGCTGCCGGGCCGGGCCATCTGGTCGATGACGTCGAGTATCGGTTGCTGGTTGACCTGGAGGAACCTACCCCGTGCCCGCTTCATCGGGCAGGTACGCGATGGGGCGCCCGCCAGTCACGATGGGACCCGACAGGTGGCGGGCGGTGCTCGCCGGGACATCGGGCTCCGATTCGCGGCCGGCGGCACGCTCCGCAGCGTCGGCTGCGGCGAGCTCGATGAGGGTCGCGCCGTCCTGCTCCACGCCCGGCCGGATCTGGTCCCACATCGCCTCCACGACGCGTCGGTCCTTGATCGAGCGCGGCCGGCTGGTGCGAAACACGAGATCGGTCTGGGCGGGACCGCGCGCGATGAGCTCCATCGTCACGAGGAGCCGGGGGATCCCCGGGGCCTGCGTGTTGATCCGCTTGGTCACGTACTCGGGCGGGACCCAGTCGACGATCTCCTCGATGGACACGTTCTTGCCGTGGGCGCAGTGGTTGACGGTCCCGATCCCCCGCCGGCCGTTCGCCAGGTCCTCCGCGACCTCGGTGACACCCGACGTCCAGCGGATCCGCCGTGCGGGCGAAGTCGTCCATTCCCAGAGGATCTGGCGCGGGACGGCGGCCGAGATGGTGGCCGCGGGGAAGGCGTCATCGTCGGTCACCTTCGTCCGCACCCGTCGCCGCTCCGCCTCCCAGGCGGCCGCAAGGTCAGTGACCCAGCCGGCCACCTCGCCCACCGACTCGAAGGACTCGCGGTACGCGCGCATCCCCGCGGCCGCGGGATCGGCGAGTCCCATGGCCTCCACCAGCGCATCGGTGTAGAGGGCATAGGCCGGCACGCCCAAGTCCTCGCTGATGCGGTTCTTCAGCAGGCGATGGACGACGACGACGTCGGTCCCGACGAGTTCCTCCCGTCCTGCCATCCGCTGGCGGGCGACGGAGCCGTGATGGGCGACGAACTTCAGGCCGAGCCCGGGGATCCGGCTGCACGCATTGCACTCGCACGTCGACGCCTGGCGGATGTCGCGGATGCGTCGCTGGAAGGCGAAGTAGCAACCCTCGACGGCGTCCTGGAGAGCGGGCCCGTCGACCGTGTCCGTGGCCACCCAGACGAACGCGGCGTCACCCTCGAGCTTGGCGAGCCTGAACGCCGGTCGCAGCGCACGGACGACCGTATCGATCAGGTCAGCCAGGATGTCCTGGGCGTGGTCGAGCTCCACGCCGGCCAGGTAGCCGCTGTAGCCCGCGATATCGGCGATGACGAGGCAGGCCGGCTCGGTCCGGGCAAGCATCAGCCGGACACTGCTGTCAGCCCATGGGTCGGATCGACCATCTCATGGGCAGAGGCCAAGGTCATCACGCGAAGGGAGTCGTGACGATCACCTCACGATTGTCGCAGAGGCAGCGGGAGGCGGCCAAGTGATGGTCGCCATGGCTCGCCCTTCCGAGGGTGGGCGACATCCGCTACGACCGTGGCGCACTCGCCGCTCCCTGGCTTCGCCTGGTCAGGTCCGCTCCTCGTCGGTCGCGGTCGGCGGCATCTCGGCGCCCTGCGACTCCCGACCGGCGTCCGGATCCGACACATCGTCGTGTGCCCGGAGTCGGGCGAAGGTCGCGGTCCGGTGCTTCGTGAGCTCGGAGATGAAGGCCGCGAGCACCCCGAGGCCGCCCATGATGTAGAGGACGGTGAACAGCTTCGCGGCGTCGGTCGTGGGGTGCAGGTCGCCGAACCCGACGGTCGCCAGTGTCACGACCGAGAAGTACAGGGCGTCGACGGGCGACCAACCCTCGAGCCACCCATAGACGAGGGTGCCGAGCGCGATCTGCGCGACCGCCCACCCGAGGATGATCTTGCCCTCGGGGTCGCGGGCCATGGACCGCAGCGCACTGAACATCAGGTCGCAGACCTCCGGCGCGCCAGCGCTTCGGTGAGCCCCAGGACGACGAGGGCGATGGCGACGCCCAGGATGGTCTCCACGAGGCGGTCGGAGCCCGACTCGGCCGCGTCGGCCCCCAGGATCCGTTGCAGGTAGACGACGAGCGCGGTGACGAACATCGCGAACAGCGCGTAGTTCACCTCGCGCACGGCCATCATGAGGAAGGCCGAGGCCAGGAAGAGGATGACCAGGGCGGGCTGGTTCTCCCCGACGACGCTGGCGACCGCAACGGCGATGATGACCCCGAGCCCGGTCCCCAGCGAACGCTGCAGGCCGACGACGAGCGCCTGTCGGGTGGGCGGGCGCATCACGATCAAGGCGCTGATGGCCAGCCAGGCCGGATGCTCCGGGAAGAACGTGAAGCCGAGGAAGACCCCGACGCCCAGGCCGATGCCACGGAGCACCGCGAACGGCCCCAGCGGACTCCGCAGGAGTGCCTCGAGCGTCGGGGGCGGGGCCTCGGTCGTCCCGGCCTCGACGTCATCGTCCCCGGTGCCTTCGGCCGCGCCCTTCCGAGCCTTGGCCACGGCCACGCCCGCACCCACCGCACCGCCGATGGCGAACGCGAGCGCGTACTCGAGCGCCCCGACATCGCTGTCGTGGAGGGTCAGCGCGAGGATGATCCAGAGGGTGGCGACGAGGGCGCGCGTCCCGGCCTTCCGGCTCCGACCACTGACCAGCGTGGCGACGACGCCGACGATCCCCACCAGCAGGGCGGCGGGGAACGCCTGGTCGCCGATCGAGACCGCGAGCCACGTGAGGATGGCACCGCCGACGATGAGCGGCAGCAGCGCGGTCGCCCAGGAGCGGCCGGCCGGCGGCGGGTCGGTCGCCAGCACGACGAGCGCGCCGATCGCCGCCGCCATGGCCACCGGTCCGACGAGCGCGATGGCCACCCCGAACACCGCCAGGACCACGAGGCCGAGCAGGCCGGCCCGGAGGTCGAGGCGCTCACGCTCGACCGTCAGCAGTTCCTGCGCGAAGGAAGTCCATCGCGGCATGGTAGCGGGGTGCGCGCAGGGCTGGAGGCTGCCTTGGCGCTGCGCGTCATCGTCGAGCAGGCGCATGCTTGCCGGGTTCGGGGCGGCGATCGTCGTCCCGTACCATGGTCGACGGCGGTCGTCCTGACGCGCCACCGGGAGGGGGGTATCAGCACACCTCGAACGGAGGGAGCGATGCAGATCGAGGCCTCGACCGTCATCGGACGGTCCCTGTCCATCGTGTGGGACTTCTACGCGGTCCACCACGTCGAGAACCACCCGCGCTGGGATCCGAGCCTGGAGCTGGAGGCCACGTCCGACGGGCCCATCGGCGTGGGTACGATCATCACGCGCCGCGCCACGCGCTTCGGTCGCACGACCGAAGGCACGATGGAGGTGGTCGAGTTCGAGCCCGAGCGGGTGATGCGCGTCGAGACCCACGATGGCCCCATGACCATCTTCGGCTTTGCACGCTTCGAGCCCCTCGGTCACCACGAGACGAAGCTGACCATCGGCGGCGAGTTCCCCGACGTCGACGAGACGATGGCTGCCCAGCTCGGGCCGATGATCGAGCACAGCGCGGCCACGATCAAGTCGCTGGTCGAGGCCGAGACCTGACCCACGACACCCATCGGCGGGCTCGGCGTCCACGCGTGGCCCGGCAGTGCTGCGCCACGCCGTGTCGAAGACGACGACCGAGATCCACAGCCACGTCAGCGGCGCGCAGGAGCGCCAGGCGGCGGCGGTGCTGCAGGCTGCACTGATGGGCTGATGGCAGGCCGCCCGCTGCGGCCCGCAGCGACGTGACCTTCAGCCCTCGTGTCGAGCGCAGGTCCCTCCGACGATCGTGGCATGCAGCTCATGGTCGGCATCTTCCTCATCGTGATGGGGGTCGGCATCGCCGGCATCTGGACGGTCGACATCGTTCGGAATGCGGACATCGACCGTAGTCGGGGACTCCTGCGCGCCCGTGATGGCACGGGCAGCGTGATGGCCCCGCACTGGATCGCCGAGTACGCCACGGCGCTCCTCTGCCTCGTCGGCGGGCTCGGTCTCGTGCTGGGCTGGACCTCGACCGAGTGGTCGTGGGTCGTTCCGCTCGCGCTCGGCGCGCTCAGCTACACCTCGCTGAACAGCCTCGGCTGGGTGCTCGCGGATCGTACCCGAGCGTCCTACGGCGTCCCCATGGTGATCGGGCTCGCCGGAGCCCTGATCTCGATCGTGTTGCTGCTCTCCGGCTCGTTGATGTGAGTCCGCGGCCAAGTCGTCGACGTCAGGGACAGCTCACCAGGGCGACCGGACCGGTTCGCATGCGAAGGGATGATGGACAGTGAAGATCCTCGTGGCATACGGCAGCCAGTTCGGCTCGACCGCCCAGATCGCGGAGCGCATCGCGCAGGTCCTTCGCCAGGAAGGACATGACAGCACCGTGGCCGCCGTCGACCAGGCGCCCGACCCATCAGCGTTCGGTGCCGCGGTCCTTGGCAGTGCCGTCCACGCCGGCCACTGGCTCAAGGGGGCAGCCGCCTTCCTCGACCGACATCGATCCAGTCTCGCCGCTCGGCCGGTGTGGCTCTTCAGCAGCGGTCCCGTGGGTGATCGCGGGGTCGCTGGCAGACAGCCGGACCCCAAGGAAGTGACCAGGGTCCGCGGCTCGATCGGTGCCAGGGACCATCGCGTCTTCGCGGGTTCCTTCGACCGGGCCACGGCCGACTTCAGCGGGCTCGGGCTGGTCGAGCGAACCGTCGTGCGGCGGTTCCTCTCCGATGGCGATTGGCGTGACTGGGATGCCATCGAGTCGTGGGCACGGGGGATCGGCCGCTCGCTCCGGTGAGAGGGTCTGGACGCTCCAAACCGCGGTCGCTGGCTGACCTGCTCTCAGCGCTGGGGACCTGCGAGCGTGCAACCCGGTAGCGGAGGCAGATGAAGCTCGAGCTGAAGGTGCGGGTCTCGACGAGTTCGAGATCGACTCTGCGCTCGAGCTGCGATCCCGGCCCACTCGAGCTCCGTGTCGTCGAGTGATCGATCCCTGGTCGGCGGTCGCCCAGTCCGGATCGTCAAGCGTCATGGGAGGCAGGACGCGGTCGACAGTTCGGGCCGTCGGCCTCTTGCGGGCGGTGCTACGCCCACCCATCGTTCCCACGGGATGCGGGTCAGGGCCGGCGATGGACGCCCGGCGCCAGGTCGTCAGCACTCCTGACACGCCTGATCCGGAGCGCGCGGCCGCCAGTCCCGGGTGGTCCCGCACGAGAGGAGGGATCGGGCCATGCGCTGGCTGTGGACCGCGGGAGCGGCTCTGCTGTCGTGCCTGGCGCTCGGCGGGACGCCCGGGATGGTGCAGTCGCCAGCGCCAACGTCCCCGTCGGCGTGGGATGAGCCGAACGCCGCGGCCCTGCCCGAAGCGACGGTCTCGACCTTGCAGGCGATGCTCGATGCATGGGTGTCAGGAGGTGAGGTGATCGGCCTCTCCGCGGCCGTGGTCTCCCCGGAGGGATCGTGGGCCGGTGCCGCCGGAGTGGACGCTGCAGGCACGGCCATCGAGCCCACCTCGGCGTTGGCGATCGCGAGCACGACCAAGACGGTCGTCGCGGCCGAGGTCCTGCTCCTGGCGTCCCAGGGGAAGATCGATCTCGACGCACCGGTGACCGATTACGTGAGCCTGCCCTTCGAGACGAACGGCGCCACGATCCGGCAACTGGCCACCATGACGAGTGGGTTCCCCGGACCCCCCGATGACGCCCTGAACGAGCAGGTCCCCAGGGACCTCACCCATTCGTGGACCGCCGAAGAGATCGTCGCCCTCGCCAAGGATGGGCCGCGGCTGGGGACCCTGGGTGGTCCCGGCAGGTACAACGGGCTCAACTTCTACGTGCTGGGGATGGTCATCGAGAGGGTCACCGGCGAGCCGCTGGCCACGGTGCTGCGCCGCGACATCCTCGGGCCAGCCGGGCTGGAGCGGATGTGGATGCAGGTCGCCGAGCAGCCGCAGCCGCCGCTGACCGTGGCCGTAGACCGAACCGATGCCAAGGTCGTCGACCCGGCCAGCGGCTACCTGCCGTCGCTTGCCTCGGCCTCCACCGGCCAGGGCGGTGCCGGCATGGCCGCCGACGCGCCGAGCCTGGCGCGATGGGGCTACCTGCTGTACGGGGGCCGCATCATCGACGGCGACCTGGTCACGACGATGACCACCCGCGTTACCGACACCGACCAGGGCGGCTACGGCTTCGGGACCATGGTCGCCGACTTCGACGGCGTGCAGATCGTCGGACACGCGGGCGACTACATCCAGTACTCCTCCATCCTGCTGGTCTGGCCGAGCACCCGGACGGCGGTGGCGGTGTTGGCGCCAGTGCCGGGGATCGCCGCGAGCGGCGCGCTCCCGGGCTGGGCGATGACGCTCTACGAGCAGCTGCCGCACGGGTGACCCGAGCGTCCGCGACGACCGCGCCAGCGGCGGACGCCGCCCCCCGCAGCACCGACACCGTCTACGAAACCGGGGCAACTCCATCGCTGGATGCGTCACTGGGAGTCGCGTAACAGCGCCCGGGCGGCCCCTATCCGGTCGCTGCGCCACCACCGGTAACGCTACGACGGAGGACGGGCGCCACGTCAGCACCAGTGACGCCGGCGACACGGCACGGTCCTTCAGCCGCCGTCATGACAGTCCCACGAGCACGCGATCAGGGCGCCGGTGCCACTCGCCCCCTGGCACCAGGTGCCACTCACCCCCTGGCACCCGGTGCCACTGACGTCCCGACAGCCCGCGACGTCATCACGGCACCTCTGGACGCCGCCAGGCGTCATGGCCGTGCAGGTGGGACAGCGACGCGTGCGGGGCCTCTCTGCAGATGACGACCCTGCTTCGACAGCGTTCGCCCAAGCCAAGAGGACCGTCCGACCAGACGGTCCTCTTGGTCAGCGAGCGCAGGAGCTACTCCGGCAGGACGAACTGGACCTTGTAGGCGTCCGATGCGGCGCAGCTCAGGTCGGGGGGTGTCGAGGGGTCGTCCAGGAAGGCGGCCGCGATATCCCCGGCACAGCTCTTGTCGTCGTGCGTGGCGGCGATATGACCCTGGTTGGCCCACTCGACCACGGTCGCGTCGCTCAGCCCCTTGGCCACCTCGCGGCCCCACGAGACCGGCGTCTGGGTATCGAGCTGGCCGAGGTAGACCAGCGTGGGGATGTCGCTCACGACCGGTTCCGTGACGCTCTTGTCGAGCGTCGTGGGGTAGGCCAGGCACGAGAGGATGAACTGCCCGTGATGAACCGGCGGACGATGGCCTTGTTCTGCTCGATCGACATCTCGCGCTCCCCTGGTGACATGGGCGGGTCGGCCAGTGTGGGCTGGTCGGTCAACATGCGAGGGCGACGTGCCGAATCCGAGCGCGGCCCAGCAGTTGCTGCGCCACGCCTCGCCGAAGATGAGGACCGGGATCTCCAGCCACGTCACCGCGGCGCAGGAACGCCAGGCGGCCGAGGTGTTGGAGGCGGCGTTGGTGGGGTGAGGGCAGTGACCGGCCCACGGGGCCGATCCGACCCGCCATGACCCGTTGACCGCGCCCTCCATCGCAACGCCCCTTCCGCCTCGGCGAGATCGCCGAGAGCGGCGACCATGATCGCGAACCGATCCTCACCGACGATGCTCGCGTAGCGCGCCTCGATCTCCCGTACCGCACGCAGGCCCTCGACCAGGAACCGTCGACCCCTGCGGGTCAGCCTGATGCGTCTGGCGCGACGATCGTCGGGGTCAGGTCGCCGCTCGAGGTAGCCGTTGCGCTGCAACTCATCGACGAGTTCCGACATCGCTGGCAACGTCATGTTCGAGCGGGCCGCAAGGTCGGTGAGACGTGTCCCCGTCCAGTCGATCGCGCCGAAGACCTGCAGGTGCGCCTCGCGGACATCGTCGTAGCCGCCATCGCGAGCGCGCACGTACAGCTCCTGTCGGAACGAGTGGAGGAGTCGCCCGAGCAGCTGGCCGATCGGCAGTCGGGGGCTTGCATCCACGGACGTATCGTACTACGGTGACCTTCTTATGCTTCCGAAGCATCAGGAGGTTCCGATGACACCCCCGTCACCGGCCGATGCGCCGTCCACCATCGTCAACAACCGCACGGGCCAGCGCATGCGCTTCGATCCGTCGTCGGGCGACGTGCTCCGCATCGAGTGCTGGAGCCCGCCATCGACAGCCCGGGAGCCGGAGCACACGCACCCGAAGCAGGAGAGCCGGTTCGAGCTGCTGGGCGGCGAGCTGGTGTTCGAGATGGATGGAGCGACCCAGACCGTGGCAGCGCCCGGCACGTTCGTCATCCCGGCCGGCGCACGGCACCGCTTCTGGAACGCCGGGGCCGAGGAGGCGCACTACGTCCAGGAGTTCCGCCCGGCGCTCGGAACGCGGGCGTTCTTCGAGCTGCTCTTCCACCTCGCGAACGAGGGCCGGCTCGACGAGAAGGGCATGCCCGCCCTCCTGGACATCCCAGCGATGTTCAAGGCCTCGTCCGAGGTCATCCGGCCCACCTCGCCACCCTGGCCGGTGCTTCGGATCACGGCAGCCCTTCTGCGCCCCTTGGCCGCGATCCGGGGACGCACGGCCCCACCCCAGTAGCGCCGATCGATGGGCGCATATCTCCGGCCGTCATGGCTGCAGCGCCACCTCGAGGGTCCGCTGATGTCGCGCGTCCCGGGCCAGCCGGTCCTGCGGGTCGTCGGCCGGCGCTCCGGGCGAGTGCACACCGTGTGCGTCCGACCGGTAGAAGTGGACGGTTCCCGGTACCTGGTGGCGCTGCTCGGGGACACGCACTGGGCTCGCAACCTTCGGGCAGCCGGCTCAGCCGAGCTCCGGGAGGGCGGGGTCACGCGGGCCATCCGGGCCACGGAGGTCGCGGGCGACGAGCGCGAGGCGGCCGTGGCGCGCTACCTGGCGACGAGCACCTATCGGCCGACCATCCGCCTGCTCACGACGCGACTCCCGGACCCCGACGACCATCCCGTGTTCCGCATCGAGTGACGCATCGGGAGAACTGAACGCTCACTGGTGCCATGTACCGGCGCACCGCCTGGGCCGACATCCCGTCCGACGATCCGCTCACTCTGGAGCGTGCGAGAGCCGTCCTCGCCGCCGTCACGGGTGACTGGTACGACGCCGCCGATGCCCTGGCCTTCTGCGGCTGCGCGCCGCGGAGATCCCGGGCCTCGCCTGGGCCGACCTCGACGAGGCCCGCTCGGTTGCCACCGTCCGCTACCAGCTCGCCGGCTCAGGCCCGAAGGAGACGCGGGTGCGGGATGTCTCGCGTGCACGCGACCGGGTCTCGCCGTTCTTCCCGGTCGTGCAGTCGCAGACGTTCGTGTGCCAGGTCGGATCAGGCCGCCGCATCTCCTGCCTTGCTGGACGCAGCCGCCGCGGCCCGCTCGCGGTACCACTCGACCGTCACGGGGACCGACTCCTCGAGTGGCGTCGGTCGCAGCCCGAAGGCGCGCTGGATCTTCGACGAGTCGAGCACGAACGGCTCGGCGAACTCGTACCACATCTCCGGGACCTCGCGGAGGATCGGCATGAATAGGCCGGCCAGGCGCAGCATCGGCTTCGATGTGGGCGCGAGCTTCGGGGTCGTGCCCGCGGCGGCCGCTGCCAGCTGGGCGAAGTGCCGCACGCTCACGGCCTCGGCCGTCGGCACGTGCCAGACCTCCCCGAGCGCCTCGTCGCGGCGCCCGAGCTCGATGAGCGCACGCGCGAAGTCGGGCAGATAGGTGTGGCTGTGGAGCGCGTCAGGGTCGCCGATCACCCGGACCGTCTTGCCGGCCAGGATCGGGTCGAAGAAGCGCTCACCGGCACTCAATTCGACGGCCCCTGCACCGAAGAAGTCGGAGGCCCGACCGATCGCGACCGGGACGTCACCGGTCCGGTGCGCCTCCATGAACCGTGTCGCCATCCAAGCCCGAACGGCGCCCTTGCGCGTGGTCGCGGCCCAGGGCAAGTCCTCGGTGATGGGCCGTCCCCCGGTCGGCCCGTACGCATAGAGGTTGTCGACGACGACCAGCCGGGTTCCGGTCCCGCGCAGGCCGCCGAGCACGCCCTCCACGAGCGGCGGGAAGCCCTTCGGCCAGTCCGTGTAGGCCGGCTGGCAGGCGAAGTAGGTGACTGGGACGCCAACGGTGGCGGCCCGGACCTGGGCCGGATCGGAGGCGTCGACGCGGACGCCCGTCACGCCCGGGATGCCGGGGTCTCGGCCACTGCGGGTGGCGATGGCGACGGACTCACCTGCGGCGGCGAGCTGACGTGCGATCTCCGGACCGACCTGGCCGGCGCCGAGGATGAGGTGCTGGGCGGACATGCGGTCGATTCCTTTCGAAGCTGCTGGACGGTGGGATGGCTGGGTTCAGGCGTTGGTGCGCAGGGCGCCGAGAAGGTCGTCCAGCGCATGTTCCGCGGCGACGAGCGGGTCGGTCGGCTGGCCAGACAGACCGCTCTCCAGGCCCATCGAGGTGTACAGGGCGGCGACGCCGTGGACCAGCCCCCACGAGAGCATCGCCAGGCGGAGCGAGTCGTCGCCGGCCAGCTCTCCTGACGCCTGGGCGGCGGCGCACAGGTCGATCAGACGGCGATATGCCGCCTCGCCGGTCGGCTGGTCGCAGGGCGCGAACATCAACTGGAACAAGCCGGGATGCTCGACAGCCTGCGAGACGTAGATGAGCCCGTACGCACGGAGCGCGACGGTCGGACCTGCCCCTGCCGGCATCTCCTGGTCGAGTCGATCGATGAGCATCTGGAAGCCGCGTTCCGCGATCGCGTGGACCAGCGCGTCGCGATCGCGGAAGTGATGGAGCGGCGCCTGATGGGAGACGCCGCTGAGGCGGGCCACCCCGCGGATGGTCACCGCATCCGGGCCTCCCTCCTCGACCAGGTCGATCCCGGCCTGGATACAAGCGGCCCGCAGGTCACCGTGGTGGTACGCGGTCGTGGGCGACTCCGGCAGGTGGGTCGTTGGCATCGGGTCCTATCGGTCCTCGTTGGTCGCCGGGATGCTCGGTGAGTTCGGCTGCGAGACTTTACGGTGTCAACTTGCCGATGTCAACATCTCACGGACGGACGCCAGGACACTCGCTGCACGCCAGCCATGACGATGGGCGCGACAACGATGCGGGACAGGGACATGGCGCGTCCTCCCCTGAGCGTCGCCGAGTACTCCTGGCGGGCGGGGTGTGGGCCGTGCGTCCGAGACTCCCGCTCTGCTGGGTATGACGCCACGGGAGGCATCGGGTTCAAGAAGCGGAGTTCGTGGACGCGGACGCGCGGTTTGCACCTACATCTCGGAAGTGGTCGGCGCCAGTCTGTCGTCGCCAGTCTTGACACCGCGACTACACTCGCCGCCGGCGTCGACGTCGGAGTGCTCTGCCTGCTTGAGACGCCCGCCGTCTCAGGCCATCCCGCCGGCGGCCGCTTCACACCACCCCCCGGTGGAAGGAGTAGAGAATGAAGCATTCTCGCGTGGTGGCATCTTTCGCACTGCTCGCCGCCGCCGTGGTGGCCGGGCCGGTCGCGGCCCAGGATGCATCGGTCGCGCCAAGCCCCGCGTCTCCTCCAGCCTTCGTTTGCGGCGACGACACGATGGACTGCGCGGGCCCACTCACCGCAGGCGAGCATGCTTCGGTCCACTTCGACCGCCCGTTCTCGTTCACCGCCACGGACGGCTGGACGAACGTGCTCGATCGGTATCGGGCGTATCAGCTCGCGGCTGCCCAAGCGCCCGACTCCGAGTTCCTCGTCTGGTCGCACGCGGCCATCCCCGACCAGACGCCCGAGTGCGAGGCGGTGCGGAAGCCCGGGGTCGGGACCATGACAGAGGACTGGCTAGCCTTCCTGGCCGACCACCCCGGACTCGACGTGACCGAGCCGGTGACCTTCGACCTCGGTGGCCTCGAGGCGACCAGCGTCGAGGTGACGGTCGATCCGTCATGGACCACGGTGTGCCCGTTCAACACCGACCCCTTCGTGCTGCTCGTGACTGACAGCGAGGAGCCACCGACCCGCAACCACGGTCTGTGGCTCGGCGGACGAGCGCACATCGGCTTCGTCGATGTCGGTGACGAGGCCGTCATCATCTGGGTGGACGGGGCCGACGGCCAGCCGTTCGACGACATGATGGCGCTCGCACAGCCGGTCATCGAGTCCATCCGCTTCGAGGATCCTGTCGCCACCGAGTGACCGTCGCCGGTCAAGGTCCCGCAGCCTCGCGATGGTGCGCGGACGCACCGGCCCGCACCACGCCGGCAGCCCGACCGTGCCGGCCCGTTCCCGGGCGTGTCACCGGGTGCGTCACGGGTCGTAGAGACCACGGGGCTCCACAGAGACCACGGGTCTCCACAGAGAGAAATCACGAGGGAAAGTTGGCTCCGGCGGTAGGATTCGAACCTACGACCAAGCGGTTAACAGCCGCCCGCTCTACCACTGAGCTACGCCGGAACGTATCCACGGCGCGCGTCGGGGGAGCCCAGACGCAGCGTCCGAACGGGTCGCCGCTGTGAGCGGCGCCGGCGGAAGGATAGCATCTCGGCGACCAGTCCCGGCTGCCGATCCTTCGCGTCCGGCACACACCGCCAAGGACGGTACTGTCGGCGTCCTTCCAGCCAGCCGCTGAGGGTCATAGCATCTGGTGCGACATGGATAGCGCACCCGGTTTCGTGCTCGGCCTGGCGGTCATGGGCCTCGTCGGCGGCGTGGTCCTCTTCGTGCGGGGCCTGGTGGCCTATCGTCGGGACCGGCTCATCTCGGCCGTGGCGACCTCCAGCCTCGATGGCCTGGCAGCCGGCGAGGTACGAGTCACGGGCGTCGTCCAGGCCATCGGCCAGCAGTTGATCTCGCCGCTCCAGTCGCGGCCCTGCGTCTGGTACCGCGCCCGCATCGAGACGACCGACGACAGCCGTCGCGTCCTGCTGGACGAGGAACGAGCCGTCCACTTCCGCGTCTCGGATGGGCGCGGCAGCGTCCGGGTCGTGCCCGGCGGCGCCCGATGGGAGGTGGACGTGGCCTTCGACGGGTCGACGAGCCTGACCGGCGCGGAACCGCCCGGCCTGGACCGGAGGCGCGGCACTAGCTACGACCTGGTCATGCCGGACGACCCCGACGAGATGACCGAGGCACAGCGCCAGGCGGCCATCGACTCCCTCCTCACCGTCGGCCAGCCAGGGCCGGTGGGGTCTGACGATCCCGGTCCAACCTGGGCTGGCGGCCTTCTCGGCAGCAGCCTCGCATCGGGCGGCGGTCGTCGCTACCGCGAGTCCCGCCTGGAGGTCGGTGAGTCCGTCACGGTCCTCGGCCAGGCCCTGCCCTGGTCGGACCTGCGACGAGAGCTGGACGTAGCCGGCCGCGGCGGGAACATCGAGCGTGACATGGCGGAGGACCTGGCGGCCGCACGTGAGGCCGGACTGCTGGCCGACTCGCCCGAGGAAGCCTGGGGCAACGCGGCCATCCCGGGCTTCGGCATCGGGCAGCCGACGCGCCCACCGGAGCTCGACCCGGATGCCCGGCCAGCGCCGGTCGCCGGTGCGGCGGCCCACGCTGCGGCCGTGGAGTCGCCACGAGGTCCCGGCTGACGAGCTCGTGCTGGCGCGTGCTCCAGGTGGCACGCTGGCCATCTATCGGGGGGACGCTCAGGCGGCCACTCGGCAGCATGACTCGGCGTTCCTGCTCGGCCTTGTGGGAGCGGTCATGACCGTGTGCTGCACCCTGGCCCTCGCGGCCGCACTGACCGGTAGCCTGTAGCCATGGCCATCGAGCTGGCACTCGCTCGTCGCGGCCGTCCTGGCCGTCATCCTGGCGCTCTTCCTCGGCCTGGTCACCTACAACGACGTCATCGGGCTGCAGCGCCGCTGCGAGCGGGCATGGGCCAACGTCGACGTGGCCCTCAAGCAGCGCCACGACCAGCTGCCCGCTCTCGTGTCGGCCGTCAGGGGCGCCATGGCCTTCGAGGCGCAAGTCCTCGACGAGGTCGCCCGGACCCGTGCGCAGTACCAGCCGGAGGCGACCATCCACGACCAGGCCGTCGTCTCCGAGGCGACCAGCCAGGCCGTTCGTTCGCTGTTGGGCGTGGTGGAGCGATATCCGGAGCTTGGCTCGCAGGAGAACGTCATGGCGCTCCAGGAGGAGATCGCCCGACTGGAGACGGTCATCGCCCGTCGCCGCGAACTCTTCAACGAGCAGGTGTACCAGTACAACGCGACCATCCAGCAGGTGCCCGCGCTGCTCCTGCGGCCGCTCTTCGGTTGGAAGGCGGTCGACTACTTCAGCGCCGACCCGGTTGAACGGGTGCCGCCCGCCGGTGCGGTCGAGGGGCCGGGTAAGGCCGATACGTGGCGCGTAAGGGTGCGGCGCCATCATCGGGCCATGGCGGGTCACGAGAAGCGCGACGAGCGCGCGCAGCGGCTGATGTCGGAAGTGCTGGCGGTCATGGGTCGCGAGCTGCGAACGGCACGCCTTGGCCTCGACCTCAGCCAGACCTCGGCTGCTCGAGCCATCGGTCGTTCCGGATCGACGTGGAGCCGCATCGAGCGCGGAGAGGTGCCGGAGTTGCCGCTCGCCGAACTGGGACGCGCCTTCGCCGTCGTTGGCCTGGACATTCACGTGCGTGCCTACCCCGGTGGCCAGCCACTCCGTGACATGGCCCACGTCCGCCTGCTGGAGCGCTTGCGACTGCGGCTCGGGCCGGGCGTTGGGTGGCGGACGGAGGTGCCCCTGCCCCTGAGCAGCGACCAGCGTGCCTGGGACGCGCTCATCTCCATCATGCGGGTGCGGATCGGAGTGGAGGCGGAGACCCGGGTTCGTGACGCCCAGGCGCTGCAGCGCCGGCTCGAGCTGAAGCAGCGTGATGGCAACGTCGATCACGTGGTGCTGCTTCTGGCTGACACGCGCCACAACCGCCTCTTCCTGCGCACGTGCGGGGAGGGCTTCCTGGCCAGCTTCCCGATCGCGGGTGCGCTGGCACTGGAGCGGATGGCGGCAGGGACGGACCCTGGCGGCAACGCCATCATCCTGCTGTGAGGCCCGCCGGCCGGGCCTGATCCGCCCCGCGGGGCGCCAGGGGCACTCGAGCGCGCCAAGCGCACGCCCCGGCGCCTGCACGACGAGCATTCCCGCGTGGCGGGACATCTTGACCGGCGACGCGCTCGCGCGATGCGGCGACAGATTCCCGCGTGGCGGGACATCTTGACCGGCGACATGCGCTCGGGAGCGGTGAGATTCCCGCGTGGCGGGACATCTTGACCGGCGACGGGCCGATGAGCAGCGACCTTCCCGCGTGGCGGGAATATCTGCCAATTCATCCCATCCGCTGACACCGTACCGTGCGACGGGACACGTCATGGCGCCTCGTGGGGTCGAGTTGTCCCGCTACGCGGGAATTGAGAGTCGCCTCACCCCAGGAGAGCCCGAGGCAACGGTCTCGAGGCGGGCTGGTCGTCGGAGCCTCGCCCGGTCGGCTGCGATCGGCCGGACGGCGCCGCAGGCCCGGTGGCTGCGATCGGCCGGACGGCGCCGCAGGCCCGGATGGCCCGGCCAGCGCCCGGCGCGCGACGACGGCCAGCCCGGCCCCCAGCCGTGGCCGCGAGAGCGCAGCTCGCGGCTACTCCAGGTAGTCCTTGAGCTTGCGGCTGCGGGACGGGTGGCGCAGCTTGCGCAGCGCCTTGGCCTCGATCTGGCGGATGCGCTCGCGGGTGACGTTGAACTCCTTGCCCACCTCTTCCAGGGTCCGGGAGCGCCCGTCCTCCAGGCCGAAGCGCAGCTGCAGCACGCGCCGCTCGCGCCCGGAGAGCGAGTCGAGCACGGCCTCCACCTGCTCCTTGAGGAGCTGGTGGGAGGCGGCGTCGGCCGGCGCCAGCGCGGCGCGATCCTCGATGAAGTCGCCCAGGTGGGAGTCCTCCTCCTCGCCGATGGGCGTCTCCAGCGAGACCGGCTCCTGGCTGACCTTGATGATCTCGCGCACCTTGTCCGGCGTGATGAGGACGACGGAGTCGATCTCCTTGTCCTTCTTCTTGGGCAGCTTCACGTCGTAGGTGTGGTCCGAGCCGATGATGGCGTAGTCCTCGCTCTCCTTGGGCTTGACGAGCTTGTCGTCGAGGACGTGGACGATGATGGTGGCCTGCTTGTGGGTGTTGACCTCGATGTTGGCGAAGTTGTTGGCACCGCCGAGCCGCTTGAGGATCTCCGTGGCGAACTCCGGCCCGACCGTCATGGCGAAGGCGATCTCCTCCACGGTCGGCTCGCGGCCGAGCTCCTGGAGCAGCCCGCGCGAGACGCGGATGAGCCGGTTGATGGTCTCCACCATGTGCACCGGGATGCGGATGGTGCGGGCCTGGTCGGCGATGGCACGGGTGATGGCCTGCCGGATCCACCACGTGGCGTAGGTGGAGAACTTGAAGCCCTTCTCGTAGTCGAACTTCTCGACCGCCCGGATGAGGCCGATGTTGCCCTCCTGGATGAGGTCGAGGAAGGACATGCCGCGGCCGATGTACTTCTTGGCGATGGAGACGACCAGGCGCAGGTTGGCCGAGGTGAGCGACTCGCGGCCCTCGCGGCCGTAGCGCACGATGACGCCGCGCCGGTTGCGGGGCTTGAGGTGCTCCTGGGTCATCTCGGGATCCCAGCCCCACTCGTCCATGACCTCGGCTTCCTTGCCGGCCAGGATGAAGCGGCGCAGGGCCTCCAGGGCGACGCCCTGGCTCCAGTCGAAGAGGGCGCGCAGGCCCTTGTTGTCGCGCGCGTCCTCGTCCCCGTTGTGGACGGACATGTAGGAGAAGTCCACGAGGCTCACGAAGGCGTCCGACCGTGCGCGCTTCCTCGTAGCCAGCCAGGACGTGCTTGGCCTCCTTGAGCGCCGCCTTGGTGGATTCGGTGGTGGCGGCGCGCTGGGCCCCGGTCAGCTTGAGGTCCGGTGCCGGGACCAGGAGGCCGTCCTCGTGCGCCGCGTCGAAGGCGCCCAGCACGATGCGCTCGGCGTCGGCGGCGTAGTGGTCGAGGCGGTGCTCGGGGCGCTTGAGCCGGCTGTCACGCTCGGTGTGGTTGCGCGTCCACAGCCAGAGCGAGAGCACGGCCCGCCAGGGCTCCTCCACGATCTGCTCGCCCAGCTCGATGGCCTTGGCGAAGACGACCTCCTCCTCCGCGTTGAGGAGCGGCACCTTGCCGATCTCCTTGAGGTACATGCGCACCGGGTCGTCGATGCCGACCATGTCCTGGGCCATGGCATCGAGCTCGGCCTGCGTGGAGGGCTTGTCCTCCTCGTCCTCCTCGAGCTTGGTCGGGGGCTCCTGCCAGGGCTGCTTCTCGCTCTCCTCGACGCTGACCTGCACGCCCAGCTCGGCGGCGGTGTCGAAGTTGCGAGCGCCCAGGTCCTCCTCGTGCTCGGGCACGACGATGTCCCCGTCCATGTCGCGCTTGCCGCGCTCCAGGACCGAGGCCACGAGAAGCTTGTCAGTGGCGTCCATCGCCATGTGCGACCTCCATGTTCTCTGTCGTTGGCTTGGGTTGGATGCGTCGTCGTGAGAGCAGGGACGTGCCGGCCACGGCCCGGTCCAGCGCCAGGCGGCGCTGCTGCAGCACCAGGGCTTCCTGCTGCAGCGTTTCCAGCTCGCCCGTCGTCATGGGCAGCCTCCGCCTCCGCGAGGCGGGCGCGGGTGAACTCGATGACGCTCGGAGAGACGGGCACGTTCCAGGGTCAGGAGGCTCTGGTCGATGGCCTGCTGCGTCTCGACGCTGCCTCCGGGCAGCGGGTCCGTGCGCGCCAGGAGCGTCCGCGCGACCCCCGCCAGGGTGGGGTCCAGGCCGGCCACGAAGGCGGTCCGGTCGAAGGAGCCGCTCGATCCGCCCGAGGCGTCGCCCGACGCCCGAGTCGCCCGAGCCTGCAACGTCGCCCGAGTCCGAGCCCGTCCGCGCCGCCTGAGCCCGGGTCCGACCCAAGGGCGACCACGAGGGCCTTCCAGAGCTCACGCGCCGGCGTCGTGACGAAGGGGTCCTCCGCCATGCGAGCCTCGGTGGCAGCCAGGTGGCTGGGGTAGGTCAGGAGCAGGCGCAGGAGGGTCGCCTCCGCCGGCTCCAGGGCACGCTCGACGGCCCGCGGGTCGAGGGCGTCCGGCTGCGCCAGGACGGCCTCCAGGTTGATGCGCGAGCCGGCGTGGCCCTCGTCACGGCCACTGCCGGTGCGCGCCCCCCGGCGCCCGGCTGGCGAAGCGCCTCCAGGAGCGTGCGCTCCTCCACGCCGGAACGGCGCGCCAGCAGCTGGACGTAGCCGTCGCGGCGAACGGGGTCCGCGATGGTGCGCAGGGTCGGCAGCACGGCCGCCACGAGCCGCTCCCGGCCGGGCACGGTGCGCTGGTCGTGACGCGCCGCGGCACGGTCGATGAGGAACTCCATGATGGGCTGCGGGTGCTCGGTGGCGGCGCGCCAGGTCTCCGGGTCGTCGCGGATGACCTCGTCCGGGTCGCGCTCGTCGGGCAGGCGCACCACGTCCACGTCCGTGAGCCGGCCGCGGTAGGGCGAGCGCTCGATCTCCCCCACGAGCGCGGTCAGCTCCGTGGCGCCGAAGGTGGCCGCGCTCTGGCCGGCGGCATCCACGTCGTAGGCCAGGGCGATGCGCGGCGCGTAGCGCGTCAGGAGCTCCACCTGGCCGGCCGTGAGCGCCGTGCCCATGCTGCAGACGACGTTGTCGAAGCCGGCCTGGTGGGCCATGAGCGCGTCCGTGTTGCCCTCCACGAGCACGGCCCGGCCGGTGCGGCGGATGGCGCCCTTGGCACGGTCGATGAGGTAGAGCGTGCGGCCCTTGTCGAAGAGCAGCGTCTGCGGGGAGTTGAGGTACTTGGGCCCGCTCTCGCTCGTCTGGGGGCCGAGGATGCGGCCGGCCAGGCCGGTGGCTCCGCCGCTCGCGTCGCGGATGGGGAAGATGACCCGGCCGCGGAAGCGGTCGTAGACGCCGCTGCCCGAGCGCCGGCGCACTGACGAGGCCGGCCGCCTCCAGGTCGACCTCCGCCATCTGGCGCTTGCGCATCAGCGTGCTGCTGAGGGCGTCCCAGGCGTCCGGCGCCCAGCCCAGGCCGTGCCGGGCTGATGGTGTCGTCCGTGAAGCCGCGCCCGTGGAGGTAGTCGCGCGCGGCCGCAGCCGAGGGGTGGTCCGTCAGCACCAGGTGGTAGAACGAGATGGCCGCCTCAAGCGCGTCGCGGAGGCGCTTGCGCTGGGCATCCTCGCGGCTGGTCCGCTCGGACATCTCCACGCCGGCCCGGCCGGCCAGCGAGCGCAGGGCGGTGGGGAAGTCCACGCCGTCGCGCTCCATGACGAAGTTGAAGATGTCCCCTCCCCGGCCGCAGCCGAAGCACTTCCACGTCTCGCGGGATGGCGTCACGGTGAACGAGGGTGTCTTCTCACCGTGGAATGGGCAGAGCCCCTTGAACGTGGTCCCGGCCTTCTTGAGCTGGACCGTCTCGCCGATGAGATCGACGATGTCCAGCTTCTCCTTGACCGTGGCGGCGACGCCGACTGACAACCCTGATGCGCCCCTGTGCGAGTTCCGCCCGCGCGACCGACGACCGTGGACGGCCTCGCGCCGGCCGTCACGTTCGAGGAGATCGTCCGCCTGGTCCTCTGCCGGCGGAGACACGCGTGGCCTTGTCAAGTCTTGACAAGGCGCTCCAGAGGCAGTCTAGCCACTTGACAAGCTATTGACAAGGGGTCGGCGGCGTCGAGTCGGCTTCCCTCGTGCTGGGGCACGCCACGGGCAGTCCTGTTACCGTCGGGCGCAGGCACCGATGCCGCTCGGCACCGTCGGCACGTCTGAGACCTGGGATAGCATCAGCATGCGGGCGCCGCGAGCCCCGTCGGGGAAGTCGGCGCCCGGGGAGGACAACGACGATGGTCGGGCTGCACCGCCTGGGGGACGAAGATGGGGAGCTGCTCGCCGCGGCCGCGATGGCGAGCTCGTGGTCTCGAGCCGGGGTGCGGCCGTTAGCGCGAAGTCGAAGGGGCTAGCGGCCAGGAGCCGCACGCCCAGGCCGTGCCGCTGCTCGTGGCACTCTCGCAGCGGGCGGGACGCTGACCGCCGGCGCCGACGGCACGGGCGAACTCGTGCTCTCCGGGGCTCGACGACGCGCGCTGCGCGTCTCCGCGCGGCGAGGACCATCCCCAGCCGCCGGGACCTGGCCACGGCCTTCGGTCCGCTCTTCGGCGGCGACCCCGGCGAGCACGGTGTTGACGCTCGGCGCCCGGGGACCCTGCCTCCACGCCGACCCGGCTCGCGCTCGAGCTCGGCACGCCCGTGCTCACTGGAGGCGTCACGATGACGTCCCGGTCAGCCTGCCCGCCTGGGCCGTGGGCACCCGGCCGCCCTGTCGTTGGCCGAACCCGACGCTCGCCGAGGGGACGCCGTGGCCCCGTGTGGCTGGCCATGAGCGGCGCTCAAACCCGCTGCCGTCGTAGGCGCCGTGGAGTCCTGCTCGCCCGCCGAGGACGGGCGGAGCCGACTGGCTGTCGTGGGCGGCGCGGGGCGCTCGATGCGGCGACCTGTGACCCGGAGGCACCCGCGCGGCCGCGGCCTGCCGATGGTCGCGTGGAAGGGAGATGGAAGCCACCTCGCGCGGCGGCGGAGGAATGTGCACGCACGAGGCCAGGGACGGCGGACGGCCAGGGCCTCCTCGATGGTGAGGCGAGCGATGCTCGAGTGCCGACGAGCCTGGCCCTGCCCCCATCGGCATCCTCTGCGCCATGGAAGAGGAGCAAGCGCTGCTGGTGGCCGCCCTGGGCGATCCGCCGCTGCTTCCTGGCGATGGGCTCGAGGCGCGAGGCGGGCAGCTGGATGGCCACGACGTCGTGGTTGCGGCGGCCGGGGTCGGCAAGGTCAGCGCCGCCACGGCCGCGACCCTGCTCGTGGAGCGGTTCGGCTGCCGCGCGCTCGTGCTGTCCGGCGTGGCCGGCGGGCTCACCGCCTCGCGGGCATCGGCGACCTCGTCATCGCCGATCGCGTGGTCGACGTCGACTACGGCCGGCTCACCGATGCCGGACGACTCGTCTACCAGCCGGGCACCCTGCCCCTGCCCGGTGTCGTCCCGGAGCCCGGGTACCGGCTGCCCGCCGACGTGGCGGTGCGCATCCGGGCCCGACTGGCTGCCACCGGCCTGACGGCCACGCTGGGAACGGTCCTGACCGGCGACACCTTCCTGGCCTCGGCGTCCGTTCGAGACGAACTCGAGGCGCGCTGGTCCGCCCTGGCCATCGAGATGGAGGGCTCGGCGGTCTGCGGCGTAGCTGAGCGCTTCGGCGTGCCCTGGCTGGTCGTGCGCGCCCTGAGCGACCGCGCGGGCGACGAGTCGGTCACCGACTTCACGGCCTTCCTGTCCTCGGCCGCCGCGGCCTCCGCCCGACTGGTTCGCGAGCTGCTCCCCGTCCTCGACCCGTCCCTATGCCCCCAGGGAACTCGGATATGTCCGTAGTCGACTGACCAGGGAACCCCGCACCCGCCGCGCCGCGGCGCGGCGCCTCAGCCGCCGGTGAACCAGCCCCTGAGCCGCTCGTAGGCATCGACGAAGCGCGCCTGGTCCCCGAGCGCCGCCTCGTGGCGCACCGGGTCCGGCTCGAACGTGGCCTCCACCGCCGACAGCGAGCGAGCCTGTCCCCAGTCCTCGATGAGCCCCACGGCCACGCCGCCGATGACCGCCGCACCCAGCGAGTTGGCCTCGTCCCGGACCGAGCGGCGCCGAACCGGCAGGCCCCACGTGTCGGCCATGATGCGCAGCCAGGTGTCGCCGCGAGCGCCACCACCGACGACGTCGACAGCCGCTACCGTGCCCGCCAGGTCGGTGATCGCCCGCAGGATGCCGGAGAGGTTGAAGGCCACGCCCTCCAGCACCGCCCGGACGAGGTGCTCAGGGCGGTGATGGCGCTCCAGTCCCACGAACGTACCGCGCACGGCGGGGTCCCAGATGGGCGCTCGCTCTCCCAGCAGGTAGGGCAGGAAGAAGAGCCCCTCGCGCGCCGCCTCGACCCTGCCCGCCGCCTCCACGATGGTCGCCAGCTCGGCCCGCCCCGACACGCCCAGCGTCGCGGCGATCCACTCCAGCGAGGCGCCGGCGGCCTGCATCGGCCCCAGCGGCACGAAGCGCCCAGGGACCACGTGGTCGTAGGTCACGAGCCGCATCCCGGGGTCGCGCAGGGGCTCCTCGGTGACGACGGAGATCCAGGCCGACGAGCCGATGGTGGCGTTGGCCGCCGAGCCGTCGTCGGGCAGGCCGGCGCCCAGCACGGCGCAGCTGCCGTCCCCTCCCCCGACCACGACCGGCGTGCCTGCCAGCAGCCCGCAGGCCCGAGCCGCCTCGGCGCGGATGCGGCCTGCCACCGTCGCGGACGGCACGACCTCCGGCAGGAGACCGACGTCGATGTCCCCAGCCGCCAGCAGCTCGTCGGACCAGGCACCGGCGGCCTGGTCCCAGGCGTTGGTGCCGGAGGCGTCGGACGGGTCGGTGCAGCGGCGCCCCGTGAGGCGCAGGGTGAGGTAGTCCTTGGCCACGAGCAGGCCGGTCGTCCTCGACCAGGCCCCCGGATCGTGCGTCCGCAGCCACATCCACTTGGGCAGGCAGTAGGAGGGGTCGAGTCGATGCCCCAGCAGGTCGAAGGCGCGCTCGAAGCCGACGCGCTCCGCGAGCAGCGCGGTCTCCTGCTGCGCGCGCGTGTCGGCCCAGATGACGACCGGGCGGAGCGGCTCATCGTGCGCGTCCACCATGACCACGCCCATCATCTGGCCGGACATGGCCACGCAGGCGATGTCCGCAGGCCGGGTGCCCGTCTCCTCGAGCAGCGTCCGGGTGGCCTCGCAGAAGGCCGCCCACCAGTCGCCCGCGTCCTGCTCGGCCTTGCCACCGGGACCGAAGTCGGTCGGGTAGGGCACGCTGCGCGCCGCCAGCAGGCGGCCGTCTGCGGCGTGGAGCGAGGCCTTGTCGCCGCTGGTGCCCAGGTCATGGGCGAGGATGAGCGGGCCGCCCGCGTCGCCCGCGTCGCCCACACCCCTGTCGACCACGCTGGTCAGGCCCTCACGAAGGCGAGGCGGTAGACGCGCGCGGCGGTCAGGCCGCCGATCTCGGCCTGCTCGTGGGCAGACAGCTCGGCCACCAGGTAGCGGACGGAGTCGATGACGTCCCCGTAGGAGCCGGCGAGCAGGCAGCGCGGCCAGTCGGACCCCAGCATCAGGCGCCCGCAGCCGAAGGCATCCAGGGCCAGCTCCACGGGGTGACGCAGGTCGTCGATGGACCACGTGTGCCAGTCAGCCTCGGTCACCAGGCCGGAGACCTTGGCCACGACGTTGGGCAGGTCGGACAGCGGCAGGAGCGCCCGGCCCCAGTCGGCCAGGTCGCCGGAGGCGATGGGCGGCCTGGCCAGGTGGCGGAGCACGAAGCAGAGGTCCGGGAGCGCTCTCGCTGCCGCCAGCGTGGCGGGCAACTCGCGGGCACGAACCGCGACGTCGAAGGCCAGGCCCTTCGCGGCCAGCGTCGCCAGCCCCCGGCGCACAGCGGCCCGGGCCAGCCACTCGGGATCCGCCTCGTCGTGGACGCGGTGGCCCAGGGCCACGAGGCGCTGTCCGCCCGGGCCCGCGCGCAGCTCGTCGATGACCTCGGCCAGGTCCGGGCGCGCGAGGTCGGCCCAGCCCACGACCCCGAGCACGAAGGGCAGCGAGGCCGCCATGGCCAGGAGGTCAGCCGTATCGGCGGTGTCAGCCGAGGCCTGCACCAGGAGCACGCCGGCCATGCCCTCCGTCTCGAGCTCGAGCCGAAGGTCGTCCGGGCCGAAGGGGCATCCCAGCGACGCCAGCTCGTCAACCGGGCCATCGATGAGGCGACGAGCCGGGTCCCAGTCCTGGAGGTGGGCGTCGATGGCGGGCAGGGTCAGCACGGCACCAGCCTCACGCGCGTGCGTGCCGCCGCCCGACCTCCTGCCGGCATGTGCGTCCTCCCCGTCGGGCGCCAGCCAGGGCCTTGGCCGGCTGCACCTCGTGGGTCGGAATCTAGCGCCTGCGACGGGCGCCGATGAAGACATCCAGCGGTCGCGGCGAGCATGCCGAGCCGTGGTTCAGACCGCCTGCAGCGTCCACTGCCAGCGGTAGGTTCCGGGCCCCAGCAGGTAGGGCTCGGTCGTGTCCGGCCCGCAGGAGGCAGTGCCCAGGCCGCGGTGGGCAGCGTCGAGGTGGACGACGACCTCCGGGCGCGGCACGAGCTCCTCCGCGTGGGTGGCCGCGGCCAGGTCGGAGGCGCGATGGTGGGTGGCCGAGACCTGCATCGGCGCGCCCATGGTCAGCCGAGCGCCCGCGCCCGCTTCGTCGCGCAGTTCGATCCAGCGCACGTCGGCGCGGCCGCCGGCCTCCTGCGGCCGGATGTAGGGCGTGAAGAGGTCGCCGACCGTCGAGCGCCAGCGGCCCACGAGGCCGGAGCGCTTGCGGTCGGGGTAGGACTCGTGCGGGCCGATCCCGAACCACTCGACCTGCTCCAGGCCAGGGACCAGCTCCAGGACCGTGCCCACCCGTGGCAGGTCGTCCAGCCCGGGCGGGATGACGGCTTCCTCGGCGACGTGGATCGCCGCCATCGGGCAGCGGCGTGAACGTCTGGCGGTGGGTCACGCGATGGGAGCCGACTTCGACCTCGCGGTGGACGATGACGCTGGCGCCCTCCCGCTCGATCCTCGCCGGGCCGGGACGCAGGTCGGCCAGGCCGGCCGACTCCCAGCGTGCCGCGATGCCGCCGAAGCGGTCGTTGTCCGTGGGCGCACGCCACAGGGAGAGGCGCGGGCCGGCCGCCAGCAGCGGGTGGACCAGGATAGCCGTCGGCGTCCAGCTCGATGGGGCTGCTGCCTTCGGCTGCTGCGGGCGACGCCGCTGCGGACGCTCCATGATCGCCCGGCCGCCGGCGAGGGCCAGCTGCCCCCAGCCGACCTCCGTGCCGGCGCCCGCCCAGGGCTCGTCAGCGGCCGTCTCGAAGCGGATCGTCAGCCATCGCGCGCCGGCATCGTTCGCCATCGCGCCTGCGCCGGACCCGCTGCCACGCCCTGCCAGCCCTCGAGGGCCACCTCGGCCTCGTCGCCGGGACCGATGCCCGCCAGGTCCGCCAGCGATCCGGATGGCCACCAGCGCGCCATCCGCGCCGACGAGCTCCCAGCGGCCGCGCAGCCAGCCCAGGTCGCGGAACGACTGCCGGTTGGCGACGCGGACCCGTCCATCGGGGACATGGCCATCGCCCGCACCGGCCACCACGCGTGCCGGCGAGAAGAGGAAGGCGACCTCGCGCATGGCTGGCTTGGCTCGGCCGTCCGGCCAGTTCAGGCCGTCAGCGCAGAAGTTGCCGTCGTTGGGCTGGTCGCCGAAGTCGCCGCCGTAGGCCCAGCGCGTCCGGCCGTCGGGCAGCGTCTGCACGAGGCCGTGGTCCCACCACTCCCAGATGAAGCCGCCCTGCAGGCCGGGTGTCGACTCGATGGCGTCCCAGTACTCGGCCAGGGTGCCGTTGCTGTTGCCCATGGCGTGCGAGTACTCGCACATGATGAGGGGCCGGTCCAGGCGGCCGGACGTGGCGAACTCGACGATGGCGCTGATGGCCGGGTACATGGGGCAGACGATGTCGCTGGCGCTGGCCCCGCCTGCCCAATCGAAGCGGATGGCGCCCTCGTAGTGGAGGGGCCGGGAGGGGTCGTGGCGGCGCACCCAGGCGGCGGCCGCCTCGTGGTTGGCGCCGAACCCGGATTCGTTGCCCAGCGACCAGGCGATGACCGAGGCGTGGTTGCGGTCGCGCAGGACCATGCGCGAGACGCGTGAGACCCACTGGGCGAGATAGCGCGGGTCGTCGCAGAGGCTCGCCTGGAAGGCGTGCGACTCGATGTCCGCCTCTTCGATGACGTAGAGGCCCAGCTCGTCGGTGAGGTCCAGGAAGGCCGGGTCGTTGGGGTAGTGCGAGGTGCGCACGGCATTGACGCCGTGGCGCTTCATGGCCAGCAGGTCGCGGCGCATCCCCTCGCGAGAGATGACGCGCCCGGTGTGCTGGTCGAAGTCGTGGCGGTTGACGCCCTGGATGAGCACGCGACGGCCGTTCACGAGCAGGTCCGTGCCGCGCACCTCCACGCTGCGGAAGCCGACCCGCAGGTGCGCCCGGTCGACGACCGAGCCGTCCGCCGCGAGCAAGGAGACCTCCAGCCCGTAGAGCCGCGGGATCTCCGCCGACCAGGGCTCCACAGCCGGGACCTCGACCGCCAGCCGGGCCGAGCCGGTGCGGGCAGGCTGCAGGTGCGGCTGCAGCTCGCGCCAGCGCGCCTCGTCCTCGCCCATGCCCGTCTCGCCGTAGAGCTCGTGGCGGCGGATGAGCGCGCGACCCGGCCTGGTCGGTCGCCCAGTGGGGCAGCTCGAAGGTGGCCAGGTCGGCCGTGAGCACCTCGGCCAGGCCCTCCAGGCGAGCCTCCACGCGCCAGCCCGGTTCCGGGTCACCCCGCAGGCCGCCGACCTGGACCTCGATGGCCAGTCGGCCGGTCGGTGCCGGTGCCGCCGGTGGTGCCGGCGGCCGCGTCCTCGGCCAGCTGGGCCGTCACGGCCACGTCGCCGAGGTACACGGGCGGCGTGGCGTACAGGAAGACCGAGCGCGTCAACCCGCCGTGCCACCACTGGTCCTGGTCCTCGATGAAGGTGGCGTCGGACCACTTCACGACGGTCAGGCGGAGCGCGTTGCGGCCGGCCACGACATGGCCGCTGACGTCGAACTCCGAGGCCAGGTGCGAGTCCTTCCCGACCCCCACGCGCCGCCCGTTGAGCTCGACGATGACGACCGATTCGGCGGCTCCCACGTGGAGCACGAGGCGCTGCCCCGCCCACTCAGCGGGGATCTCGACGTCGCGCTCGTAGACGCCCGTGGGGTTGGCCTCCGGAACGTGCGGCGGCTCGCCCGGGAAGGGCATCTGCACGTTCGTGTAGTGGGGCCGGTCGGTCGTGTCCTGCATCGTCCAGCAGCCGGGCACGGCGATCTCGCGCCAGTCGGGCCCGATCGGGGCGTCCGGGCGGGGGAGCAGCTGGAACCGCCACGTGCCGTCCAGCAGGAGCCCCGGCTCTCGACGGACGGCGTGCATGGGCTCGCGGCCGCGGGCGACGAGCTCGGAGTCCTGCCACGGTGCGGGCATCAGCGGTCTCCTTCTGGGCCGACGGCGAGGTCGGCCAGGCTGGCGAGGTCGGGGACGATCGAGGTCGGGGGTCGCATCCCCGGGCGGCGTGGCGCCGGAGCCCGCTCGGCCGCCTCGACGGTCGACCCAGACGGTGCTGAGGCCGAGGGCCTTGGCCGGCACGTGGTCGTGGAAGAGGCTCTGGGCCACGTGGAGGATGCGCTCGCGGGGCACGCCGAGGCGCTCGAACATGACCTCGAAGTGCCGGGGCGCCGGCTTGTAGCTGCCGACCTGCTGGGCGGTCACGACCTCGTCGAAGGCGACCCCGAGGCGGCGAGCCGAGGCGGCGAAGAGGTCGTCGTCGCAGTTGGTCACGACGCCCAGGCGGTAGCGCGTCGCCAGGCGTGCCAGGGCGGGCGGGGAGTCGGGGAAGGGCGGCCAGTCGGCCACCGAGGCCCCGAAGTCGGCGGCCTCCGCGTCCGCCAGCTCCAGCCCATGCTCTGCGCCGATGGCGCGGGCGACCCCGGCCAGGATGCCCCGGTAGGACTGGAATGGCCCCGCTTCCAGCCGGTGCTCGTGCCGCGCGAAGGCCTCGAGGGTGGCCTCGTCGTCCAGCTCGACGCCGTGCGGGCGGAGCAGCTGTCGGGCAGCCGCGAGGATGCCCGCCTCCCAGTCGATGAGCGTGCCGTAGCAGTCGAAGGTGAGGACCTCGAAGCGGTCGAAGCTGAGCGTCATGCGGTGAGACTGCCACAAGGCCGCGTCGGCGTCGTGCACTTCTGCCAAGACAGCAGCCCCACACCGCGCTACCCTTCTCCGCGTCACGGCTGCCGCTCACCCCAGTGAGTGGCCCGTGGGCAGGAAGACCCAGGCCAGTGCCCGGCCGCGAGCCCCAGCTCAGGTCAACCGGAACAACTAGCAACGGAGGCCCACCGTTGGATATGGCCGTCCGGCAGCTCGAGGCTGCCGCATGATGCGATCGTCCATCCGCATCAACGTCGTCATCGCCGTGCTCACGGCACTCCTCGTCGTCGGCTTCGTGGCTGCGCCGGTGGCCGCGGAGACGCAGCGCTTCCGCAGTACGGAGCAGTACGCCTTCCGGCTCCTCAACTGCCTCCGCACCGGCGGCAAGGTCACCCCCGCCGGCACCTGCGTGGGCTACGGCAGCGGCCGCTTCTCCGCCTACCGCAAGCCGCTCGACTTCAGCCAGAAGATCTCCAACAAGATCGCCTTCACCTACTCCTCGCGCATCGCCACGGCCGGCCAGTGCCGCCACGACCTGGGCTCCACCACGGACCAGCGCTTCCGGACGGTCGGCCTGCGGGATGACACCAACGGGGAGAACCTGGCCTGCTTCTGGGCCTCCACGCCGCGCCACATGGTCGTCTACTGGATGCGCCATTGGTTCAAGGAGACGAGCGACGGTGGGGCGCACTGGCACCAGATCAAGGACCCCGACTTCCGCGTGGCCGGCTTCGGCGTGGCGCGACACCGCAGCGGCCGCACGACCCTGGTCGTCGACTTCTACGGCAAGCGCATCGACTGACCCCCGGGGTCGGGGCGACCGCGGGGTGCGGACGCGGCCGGGTGTCGCCTACGCGGACTCGTCGAAGATGCGGTCGAAGAGCTTCTGGACCTCGAGGACCTTCGGCGTGATGACGTAGGTCCCGGGCACCATGCGCGCCCAGCGGACGGGCTCCAGGACGACCGAGCGCGCGGTCGAGAGGTCGGCCTTGGCGGCCAGCTCCAGCAGTGCGGGCGCGGCTGACATGGGGATGTCCGTGATGAGTCTTCTTGCGCGCCAGCTCGATGAGCGCCGGGTGCCGCCGCGAGTCCCTGCGAGCGCACCTTCTCTGCCGCCGCGATGAGCACCTGCTGCTGGCGCCGCGAGCGATCGTAATCACTGTCGGTGTGGCGAGACCGCGAGTAGGCCAGCGCCTCCTTGCCATCGAGGTGCTGCTGGCCCGCCTTCAGCCTGAGGCCCTTCTCGCCCAGGTGCATGCTCGGATCCACCAGTGGCTCCTCGAGCGTGACATCGATGCCGCCGATGCTGTCGATGAGCTTCACGAGGCCGTTGAAGTCCACCAGTGCGACGTGGTCGATCTCCGTGTCGAACGAGTAGGCGAGCGTGTCCCGAAGCTCCTCGAGCGCGGCCTTGCGCTTGCCAGCGGACTCGCTGCAGGTCGAAGTACAGCGTGTTGATGCGTTCCGCGTAGGCCTCGCCGGGCGCGGTCGGGATGTTGATCGTGTCGCGCGGCAGGCTGACCATGGCCACCTTGCCGCTGGCCGGGTCCAGCGTGGCCACGATGATGGCGTCCGTCCGCTCACCGACGATGCCCTCGCGGTAGTCGCTGCCCAGCAGCAGCACCGTGAAGCGGCCGTCGCTCCCCACCAGGTCGGAGACCTCCAGGGGTGCCCGCGTGGGCTCCGGGGTGGGCGTCGGGGCTGGCGTCGGACGCGCGGCTCGTCGCGGCCGACTTGCCCGATCCCCCATCCTTGGGAGGCGGCTCGTCCCCGGTCCCGGAGGCCAGGCCGCTGCACGCAGACAGCACGAGACAGAGCGCGGCGCAGACGAACGTGGTGGAGATCCGGCTCATGCGGGGGTGGAATGCCTTTCGGGTCGTGCGACGGTCTCGTCACGGCCTGACGGGATCTGGGCACACCCCCATGCGAGGGGACCCCGCGTGCCGATGGATCGACGAGCCAGAGTCTAGCGGCACGGCCATCTTCGCGCCGCACACGTCGGCGCCCGGCGACCGCGCTACCATGCCCGGCCATGTGCCGATCCATCAAGACGCTCCGGGGCGCCGGCGACCCCGTCAGCGACGAGGACATCCGCGCCGCCGCGCTCCAGTACGTGCGCAAGCTGAGTGGCTATCGCGCGCCATCGCAGCGCAACGCCGCCGCCTTCGAGGCGGCCGTGGACGAGGTCGCCACGGCCACGCGCCGCCTCCTCGACGGCCTGGTCAGCCGCTGACCGAGCATCGAGCTCCGGCCACTGGCGCAGATGCAGGCTCGGAGGTGTCGATTCCCGCCTGACGTGCGATCTCGACCAGCGGAGCCCGGGATGGGTCCGCCGGTTCCCGCTGGGCGGGAAGGACTGGCGATCATTCTCGCTGGGCGGGAAGGATCGTTGACATCCCCGGGCGCCGGAAGGTTCTGGCCGTGACCGTCGCTTTGACGGACGCGCCCGAGCCCTCGTGAGTCACGATGTCCCGTCTCGCGGGAATCCCGCGCGATCGATCCCCTCGGCTGATGCCCTGGCCGGTGCGGCGGCGGTACCCCGCCGGCCCCGTGGGCGTGGCGCCGGTCAGCGGGGTCGGTCGGCGGCTACCCCTGGGCCGGGGCAGGCGCCGGCGGCAGCGGCGTCGGCGCCCGTGGGCTCCTCCTCTCCTCCGCGCATGAAGCGCTTGCGGAAGCCCTCCTTGCCGCCATCCACGAGCGAGTAGATGACGGGGATGACCATGAGGGTCAGGAAGGTCGAGGTGAAGAGGCCGCCGATGACGACGGTGGCCAGCTCGGCCGCGATGATCGAGCCATGGGCGAAGCCGAGCGCGACCGGCGACAGGGCCAGGATGGTGGCGATGGCCGTCATGAGGATGGGCCGCACGCGCGTGTTGGCACCGCGAACGAGCGCCTCCGTGGTGGGCACGCCCCGCTCCCGCAGCTGCTCCACGAAGTCGAGCAGCACGATGGCGTTGGTGACCACGATGCCGATGAGCATCAGGAAGCCGATCATGGCGCTGATGCCCAGCGGGTTGCCGGTGACGAGCAGGGCCGGGATGGCGCCGATGAGCGCCAGCGGCAGGCTGAAGAGGATGATGAAGGGCGTCAGGAGCGAGCCCAGCGCCAGCACCATGACGATGTAGACGGCCAGGATGGCCACGCCCATGGAGAAGAACAGGCCGCCGAAGGCCTCGTTCATCTGGGCGGTGGCGCCCGCGAACGTGGTCGTCACGCCCTCCGGGATGGCCCCCACCGCACGAAGCTCGTCGATGATGGCCTGCGCCTCCATCGACGCGGCGCCCGTGTCGTCAGTGGTGATATCGGCGGAGATGGTGGCCGCCGGCGCACCGTCGACGCGGGTCACGGTGCCCTGGATCTCGACCTGTTCGACGTCGGCCACCTGGCCCAGGGGCTGCGTGCCCACCGTGCCGCTGACGGGCAGCGTCCGGAGGCTCTCGACCCCGTCCACGCCCTCGTCGTCGACTCGCAGGATGGTCTCCACCACCCGACCGTCGTCGAGCGCGTACGAGCCGATCGACTGGCCCACCAGGACGCTCCGCAGGGCGGAGCCGATCTGTGCCGTGGAGGAGCCGATCATGGCGGCCTTGTTGGGATCCACCGCGACGGAGATCTGGGGCGCCTCCGCCACGGCATCGCTGGCCACGTTGTCGACGCCGTCGAGCATCTTGAGCTCGCGCACGATGAGGTCGCTGGCGAGCTTGATGTCAGCTGGCGTTCTGGCCGCTGACGACGATGGCCAGCCCGCCCCCGGCACCGGTGAAGTCCTGCTCGGAGATGGTGACCTCGAAGCCGTCCTGCGCCACCGGGGCGAGGGACAGCTTGATGTCCTCGCGGGCCTTGCCCAGGTCGACGTCGTCGGCCAGGCGCACGATGAGCACCGCGCTGTTGGAGGCCCGGCCGGCGAAGGCCGCCTGGAGGGCCTGGGCGCCCGTGTCCGCATCCCCCGGGATGGTCGACTGGACGAGCTCCACGTCCGCGTTGGCCATCAGGATCTCCTCGGCCTGGATGGTCCGCTCCTGGACGCCGGCCGTGGACGATCCCTGCGGCGGTGACACGGTGACGGAGAGGAAGTTCTCGCCGCCGGCATCGATGAAGGCCGTCGGCAGCAGCGGCGCGAGCGCCATGGCGATGAGGAAGAGCACGGTCGCCACGGCCAGCGTGCCGAACTTGGTGATGCGGTTGCGCAGGGCGACCACGAGGACCGGCGTGTAGAGCCGCTGCCAGATGGTCATCGCCGGCTCGCCATCGGGACCCAGCTTCATGGTGGTCTTGTCCACGAACCAGTAGGCCAGCACCGGGATGACGGTGAGGGCCACGAGGAGGGAGGCCAGCAGGGCGAAGGTGACGGCCAGGCCGAAGGGCAGGAAGAACTGGCTGACGATGCCGCCCACGAAGCCGAGCGGCAGGAAGACGGCCACGGTGGTGACCGTGGAGCTGGTGATGGCGCCCGCGACCTCCTTCGTGCCGTTGAGGACCGCCGTCTTCTTGTCGTCGCCCAGGCCGCGGTGTCGGTAGATGTTCTCGAGCACGACGATGGAGTCGTCCACGACCCGGCCGACGGCCACCGCCAGTCCGCCCAGGGTCAGGATGTTGATGGACAGGCCGGCGATCCCGAACACGGCGATGGCCATGAGGATGGAGAGCGGGATGCTGATGGCGGCGACCAGGGTCGTGCGGGCGCTGCGCAGGAAGATGTAGATGACGACGATGGCGAAGAGGGCACCCAGGAGACCTTCCTGGACGAGCCCGGTCTGCGATTCGCGGATGAACTGCGACTGGTCCTGGATGACCGCGATGCTGACGACCTCGCCGTGCTGCTCACGGACATCGTCGAAGACGGCCTCGACCTCGTCGGCGACATCGATGGTGTTGGCGCCGGAGCGCTTGGTGATGCTCACCGTGAGGGATGGCTGGCCGTCCGTGCGGGCGTAGCCGCTGGCGTTGACGTCGCGCTGCTCGATGGTGGCGATCTGGCCCAGCGTCACGGGCATGGGGATGGCGGCCAGGGCCTCGTTGAGCTGGCTCAGGTCAGGCAGTGCCAGCCCGCCCTCGGTGTCACCCTCGGCGACCGGCGCCGGGCTGGCAGCCGGATCGGGGCTGGCAGCCGGGTCCGCGCTGGCGACCGGGGCAGCGCTGGCAGCCGGGGCCGCTGCGGGCATGGCGCCGGGCGCGGCGCCTGCTGGGGCACCGGGCATCCCGCTCGGCATGCCTGCGGCCGAGCCGCTGTTGCCGGCCGGCGAGCTGGCGCCGACGATCTGGCTCTCCAGGGCCTCGATGGAGTCGAAGCGGTGCTCCGTGGAGACGGGCAGGCGCAGGTTACCCTCGTCGATGGACCCCGACGGGATGGTGATCTGGTTGGCGAAGAGGATGCCCTGCACCTGCTGCAGCGAGATGCCGTACTCGGCCATCTTGGCCGGGTCCAGGACGATGTCCAGGATGGGCGTGGCGCCGCCGGTCAGCTCGGCCGTGGAGACGCCCTCGATGCCCAGCAGGGCCGGCACGACCTCGTCACGGGTGATGGCCGCGGCCTCCGCGGGATCGGCCCCGTCCGCCGGGCTGACGGTGGCGACGATGATGGGCTGGCTGTTGAAGTCGAAGGAGCTGACCTGCGGCTCGATGCCCTCGGGCAGCTCCGCCTGCGCCACGGCCGACTCGACGTTGTCGATGGTCTCCTTGAGGTCGGTGCCGAAGTCGAACTGGGCGAAGACGAGCGAGAGTGAGTTCGAGGACGACGACTGCATGGTCTCCATGCGCGGGACGTTGGCCAGCGAACGCTCGATGGGCTCCGTCACCTGGCTGGCGACGTCCTCCGCCCCGGCGCCCGGGAGCGGCGTGATGACCGTCACGAAGGGCAGCTCGATGTCCGGGATGAGCTCCTGGCGCAGCTGGCCCCACGAGTAGATGCCGGCCAGGAAGATGCCCACCGCCAGCAGGATCATGACCGACTTCTCGCGGAGGGCGAACTGGGTGAGGCGGATCATGCGGTGGTCCTTTCGTGGCGTCGCGGCGGCCGCGGCGGACGCCGGCCTGGTTGATGGTCCTGGCCTGCTGGTCGAGGGCGGCCATGCCCTCGCGAAGCGATGCGAGCTGATCGATCGTCAGTCCCGCCAGGAGCCGCCGCAGGAGCCCGGCATTGAGCTCGCGGGTGCGCTCCACGACGGCGGCGCCGGTGGGCGTGATGAGGACCTGCTGCTGGCGCCGGTCGGCGGGATCCTCGTGGCGCTCGGAGGTAGCCGTGCTCGACCAGTCGGTCGACGAGGCCGCTGGCCGACGAGAGCCCGACCCCGAGCTGCTCGGCCAGGGCGGACATGCCGATGCCCGGCCGGAGCGCCACGACGTACAGGCACTTGGCCTGCGACATCGTCACCTCCAGGCCCAGGAAGTCGGTGGCGTGCCAGCCGGCGACGTTGCGCATGAGCGATCCGAAGTGGCCCAGGATGGCCTCGACGGCATCCGAGCGCCGGGGCGTCAGGCGCGTGGCTCACGCGTCACTTCTCGTCGTCCACATAGTGTTCATGATGCGGATAGTTCGCACGCCACGAACTATACACGCCGGCCCCGCAGGGCGCCGTTGGGGCGGATGCAACGGCGAAGGGCCCGGCCGCTCGTCGCGACCGGGCCCTTCGTGCGTCAGGTCGGCGGCGGCCGTCGTCGGCCGCCCCGGGAGGCTACTTGTCGCGCTCGCCCGCGTCGACCATGGCCGCCTGTGCCGCCGCGAGCCGCGCCACGGGGACGCGGAACGGCGAGCAGGAGACGTAGTTGAGGCCGATGCGCTCGCACTTGTGGATCGACGCGGGGTCGCCACCGTGCTCGCCGCAGATGCCGACCTTGAGGTTCGGGCGCGCCGAGCGGCCCTTGTCCACGGCCATCTGCATCTCGTCGGCGATGACGTCGTCGAGGGTCTGGAAGGGGTTCTCGGCCAGGATCGGGAAGGGCTTGTCCTCGCCCGGGATGGCCACGCCCTCGACGTACTTGAGCAGGAAGCCGCCCTCGGCGTCGTCGCGGCTGTAGCCGAACGTCATCTGGGTCAGGTCGTTGGTGCCGAAGCTGAAGAACTCGGCGTGCTCGGCGATCTTGTCCGCGACCCACACGGCCCGCGGGATCTCGATCATGGTGCCGAACTTGAAGTCGATCTCCTCGCCCGCGGCGGCCACCACGGCCTCCGCTTCCGCGTCCAGCAGGGCGCGCGTGGCGATGAGCTCGTTCACGTGGCCCACCAGCGGGATCATCGATCTCCGGTCGCGGATCCTTGCCGGCCTTCTTGACCGCCACCGCGGCATTGAGGATGGCGCGGGTCTGGATCTTGACGAAGTCCGGGATGATGAGGCCCAGGCGGCAGCCGCGCAGACCCAGCATGGGGTTCTGCTCGTGCATCGACTTGATGGTGGCCAGGAGCTCCTTGTCCTCGTCCGTGGCGGCATCGCCGGCCCGGGTCACCTTGACGAGCTGCTCCTCCAGGTTGGGGAGGAACTCGTGGAGCGGCGGGTCGATGAGGCGGACCACGACCGGCAGGCCGCTCATGGCCGCCAGGATGCCCTCGAAGTCGCCCTGCTGGAGGACCTCGAGCTTGGCCATGGCGGCGTCGAACGTGGCCAGCGCCTCGCTCTCGTCGGCCGAGAGCGCCTCGCCGGCGGCGACCTTCGCCTTGGCGCGCGTGGCCACGTTGGCCACGAGGATGGCGCCGCGCACGATCTCCAGCCGCTCGCCCTCGCGGAACATGTGCTCCGTGCGGCAGAGGCCGATGCCCTGGGCGCCGTAGCCGCGGGCCTGCTCGGCCTCCTCCGGCTTGTCAGCGTTGGTCCAGATCTGCATGCGGCGGATCTTGTCCGCCCAGCCCAGGATCTTCTGGAGCTCGGGCTGGTCCTCGAAGCGGGCCTCCACGGTCGGCAGCGCGCCGATGAAGACCTCGCCGGTGGAGCCGTCGACGCTGATCCAGTCACCCTCGCCGAAGGTGCCCTCGGTCAAGGTCGACTTGGCCGACTTGGTGGCGTAGTCGACGATGAGCTCCGCGCAGCCGGCCACGCAGGGCTTGCCGATCTGGCGAGCCACGACCGCGGCGTGCGACGTGGCGCCACCGCGGGCGGTCAGGATGCCCTGGGCCACGGCCATGCCGTGGAAGTCGTCCGGGCTGGTCTCGACGCGCACGAGGACGACCTTCTCGCCCTTCTCGACCCACTCGACCGCGGTGTCGGCGTTGAAGACGGCCCGACCCACGGCAGCACCGGGGGAGGCGTTGAGGCCCTTGGCGACCTTCTGGGCACCCTTGCGGGCGTTGGGATCGAACTGGGCACGCAGGAGCTGGTCGACCTGGGCGGGCTCGATGCGGGCGACGGCCTCACGCTCGGTGATGACGCCTTCCTCGACCATCTGCACGGCGATCTTGACGGCGGCGGCGGCGGTGCGCTTGGCGATGCGCGTCTGGAGCATGTAGAGCTTGCCGCGCTCGATGGTGAACTCGAGGTCCTGGACATCCCGGTAGTGGGCCTCGAGCTGGTGCCCGATCTTGAGGAACTCCTCGTACGCGGCGGGCATCTCGTCCTTGAGGTGGCTGATGTCCTCGGGAGTGCGGATACCGGCCACGACATCCTCGCCCTGGGCGTTGACGAGGTACTCGCCGTAGAGCTCCTTGGTGCCGTCGAAGGTGTTGCGGGTGAAGGCGACGCCGGTGCCGGAGTCGTCGCCCATGTTGCCGAAGACCATGGTCACGACGTTGACGGCGGTGCCCAGGTCGTGGGCGATCTTCTGGCTGTTGCGGTAGTCGTTGGCGCGCTTGCCGAACCAGGATGCGAAGACGGCCTTGATGGCGAGGTCGAGCTGCTGGTACGGGTCGCTCGGGAAGTCGGTACCCGTGTCCGCCTTGACGGCGGCCTTGAACTCGGCGACGAGGGCCTTGAGGTCGTCGACCGTGAGGTCGGTGTCCTTGGCATCGGGGCCGTGGGCGTGCTTGCGGGCCTCGAGCGGCTCGTCGAAGCGCGCGGCCTCCACGCCCATGACGATGCGGCCGAACATGCCGATGAAGCGGCGATAGGCGTCCCAGCCGAAGCGCTCGTTGCCGGAGAGGGCGATGAGGCCCTGCAGGGTCTGCTCGTTGAGGCCCAGGTTGAGGACGGTGTCCATCATGCCGGGCATGGAGAACTTGGCGCCCGAGCGGACCGAGACGAGGAGCGGGTTGGCGGGATCGCCGAAGCCCTTCCCGGAGACCGCCTCGACCTCCCTGACGGCCTCGAGGACGTCATCCCAGAGGCCCGCGGGCAGCTGCTTGCCGGCCGCGAAGTAGTCGTTGCAGGCTTCCGTCGTGATGGTGAAGCCTGGCGGCGTGGGCAGGCCCGCGTTGGTCATCTCAGCCAGCCCTGCGCCCTTGCCGCCGAGGAGGTCCTTCATGGTGCCGTCGCCCTCGGCGCGGCCGTTGCCCCAGGAGTAGATGTAGCGCTTGGTGGCGTGCTGGGTCCGGGTCGGAGCAGACATGGGCAAGGAAACCTCAGGATGTGGGCTGTCAGGCATGGGGGGCCGCAGCGCCGGGGGTGTGGACGCTTTGCATGGTACCCCAAGCGGCTGCCCGGACCGACCTGCCATCCGGCCCCTCGTGGGGCAGTCCCTGTGGCGTCGATGTGGAGTCCGCTCGGCGCGAAGGTGGCCGAGAGGGCGACTCAGTACACTGGCGGTCATGACCGATCACGCCGATGACACCCGCATCATCACGCCGAAGGCGGAGCAGTACAACGCCACGCTGGTGAAGCGCGAGGACGACAAGAGTGACCTGGCCCGCTTCTGGGTCCGCGCCGACGGCGAGGCTGCGCACTTCGAGCCGGGCCAGTACATGACGATCGGCGTCTACGCGGACGGCATGCTCTACCAGCGGCCCTACTCCGTCGCCTCCGCCCCGGGGGACACGGGCGAGGAAGGCTACGAGTTCTACGTGCGCCTGGTGCCCGTGCTGCGCTTCACGACGTTGCTGTGGCGCCTGCCCGTGGGGCACCAGATGCGCATGATCGGGCCCAAGGGGCGCTTCATGCTGGAGCCGAATGACGAGCGCACGCACCTCTTCGTGTCGACGGGCACGGGCATCGCGCCGTTCATCGCCATGAGCCGCCACCTGCTGGCGCAGGGCGCGCCGCGCCGCACGATCATGCTGCACGGCTGCAGCTACCAGGATGAGCTCGGCTACCGGGACCTGCTGGAGGGCTGGCAGGCGGACGGCAGCTATCCCATGACCTACGTGCCCACCGTCTCGCGACCGTCGGACCCGCGCAACGCCGGCTGGTCCGGCTACACCGGCCGCGCGGAGGCCGTCGTGCGGGACGTCTGCAAGGCCAACCACCTCAAGCCAGAGCAGACCGTCGTCTACCTCTGCGGCAACCCGGAGATGATCCTCAACGTCGAGGCCGAGCTCATGGACGCCGGCTTCCCGGAGTTCCACGTCAAGAAGGAGCTCTACTGGCCGAAGGGCAAGAAGCCGGCCGCGTAGGCGCCGCGGCAGGGGCAGGCCGGCCCGCGGCCGGGCCTCGGCCGCAGGCTCGCTCGGTCGTGACGCACGTCTGGCCGTGGCGCAGTCGTGGTGCCTGGCCGACGCGGCCAGTCGACGCGTGACGGAGTCGATCAGCAGCGAGCATCCAGACGCTGGCGGGCCGGTGCCGTTCGGCCCGACAAAAATGGTTCGCTCGGTAGTACGCATTTCTGGCCGGGCTGGTCGCACGTCTCGGAGCGCACGCATGATCGACGCGACACATCAAGAGGTAGGCTGGAGGACCGATGCATCCACTCGTCAGGAGAGAGGTCCTCTCGCCGAACGTCACGCGGCTCGTCATCGAGGCCAGCCGCATCGCCGAGGTGCGCCAGCCCGGGCCAGTTCGTCATCGTGCGCCGGGAGCGAGGGCGCGGAGCGCATCCCCCTGACCATCGCGGACGCCGACCCGGAGGCGGGCACCATCACGCTCGTCATCCAGGCCGTCGGCAAGACCAGCTGCGACCTGTGCGTCATGAAGGTCGGCGAGGCCATCCGCGACGTCGCGGGGCCGCTGGGCCGAGCCACCGAGCTCATCGAGTCCGGCCACGCCGTCTGCGTCGGCGGCGGCGTGGGCACCGCCGTCGTCCACCCCCTGGCCCAGGGCCTGGCCGCCCGCGGCGTCCAGGTCACCAGCATCATCGGGGGCCGGGCGAAGGAGTGGGTCATCTTCGAGGAGGAGCTGCGCCGCTACGGCGACGTGCGCGTCTGCACGGACGACGGCTCGTACGGCCGCCACGGCTTCGTCACCGACGAGCTGCGAGAGCTGCTCGAGGCGGGCGGCGTGGACCACGTCTACGCGGTCGGCCCGGTGCCCATGATGGGCGCCGTGTCGGAGGTGACGCGCCCCTACGGGGTCCCCACCACCGTCTCGCTGAACACGATCATGGTGGACGGCACGGGCATGTGCGGCGGCTGCCGCGTCAGCGTGGCGGGCAAGACCGTCTACGCCTGCGTGGACGGCCCGGAGTTCGACGGTCACACGGTCGACTTCAAGCAGCTCGCCGACCGCCTGGCCATGTATCGCGAGGTGGAGCGAGAGTCCTTCGCCGGCAGCCGCTGTCTCATCGACGGGCTGGCTGAGGCCGCCGGGGCGGACACGCCGCGATGACCACGGAGCGCCCCGACCTCTCCCCCCGGGAGCGGATGCGCATCGAGCGACACGAGGTCCCGGCCCGCTCGGCCGTCATCCGGGCCATGGACTTCCGGGAGGTCAACCTGGGCTACTCCCAGGTGCTGGCCATGGAGGAAGCGGAACGCTGCCTCGACTGCCAGAACCCGCGCTGCATCGATGGCTGCCCGGTGCGCGTCAACATCCCGAAGTTCATCGAGCTGCTGGCCGGCGGGGACCTCAAGGGGGCCGCCGAATCGCTTCTCGATGACAACGCCCTCCCCTGCGTCACCGGCCGCGTCTGCCCCCAGGAGACGCAGTGCGAGGGTCTCTGCATCCGCGGCAAGAAGGGCGAGCCGGTGGCGGTCGGCGCCCTGGAGCGCTTCGTGGCCGACTGGGCCCTGGAGCACCTCGACGAGCTGGAGGGCCGCCACGACCCGGACACCGGGCGCCGCGTGGCCATCGTGGGCTCCGGGCCGGCCGGCCTGACGGCCGCGGGCGAGCTCGCCAAGTCGGGCCACAGGGTCACCGTCTTCGAGGCCTTCCACGCCCCCGGCGGGGTGCTCATCTACGGCATCCCGGAGTTCCGCCTGCCCAAGGACATCGTCCAGAAGGAGGTCGACCGGCTCAAGGAGCTGGGCGTCAGCATCGAGGTCAACGCCATCGTGGGCAAGACCTGGACGCTGCGCGAGCTGAGACAGGACTTCGACGCGGTCTTCATCGCCGTTGGCGCCGGGCTGCCGGTCTTCATGGGCATCCCCGGCGAGGACCTCAAGGGCGTCTACTCGGCCAACGAGTACCTCACCCGCGTCAATCTCATGGGCGCCTTCCGCAAGGACACGGACACGCCCGTCCTGCAGGGCCAGCGCGTCGTCGTCGTGGGCGGCGGCAACGTGGCCATGGACGCCGTGCGCACCGCGCTGCGCATGGGCGCCACGGAGGCCATCGTGGCCTACCGGCGCGGCAAGGACGAGCTGCCGGCCCGGCGCGAGGAGGTCCACCACGCGGAGGAGGAGGGCGTGAGGTTCGAGCTCATGGCCTCCCCGGTCGAGGTCATCGGCAACGAGCAGGGCTGGGTGACCGGCCTGCGCTGCCAGATGATGGAGCTCGGCGAGCCGGACGAGTCCGGACGGCGCCGGCCGCGAGCCATCCCGGATTCCGACTACGTGGTCGAGTGCGACATGGTCGTGGTGGCCATCGGCACGCGCAGCAACCCGATGCTGACCTCCAGTGAGCCGGACCTGCAAGATCAACGAGTGGGGCTACCTCGTCGTGGACGAGAACGGCATGACGAGCGTGCCCGGCATCTTCGCCGGCGGCGACATCGTGCGCGGCGCGGCCACCGTCATCCTGGCCATGGGCGACGGCAAGCGCGCCGCCCGGGCCATCGAACGCTACCTCGACACCGTCGCCGAGTTGTTGCCGGCCGCGCGCTGAGCGAGGCTCGGTCCCGCGCGGACCATGGTCAGCTTTGCGCGGACCGGTTCAGCCCCGCCAGACTCGGTTCAGCCCCGCGCGGCTTCCATGCGGTCGAGGATGACGCGCTTGACGTTCTCGGCGGGGATCCGCTCCTGGGTCATGGTGTCCCGGTCGCGGATGGTCACGGCGCCGTCCTCCAGTGAGTCCACGTCCACCGTCACGCACCATGGCGTGCCGATCTCGTCCTGGCGCCGATAGAGCTTGCCGATGGCGGCCGTGTCGTCGTAGACGGCCATCATGTCCCGCTTGAGGTCGGCCTTGATGCGGTGGCAGAGCTCCACGATCTCCGGGCGCTTCTTGAGCAGGGGCAGGACGGCCACCTTGTAGGGCGCCAGGTCCGGGTGGAGCCGCAGCACGACGCGCTTCTCGTCGCGCACCTGCTCCTCGTGGTAGGCGTCGATGAGGAAGGTGAAGGCGGCCCGGTCGGCGCCGGCCGCCGTCTCCACGATCCAGGGGATGAAGTGGGCCTCCGTGGCCGGGTCGAAGTACTCGAGGTTCTGGCCCGACGAGCGGGCGTGGCTGCCGAGGTCGAAGTCGCCACGGTTGTGGATGCCCTCCAGCTCCTTCCAGCCGAAGGGGAAGCGGTACTCGACGTCGATGGCCTTCTTGGCGTAGTGGGCCAGCTCATCGGGGGCGTGCTCGCGGAAGCGCAGCCGGGCAGGCTCCACGCCGTAGCGCTCGTACCAGGCCCGGCGCGCCGGCAGCCAGGCCTCGAAGGCCTCCGCGGCGGCCTCGCCGGGAGCCACGAAGTACTGCATCTCCATCTGCTCGAACTCGCGCATGCGGAAGACGAAGTTGCCGGGGCTGATCTCGTTGCGGAAGGACTTGCCGATCTGGGCGATGCCGAAGGGCACCTTCTTGCGGCTCGACTGCTGCACGGACTTGAAGTTGACGTAGGAGCCCTGTGCCGTCTCCGGCCGCAGGTAGACGACGGCGGCGTCTTCCTCCACCGGGCCCATGTGCGTCTTGAACATGAGGTTGAAGCGCCGCGGCGGCGAGAGGGGGCCCTCGTCGGCCGGGCAGCGCAGGCCGAGGCGCTCGATGATCGATTCGTCGCGCAGGTCCGTGGCCGAGAGGTCCTCCGCCCCGGGCAGCTCGTCGAGGCGGTAGCGGCGATGGCAGGTGCCGCACTCCACGAGCGGGTCGGAGAAGGAGCCCACGTGGCCGGAGGTGACCCACACCTGGGGGTGCATGAGGATGCCCGCGTCAAGGCCGACGATGTCGTCGCGCTCCTGGACCATGGCCCGCCACCAGGCTCGCTTGACGTTGTTCTTCAGCTCCACGCCCAGCGGCCCGTAGTCCCACACGGCGTTGATGCCACCGTAGATCTCCGAGGACGGGAAGATGAAGCCGCGGCGCTTGGAGAGCGACACGATGGTGTCCAGGTCGGCCACGGCCGGGCCGGGGTCGGCCTGTGCGGCGGCGTCGAGGAGCGCGGGGTCAGCGGGCGGCTGGGTCATGGGGCGGGGTCTCCTGCAGGGGCGCCGGCGGTGGCAGTGCCGGTCGGCTGCGCGGATTGTGGCAGAAACGGCCGACCCGGCCGGGACATCCGGCCGGGTCGGTCTCCCTGGCGGGGCAGTGCCGGCGCCCGCGGCGCCGGCTGCCGGGCTATGGGTTGGGCAGGCAGCGGTCCATCTCGGGCGTCGATGATCCCGTGTCGTACCACTGGTAGCGCAGCGTGGTCGCACCCTGGACCTTGGACTTGCTCCCGGGCTTGTACCAGCGGATGGCCGCCAGGGCGCGGAAGTGCGGCGTGCCCGTGTAGGCGGCCTGCCAGCCGCGTGTGCCGATGGTGACGGCCTTGTCGTCGTAGGCGAGCTTCCTGGTCATGGGTGTCTTGTACACGGTCTCCCATGGCCCCGCTCCGCCGTCGAGCTGCGACCTCTGGAAGATGAGCCGCAGGCCCACCCACTGGCGATCCCGCGCGGCACTCCGGTCGCGTGCGAAGGCCTTGGGGCTGCGGGCCTCGATGACCTCGAGGTCGTAGGAGCCGCCGATGTCGTAGGTGCACGAGCCGCCGGGCTGGGCATCCGTGTCCACGACCGTGTATGTCCCGCGGACGCCCTTCTCGACGAGCGGCTCGGCTGCCTGGGCGGCCGGGGCGACGATGACCAGGGCGAGCGCCGCCAGGGCAAGAACGTTCAGCGAGCGCAAAGTCGTACCTCCATGCTGTTGGATTCGGTGCGCGGCATCATCGTCTACCGGTGGCCGCTTGGCTAGTGCCCCGTCCCTCGACGCTCGGGAGCGAGGCGAACTTCAGCGACAGCAGTGCAGCGGCAGCCCTGGCAGCCTCCTCGTGGGCGTACCTCGCAAGGAGTCAGCCTCGGCCTGTCGTGCCTTGCGTGGCCCGATGGGCGACGGACCGTGGACAACGATGGGCTGGCGCCAGGGCGCCGCCGGACAGCCTCGGCACGCCGCGTGGCCTGACATGCGTGACTGGACGGGGTCGAAGGGACCGGGGCGAGGTCACCGGGCATGGTCAGCCGGGCGCTGCCCCCGCGTCCCGCCGATGACGGTGGCCAAGGAGCACCACGAGCACATCTGTCCTGCGCTGGACCCCTGATCAGCGGATAACGGACCCTGGGCGGACATGTGGCCGCAAGCCGTCATGACGAACGCACTTGTCCCTCGACTCCCGGGAGCGGATCGCCGTTCAGCCACGTGACCGCAGCCGGGGACACATCCGACCGCCACCGAGATCGATCGAGGACTGGACCTCAGCCTGGCGCGGGACCGTGGTGCCGCACCTCGTCGACGAAGGCCAGCGAGCGCGCCTCGCGCTCGAGCACGAAGCGCGTGTAGCGGCGCATGTGGGCCTCCACCTCCGCCTCCACTCCCTCCGGCAGGCGCAGGGCCGCGACGGCCTCCACGTCCAGGCGTCGGTAGGCACGCATGAGCTTGAGCGCGTCGAGGGAGAGCGGCGCCGTCTCGGCCGGCGGGCGGGGGTGGGCCGCGCAGAGCACGCCGCCCAGGGCCGGCACCCAGCGGAAGGCGTCGTCGACCTCCAGCCGGCGGTCGCACTCCACGCAGCGATCGAGCTCCGGCCGGACGCCCAGGGCGTCGGCCAGGCCGCTCTCGAACCAGCGGGCCACGCGCCCGGGCGCCATGCCGTCATCGAGCAGCTGGCAGGCGCGTCGCAGCAGGCCATACACGGGGTGGGCGCCGGCCCGTTCCTCGACGGCACGGTCGGCCAGCTCACCGAGGTACCAGGCCGTGGCCGTCGACTCCAGCTGGTCGCGCAGCCGCAGCCAGGCGTGAGCCACGTCCACGGAGGTGACGACATCCAGGTCCCGGCCGCGGGCCAGGACGAGGTCCAGCTCCGCGAAGGGCTCCACGCTGCCGCCGATGCGGCTGCGCTGTCGCCGCACCCCCTTGGCGATGGCGCGGAACTTGCCGTCCTCCGGCGTCAGCAGCGTGATGATGCGGTCGGCTTCGCCGAGGTCGAGGTGGGCGAGGACGATGGCACGCGTCTTGTAGCTGCGGGGACGAGGCACAGGCGCGAGCCTAGCCCAGCCGCTGCGGGGGCGTGGCCCGCGCGGCGGGTCGGCGTGTCCGAGCCGGGCGCGTTCGCGCGGGAGGATTTGCTAACGACAGGTACCATGTTCGAGTGCTGACCGGCATCGACCTCGACAGGCTCATCGCCGATACGGAGTCCACCATCCTCGCCGTCATCGCCGACGCGGAGGACGAGCGCACCCGCGAGCTGTACGCCATGGTGCGCTACCACCTCGGCCTGGACGGCGACGCGCCGCGCGGCAAGCGCATGCGCCCACTCATCGGCCTGCTGGCCTACCAGTCCATCGCGGGCGACCATGCCCGCGCCCTGCCGGGCGCGGCGGCCGTGGAGATGGGCCACAACTTCAGCCTCGTGCACGACGACATCGAGGATGGCGGGCTGGAGCGCCGCCACCGCCCGGCGCTGTGGACGGTGTCCGGCATCCCGCAGGCCATCAATGCCGGGGACACGCTCTTCACGCTCAGCCGCATGGCCCTCTACCGACTCTCTGACGAGGGCTTCGAGGACGCCCGGGTGCTGCGCCTCATGCGCCTCTACGACGAGACCTGCCTGGCCCTCTGCGAGGGGCAGTTCCTGGACATCTGGGGCTCGGAGCACGACGAGTGGATGTCGGTGGACCACTACTTCGACATGATCGGCCGCAAGACGGCCTCGCTCATCGCCGGCTCCGCGGAGGCGGGCGCCATCCTGGCCACCGACGACGAGTCGGTCATCGCGGCCTACCGCCGCTTCGGCTGGTCGCTGGGCCTGGCCTTCCAGGTGAACGACGACCTGCTGGGCATCTGGGGAGATGCCGCCGTGACCGGCAAGGAAGCCTCCGACATCGCCACGCGCAAGAAGACGCTGCCGCTGATCTACGCGCTGCAGGAGGCTGCCGGCCCGGAGGCCGACCGGCTGCGGACCATCCTGGCGCAGTCGGACGAGCCCGCCAGCGACGGCGAGGTCGAGGAGGCGCGGCTCATCCTGGAGCGCGTCGGCGCCCTGCAGTACACGCGCAGCCTGGCGCGCCGGCATCGCGATGACGCCCTGGCCGAGATCGCCTCCGTGCCGCTCATCGACGGTGAGGCCGTCGACCGGCTCGACCAGGTCGTGCGAGCCGCCATCAGCGCCTAGGCCGGGACGAGTCGAGTCGTCCCCGGGCGGCGCCCTCGGCCTCGTCGGGCGCCAGGCGAGCCACGTGCACGGTGCGCACGCGGCGCCCATCCGTGGCCTCGACCGTCAGTCGCAGCCCGGCCACGTCGACCGTGTCGCCGACCTTGGGGACGCCGCCGATGTAGTGGTAGACGAGGCCGCCCACGGTGTCGAACTCCTCCTGGTCATCGCCCTCGAGCGTGGCGTCGAAGTGCTCCAGCAGGTCGTCCACGTCCGCCCGGCCGTCGACCCGTGCCTCGTCCGCGCCGAGCGGCACGATCATCACGGGCTCTTCCTCGTCGTACTCGTCCTGGATCTCGCCCACGATCTCCTCGATGAGGTCCTCGATGGAGACCAGCCCCGCCGTGCCGCCGTGCTCGTCGAGCACGATGGCGATGTGGACGCGACCGCGCTGCAGGCTGTGGAGGAGGTCGTCCACGAGCATCGACTCGGGCACGAAGAGCGGCGTGCGCACCAGGCCACGGATCGATGGCGGGCGGTCGTCCCCGACCAGGAACGGCAGCAGGTCCTTGGCATAGAGGAGGCCCACGACGTTGTCGATGCTGCCGTCGTAGACGGGGATGCGCGAGTGGCCGCCCGCCACGATGGTCTGCACGATCTCGTCGAGTGAGGCCTCGACCGGCAGGGCCACGATGTCCACGCGCGCCACCATGACCTCGTGGACGCGGCGCTCCCCGAGCTCGAGCACGCCGCCGATCATCTGCTCCTCTTCGGCCTCGATGGTGCCCTGCTCGCTGCCGCGCTCCACGAGGATGCGCAGCTCCTCGCTGGTGATGGCGTCGTCAGGCACGTCGCGCACGCCGAGCAGGCGCGTGATGCCGTGCGTGATGGTGGTGAGCAGCCAGACCAGGGGCGCGAGCAGGATGCCCAGGACCTCCACGGGCCGGGCCAGCGCCAGGCTGTAGCGCTCTGCGTGGGCAAGGGCCAGCGTCTTGGGCACGAGCTCGCCGAAGACGATGGTCACGAGGCTGACCACCAGCGTCACGATGAGCAGGGCGATGACGTCCGCCGAGGTGGCCAGCGGGCTGATGGCACGCAGGCCGTCGGCGAGGTGGCGGGCGATGCTGGCACCCGCGAAGGCGGCCGCCAGGAAGCCCACGAAGGTGATGCCCAGCTGGATGGTGGCCAGCAGCCGGCCCGGGCGATCGGTCATGCGACCGACTCGGCGAGCGCGCGGATCGCCCTCGTCGCTGAGCTGCCGGATGCGGCTGCGGCGCACGGTCACGAGGGCGATCTCCGCCGCCACGAAGACGGCGTTCACCAGGATGAGCAGGGCGATGACGAGGATCTCGAGGAGCGAGCTGCCCATCAGCGGTCCGTGGCGTCCTCCGCGGGCTGGGTGTCGGGCCGCGGCCTGCGCTCCCGGATGCGCGCCGGCACGCCGAGGGCCATCTTGCCGTCCGGGACGTCGCGCGTGACGAGCGACGCGGCGCCCGTCAGGGCGTCCTCGCCCACGCTGACCGGTGCCCGCAGGATGGTGTCCGAGCCGATGAAGGCGCGAGCGCCGATGCGCGTGCGGTGCTTGCGCACGCCGTCGTAGTTGGCCGTGATGGTGCCGGCGCCGATGTTGACCCGCTCGCCCACGTCCGCGTCTCCGAGGTAGCTGAAGTGATGGCTCTTGGTGCCAGCGCCGATGTCGCTGTTCTTGACCTCGGCGTAGTTGCCCAGCTGCACGTGGCTGCCGATGCGGGCGCCGCCGCGCACGTGCGAGAACGGCCCGATGGTGACGTCCGACTCCACGACGGAGCCCTCCAGGACGCTGGCCCACACGACGGAGCGTTCCCCGATGCGCGTGTCGAAGACCTGGCTGCCGGAGCGGATGACCGCGTCCCGCTCGATGACCGTGCTGCCCCGCAGGATGACGCCGGGCTCGATGGTGACGTCCGGGGCGATCTCGACGCTGGCGTCGATGAAGGTGCTGGCGGGGTCCTGGAGCGTGACGCCGGCGCGCATGTGGGCCTCGTTGATGCGCAGCCGCATCTCCACCTCGGCGTCGGCCAGCTGGAGGCGGTCGTTGATGCCGAGCAGGGTCCCGTCGTCCTCCACCTCCAGGGTGGCCACGGCTCGATCGTCGGCCCGCGCCAAGGGCACGAGCTCCGGCAGGTACAGCTCGCCCGGTCACGGGCGAGGGCGCCACGTCGCCGATGCGCCGACGCAGCCAGGCCGACCTCGAAGGCGTACAGCCCGGCGTTGATCTCGCCGATGGCGAGCACGTCCGGCGTCGCGTCGCTGGCCTCCACGACGCCACTGATGCGGCCCCGACCATCCCGCACGATGCGGCCGAGAGCCGCCGGATCGTCCATGTCCACGGTCACGAGGGCCATGGCCGCGTCCGTGTCGCGCCGCGCCGCGGCCAGCTCAGCGAGCAGGCCGGGGTCGACGAGGGGCACGTCACCCGACAGGACCAGGACCTCGGCGGCGTCCTCGGGGAGCGCCTCGAGCGCGGCGCGCAGGGCGTCGGCGGTCCCGCGCGGCTCTGCCTGCAGTGCGAAGCTGGCCTGCCCGGCGAACACCTCGCGCACCGACTCGGTGGCCGGCGAGACGACCACCAGCGGGGCCCGCCCGGTCGCCGCCACGGCGGCGTCGATGACGTAGGCGAGCATGGGTCGACCGCAGATGGGGTGCAGCACTTTCGGCAGGCGTGACCGCATGCGGGTGCCCAGCCCGGCCGCAAGCACGACCGCGGTGAGCGGCCGGGGTTGGTCCGTGTTCACGTCGAGGCCGGGACGCCCGGGCGAGAAGGAGGCTGGTGGGGCATCGGGTGGCACGACTGTAGGGGTCGGGTCGGCGGGGTGTCAAACATCGCCGAAGGCGTGCCGACGCGAAGGAGGGCTGGCCGCGCCTCAGCGGCGGACCGCGACGGCCTCGACCTCGACCAGGATGTCCATGGGCAGGCGGGCCGCCTGGATGGTCGTGCGTGCCGGGTAGGGCTCGCCGAAGAACGACGCGTAGACCTCGTTGAAGGCCCGGAAGTCGTCCATGTCGGCCAGGTAGCAGGTCGTCTTGACGACGTCCGCATAGCCCAGCCCGGCAGCCTCCAGGATGCCACCCAGGTTCTTCAGGGTGCGGTCGGTCTGCTCCACGATGCCGCCCGTCACGAGCTGGCTGGTGGCCGGGTCGATGGGCCCCATGCCGGCGCAGAAGAGGAGCCCGTCCGTGGCGATGGCCTGGCTGTAGGGACCGATGGGCCGCGGCGCGGCGTCCGACTGGATGCGTTCCTTCATGGTGACCCTCCCCTGGTGCTGCTCGACGTGGCCAGGATGGTGGCGCCTCGCAGGGCCGGTGGCCGCTCCTGCTCGAGACGGGCGGCGGCCGCGGTGGCCGCCTCGGGGGAAGGATAGACGGCCAGCAGGGTCGGGCCCGACCCGGTCAGCAGGGCGGCGCGGCCGATGCTGCGCTCGAGCGCATCACGCGCCGGCGCCAGGCCCGCGGAGAGGCGCGTGGCAGCTGGCCAGAGGTCGTTGGCGTCACGCAGATCAGCCGCCAGCATGGCCAGGGCGGCCCCGTCCAGCCCGCCGCGCAGGGCGTCGTGCCAGACGCTCGACCGGCGCCGACCGAGGTCGCCGTGCTGGCGCCCGCGGGCGGTGCACCCCGGTCGTACTCAGCGAAGACGGCGGCCGTGGCGAGCCGATCGGCGGGGGTGACGAGCAGCAGCCCGGCCGGCGGCCACGCTTCGGGCAGCGGCTCGACGATCTCGCCGACGCCGCTCACGAGTGCCGCTCCATGACCGGCCGTGAAGAAGGGGACGTCGGCACCGACCCGGCCGGCCACTTCGTGGAGACCGGCGCGGTCGAGCGGCAGGCCCCAGGCACCGGCCGCCAGCGCGATGCGCAGCGGCGGCGTCCGAGCTGCCGCCGGCGAGGCCTGCCGCGGCCGGGACGTGCTTGTCGAGGCGGAAGCGCAGGGCTGGCAGCGGCTGGTCCCGCGAGCCTCGCCGGTCCGCCAAGGCGCGCTGGGCCACGCGCGCTGGGCCACGGCGCGCAGCTGGGCCACGGCGCGCAGGACGAGGTTGTCACGCACGGGCAGCCCGGGGTCACCCTCGACGACCAGCTCGTCCGCTCCGGCGGGGTCGGCGGCCGGCCCGACCTCGAGGTGGTCGTGCAGGGCCAGGCGCAGGAAGACAGAGCGCAGCTCGTGGTAGCCGTCGTCGCGCCGGCCGGTGACGGCGAGACCCAGGTTGACCTTGGCGGGGGCCTCCGCCCAGGCCGCGGCGAGGGAGCGTCGCGTCACGTCCGCCGGCTCACGGCAGCGGCCCGAGGGCCACGCGGAGGGCCAGCCACTCGTCCACGGAGAGGGTCTGGGGGCGCCGATCTGGGGCGATGGCGCAGGCCGCCAGGGCGGTCGCCAGGCGGTCGCGGTCGAGGCCGGGCAGCTGCCGCAGCAGCACGTTGTGGATCATCTTGCGGCGCTCCCGGAAGGCCGCCTGCACCAGCCGCCAGAGGCTGTCCTCGTCGGCCACGTCCAGTCGCCGCGGGCGGGCGACCCCGACCAGAACCGCCGAGTCGACCGCCGGGGCCGGCTCGAAGGCCGCGGCCGGCACGGTGAAGGCGACGCGCACGTCGGCGTGGTACTGGACGAAGACGGAGAGGTAGCTCATGGCGCCGGGCGGCGCGGCGATCCGCTCGGCCACCTCGCGCTGCACCATGAGGACGAAGCGCTCCGGCCTCGGCTCCTCGCCCAGCACGTGGTGCAGGATGGGGCTGGTGATGTGGTACGGCACGTTGGCCACGAGGGCCCAGGGGCTGCTGGCCACGCTCGCGACCTCGACGTCCAGGAAGTCGGCCGCCAGCAGCGTCAGCCGCGGCTCGTCCGCGAACCGTTCGCGCAGGTGCTCGACGAGCCGGTCGTCGAGCTCGATCGCGGTCACCCGAGCGCCGGCGTCCAGCAGCCGTGCGGTGAGGACGCCCAGGCCCGGCCCGACCTCCACGATGTGCTCGCCCGGCAGCACCTCTGCCACGGCCACGATGCGCTCCAGCACGTCGCCGTCGGCGAGGTGGTTCTGCGAGAGCGAGCGGCGCGCGGACAGCTCGTGGCGGCGCAGGTAGCGCGCCACGGCTGCCGGGCCGAGGTGCTGCGCGTCGAGTTCGTGCCCGCCCGGCATCCGTGCCTCAGACCGCCAGCTTCAGCGAGGGACGCGCGTCCAGGGAGCGGTCGGCGCGGGCGCCGGACGCGAGGCGGTGCCAGCCCGCGGCGCCGATCATGGCCCCGTTGTCCGTGCACAGCCCCGGCCGTGGCACGACGAGCGGGATGCGCAGGCCGCGGGCGCCCTCGGCGATGCGCTCGCGCAGGACGCCGTTGGCGGCCACGCCGCCGCCCATGACGATGCTGCGCGCACCCAGCTCCCTCGCTGCCCGCAGGGTCTTGCTGGCGAGCACGTCCACGACCGACTCCTGGAAGGCCCAGGCCAGCTCGGCGACGTCCGCCGGCGCGAGGCAGCGAACCATCGAGCTCGCGATCCTCGGGCGAGCGACCCAGGGCTTCGCCGACGGCGCGGCGGGCCGCCGTCTTGAGGCCACTGAACGAGAAGTCGAAGGACTCGCCCAGCCAGGCTCGCGGGAAGCGCCGGTCGTGCGCCGTGGCGGTGGCCGCTGCGGCCATGATGGCCGGGCCGCCCGGGATAGGGCAGGCCCAGCAGCCGGCCGACCTTGTCGAAGGCCTCGCCGGCGGCGTCGTCCACGGTCTGGCCCAGCAGTCGGTACTGCAGGTGGTCGGTCATCTCGACCAGGAAGGTGTGGCCGCCGCTGACCACGAGGGCCACCAGCGGGAAGGGCGGCTCCGGCCGCTCCTCCTCGTCCGGGTCGAGCAGCCAGGCAGCGTAGATGTGGCCCTCCAGGTGGTTGACCGGCACCAGCGGCAGGCCCTGGCTCCAGGCCAGCGTCTTGGCCATCGTGATGCCCACCAGCAGCGAGCCGGCCAGGCCCGGGCCCTCCGTGACGGCCACGGCATCGAGCTCCGACCATCCGGTCAGGCCCGCCCGCTGGCGCGCCTCGTCAAGGACGGGGATCATCCAGCGCAGGTGGGCGCGGGCTGCCACTTCCGGCACGATGCCGCCGGTGGCGGAGTGGAGCGCCACCTGGCTGGCGACGACATTGGCGATGATGCGACGACCGCCCTCGACCACCGCCACGGCAGTCTCGTCGCAGGACGATTCCACGGCCAGGAGCAGGCCCCGCGACCTGCTCATGTCCCGGACCCCACGGGTCATGGGGCTCACCGTCCCCATGGGGCGCGTCATCGGGCCATGCCGTCCTCGCCCGGCTCGACGTCGCCATCGGGCACCCAGCCCGGGTCGTCGGCGAGGACGTCGCGGACGTAGCGCTCGGCGAGGCGGCGGCGCAGGTCCTGCATGTCGGGATGGTCCAGGGGCTCCGTGGTCATGATGAGGGCATCCTCGCCGTTGTCCGAGTAGTAGCGGGGACGCACGCCCACCGGTCGGAAGCCGAAGCGCTGGTAGAGGCGCCGCGCGGCGACATTGCTGAGGCGCACCTCCAGCGTCACGACGCGTGGCACCCAGGTCGGCGGCCAGCTCCATGAGGTCGCAGAGCAGCCGGCCGGCAAGGCCGCGCCGCCGGTAGGCCGGCAGCACCGCGAAGGTGGTCACGTGGGCCTCGTCCACCATGAGCCAGATGCCGGCGTAGGCGACGACCCGGTCGCCCGCGCGGACCACGAGGTAGTGGGCCATGCGGTTCGACTCGAGCTCGCCCCGGAAGGCGTAGGGCGGCCAGGGCGTCGGGAAGGAGGCCGATTCGATGGCGTGAACGGCCGGGATGTCCTCCGGCCGCATGCGCTCCACGCGCAACATCACCGGAGGTCGGGCGACCATCCCAGCTCCTCCGCGCCGCGCGGCACCCCGCGTGGCAGCACGACATAGGCCGGCACCAGCTCGGCCGGCGAGTCCACCTGGCCGGCTGCCAGGCGCTCCCCGGCGAGAGCCAGCAGCGCGGCCGGCAGGGCGGCCACGGCATCGGCTCCCAGGCGCGCTGCGGCCTCGCCCAGCGGCGCGTCATCGAGGTCCACGGTCATGGCGGGCTGCCCGGTCAGGGCCGCCGCCAGGCCGCCCGGCGGCACGAGCGTGGCGTCCTCACCCGCCCGCACCAGGTAGTGGTCATGGGCTCCGGCCGCCAGCACGACCGCGACCTCCGGGCGGCGCCGAGTCGGACAGCCCGGCGGCGCGGCGGAGGGCGTCGGAGGAGCGCAGCCCGAGGAGGGGCAGGCCCGCCGCATAGGCCAGCGTCTTGGCCGTCGCGAGGCCCACGCGCAGGCCGGTGAAGGAGCCCGGGGCCGGTGCCCACGGCGATGGCGGCCACGTCGGCCATGGCGAGGCCCGCCGTCGCCAGCACCTCGTCCACCTGCTCGAGCAGGAACGAGCCGTGGCGGTGGCGCACGGCCCGCAGACTGACCGCCAGCGGCTCGAGGCGGCCGACGGCCACGACGCTCGTGCGCGTGGCGGTGTCGATGACCAGCCAGTGACCGCTCGCGGGCGGCAGGACGGCGGCACGGCCACGGATCGGCTCATGCTCCGGCCGCCTCCCACACCCGGGCAGCCGCGATGTAGCGCTCCGCGACCTCGCCCTGGCCGCAGAGTCCGACGGCCCGCAGCTCGTCATCGATGGGCTCGATGGTCACGGTCAGCCGCGCCGGGTCGAGCGCGTCATCGAGCCGGTCGGCCCACTCGGAGAGCGTCACGCCCTCGTCCTGGCGCTCGTCGAGCAGGCCCCCGGCCAGGGCGTCGGCCGTGCCAGCCAGTCGGTAGAGGTCCTGGTGGAAGAGCGGGATGCGCCCCTGGTACTCCGCCATCAGCGTGAAGCTCGGGCTGTTGACGACCTCCGCGATGCCCAGGCCGACCGCGAAGCCCTTGGCGAACTGCGTCTTGCCGGCGCCCAGCGGCCCGACCAGCGCCAGTCGGTCGCCCGGGCCGGCCGCCACGGCCAGCGCCGCCGCCAGTGACCGGGTCCGCTCCGCAGACGTGCTCAGCCCGCGCCACGACGCACTGGCGGCAGGCAAGGTCCCTGGCACCGTCAGCCGACCAGGTCGAGCCGTTCCAGCGCGGAGAGCGGCAGACACCGGCGCTCCATGCGGCCATCGGAGGCCGCGAACTCGACGAAGCCCCCGGGCGCGTAGATGCCGCCAGGCCAGCGGCGCGGGCCGGAGAGGCCCACCAGGCGCCCCTCCAGGTCCCTCCCCTCGCCGCTCGTCACGCGCACCGTGCCGGCCGGCCGCGCTGCGGCCGCGAGCAGGGGTCGTGGGTCGTCGCCGATGACGAGCGTGCGCGAGGCCGGGTGGATGCCCGCCGGGCGGCCGTCGGCCGCCACGAGGAGGTCCCAGAGGTGTGCCGGGATGGACAGGCGGCCGTAGCCGGCCAGGGCGAGCAGCCCGAAGGGAGCGGCCGCGTGCAGGGCGGCCTGCTGGCGAGCCTCGGACGACCCCAGCTGTCGCAGGTGACGACTGGCGACGCCCCCGGTGACGACCGCGGTCACGCCGATGGCGCGGGCACGTGACATGGCTTCCAGGTCAAGCCGGAGGCCCGCCACCAGGATGGCGCCCGCGGCGCTGACGTCGATGCGCGACGCCGGGAGCTCCGCGTCCGGCGCGTCCACGGCGATGACGATGCGACCGACGGCCGGCCGGCCCCAGCCGACCTGGGCGTCCACGGCCAGGCCGTCAGCCCGGATGTCGATGCGCCCGGGCAGCACGGCCTCCACGATCCCGGACGCGGGGGCGTGGATGACGGTCTCCCCGCTGCCGGCCGCCAGCCGCGTGAGGCCGTCACGCCCGTGCTCGCAGACGCGCGTGCGATAGGTCGCCTGTGGGGACTTGCGCCCGAGGCGTCCCGATGGCGACCCCGGCACGTGGTCGAGGAAGTCACCGGGACGCAGGCCGACGATGGCGGCCGTGGTCGGGATCTCCACGGCCTCCTGCTCCCGGAAGTGCTCGATGATGGGCTGGCCCAGCTCCACGCGCTGCCCGGGGACGACGAGGGGCCGGTCCGGCAGGCGCAGCGGGAAGCGCAGCAGGCGACCGGTCGCGACGCCCGCGGCGGGGGCCACGAAGCGCAGCAGGTCGCCGGGGGATGGCGTCGCCGTCATCGGTCGCTGCTCGCCCAGGCCGGCGCCTCCCAGGCCTCCAGCTGGGCACGGCGCTGCTCGCCGCTGCTGGGCAGGTCGAGGGGGATGGGACGCGTGTCCAGCAGCAGTCCGCCCAGGCCCCCGCTGACCTCCAGCCCGAGGCGCTGCCCGGCGACACCCATGAGGCTGCCCTGGCCGGGGTCGATCTCCAGGCGCGCCAGGATGCCCGGCGGCAGGTCGACCAGCCGCAGGCCGACCTCCAGCGGCATCTCATCCTCGAAGAGCGGCGTCGAGATGGAGACCCGGCCGCGGTCCTTGCCGCTCTCGCCCGGGGCCCCGGTCAGGACCGCGCTGCCCACGGGCAGCAGGCAGTCGTCCATGAGGTCGGCCAGCAGGCGGCGGCGGTCGCCTTCCACGGGAAGCGCCCCGAGCGGTGCCAGGACAGCGGCATGATCGTGCAGGATGGTGAAGGCGCCGGGCCGGCGGACGCCGTCTGCGATGGCGAGGGCGACGGCCGTGGCCGGCAGCATCGCGAAGCCACCCCCGGAGAGGACCACCACGTCGGCGGCGGCCTCGTCAGGCCGGCCCTCGGGCGCCAGCGAGTCCCACGCCAGCCCGAGTCGCTCGAGGGCCGCTCGCAGCATGGCCATGCGCAGGCGCAGACCGTCGCCGTCGATGGCCGACCAGGGATGGAGCACCAGCTCGCGGATGCGGTCGAGGCGCGTCGCCGGGTCACCGGCCACGGTCGACCAGCGCAGGACGGCTTCTGCGGCCTCCTCGTCGTCGAGGATGTCGCGGGGCAGCAGGCCGGCCGCGGCCAGGATCGCGTGGCGGAGTTCGCCGTCGGCATTGGCGAGCGTCCGGGATGCCGCCGCGGCGCCGACCTCGATGCCCTCGACGCGCCGGCCCAGGAGGACCGCCAGGGATGCCACGGACCGGCGCAGCGCCAACCGGCTGTCCATGGCCAGCAGGTCCCCGGACACGAGATGGGCGCCCACCTGCGAAGCAGCCTGGAAGAGCGGCGATGACGGCCCGGTGCCGCCGGGCTCGGGTGCCGGCAGGGCGAAGAGCCGCTCGTCGGAGATGCCCTCCGGGCGCTCGATGAAGGGGCCGCAGGCGATGACCACCAGGTCGTCCCGCAGGCGCGCCAGGGAACCGGCTCGCGGCCAGAGCAGTCGCGCGCGGTCGCGTTCCTCCTGGTCGGCCTCCTCGCGACCGGCCACCACGACGGCGTCCAGGCTCGGATCCAGGCAGGCGCCGCCGAAGGCGATGAGGTCAGGGTCGGGGCCGTAGAAACGAGCCTGGACCTGCCAGCCCGCGCCGACGAAGGCGCGCTCGAGGAGGGCGCCCGTGTCCGCGGAGGCGGCCACGAGACAGGCGCGCGGTGGACGGGCGCTGCGCACCTCCAGGCGCGACCAGGACCGCCAGTCCTCCATGGAGCCGGCCACACCGGCATCCGTCCGGGCGACCCGCCAGGCGAGATCCTCGAGGAGAGCCTCCGGATCGACCGCGGCCGGGGCAGCCGAGGCAGCCAGCATGCGATAGCGGCCCTCCACCGGCGCGATGAGCGCGGCAGCCGTGGCGACCGTGCCGCGGTCGAGCGTGAAGAAGGAGGGGGCGTCCGGTGTCACTCGGGAGATGGTAGCCGCGAGCCGGCTTTCAGGCGTCCAGGCCGACCTCTGCCTCGAGCTCCTCGAGACGGTCGATGAGGCGCTCGATGCCGTCCTCGTCGGCGAGCAGGCTGCGCGCGCCGGGGACGTCACCACCGAAGACGCCGCGGATGACGGGGTCGAAGAGCAGCATGCCCAAGCCGTCGAGGGAGCCCAGGCCGCGGTTGGCCTCCAGGAAGAAGACCGCCGGCACGGTGGCGCCGCGCAGCTGGATGGCCCGCGCCACGGCCTCCACGTCGTCGTCGTCAAGGCCCGTGACGTCTCGCGGATCGAACAGCGGATCGAACGTGGCGGGTGTTCGCAGCAACCCCGGTTCCCCTCCTCTGGACATGCCGCGGGCCGACCCTGTGGCGGTCTCGGGACCCTCTCTCCCCGGGTTCCGCGCGATCGGTGGCTTCATGTCTGGCACGGCGCCGGTGACTCGTTCGGATCGGGCTGACCGGCTTCCGGATAGTACACCCGGTCCAGTCGGGCGGCCATGCCGGAGAGCACCTCCCAGGCGATCGTGTTGCGTGAACGCGCCAGATCGGCGGCGCTGATGGCTGCCTCGCCCTGCCGCCCGAGCAGCACGAACTCGTCCGCCCGGCCGACATCCGGGAGGTCAGTGACGTCGACGGCCACGGCGTCCATGGAGACGACGCCCACGAGCGGCACCGCGCGTCCGCGCACGAGCGCCGTGGCACCGGGCTGGGAGCCGCGCAGGTAGCCGTCCGCGTAGCCGACGGGCAGGATGGCGATGCGCGTCGGCCGCTCAGCCCGCCAGCGACCGCCGTAGCCGACGGTGCCCCCCACGGGGATGTCACCGAAGGCCACCGGCCGCGCCTTGAGGGAAAGGACCGGCTGCAGGCTCGTCGGCGGCCGCCGACACCGCGGGTGCCACGGGCTGGCCGGCCTCAAGAACGCCGTAGACGGCCAGGCCGGGCCGCACCATCTCGAGCATCGGCACCGTCGCCGTGAAGAGACTCCCGCTGGCGGCGAGGTGCCGGGCCGGGCACCGGGATGCCCCTGCTCAGGAGCCGGGCGACGGCCTCCTCGAAGCGCGCCACCTGGAGACCGGCGGCCCCGGAGTCCTCCGGCGTGGCGAGATGCGACCAGAGGCTCGCCAGCCTGGCCCGACGGTCGGCGAGCCACCGTGGCAGCCACGGTGGCCACGTCCGCGGGCGCCAGGCCGCCACGACCCAGGCCGGTCTCCACGGCGAGGTGCAGGGCCACGGGTGGACCGTCGGGCGGGACGGCCGACAACAGCGGCGGCAGGTCTTCCGGGGACATGACGGTCAGCTCCGCGCCACTGGCCACGGCGTCCGCGGCTGCGCCGGGTGGCACCGGGTAGAGCAGGATGACGCGGCCGCCGACCGCCGACCGCACGCTGATGGCCTCGTCGAGCGTCGCCACGCAGAGCGCGTCAGAGAGGTCCCGGAGGGCGCCGGCCACGCGCGCCAGCCCGTGCCCGTAGGCGTTGGCCTTGATGACGGGCGCCACGGCCGCTGGTGCCACCAGCGAGCGGATGGTGCGCACGTTGTGACGCAGGGAACCCAGGTCGATCTCCAGCCAGGCGGCCCGGTGCGGCGGCGGGCCGCCCGGTCGGCTCACCGGCCGGAAGCCTGCCCAGTGACGGGCCGTCCGTCGGGGGCAGGAGCGCGCAGCTCGCGACGAGCCCGTGGGATCTCTGCCAGCAAGTCGGTGGCCATCAGGCCGGCGTCTCCCAGGTCCTCCGCCAGCCGCTCGGCCGCTCGCGCGTGCAGGTAGACGCCCACGGCAGCGGCCTCGAAGCCCGCCAGCCCCTGGCCGGCCAGGGAGGCGATGACGCCGGCCAGCACATCGCCGCTGCCGGCCGTGCCCAGGAGTGGCAGGCTCAGCGGCGATCGCAGGGCCCGCCCGGCCGGGATCGGCGACGACCGTGTGGGCCCCCTTCAGCACCACGACCTGGCGCCAGGCGGCCGCCGCCTCGCTGGCGGCCCGCAGCCGGGCCTCGTCATCGTCGCCGGCGGCGCGCCCGAGGCGCTGCAGCTCCCCCGGGTGCGGCGTCAGCACGCAGGGTCGACCCACGCGTCCGGACCAGCCGGCGATGCCCGCCAGTGCGTCGAGCGCGCCGGCGTCCACGACGGCGGGCGGGCCGGCAGCGGACAGCAGGCGCTGCACGAGACCGGCCGTGCCCGCGCCGGGTGCCAGGCCCGGGCCGACCAACAGCGCATCGTGCGGCGACTCGAGCACGAGCTCCGCGGCGGCTGCCGCGTCGACCTGTCCGCTCCCCCGCTCCGGCAGTCCACGCGTGATGAGCTCGGGGACCCGGCCAGCCAGGAGGGGCTGCAGCGAGGCCGGCAGGTAGAGCGTCACGAGGCCGCTCCCCGCGCGCAGGGCGGCAGCCCCGGCCATCAGCGCCGCCCCGGCGTAGTCGAGCGAGCCGGCCACCACGGCGACGCGCCCGAAGGTGCCCTTGTGGCCCCGCGGGTCGCGTACCGGCAGCAAGCTCGCTGCCAGCGCCGCGTCGATGGTCGGGACGGTCGCGGTGCTCACGTGCCCGCCTCCCGGGTCGCCGGCCACCGCGTCGGGCTCCGGGTCGCCGGCCGCCGCGTTGGGCTCCGGGTCGCCAGCCGTCTCGCCGCGCACGGAGCGCTCGGCCGAGCGTACTTCGGCGTCCAGGGCGCGCAGTCGGTCGAGCCGGGCCAGCAGCTGCTCCTCGCGGTCGTCGAGCCGGGCGTCGATGTCCAGGGGAAAGACGAACGTGCCACCCGCGGTGCGGATGCCGAAGGCGATGGCCACGGCGTACTCGTGCTCGTGGCTGATGGAGACGGCGACGCGCTCCATGCCCAGTTGCTCCGCCCGCTGGAGGGCGCGGTCGTGGAGTCGCACCGTGGGCTGCCCGGTGGGCAGGCGCACGATCTCGATCTCGCGCCAGCCCACGCCCCGCACGCCGAGGCCGAGCACCTTGCTGACCGCCTCCTTGGCCGCCCAGCGGCCGGCCAGGTTCTCCGGCCGGTCACGCACGTAGGCGTCCTCCGCCGGCGTCAGGATGCGAAGGGGGAAGCGCCGCCCGTGCTTCGCGAGCGCCCGGACGATGCGGTCGACGCGGATGATGTCGATACCCAGCTCGGTGGTGCCGGCGGGAGGGACGGGCACGCTCGGTCGGCTCACTCGACCGTCACCGACTTGGCCAGGTTGCGAGGCTGGTCGACGTCCGTGCCGCGCGCCACCGCGGTGTGGTAGGCGAACAGTTGCAGCGGGATGATGGCCAGCGCCGGGCTCAGGATCTCGTGCGTGGCCGGCACCCAGAGGATGTCGTCTGCGACCGAGCGCATGCGCTCGTCGCCCTCGGTCACCACGGCGATGACGCGGGCGTCGCGAGCACGGCCCTCCATGAGGTTGCTGACGAGCTTGTCGTGCACCGCGGTCCGGGTCGCCACCGCCACCAGGGGCACCTCGGCGTCGAGCAGGGAGATGGGGCCGTGCTTCAGCTCGCCGGCGGCGTAGCCCTCGGCGTGCACGTAGCTGACCTCCTTGAGCTTGAGCGCCCCTTCGAGCGCCACCGGGTAGGTGATGCCGCGGCCGACGTACATGTAGCCCCGCGAGCCGACGTAGCGGCGGGCCAGCTCCCGGGCGGGCGCCTCGTTCAGCTCGAGGGCGCGCTCGGCGGCGGCCGGCAGGGCCCGCAGGGACTCCACCAGCGCGGCCTCGTAGCGCGCGTCGAGGCGGCCGCGCGACTTGGCCAGCTGGGCAGCCAGCAGCAGCAGGGTCACGACCTGCGTGACATACGTCTTGGTGGCCACGACCGCGATCTCCGGGCCGGCCTGCAGGAAGAGCACGGCGTCCGCCTCGCGGGTGATGGCCGAGCCGACCGTGTTGGTGACGGCCACGATGGGACAGCCCGCCTGGCGGGCCAGCCGCGTGGGCGCCAGCGTGTCCGCCGTCTCGCCCGACTGGGTGACGGCGATGACGAGCGTGCGCGCATCCAGCGGCGGGGGGTCGTAGCGGAACTCGGAGCCGATGTTCCAGCGGGCCGGCAGCCCCGTCCAGGCCTGCAGGGCCTGGCTGGCCACGGCCGAGGCGTAGGCGGCGCTGCCGCAGGCCACCAGCTCGATGCGATCGATGCCGTCCAGGCGCGCCGCCAGCGGTGCCAGCTCGGGGACGCGCACCTGCTGGCCGCGGATGCGGCCCGTGATGGCGGCCAGGATGGCCTCCGGCTGCTCGTGGATCTCCTTGAGCATGAAGTGCTCGTAGCCGCCCTTCTCGGCGGCCTCGATGTCCCAGTCCACCTCGCGCACCGGGACGCTCGAGCCGACGGCCGACCATGTCCGTGATGGTGACGCGGCCGGGGCCGAGGTCGGCCACGTCGCCCTCCTCGAGGTAGATGACGCGGCGCGTGTGGGCCAGCACGGCCGCCACGTCGGAGGCCAGGAAGGCCTCGCCCTCGCCGAGGCCGACGATGAGGGGCACGTTCATGCGCGCGCCCACGACCCGCTCCGGCTCGCCCTTGTGGATGACGGCCAGCGCGTAGGCGCCCTGCGCGCGCTGCAGCGCGGCACGCACCGCCGCCGCCAGGTCACCCTGGTAGGCCTCCTCGACGAGATGCGCGATGGCCTCCGTGTCGGTCTCCGACTCGAGGCGTGTGGCCGCGGGCCTCGAGCTCGGCGCGCAGCTCGATGAAGTTCTCGATGATGCCGTTGTGGATGACCGTCAGGTCCCCGGTGCAGTCGGCGTGAGGGTGCGCGTTGAGGTCGTTGGGGCGGCCGTGCGTGGCCCAGCGGGTGTGGCCCAGGCCGGCGTGCGAGGGCGGCGTGTCGGCGGCCAGGGCGGCCCGCAGGTCGGCGACCTTGCCGGCTCGCTTGCGCACGAAGAGGTCGCCCGAGGCGGTCACCAGCGCGATGCCGGCCGAGTCGTAGCCGCGATACTCGAGCCGGGCCAGGCCCTCCAGCAGGATGGGCGCCGCCTCCCGGGCACCCACGAAGCCCACGATGCCGCACATCGCGCCGCGCCTCAGCCCAGCCGCTCGCGGACGAGCCCCGCCAGGCCATCCGCCAGGCGCAGCACGCGATCCGCGTCGCGACCCTCGACCATCACGCGCAGGGCCGGCTCCGTGCCCGATGCCCGCACCACGATGCGTCCGTCGCCCGCCAGCTCACGCTCGGCGTCCGCGACGGCGGCGCACAGGACACGATCGGCCCGCCATTCCTTGCGCCGGACGCGCACGGTGCGTTGCTCCTGCGGGTCGAGCGGGATGGCCGCCGCCAGCTCCGAGAGCGGGCGGCCGCGGCGGGCCAGGATCGACAGGACCTCCAGCGCCGTGACGATGCCGTCACCGCTGCTGGCGTGCTCGCGGATGATGACGTGGCCGCTCTTCTCACCGCCCAGGCCGGCGCCGGAGACGAGCATCGAGTCGAGGATGTAGCGGTCGCCCACGGGCGTGCGCAGGACCTGCCCGCCGGCGGCCTCGATGGCCCGCGCCAGGCCGCCGTTGGAGAGGATGCTCACCACCACGGTCCGCTCGGCCAGGCTGCCGCGAGCCAGGCGGTCGAGGGCGATGACGCCCAGGAGCTGATCGCCGTCGACGACCTGGCCGTGCTCGTCTACGGCCACGCAGCGGTCGGCATCGCCGTCGAGGCTGAAGCCCACGTCACCGCCGTTCGCCGCCACGATGCCCGCCAGGGCCTCCGGCGCCGTGGCGCCACAGCGCAGGTTGATGTTGATGCCGTCCGGGTCATCGAAATGGGACTCCACGGAGGCGCCGCTGGCGGCCAGGATGACGGGCGCCAGCACGGACGCCGAGCCGTTCGCACAATCGACGTGAAGGCGCAGGTCGGAGCCGATGGCACGTGCCAGCTCGCTGCGGTGCTCCACGTATCGCTCAAGCTCCGAGCGCGCGTCCACGATCCGGCCCAGGCCCGCATTGGTCGGGCTGTCCAGCTCGTCCGCCCGCATGATCAGGGTGGCGAGCTCCTCCTCCACGGCGTCATCGAGCTTGAGGCCGCGCCCGTCCAGGACCTTGAGGCCGTTGTCGTCCGCCGGGTTGTGCGAGGCAGAGACCATGATGCCCGCCCCGTACGGGCCGACGGCCGTGACGTGGGCCAGGGCCGGCGTCGGGCAGACGCCCAGGACGTGGACGTTCGCCCCCGCGGACGTGCCGCCGGACATGAGCGCGGCCGCCAGCATGTCCCCGGAGCGGCGCGTGTCCTGCCCGACGAGGATGCTGCCGTTCGGGCCGGCCAGGCGTGTCGCCACGGCCCGTCCCAGGGCGTGGGCCATGGCCGGCTTGAGGTCCTCGTTGGCGACGCCGCGGATGCCGTCGGTGCCGAAGAGGCGGCTCACGAGGGCCGCGCCGGGCACGTCGTGGCCGGGAGCGGCGCTGGCGGGCAGCCGGGGACGCGCGCAGCGCTGGTGCGGTCGAGGGCTGGCGAGCATGGGGCCATTGTCGCCGGTCTTGCAGCCAGCGTCAGCGGTCGCAGGGCGGGCCGCTGCATCCTCGCGGCGATGACGTGCGACCGCGCGCCGCGGCAGGCGCAGGCAGGGAGAGTCGCCGGTCAGGCGGGGAGAGGCGCCGGTCAGGCGGGAAGAGGCACCGGTCAGGCGGGGAGAGCGGCCAGCTCCTCGAGCGCCGGGTCGAGGGCCCGGTAGTCATGCGCCAGCGCCTGCAGCGCGGCCCGCCGACGCGGATCCGCGTCGATGCCGAGTCGATGGTCGATGAGCTTGACGCGCTGGACGCCAAGGTCCGCCCAGCCACGCTGCAGGTAGAGGTGCGCCATCGTGAAGTGCACGTCGATGGCTCCCGGCCGCGCTTCCAGGGCCCGCAGGCAGGCGTCGATGGCCACCTCGAAGGCGCCGCTGCCGGCGTAGCCGAGGGCGGCCGCGTGGAAGGCGGCGGCGGCGCGGTCGAGCTCGCCGGCCGCGCGGGCCTGCTGGCCCTCGGTCACGAGGTGCTCCAGACGGAGGCGCTGCTCGTCGGCGCCCACTGCCCCGGCTCGTCCGGCCCGCTCCATGGCTTCCAGCTCGGCCGCCCGCTGGGCGAGGGCGCGGGATTCTTCGATGCGTCCGTCCGCCTCGAGCGCGGCGGCCTTGCCGAGCATGGCACCGATGTCGCCGGGAGCCCGCTCCAACGCCCGGTCAAAGGCACGGATGGCCTCGCGCGGCTGGCCTGCACGGAGGTGGACGGAGCCCATCGACACCAGGGGCAGGGCGCGCCCTCAGCCAGCCTGGCCGCCTCCTCGTAGTGGGCGACAGCCTCGCGCGGACGTCCCCTGGCCACGGCCACATGGCCGCGTCTCAGCGCTTCCCGGTAGCGGACGGAACCGTCATCCATCATGGCTGCCAAGGCTCGCGCATCAGCCCCCGATGGGCGATCCGCCGATGGTCCCGGAGCCGGTCGCCGACCGGCCCACGTGCGCGACTAGCGCTTGGTGAACTGCGGCGCCTTGCGAGCCCGCTTGAGACCGTACTTCTTGCGTTCCTTCATGCGCGGATCCCGCGTCAGGAAGCCGGCCTGGCGCAGCGGTGCCCGGGCGCCCTCCGGATCCGAGGCCAGCAGGGCCCGCGCGATGCCGTGGCGGATGGCGCCGGCCTGGCCGTGATGGCCCCCGCCCTGCACCTTGACCATGACGTTGTAGCGACCCTCCGTGCCCGTCACGCGGAAGGGCATCAGCATCGCGTTGAGGTCCACGGCGTTGCCGAAGTGCTCCTCCAGGCTGCGGCCGTTCACGACGACCTCACCCTCGCCGGCCAGCAACCGGACACGGGCGATGGCCGTCTTGCGGCGGCCGGTGCCCTCGTGGAAGGTGACCTGGTTCATGAGCGGGCGCCTCCTGCTGCCGGCTCGGGCTCCGGCTGCTGTGCCTCATGCGGATGATCCTTGCCGGCATAGACCTTGAGCTTCCGCATCTGCTGCGTGCCCAGCGTGGTGTGCGGCACCATGCCCTTCACGGCGCGACGCACGACCTCCTCGGGCCGTCGCACCAGGAGCTGGGCCAGCGTCTCCTCGCGGTAGCCGCCGGGGTAGCCGCTGTGGCGGCTGTAGCGGATGGTCTGCGCCTTGTCACCGGTGACCCGGATCTTGGACGCGTTGACCACGATGACGTGGTCTCCGGTGTCGATGTGGGTGGCGTATCCGGGCTTGTGCTTGCCCGTCAGCAGTCTCGCCACGCGCGTGGCGAGACGGCCGAGCGTCTGGCCGTCGGCGTCGACGACCAGCCAGCGGCGCTCGATCTCACTGGCCTTCGGCGTGTAGGTCCTGCTCATGGCCCCTGTCGTTCTTCCTCGTTGTCCTGTCACGTCGTGGCGGACCGATCGTCACCCGCCTCAGGCAGAGCCCGTGCGGCGGGACGACCGCTCCGGCGAAGGCTCGTCCCGGCGAGCCGAAGCTCGTCCACCAGGTCCTCCGCGGTGGCTCGTCCCATCCCGATGCGGATGAGCGCGGCCACGATACTGCGCACCATCTGGCGCAGGAAGGCGTCCCCGATCACGTCGATCGTCACCAGGTGGCCCTGCCTGCGCACCCGGACCTCGAACAAGGTCCGCACGGCGCGCTCCTTGACACGCCCGAATGCCGAGAAATCATGGGTCCCCACCAGGTGACCGGCGGCGGCCTGCATGGCCTCGACATCGAGGTGCTCATCGAGTTCGTAGCGGTAGCGCGCGCGCAGCGGACTGCGCGGTCCCGTCCAGACGGAGTAGCGGTACTCCCTCCGCGTCGCGTCGCGACGCGGGTCGAAGCCCGGTGCCACCCGTATCAAGGGCCCGATCGCGACGTCCCGGGGCAAGAGTGCCCCGATGGCCCGACCAAGCCGCCTGGCGGGCATGCCCCCCGCCCAGGTGAAGGAGATCACCTGGCCAGTGGCATGCACCCCGGCATCCGTCCGACCGGCCGCGGAGACCCTGACGCGGCCGCCACCGTTCAGGTGGGCAAGCGCACGCTCCAGCTCTCCCTGGACGGTCCGACGGCCAGGCTGGGCCTGGAAGCCGGCGAACTCGGTGCCGTCATATTCGACCCGTGCGCGATACCGCACGGGGCCGCCCTCTCGGGCAGGCTTGCTGTGGGCCGTCCGGCCGCGACCCCGAGGGTCGGTCCGGGCGGGTTGGCTAGACCAGCTCGAGCTGGACGATCGGGGCGGCATCACCGGCGCGAGGGCCGAGCTTGACGACCCGGGTGAAGCCCGAGTTGCGATCCCCGTAGCGGGGCACGATCTCGTCGTAGAGCTTGTCGATCACGAGTGGCTCGTTGGGCAGCTCGGCCACGATGCGGCGGCGCTCCGCGAGCGTGCCGCCCTTGGCGAGCGTGATGACGTGCTCGACCATGCCACGCACCTCGCTGGCGCGCGCCTCGGTCGTCTTGATCCGCTCATAGCGCAGCACGGACACCACGAGGTTGGCGTAGAGGGCTTTGCGGGGTCCGGTCTTGCGACCCAGCTTGCGCCCATCGATGCGGTGAGCCATGGGCTACACGTCCTCCTCGTCCTCGTCGAAGGGCTGCTCGTCCTCGTCCTCGTCCTCGAGGCCCTCGAAGGCCTCGTCCTCGGGCGGCAGGAAGCCCCGCATGCGCAGTCGGTCCTTCATCTCGTCAAGGGACTTCTTGCCGAAGTTGCGCATGCGCAGCAGGTCGTCGTCCTGGAGCTGCAGCAGCTGGCCGACCTTGACGATGTTGTTGCGCTTCAGCGAGTTGTAGGCCCGCATCGGCAGGTCCAGGTCCTCGATGGGCATGTCCAGGACGTTGGCCGGCAGCGCCTCCGCGCCAGCCACGGCCTCCACCTCGCTGGTCAGCTTGCGGCCGGCCGCGGTGAACTGGCTGAACTGCTCGACGAGCATCTCGGCCGCACGCGAGAGGCCCTCCTCCGGCGTGATGGTGCCGTCGGTCTCGATCTCGATGGTGAGCTTGTCGTAGTTGGTGACCTGCCCGACACGGGTGTTCTCGACGTGGTAGTCGACGCGGCGCACGGGCGTGAAGATGGCGTCCACCGGGATGACCCCGATGGGCAGGCCTTCCTTGGTGTCGTCCGCGGAGAGGTAGCCCGTGCCGCGTTCCACCGTGAGGTCCATCTCGATGGTGGCGTCCGGCTCCAGGGTCAGGATGTGCTGGTCGGGGTTCACGATCTCGACGTCTGCCGATTCGACGATGTCCGCGGCCGTGACCGGGCCTGCGCCGCTCTTGACCAGCTTGAGCTGCGTGGGATGGGGCACGTAGCCCTTGAGGCGCAGCCGCTTGAGGTTGAGGAGGATCTGGATGACGTCTTCCTTGACCCCGGGGATGGTGCTGAACTCGTGCGAGACGTCGCGGATCTGCACGGACGTGACGGCGGCACCCTCCAGCGACGAGAGGAGCACCCGTCGCAGGGCGTTGCCCAGGGTGACGCCGTAGCCGGCCCGCAGCGGGCTGGCCTCGTACTTGCCGTAGGTCTGACTCTGCAGGTCCTCGACGGACGCGATCTGCGCGTTCTCCAGTTCGATCATGTCGCGGCCTACCTCGAGTAGTACTCGACCACGAGCTGCTCGTTGAGCTCGAGCGGCATCTGGTCGCGGGTCGGCAGCGAGGACACGGTCCCGACGAACGTGTCGGCGTCCACGGCTACCCAGTCTGGCTTCTGGGCGCCGCCGAGGGCGTCCTTGAGGGTCTTGAAGTACTCCGTCTTGCGGCTGCTCGGGCGGACCTCCACGCGGTCCCCTTCCCGCACGTGGTACGAGGGGATGTTGGTGCGCCGGCCGTTGACGAGGAAGTGCCCGTGGCCCACGAGCTGGCGGGCCTGGGCGCGACTGCTCGCGAAGCCCATGCGGTAGACGACGTTGTCAAGGCGGGTCTCAAGCAGGCGCAGGAGGTTCTCACCGGTCACGCCGGGGCGCGACTCAGCGGTCTCGAAGTAGCGCTTGAAGGGCCGCTCGTTGACCATGTAGACGCGCCGCACCTTCTGCTTCTCGCGCAGCTGGATGCCGTAGTTGGACATCTTGCGGCGGCGCACCCCGTGCTGGCCGGGGGGCGTCCCGCGGCGCTCGAAGGGGCACTTCTTGGTGTAGCACTTGCTGCCCTTGAGGAAGAGCTTCATGCCCTCGCGCCGGCAGAGTCGGGAGACGGGGCCGCGGTATCGCGCCATTTCAGGTTGCCTCGCTTAGACGCGGCGCCGCTTGGGAGCGCGGCAGCCGTTATGCGGGAGCGGGGTGACGTCCGTGATGGCGCTGACCTCCAGGCCGGCCGCCTGGAGCGAGCGGATGGCCTGCTCGCGTCCCGAGCCCGGGCCCTTGACGAAGACCTCCACGTGGCGCATGCCATGCTCCATGGCGCGCTTGGCGGCACCGTCCGCGGCCAGGGCGGCCGCGTAGGGCGTGGACTTGCGCGATCCCTTGAAGCCCGCCGTTCCGGCGCTGCCCCAGGACACCACCGCGCCACCCAGGTCGGTGATGGTGACGATGGTGTTGTTGAAGGACGCCTGGATGTGGACGTGCCCCATGGGCACGTTCTTCCGCTCCTTGCGCCGGATCTTCGTGGCGCGCTTTCGTTCCGCCATCGATCGAGTGTCTCTCCTGCGTGGGGGCCGCGCGGTGGCTCCGGGCCCGGAGCCGGTCCACTGCGGCGGTCGGGGTTACTTCTTGCGCCGGACGCCGACGGTCTTCTTGGGGCCGCGTCGCTGACGGGCGTTGGTCTTCGTTCGCTGGCCCCGGACGGGCAGGTTGCGGCGATGCCGCAGTCCGCGGTAGGAGCCGATCTCCGTGAGGCGCTTGATGTTCATGGCCACCTCGCGGCGCAGGTCGCCCTCCACCGTGTAGCGGCGGTCGACGATGTCGCGCAGGCGGTTGACCTGCTCCTCGGTGAGGTCGCGGACACGCGTGTCCGGGTTCACGTTGGCCTGGGCCAGGATCTTCTGGCTGGTCGGCAGCCCGATCCCGTAGATGTAGGTCAGCGCGACTTCCACCCGCTTCTCGCGAGGGATGTCCATGCCGGCGATACGAGCCACGGTCCCTCCTAGCCCTGACGCTGCTTGTGCTTGGGATTCGTGCAGATGATCATCAGGTTGCCGTGACGGCGGATCACCTTGCAGCGCTCACAGCGCCGTTTCACCGATGCCGAGATCTTCACGATCGTTACTCGCGTTCCCTACTTGAGCCGATAGGTGATGCGGCCGCGGGAGAGGTCGTATGGCGACAACTCGACGCGGACGCGATCGCCGGGAAGGATGCGGATGAAGTTCATCCGCAGCTTGCCGCTGATGTGGGCGAGGACCTGGTGCTTGTCTTCGAGCTCGATCCGGAACATGGTGTTCGGCAACGGCTCGATGACCGTTCCCTCGACCTCGATGGCATCCTTCTTGCCCACAGGCGACCGCTGACTCCCGACTACTGTGCTTCTGGAATGGGTCCGGCGCTCCCCCCGAAGGATTCGGCACGGCGCCAGCAAGCGCCGGGGCACTCCCGGCGCGCGAAGGGAGAGTGTACCAGATGTGGGCGCGGCACAGCAAGGACCTCGGAGCGGGTCACGATGCCAGGGCCTCGACGGGGCCTGCGCCGGCTGGCACGACCTCGTCATGGCCGAGGGTCAGGATGCGCGGTCCGTCCTCGGTGATGGCGATGGTGTGCTCCCAGTGGGCGGCCAGGCTGCCGTCCGCGGTCGCCACCGTCCAGCCATCGGGCTTGACGCGCGTCTCGTGGCTGCCGAGCGTGAACATGGGCTCGATGGCGATGCAGAGCCCGGGCTCGATGCGGCGGCCCCGGCGGCCCGTGCGGTAGTTGGTGACCTGCGGCTCCTCGTGCATCTCGTTGCCGATGCCGTGGCCGACGTAGGCACGCACGATGCCGTAGCCGTGGGCCAGCCCGACGTCCTCGATGGCGCCGGCCACGTCCTCCAGGGTGCGACCGGGCAGCGAGGCGGCGACGCCCGCGAGCATCGCTTCGCGCGTGGCGGCCGAGAGCCGGCGGGCGTCCGCTGGGACCTCCCCCACCAGCCAGGTGCGCGCGCTGTCGCCGTGCCAGCCATCCACGATGGCGCCGCAGTCGACGGACACGAGCTGGCCGTCTCGGATGACCCGGCCGTCGGGGACCCCGTGCACGACCTCGTCGTCGATGGAGACGCACACGGTGTGCGCGAAGGGCGACCGCGGCCCGGGCACGCCGATGAAGGAGGGCGTCCCGCCCGCGCGTCGGATGACCTCCGCCGCGACCGCATCCAGGTCCAGGGGTGTCACCCCCGGTGCGATGGCCCGTCCGACGGCGTCGAGGGCCTCCCCGACGAGTCGGCCCGCCTCCGCCATGCGCTCGATCTGCGAGCGGGACTTGAGCGTCACCCGGCGGCGGTCGAAGAGCATCCCCTAGGCTTTCGCCCGGATGGTGGCCAGGGCGTGGAGGAGGTCGTCGGTGACCGTGTCGGCGTCGGCGTCGCCGCGCACCGAGTACAGGACGCCGGCCTCGGCGTAGTGGTCGATGACCTCGTACATGGGCGGCAGCTGCGTGTCGAGGCGGCTCTGCACGGTGGCCACCGAATCGTCGGGGCGCTGGTAGAGCTCCGCGCCGCAGATGTCGCAGATGCCTTCCCGGCGGGGCGGCCGCGCCACTACGTGGTAGACGTGCTGGTCGTCGGCCGTGCAGATGCGGCGACCCGTGAGGCGCGCCGTGAGCAGGTCGGTGGAGACCTCCACGTAGAGGGCCGCGCAGACGGACTCACCGCGCGCGGCCAGCATCTCGTCGAGGGCCACGGCCTGGGCCACGGTGCGAGGGAAGCCGTCGAGGATGGCGCCAGCGGCCGTGTCGGCCTCCGTGAGGCGCTGGCCGACCATCTCGACGACGATGGAGTCCGGCACCAGGCCGCCCGATTCGACGTACTTGCGGACCTTGGCACCGAGCGGCGACTCGCCCTTGAGCGCCGCCCGGAAGAGCTCGCCCGTGGAGACGTGGGGCAGGCCGAGGCTGGTGGCCAGGCGCTCGGCCTGGGTGCCCTTGCCGGCCCCGGGGGCGCCGAGCATGACGATGATGCGGCGGCCGCGCTCGGGCCGGGCCGCCGGGCCGGCGGCAGCGATGGATGTCACCGGATGAACCCCTCGTAGTTGCGCATCATCAGCTGGGCCTCGAGCTGCTTCATCGTCTCCACGACCACGGAGACGACGATGAGGATCGCCGTGCCACCGAGGCTGAAGGAGCCGAAGACGCTGCCGGCGAAGATCATGCCGAAGATGATGGGACTGACCGCGACGATGCCCAGGAAGACGGCGCCGGCGAGGCTGATGCGATAGACGACCTTGGACAGGTAGTCACGCGTGGGCGCTCCGGGCCGGATGCCCGGGATGAAGCCGCCGTTCTTGCGAAGCTGGTCGGCGGTCTCCGCGGGCTTGAAGGTGAAGGCCGTGTAGAAGTAGGTGAAGCCCACCACCAGCAGGAAGAAGATGATGGCGTAGAGCGGGCTTCCCTGGCTGAGCCAGTCGATGATGACGTTGGCGACGTCCTCGACGATGCCCCCGGAGTTGCTGAAGTAGGTCGCCAGCTGCACCGGGAAGAGCAGGATGCTGATGGCGAAGATGATGGGGATGACGCCGGCCTGGTTGACGCGCAGGGGCAGGAACGTGGCGCCGCCCTGGTACATGCGCCGTCCGCGGACGCGGCTGGCGTACTGGATGGGGATGCGGCGCTGGCCCTCCTGGATGTAGACGATGACGGCCACGGCGGCCACGGCCAGACCGGCGAAGAGGACGCCGGCAGCCAGGTCAGGGTCGGCCAGGAAGGTGTTCACGGCGCGCCGGCAGGCCGGCCACGATGCCCGCGAAGATGATGAAGCTGATGCCGTTGCCGATGCCGCGCTCGGTGATGAGCTCACCGATCCACATCAGCAGGATGGTGCCCGCCGTGAGGGCCACGATCTGGGTCAGCGTCGTGAAGCTCGTGAGGTCGAAGTCCTGGACCACGCCGTTGCTGGGCGAGGACAGCAGCGCCAGGTAGCCGTACGACTGCAGGATGGCCAGCGGCACGGTCAGGTAGCGCGTGTACTGGTTGATCTTGTTGCGGCCGTACTCGCCTTCCCGCGAGAGCTGCTGGAGGCGCGGGACCACGCCCGTCATCAGCTGCATGATGATCGAGGCGTTGATGTAGGGGTTCACGCCCAGGGCGATGATGGAGAAGTTCTCCAGGCCACCGCCCGAGAAGAGGTTCAGCAGCTGCAGGAAGCTGTTGGCCCCGATGACACCCTCGAGCGCCTGGCGGTCGATGCCGGGCACCGGCACGTTGGCCAGCATCCGCACGATGACGAGCATGCCCAGGATGAAGAGGAGTCGGCGACGGATATCCGGGGCACGGAAGGCATTGACCAGGGCTTCGAACACGGCTTACTCGGCGGCCTTGCCGCTGTCGGTGGCGACCTCCGCGGTCTCGTCGGCCGACTCGGCAGCGACGACCTCGGGGGTCGGCGGACTCGGCCTCGGGGGTGGCGGCCGCGGGCGCCAGGACCTGCACGAAGCCGCCGGCCTGCTCGATCTTGGAGCGGGCCGAGGCCGTGAAGGCATCGGCGGCCACGAAGAGCTTGACCGCGGGCATCGCCCAGGCCAAGGACCTTGACGGGCCGGTCGGCGTGTCGGATGAGGCCAGCGGCGGCGAGCACCTCGGCATTGACGGTGAGCGGCTCCTTGCCGCCCGCCTCACCGCCGAAGCGGCCGGCAGCCGCGTACTCGGAGATGCGGCCGACGTTGATGACCTGGTACTCGATGCGGTCGCGCCGCTTGAAGCCGCGCAGCTTCGGCACGCGGACGTGGATGGGCGTCTGACCGCCTTCGAACCAGGCCGGGATGCTGGCCCCGGCGCGCGAGCGCTGGCCCTTGGTGCCGCGGCCGGCGGTCTTGCCCTTGCCGGCCGCGATGCCCCGACCGACGCGGATGCGGCGCTTGGTGGAACCGGGCGCCGGCTGCAGATCGTGGAGCTTCACGACGCTGCCTCCTCCTTCTTGCTGGCCGCGGCCTTGCCCTTGGCCGGCGCGGCGCCGATCTCCTCGACGTCGAGGAGGTAGCGCACGGCGCGGACCTGGCCGCGCACGGCGGGCTCGTCAGCGAGCTCGACGGTGTGGCCGATGCGGTCCAGGCCGAGGGCGCGGACGGTGCCGCGGGCGCTGGGGTTGGTGCCCACCGTGGAGCGACGCAGGGTGATGCGCAGCTTAGCGGTCATCACGGGTCCCCCCATTCGCGCGGTCCGTGGTGGGCTGCCCGGGGATGACGCTGCGCAGGGTCTTGCCGCGCCAAGCCGAGAGCTCGGCGGCCGAGCGCATGTTGCGCAGGCCTTCGAGCGTGGCCCGCGTGACGTTGACCGGGTTGGTCGAGCCGAGCGACTTGGAGAGGATGTCGCGGACGCCGGCTGCCTCGACCACGGCTCGCACGGAGCTGCCGGCGATGACGCCGGTGCCCTGCGAGGCGGGCTTGAGCAGCACGGTGCTGGCACCGTACTGCTGGCGGACCTCGTGGGGCACGGTCGTGCCCACGAGGGGCACCTTGATGAGGTTCTTCTTGGCGTCCTCGACGCCCTTGCGGATGGACTCGGGCACCTCGCCGGCCTTGCCCAGGCCGACACCGACGTGCCCGGCGCCGTCACCCACGACCACCACCGCGCTGAAGCTGAAGCGCCGGCCGCCCTTGACGACCTTGGCCACGCGGTTGATCTGGACGACGCGCTCCTCGAGGGTGAGCTTGTTGGGATCGATCCGGGCCATGGCCTCTCCTCCTAGAAGTCCAGGCCGGCCTCTCGCGCGCCATCGGCGAGCGAGCGGATCCGTCCGTGGTATTTGAACCCGGCCCGATCGAACACGACACGGTCGATACCGGCGGCCCTGGCACGCTCGCCCACGAGGGCGCCGACCTGCCTGGCCCGCTCGGTCTTGGTGCCGGCGGCCCCACGCAGCGATGCCTCCAGGGAGGAGGCGCTGGCGAGCGTGTGGCCGCTGGCATCGTCGATGACCTGGGCATAGATCTGGTTGATGCTGCGGAAGACCGCCAGGCGCGGTCGCTCAGCGGAGCCCGCCACGCGTAGGCGGAGCCGCGAGTGACGCTTCTGACGGGCGCTGGTGCGGCTGTTGGCCGGTGGCATCGCGGTCGTCGGTCTCCTGCTATCGGCCGGGGCGCCGGAGTGGCGCCGCGACCCGGGGTTGCTGGTTCGTCAGGTACGAGCGGCGGATCAGCCGCCGACCTTGCCGGCCTTGCCGGCCTTGCGGCGCACGATCTCGCCTGCGAAGCGGACGCCCTTGCCCTTGTAGGGCTCTGGCTTGCGGCAGGCTCGGATCTTGGCCGCCACGCGCCCGACCAGCTCCTTGTCGATGCCGGTCACGGCGATGCGCGTGGGGTTGTCGACCTCGAAGGCGATGCCTTCGGGGGGTTCGATCTCGATGGGGTGGCTGTAGCCGAGGTTGAGCTGGAGCTTGCTGCCCACGAGCTGGGCGCGGTAGCCCACGCCCTGGATCTCGAGGCCTCGCCGATAGCCCTCGGTGACACCCACGACCATGTTGTTGATGAGGGTGCGGGTCAGCCCGTGGAGCTCCCGGGCGCGCTTCTCGTCGTTGGGACGCTGGACGCGCAGCTGGCCGTCCTCGGTGACCAGTGAGAGCAGCGGGGCGATGTCGCGCTCGAGGGTGCCCTTGGGACCCGTGACCACGACGTGGTTGCCGTCGACGTCGATGGCGACGCCGGAGGGGATGGTGATGGGAAGACGGCCGACGCGTGACATCAGCGCCTACCAGACGTAGGCCAGGACTTCACCACCGAGCTGGCTCTTGCGAGCCTGCGCCCCGGTCATGATGCCCTGGCTGGTGCTGACGATGACGATGCCGAGGCCGCCCAGCACGCGTGGGATCTCGGTCTTGGCCGCGTAGACGCGCAGGCCTGGCTTGCTGATCCGCTTGAGGCCGCTCACGACGGGCACCTTGCCCACGTACTTGAGCCGGATGGTGATGTCCTTGTGGACGCCCGACTGCCCCTCCGTGAAGTCCTCGATGAAGCCCTCCTCCTTGAGGATGCGGGCGATGGCCAGCTTGGTGCGCGAGGCCGGCATGGAGACCTCGGTGTGGCGCGCCCGGCTGGCGTTGCGGATGCGCGTGAGCATGTCGGCGATGGGATCGGAGACGTTCATTGACCTACCAGCTGGACTTGGTGACACCCGGCAGCTCGCCCAGCAGGGCGCGCTCCCGGAAGCAGATGCGGCAGAGGCCGAAGCGGCGCATGTAGCCACGAGGCCGGCCGCAGACGATAGCAACGGTGGTAGGAGCGGACCCCGAAGCGCGGCGTGCGCTTCGCCTTGGCGATCATCGACTTCTTGGCCATCGGTCGTTCCTCTAGCTCGCGTAGGGCATGCCGAGCAGGGCCAGCAGACGCTGGGCCTCCTCGTCGGTCTTGGCCGTGGTGACCATCGTCATCTCCAGCCCTCGCAGTCGGTCGACCTTGTCGTAGTCGATCTCCGGGAAGGCCAGCTGCTCGCGCAGGCCCAGCGAATAGTTGCCGCGCCCGTCGAAGGACTTGCTGGGCACGCCCCGGAAGTCGCGGATGCGCGGCAGGGCGATGCGGGTGAGGCGCTCGAGGAAGTCCCACATGCGCTGGCCGCGCAGCGTGACCTTGACGCCGATGGTGTTGCCCTCGCGGATCTTGAACTGGGCGATGGAGCGCTTGGCCTTGGTGACCACGGGCTTCTGGCCCGTGATCTTGGTGAGGTCGCCGACGGCGGCGTCCACGGCCTTGGAATTGGTGAGCGCCTCGCCCAGCCCGATGTTGACGACGATCTTGGTGAGGCGCGGGACCTGCATGGGGTTCCCGTAGCCGAACTCCTTCTGGAGGGCCGGCACGGCCTCGTCCTGGTAGCGCTGACGAAGTCCGCTGCTCACTTCTTCCTGGCCTCCACTCGGGTCACCGTCTCGCCGCAGTGGCCGCAGGAGCGAGCGGCGCGGCCATCGGCCGAGCGCTCGTGGCGCACGCGCGTGGGGCGCGAGCAGTGTGGGCAGACGAGCATGACGTTGCTGATGGCGATGGGCTGGGGGATATCGAGGATGCCGCCCTGCTGGACGCGCGGCTGGCGCTCCGTCCGGCCGGCCACCGCGCGGGGCTTGGTGTGGCGCCGCGCGATGTTGAGGCCCTCGATGACGATGGCCGCCCCTGCCAGCGGGGCACGGTCCTGCCAGCCGGCGCCGAAGCGCTCGGTCGAGCGGCTCCAACCCTGCTGGTGGCGAACGACTCGCTGGATCATGCCGCGCTTGCCGGCATCCTTGCCGGTCAGCACCAGGACCTCGTCACCGACGCGAAGGTCGGGGACCCGCGTGTGCCGACGGGGCTTGGCGGTCGGTGCCATCAGAGCACCTCCGGCGCGAGCGAGATGATCTTCATGTAGTTGCGGTCGCGCAGCTCGCGGGCCACGGGGCCGAAGATGCGCGTGCCGCGCGGGTTGCCCTGGTTGTTGATGAGCACGGCGGCGTTCTCGTCGAAGCGGATGTAGCTGCCGTCCGGGCGGCCGTACTCCTTGGCCGTGCGCACGATGACCGCGCGCACGACGTCGCCCTTCTTGACGGCGGCGTTGGGGATGGCCTGCTTGACAGCCGCGATGATGACGTCACCGACACCGGCGGTGGGCGCCTGGGAGCGGCCCATGACGCGGATGCATTCGATGGTCCGTGCGCCGGTGTTGTCAGCCACGCGCAGGCGGGTGGAGGGCTGGATCATGCGGAGGCCTCCTCGGGACTCGCGCCGGCGGCGGCAGGCACGGTCGCCTCCACCTCGTCGCCAGACCCGTCACGATCGGCCGCGGCGGATGCCTCCGTGGTGGACGCCTCAGCGGCGGCTTCGCGCCCGGGATGGGCGGCCATGTGGATGGCCTCCGCGGTCGCTGCTTCCTCAGCCACGATGGTCTGCCTGGCGCTGTCGCTGGCTCGGGCCACGACCTCCACCAGGCGCCAGCGCTTGGTGGCCGAGAGAGGGCGGGCCTCCTCGATGCGGACGGTGTCGCCGACGTGCGCCTCGTTGTGCTCGTCGTGCGCCTTGAACTTGGTGGTCAGGCGGATGACGCGCTTGTAGATGCGGTGGCGGGCCAGCCGCTCGACCGAGACGACGATGGTCTTGTCCATCTTGTCGGACACGACCCGGCCGACCTTGGCCTTGCGCTTGCCGCGCGCAGGTGCAGTCACGGCGCTCATCTACTTCCCTCCGCCAGCCGAGGCCGGGCGTGCCCCTGCCGATCGTGCCTCGAGCTCGCGCTCCGTCTGCACGGTCAGCAGGCGGGCGATGTTGCGCCGCGTCTGCGAGATCTGGCTGTAATCGGTGAGCTGGCGCGTGGCCAGCTGAAATCGCAGGTCGTAGAGGTGGCGTCGCGCGGACACGAGCTCCTCGGCGAGCTCCTGCTCGGAGAGGCTGCGGGCCTTAGCGATCTCCATCGTGGACTCCCTCACGGACCAGGAACTTGACGGCTGTGGGCAGCTTGTGGCTGGCCAGGCGCATGGCCTCGACGGCATCCTCGTGGGGCACACCGGCCATCTCGAAGAGGATGCGGCCGGGCTTGACGACGGCGACCCAGTGGTCGGCGGCGCCCTTGCCCTTGCCCATGCGGACCTCGGCCGGCTTCTTGGTGACCGGCTTGTCCGGGAAGATGCGGATCCAGATCTTGCCGCCGCGCCGGACGTAGCGGGTCATGGCTCGTCGGGCGGCCTCGATCTGGCGACTGGTGATGTAGCCGGGCTCCTCGGTCATCAACGCGTAGTCGCCGAAGGCGATGCTGCTGCCGCCCTTGGCGATGCCGCTCATGCGGCCGCGTTGCTGCTTGCGGTGCTTGACACGTCGGGGCATGAGCATGGCTACACCCCCGCCCCGGCCGTGACGGCCTCGTTCGGCGCGGTCCGCTCGGGCAGGACCTCACCACGGTAGATCCAGACCTTGACGCCGATGGCGCCGTAGGTCGTGCGCGAGAGCACCTGGCCGTAGCTGATGTCGGCGCGCAGCGTGCCCAGCGGGATGCGACCTTCGCGGTCCCACTCGCGGCGTGCCATCTCGGAGCCGCCGAGGCGACCCGAGACCTGGACCTTCACGCCCTTGGCGCCGGCCTTCATGCTGCGCTGGATGGATTGCTTGATGGCCTTGCGGAAGGCGATGCGCCGTGTGAGCTGCTGGGCGATGTTGGTGGCCACCAGGACGGCGTCGAGTTCCGGCTGGCGGATCTCGCGGATCTCCAGCTTGACCTTGCGGTCGGTGAGCTTGCCGACAGCCGCGCGCAGGGCCTCCACGTTGGCACCGCCCTTGCCGATGACGATGCCCGGCTTGGCCGTGTGCACCGTGACCGTGACGTGGTTGATGCCGCGCTCGATCTCGACCAGCGAGACGCTGGCATTGGCGAGGCGCTTGGTGACCAGGCTGCGGATGGCGATGTCCTCGTGCAGCAGCCCGCGGTAGTCCTTGTCGGAGTACCACTTGGCGTTCCAGGTGCGCGAGACGCCCAGGCGGAAGCCGTTGGGATGGACCTTGTGACCCATGCCTAGGCCTCCCGGTTCTCGACCACGACCGTGATGTGGGTCATGGGCTTGATGATGGGGAATGCGCGTCCCTGGGCGCGTGGTCGCCAGCGCTTGATGGTGGGTCCCTCATTGGCGATGGCCTCGGCGACGAAGAGTTCGTCGGCAGGCAGGTCGTGGTTGTTCTCGGCGTTGGCCGTGGCGCTCCTGAGCACCTTGGCCACGTCGCGGGCGGCACCCTGCGGCATGAAGCGCAGGATGGCCTCGGCCTCCTCCACGGGACGCCCGACGATGGCCCGGGTGACCAGGCGTGTCTTGCGCGTGGAGCGGCGGATGTACTTGGCGGTTGCAGAGACTCGCACGTTCGGGGCCCCTACTTCAGCGCCGTCGACCGCTCGGTGTGGCGCCCATGCCCGCGGTAGTTGCGGGTGGGGGCGAACTCACCGAGACGGTGGCCGACCATGTTCTCTGAGATGAACACCGGGACATGCTTGCGGCCGTTGTAGACCGCCACCGTGTGGCCGATGAAGTCCGGGAAGATGACGCTCGCACGTGACCACGTCTTGAGCACCTGCTTCTCGTTGTTGCGGTTCATCGTCTGCACGCGGGCCAGGAGCCGCTGCTCGACGTACGGTCCCTTCTTGAGGGAACGTGACATGACGCTCCTCCCTGCCTACTTGCGATGACGGGAGGTCGCGATGAGCCTCCCGGTGTTCTTGTTGGTTCGGGTGCGGTGACCCATGGCCGGCTGACCCCAGGGGGTCTTGGGCGGCATGCCCGTTGGCGACTTGCCCTCGCCACCGCCGTGCGGATGGTCCCGCGGGTTCATGACCACGCCGCGCACCTCGGGCCGCTGGCCCTTGTGACGGGCGCGGCCGGCCTTGCCGAGGCTCTGGTTCTCGTGGTCGATGTTGCCCACCTGGCCGACCGTGGCCATGCAGCGCACGTCGACGCGGCGGACCTCGCCGGAAGGCAGGCGCACGAGGGCGTGCGTGCCCTCCTTGGCCATCAGCTGCGCCGAGGTGCCCGCAGAGCGGACGATCTGCCCGCCGCGGCCCGGGATGAGCTCGATGTTGTGAAGCTGGGTGCCCAGCGGGATGTTGCGCAGCGGCAGGGCGTTGCCGACCCGCGCCTCGGCGCGCTCACCAGCGATGACCGTGTCACCGACCTGCAGGCCGTGCGGCACGAGGATGTAGCGCTTCTCGCCGTCCGCGTAGTGGAGCAGGCCGATGCGGGCCGAGCGGTTGGGGTCGTACTCGATGGTCGCCAGCTTGGCCGGGACGTCCAGCTTGTCGCGCCGGAAGTCGACGCGCCGGTAGTGCTGCTTGGCGCCGCCGCCGCGATGGCGGACCGTGAGGCGACCCTGCTGGTTGCGACCGGAGCCTCGCTTCTGGGACTCCAGGAGCGGCTTGTGGGGCTTGTCGGTGGTGATCTCCTCGAAGGTCGACCGCGTCATGAAGCGGCGACCGGGGGAGGTCGGCTTGTAGGAGCGGATGGGCATCTCTAGACTCCCTCGAAGAACTCGATCGAGTCGCCGGCCTTCACGGTCACGATGGCCTTCTTCCAGGCGGTCGTGTAGCCAGTCTGGCGACCCCGGCGGCGATTCCGGGACTTCTCCTTGGGCTTCATGGTCAGGACGTTGACGTTCAACACCGTGACCTTGAAGAGCTCCTCGACGGCGTCCTTGATCTGCAGCTTGTTGGCCTCGTCGGCCACCGCGAAGGTGTACTTCTGGCGGGTGGTGCTGTCCATCGACTTCTCGCTGATGACGGGGCGCAGCACGATCTGCGTGGCTTCGAGCGTCATGCGTACACCTCCGACATGGTCGGGATCGACGGTGCGGTGATGACGATGGCGTCGGCCGCGAGGACGTCGACGATGTTCAGCGAGTCGGAGCGGATGACGGTCACTCGGGGCAGGTTGCGCGCCGAGAGCTCGAGGCGCTCGTTCTTGCCGTCCTCGACGAGGAGGATCCGGCCGCCGGCCTGCAGGGCCTGGAGGTGAACGAGCAGCTGGCGGGTCTTGATCTCGTCGAGCGAGAGGTCGCTGACGACCTTGACGGCGCCGTCGTCGAACTTGCTGGTGAGGGCGCCCACGAGCGCGGCCCGCTTCATGCGCTTGGGGAAGCGCTTCTCGTAGCTACGCGGGGTGGGCCCGAAGACCACGCCACCGCCCGCGTAATGCGGCGCGGAGCGCGAGCCCTGGCGGGCGCGCCCGGTGCCCTTCTGGCGGTAGGGCTTCTTGCCACCGCCGCGGACCATGCCGCGGGTCTTGGTGGCGGCCGTGCCGATGCGCCGGCCGGCCAGCTGGGCGACGACGGCCTGGTGCATGAGCGCCGTGTTGACGGGCGCCGCGAAGAGGGCGTCGGGCAGGTCGATGGTGCCGGCCTCTGCGCCGGACTTGTCGAAGAGCGGGCTGGTGGGCATGGCTAGGCCTTCCTGACCACGATGAGCGCATTGCGCGGGCCGGGGACCGGTCCCCGCACCAGCAGCAGGTTGCGCTCCGCGTCGGTGCGCACGATGGTGGCGCCCTTGACGGTGACACGCTCGTGGCCCATGTGGCCGGCCATGCCGGTCCCCTTGAAGACCTTGCCGGGCGTGGTGCCGCCGCCGATCGAGCCCGGTGCCCGATGGGAGTCGGAGCCGTGCGTCTCAGGGCCGCGACGGAAGTGGTGCCGCTTGACGGTGCCGGCGAAGCCCTTGCCCTTGGAGACGCCGGTGATGTCCACCGACTCCCCGGCCTCGAAGAGGCTCACGTCGAGCTTCTGCCCGACCGAGTAGGCGCTCACGTCGTCCATGCGGAACTCGCGCACGTCACGCACGCGCGGCAGATCCTTGAGCTGGCCCAGGCGCGGCTTGGTGAGGCGCTTGGCGGTGCCGGCGCCGACCTGCACGGCCGTGTAGCCGTCACGCTCGAGCGTGCGCAGCACGGTCACCGTGTTGGGTTCGATGGATAGCACGGAGACCGGCACCATCGTGCCGTCCTCCGCGAAGACCTGTGTCATCCCGACCTTGCGGCCGATCACTCCGATCGTCATCTACATCCTGATCTCGATGTCGACGCCCGCGGCGAGCGAGAGTCGCATCAGGGCGTCCACGGTCTTGGACGAGGGGTCCAGGATGTCGATGAGCCGCTTGTGGGTGCGGATCTCGAACTGCTCCCGGCTGTCCTTGTCGATGAACGGCGAACGCAGCACGGTGAACTTCTCGATGCGCGTCGGCAGCGGGACCGGGCCGACGACCTCGGCACCGGTGCGCTGGGCCGTCTCCACGATCTGGAGGGCGGACTGGTCCAGCAACCGGTGATCGTATGCCTTGAGGCGGATGCGGATCCGCTGCCGTGCCATGGCCTAGTCCTGGACCGCGATGACGGCGCCGGCACCGACGGTGCGGCCGCCCTCGCGGATGGCGAAGCGCTGGCCGGGCTCGAGGGCGATGGGCGTGATGAGCTCGACGTCCATGTCGACGTTGTCACCGGGCATGATCATCTCGGCCCCTTCCTGGAGCTTGATCTCACCGGTGACGTCGGTCGTGCGCAGGTAGAACTGCGGGCGGTAGCCGTTGTAGAAGGGGGTATGGCGGCCGCCCTCCTCCTTGGTCAGGACGTAGACGCGGGCGGTGAACTTGGTGTGGGGCTTGATGGAGCCCGCCTTGGCGAGGACCTGGCCGCGCTCGATGTCGTCGCGCTCGATGCCCCGCAGGAGGGTCCCCACGTTGTCGCCGGCCTGGCCCGAGTCGAGCAGCTTGTTGAACATCTCGACGCCGGTCACGACCACCTTGCGGGTGGTGCGGATGCCGATCATCTCGACCTCGTCGCCGACCTTGACCACGCCGCGCTCGATGCGCCCCGTGGCCACGGTGCCGCGGCCCTTGATGCCGAAGACATCCTCGACGGGCATGAGGAAGGGCTTGTCGATGGCGCGCTCGGGGGTGGGGATGTAGGAGTCGACCGCGTCCATGAGCTCCTGGATGCAGACATAGGCCGGGTCGGCGACGTCATCGGGGGCCTCGAGGGCCTTGAGGGCCGAGCCGCGCACGACGGGCAGGTCGTCGCCGGGGAACTGGTACTTGCTCAACAGCTCGCGGACCTCGAGCTCGACGAGCTCGAGGAGCTCCTCGTCATCGACCATGTCGACCTTGTTGAGGAAGACGACGATGTAGGGCACCTCCACCTGGCGGGCCAGGAGGATGTGCTCGCGGGTCTGGGGCATGGGCCCGTCGGTGGCGGCCACGACGAGGATGGCGCCGTCCATCTGGGCGGCCCCGGTGATCATGTTCTTGATGTAGTCGGCGTGGCCCGGGCAGTCGACGTGGGCGTAGTGGCGGGCGGCCGTCTGGTACTCGACGTGGGCGATGGCGATGGTGATGCCGCGCTCGCGCTCCTCGGGGGCATTGTCGATGCTGTCGAAGGCGCGGTACTTCGCGTCACCCTTGAGGGCCAGGTACTTGGTGATGGCCGCGGTCAGGCTCGTCTTGCCGTGGTCGATGTGACCGATGGTGCCGATGTTGACGTGGGGCTTGGTGCGCTCGAACTTCTGCTTGGCCATCCTCGTATGTCCTCTGCTACGTCCTTGACTGCTACTGCTGCTCTACGCGGTCGTTGATGGGTGGCCTGACGTCAGGCCCTGGCCTTCTGGACCAGCTCGGCGGCGACGGATTGGGGAACCTCGGCATAGTGGGAGAACTCCATGGAGGAGGTCGCCCGGCCCTGCGTCATGCTGCGCAGGTCGGTCACGTAGCCGAACATGGAAGCGAGCGGCACGAAGGCGCTGACGACCTGCGTGCCGTTGCGGTTGTCCATGCCCTCGATGTGGCCGCGGCGGCTGTTGAGGTCGCCGATGACGTCGCCCATGAACTCCTCGGGCATGACGACCTCGACGCGCATGACCGGCTCCAGGACGGTCGGCGAGGCCTTCTGCACGGCGTCCTTGACGGCCATGGAGCCGGCGATCTTGAAGGCCATCTCCGAGGAGTCGACCTCGTGGAAGGAGCCGTCGAAGAGCGTGGCCTTGACGTCCACCATCGGGAAGCCGGCGTAGACACCGGTCTCGAGGGCCTCGCGGATGCCGGCGTCGATGGGCCTGATGTACTCGCGCGGGATGACCCCGCCCACGATCTTGTCCACGAACTCGTAGCCGCTGCCCTTCTCGCCGGGCTCCAGGTTGATGACGGCGTGGCCGTACTGGCCGCGTCCGCCCGTCTGGCGCACGAAGCGGCCGTTGCCCTGCGCGGCGCGGCGGATCGTCTCCCGGTAGGAGACCTGGGGCTTGCCCACGTTGGCAGCGACCTTGAACTCGCGCGTCATGCGGTCGACGAGCACGTCCAGGTGCAGCTCGCCCATGCCCGCGATGAGGGTCTGGCCCGACTCCTCGTCGTTCTTGACGCGGAAGGTGGGGTCTTCCTCCGCCAGGCGCTGAAGGGCGATGGCCAGCTTGTCCTGGTCGGCCTTGGTCTTGGGCTCGATGGCCACCTCGATGACGGGCTCCGGGAAGACCATCGACTCGAGGATGACCGGATGGTCGGGGTCGGTGAGCGTGTCGCCGGTGTAGGTGTCGCGCAGGCCCACGGCAGCGGCGATGTCGCCCGCCGAGACCTCCTCGATCTCCTCGCGGTGGTTGGCGTGCAGCTCGACGATGCGCCCGATGCGCTCCTTCTTGTCCTTGCTGGCGTTGTAGACGTAGGAACCGGTCTTGAGCCGGCCACTGTAGACGCGGAAGAAGGCCAGCTTGCCGACGTACGGGTCGGCCGCGATCTTGAAGGCGAGAGCCGCGAAGGGCGCCTTGTCGTCCACGGCGCGGACGACGTCCGTGTCGGTGCGCGGGTCGCGCCCGACGATGGGCGGCACGTCCAGCGGCGAGGGCAGGTAGTGGACGACCGCGTCCAGCATGGGCTGCACGCCCTTGTTCTTGAGGGCCGAGCCGGTCAGCACGGGCACGATGCGGTTCTGCAGCGTGCCGATGCGCAGGCCGTGACGGATCTCCTCGACGGTGATCTCCTCGCCCTCGAGGAACTTCGTGGTCAGGTCGTCATCGAGCTCGGCCACGGCCTCGATCATGGCGTTGCGATGCTTCTCGGCCTCCGCCCGCAGCTCCTCCGGGATCTCGACGACCTCGATCTCCTTGCCCAGGTCGTCGCGATAGATGATGGCCTTGCGCTCGACGAGGTCGATGACGCCGAGGAAGCGGTCCTCCTGGCCGATGGGGATCTGCACGGGCACGGCGTTGGCGCCGAGGCGCTCCCGGATGGAGGCCACGCCCCGCCAGAAGTCGGCACCGGTGCGATCGAGCTTGTTGATGAAGCAGAAGCGCGGCACGCCGTACCGGTCGGCCTGGCGCCAGACCGTCTCCGACTGGGGCTCCACCCCGGCCACGCCATCGAAGACGACGACCGCGCCGTCCAGCACACGGAGGCTGCGCTCGACCTCCATGGTGAAGTCCACGTGCCCGGGCGTATCGATGATGTTGAAGCGATGATCCTTCCAGAAGCACGTCGTGGCCGCGGCCGTGATGGTGATGCCCCGCTCCTGCTCCTGGGGCATCCAGTCCATCGTGGCCGCGCCCTCGTGGACCTCACCGATCTTGTAGATCTTGTCCGTGTAGAACAGGATCCGCTCGGTGACGGTCGTCTTGCCGGCGTCGATATGCGCGATGATGCCGATGTTCCGCGTTCTTGCGAGCGGAACTCCTCGTGCCACGGGTCGCTACATCCTCGTCTGTTGGGTTCCGCCTACCAGCGGAAGTGGCTGAAGGCCTTGTTGGCGTCAGCCATCTTGTGGGTGTCCTCGCGCCGCTTGACGGCGGCACCGAGGCCGTTCATGGCGTCCACCAGCTCGAAGGCCAGCTTCTCGCTCATGGACTTGCCGTTGCGCTTGCGGGCCGCCTGCACCAACCAGCGCACGCCGAGTGACATGCGGCGGTCACCGCGGATCTCGACGGGCACCTGATAGGTGGCACCACCGACGCGGCGCGGCTTGACCTCGATGATGGGCGTGGCGTTGCGCAGGGCGAGGTCGAGGACCTCCAGGCCGGGACGGCCGGAGGACGCCTCCGCGCGGGCCAGTGCCTGACGCAGGATCTTCTCCGCCAGGCCCTTCTTGCCGTCGCGCATGAGCTTGACGACGAAGCGGTCCGTGTTGCGGGCCAGCGGCGTGGAGTACTTGGCCTTGCGCGGGATCTGGGCTCGACGGGGCATCTACTTGGGCCTCTTGGCGCCGTACAGGGAGCGTCCCTGCCTGCGGTTGTTGACGCCGGCGGCATCCAGCGTGCCGCGGATGATGTGGTACTTCACGGAGGGCAGGTCCTTCACGCGACCGCCGCGCACCAGGACCACGGAGTGCTCCTGGAGGTTGTGGCCGATGCCGGGGATGTAGGCCGTGACCTCCATCTGGTTGGTGAGGCGCACGCGTGCGATCTTGCGCAGGGCCGAGTTGGGCTTCTTCGGCGTCATCGTGCGCACCTGCAGGCAAACGCCCCGCTTCTGGGGGGCGCCTGGCGTGGGCACCTGGCGCTGGCGCAGGCTGTTCCAGTTCTTGCGCATGGCCGGAGCCTTGATCTTCGCCTGCTTGGGCCGGCGGCCCTTGCGCACGAGCTGGCTGATGGTCGGCACGGAGCTCTCGTCTCCTCCTTGGATGGACGTCCCTCGTCCGTCACTTGGACCGCGCGCAGAGCGCACGGTCCCCTGTCCTGGTGTCTTCGTTCTGGGTGCGGCGGCCGTCCGGGTCCCCGGGGGTCAGGTCCCGCTCGCGGGCCCCTCGCGGGGAGTGCCGCCCGGTGTGCTTGCGACCGTCAGGCCGACAGGCAGATACCGACGCGGCCGTCCGGGCCGCGACGGCGAAGTGTAGCAGCGGACCGCATCAGCGTCAACGACCGGGCCCTGTGGCACGGGCCCTGGTCCCGAGCCGGCCGTCGCGCACGCTCCGCGGGCGGACCCTCGTCAGTCACGTTCGGCCGGCGCATCCTCCTCATCCTCGTCGTCGCCCAGGAGCGCGCTGACGTCCACGTCGTCGTCCGACTCCCCGTCGGCGGCCTCTGCGGCGTCCTCGAGGAAGGGGTTGGCGATGAGCTCGTCGTCGCTGCTCCCACCGCTCTCGGCGAGGAAGATGTTGAAGTCCTCACCGAAGCCCTCGGGCAGCTCGCCACCGGCCAGGGCCTCCGCAGCGGCACGGCGCTCGGCCTCGCGGCGAGCCGCGATGTTGGCCGGGGCGCCCGTGCCCGCCGGGATGAGCTTGCCGATGATGACGTTCTCCTTGAGCCCGATGAGATTGTCCTTGGCGCCGTTGATGGCGGCCTCGGTCAGCACCCGGGTGGTCTCCTGGAAGGAGGCCGCGGCCAGGAAGCTGCTCGTGTTGAGGGACGCCTTGGTGACTCCCAGCAGGACGGTCTCCGCGGTGGCCGGCTCGCCACCCTCGGCCAGGACGTGGTCGTTGATGTCCTCGAACTCGAAGCGGTCCACGAGCTCGAAGGGCAGCTGCTCGGTGTCACCGGGCTGGTCGATGCGCACCTTGCGGAGCATCTGGCGCACGATGATCTCGATGTGCTTGTCGTTGATGGTCACGCCCTGGCTGCGGTACACGCGCTGGACCTCCTTGACGAGGTAGCGCTGCACGGCATCCCGACCGCGGGTCTCGAGGTACTCCTGCGGGTTGACCGGACCGTCGGTGATCTGGTCACCGGCCCGGATCTGCTGGCCGTCCTGGACCATCAGCTTGGCGTTGTGGGGGATGACGTACTCGCGCTCGACGACGTCCTCGCCGGCGATCTTGAGGCCCTCCTCGGTGAAGGTCACGAGGCCGCCTTCCGGCGCCCGGACCTCTTCCGGCTCCTCCCCTTCTCGCTCGAGGCGGGCGATGAGCTGGTCGGCCTCGACGGCGTCCCCGTCAGCCACGAGGCGCTCGTGCCCGGCCGAGAGCTTCAGGGGCACGTCGAAGGCTTCCCGGCTGGTGACCTTCACGCGACGGCTGCCGTCCTCGCCCTCGAGGATCTCGACGACGCCGTCGATGTGGCTGATCTCGGCCTTGCCCTTGGGCATGCGGGCCTCGAAGAGCTCCTCGACGCGCGGCAGGCCGGCCGTGATGTCCATGCCGGCCACGCCACCGGTGTGGAACGTGCGCATGGTGAGCTGCGTGCCGGGCTCGCCGATGGACTGCGCGGCGATGATGCCGACGGCCTCGCCGATGCCCACCAGCTGCCCGGTGGCCAGGTTGCGGCCGTAGCACTTGCGGCAGACGCCGTAGCGCGACTGGCAGGTGAGCGGTGAGCGCACCACGACCGCGTCGATGCCGGCCTTGTCGATGGCTCGGGCCAGGTCCTCGGTGATCTCCTGGTCCTGCTCGACGATGGGCTTGTCCTTCTTGCGCGCGGCGGGCAGGCTGACCGGACCGGCCGCGAAGCGGCCCACGAGGCGCCGCATGAAGGCGTCCGCCTCCGAGCCCGCGAACTCCTCGGTCTCGGTGCGGGTGATCCAGGTGCCCTCCTCCGTGCGGCAGTCGTCGTCGCGGGTGATGACGTCCTGAGCCACGTCCACGAGGCGCCGTGTCAGGTAGCCCGAGTCGGCGGTGCGCAGGGCGGTGTCCGCGAGGCCCTTGCGGGCGCCGTGCGTGGAGATGAAGTACTCCAGGACGGTCATGCCCTCCCGGAAGTTGGAGCGCACCGGCACGTCGATGATGCGGCCGGAGGGGTCGGCCATGAGGCCGCGCATGCCGCCCAGCTGGCCGATGTTGCCCTTGTTGCCGCGCGCGCCCGACGAGGTCATCATCGTCACGGAGCCCTCGGGGTCGAGGCCGTCCATCATGGCGTCGCTGACCTTCTGGGTGGTGTCCTTCCAGACGCTCACGACGCTCGTGTAGCGCTCGTCCTCGGTGATGAGGCCGCGCTGGTACTGCTCGTCGATGGCCTTGACGCGGCCGTCGGCCTCGGCGAGCAGGGCCGGCTTGGACTCCGGCACGCGGATGTCATCCACGGCGATGGTCATGCCGCCCTGGGTGGCATAGCGGAAGCCGACCGTCTTGATGCCGTCCACCAGGTGCGCGGTCTCGATGCGGCCAAGCACCTGGTAGCAGTCGGCCACGACCTCGCGCAGGGCGGTGCGGGCCATGGGCCGGTTCGTCTTGTCGCTGTACCGCAGCCGCGCCGGCAGGATCTGGTTGAAGATGAGCCGGCCGACGGTCGTCACCAGCGAGCGCTCCGCGTAGTCCTGGGCCTTCTCGTCCCAGCTCGTGACGCTCTGGATGCGCACCGGGGTGTGCAGTCGGAGGCGAGCCACCCGGTGGCCGGGCAGCGAGTCGAGCGTGTCGCGCGTGTCGATGCCGCCCAGCTCGAAGGCCAGCAAGGCGTCGCGGTCGGTCAGGAAGGTGGGCACGGGGCCCTCGATGGGCACCGCCGCGTCCATGGTCAGGTAGTAGCAGCCCAGGATCATGTCCTGCGTGGGCGCCACCACGGGAGCGCCGTCAGAAGGCGACAGGAGGTTGGCCGTGGAGAGCATCATCTCGCGAGCCTCGTCCTGGGCCGCCTTGCTGAGGGGCACGTGGACGGCCATCTGGTCGCCGTCGAAGTCGGCGTTGAAGGCGAAGCAGACGAGGGGGTGGATCTGGATGGCCGAGCCCTCGACGAGCTTGGGCATGAAGGCCTGGATGCCCAGGCGGTGCAGCGTGGGAGCGCGGTTGAGGAGCACCGGGTGGTCCTGGATGACCTCTTCGAGGACGTCCCAGACCTCGTCCTGGACGCGCTCCACGATGCGCTTCGCCGACTTGATGTTGTGGGCGAAGCCCTTCTCCACCAGCTGGCGCATGACGAAGGGCTTGAAGAGCTCGAGGGCCATCTTCTTGGGCAGGCCGCACTGGTGCAGCTTGAGGTCGGGACCGACCACGATGACCGAGCGGCCCGAGTAGTCCACTCGCTTGCCCAGGAGGTTCTGGCGGAAGCGGCCCTGCTTGCCCTTGAGCATGTCCGACAGGGACTTGAGGCGGTGATTGCCGGTGCCGGCGATGGCGCGGCCCCGGCGGCCGTTGTCGATCAGCGCGTCGCAGGCTTCCTGGAGCATGCGCTTCTCGTTGCGGATGATGATCTCCGGGGCGCCCAGCTCGAGCAGCCGCTTGAGGCGGTTGTTGCGGTTGATGACGCGGCGGTAGAGGTCGTTGAGGTCGCTGGTGGCGAAGCGGCCGCCGTCGAGCTGGACCATGGGGCGCAGGTCCGGCGGGATGACCGGCAGCACCGAGAGGATCATCCACTCGGGGCGCGCGCCGGAGCGGCGGAAGGCCTCGATGAGGCGCAGCCGCTTGATGGCCTTCTTGCGGCGCATGCCGGAGCTCGTGCGAACCTCCGAGTGGAGCTCGCGGGCGAGTCCCTCGAGGTCGAGCCGCACGATGCGCTCGCGCACGGCCTCCGCGCCCATGCCGGCCCCGAAGAGCCGCTGGCCGCCCTTGATGCCGCTGCCGTACTTGCGGTCGAGGTCGCGGAAGCACCAGCCGTCCAGCGAGGTCTCCGGCAGGAGGTCACCGGCCTGCAGGCGCGTGATCTCGTCCTTGGCGCGGCGGATCTCCTCCTTGAGGCCGTCGGCGTCCAGCCGGAGGCGCTCCTGCTCGGCCTCGAGCGTGGCGCTCTTCTGGAGCTGGGCGTCCTCGATGCGCTGCTGGACGGCCGCTTCCTCCTGGGACTCGCGGGCCTGGATGTCGTCGTTGATCCGCTCCACCAGCTCCGCGGTCAGCTTGCGCAGCTGTGCCGAGGTGGCCTTGCCGGCCTTCTCGCCGGCGGCCACGAGGACCTCGCCGGTCTCCTCGAAGACGATGGCCTCCTCGGCCACGGTCGAGCCGAGCGCCTTGAGCCGGGCCTCCGTGGCCTGCTGGGCCTCGACGAGCTGGGCGGTGCGCGTCTCGCGCTCCTGCTCGCGCTCCTTCTTGAAGCGAGCCAGGTCGGCGTTGAGCTCGTCGGAGAGCTTGTTGATGTCCGCGCTCAGGCGGTCCTCGAGCTCGGAGAGGGCCTGGCCGCCGCGTCCGCCGCGTCCGGCGGCCTCGTCATCGAGCTGCTGGAGCAGCTTGCTGCGAGCCTCCTCGTCGACCCAGGTGACGATGTACTTGGCGAAGTAGAGGACGCCCTCGAGGTTGCGAGGGCTGATGTCGAGCAGGATGCCGAGGCGGCTCGGCGTGCCCTTGAAGTACCAGATGTGGCTGACCGGGCTGGCCAGCTGGATGTGGCCCATGCGCTCACGGCGGACCTTGGCGCGGGTGACCTCGACGCCGCACTTGTCGCAGATGATGCCCTTGTAGCGGATGCGCTTGTACTTGCCGCAGTAGCACTCCCAGTCGCGGGAGGGGCCGAAGATGCGCTCGTCGAAGAGCCCGTCCTTCTCCGGGCGCAGGGTCCGGTAGTTGATGGTCTCGGGCTTGGTGACCTCACCCTTGGACCAGTCGCGGACCTGGTCCGGCGACGCCAGCGAGATGCGGATGGCGTTGAAGTTGTTGACCTCGAGCATCGTTCTCCTTCAGCCGCAGCACGGTCAGCGATGCGGGATGCGCGGGCGGCCCGGAGCGGACTCCGGGCCCTACGGCCCTCGCTACGTCGTTCAGTCCTCGAAACCGGCCAGGTTGATGCCACCCAGGTCAGGCAGCGGGTACGCCGAGGGGTCCTCGGCGAAGTGGATCCTCCTCCTCGTTCTCGTTGAGGATCTCCACGTTGAGCCCCAGGCTCTGGAGCTCCTTGATGAGCACCTTGAAGGACTCCGGCACGCCGGGCGGCTGGATGTCCTCGCCCTTGACGATGGCCTCGTAGGTCTGCACGCGACCCATGACGTCGTCCGACTTGACGGTCAGCAACTCCTGGAGGATGTTGGCCGCGCCGTAGGCCTCCAGGGCCCAGACCTCCATCTCGCCGAAGCGCTGGCCGCCGAACTGGGCCTTGCCGCCCAGCGGCTGCTGGGTGATGAGGCTGTAGGGGCCCGTGGAGCGGGCGTGGATCTTGTCCTCCACGAGGTGGTGGAGCTTCAGCATGTAGATGTAGCCCACCGTGACCTCGCGGTCGAAGGGCTCACCGTTGCGGCCGTCGCGAAGCCGGACCTTGCCCGTCACGGGCAGGCCGGCGTCGAGCAGCTCCTGCTCGATCTGCTTCTCGCTGGCGCCGTCGAAGACGGCCGTGGCAGCCTTGATGAGGCGCCCTTCCCTGCGGCCACGCTCGTGCAGGGCCCAGCCCAGGTGGGTCTCCAGGATCTGGCCGATGTTCATGCGGCTGGGCACGCCCAGCGGATTGAGGATGATGTCCACGGGCGTGCCGTCAGGCAGGAAGGGCATGTCCTCCTGGGGCAGGATCTTGGCCACGACGCCCTTGTTGCCGTGCCGGCCGGCCATCTTGTCGCCCACCGAGATCTTGCGCTTGGCGGCCACGCTGACGCGGATGAGGCGGTTCACGCCCGGCGGCAGCTCGTCACCGTTGTCGCGGTTGAACTCGCGGATGTCCACGACCTTGCCGCGCTCGCCGTGGGGCAGGCGCAGGCTGGAGTCCTTCACCTCGCGGGCCTTCTCGCCGAAGATGGCGCGCAGGAGGCGCTCCTCGGCGGTCAGCTCGGTCTCGCCCTTGGGCGTGATCTTGCCGACCAGGATGTCACCCGGCTGCACCTCTGCGCCGATGTAGACGATGCCGTCCTCGTCGAGGTCCTTCAGGGAGTCCTCGCCGACGTTGGGGATGTCCCGGGTGATCTCCTCGGGGCCGAGCTTGGTGTCACGCGACTCCAGCTCGTGCTTCTCGATGTGGATGCTGGTGAAGAGGTCCTCCCGCACGAGGCGGTCGCTGACGACGATGGCGTCCTCGTAGTTGCCACCCTCCCAGCTCATGAAGGCCACCAGGATGTTGCGACCCAGTGCCAGCTCGCCGGCGTCCGTGGACGACGAATCGGCCAGCACCGCGCTCTCCGCCACGCGCATGCCCACCTCCACCATGGGGCGGTGGTTGATGCAGGTGCCCTGGTTGGAGCGCACGAACTTCTCGAGGGGATACTCGCGCAGCTCGCCGGAGTCCTCCTCGACCATGATGCGGTCGGCCGTCACCGAGGTCACCACGCCGGCCCCGCGGGCCACGATGACCTGGCCCGAGTCGCGCGCCGCGCGCGACTCCATGCCGGTGCCCACGATGGGCGCCTCCGGCTCCAGGAGCGGCACGGCCTGGCGCTGCATGTTGGATCCCATGAGGGCGCGGTTGGCGTCGTCGTGCTCGAGGAAGGGGATGAGCGCCGTGGCCACCGAGACGACCTGCTTGGGGCTCACGTCCATGTAGTCGATCTGGTCCGGACGAGCCTCCGGGAACTGGTCGAGGTGGCGGGCAGGGACCTTGGCGTCGACGAAGTAGCCACGATCGTCGAGGTGAGCGTTGGCCTGCGCGACGTACTTCTCCTCCTCGTCGTAGGCGGCCAGGTACTCGATCTCCGAGGTGACCCGCGGCTTGATGGGGAAGGCCTTGACCTTCTGCGCCTTGAGCTCCGCGACGGCGGCCTCGGTGAAGGGCTCACCCTTGGCCAGCACGACCTTGCCCTGCGCGGTCACGACGTCGGCGCCGGCGATCTCGGTGAGGAGGTCCTTGTCCTTGTAGTCGACGCTGCGCTTGACCTTGCGGTAGGGCGTCTCGATGAAGCCGTACTCGTTGATGCGGCCGTAGGTCGCCAGCGAGCCGATGAGGCCGATGTTGGGGCCTTCCGGCGTCTCGATGGGGCAGATGCGGCCGTAGTGGCTGTGGTGCACGTCGCGGACGTCGAAGCCGGCGCGCTCCCGCGAGAGGCCCCCGGGGCCGAGCGCGGAGAGGCGGCGCTTGCTGGTGAGTTCCGCGAGCGGGTTGGTCTGGTCCATGAACTGCGAGAGCTGGCTGCCGCCGAAGAACTCCTTCATGGCCGCCACCACGGGACGGATGTTGACGAGCACGTTGGGCGTCGCCTTCTCCGGCTCCTGGATGGTCATGCGCTCCTTGACCACGCGCTCCATGCGCAGCAGGCCGACGCGGAAGGCGTTCTGGATGAGCTCGCCATTGGCGCGGATGCGGCGGTTGCCGAGGTGGTCGATGTCATCCGCGGTGCCCAGGCCGTTGTCCAGCTCGATGAGGTGACCGACGATGACGGCGATGTCCTCGCGCGTGATGGTGCGCTCGACCTCGGGCAGCTTGATGCCCATGCGGTCGGCGACGGCGCCCAGCTTCTTGTTGAGCTTGTAGCGGCCGACGCGGCCGAGGTCGTAGCGCCGGAAGTTGAAGAAGAGCGACTCGACGAGCTTCTCGGCGTTGTCACCGGTGGGGGGGTCGCCGGGGCGCAGCTTCTTGTAGACCTCGATGAGGGCCTCCATGCGCGTGCTGGTGGCATCCCGATCGAGGGTCTCGCTGATGTAGCTGACCTCGCCGTTGTCCACCTTGGCGAAGAGGGCCAGCATCTCGTCGTTGGACTCGTAGCCCACGGCGCGCAGGAGCTTGGTGGCCTCCAGCTTGCGCTTGCGGTCGACCTTCACGTAGAGCTGGTTGCGGGCGGCCGTCTCGAACTCCAGCCAGGCGCCGCGATTGGGGATGACCTTGGCGCTGTAGAGGCGACGGCCGGTGTTGGGGTCCTCGGTGGCCGTGTAGTAGACGCCCGGGGAGCGCACCAGCTGGCTGACCACGACGCGCTCGGCGCCGTTGATGATGAAGGTGCCGCGCTCGGTCATGGTCGGGAAGTCGCCCATGTAGACGCGCTGCTGGAGCTGCTCGCCCGTCTCCTTGATGTGCAGCTCGACATCGACGTAGAGGGGCTTGCTGAAGGTCAGGTCACGGGCGCGGCACTCGAGCTGGTCGTACTTGGGTTCGCCGAACTCGTACTTGTTGAAGTGCAGGTCCATGGACTTGCCGGTGAAGTCCGAGATGGGGCTGATCTCGTCGAGCAGGTCGCGGAGGCCGTGCTCGACGAACCAGTCGTAGGAGGTGCGCTGAAGCTCGATCAGGTCGGGGATGGGCAGGACCTCAGGGATCCGTGAGTAGCGCTCGCGCTCCAGGGACATGGGCGCACGCCGACGATCGACTTCAGACACGGTCATGGGGCACTCCTGCCTCGGCATCGAGGCGAACAAGGCACGGGAATCCGACAGCAAGGGTCGTTAGGACAAGAGGGGCCGCGCTCACCGACCGCGTATGGTACCGCGGACGGGCGAGGCGGTCAAACGTCGGACCGGGAACCGATGCGAGCCCTGCGGCCGCACTGCCCGGCGGACGCTCCCCGCGCTGCCGGCGGGGCCAGGCTGCCGAGACGGCGGATGGGGGAGGCCGCCTGGCCTCCCCCATCCGGTCGGGCAGCGCAGGGCTACTTGATCTCGACCTTGGCGCCCTGCTCCTCGAGCGCGGCCTTGATCTTCTCGGCCTCGTCCTTGTCGACGCCTTCCTTGACCGGCTTGGGCGCCGCGTCGACGAGGTCCTTGGCCTCCTTGAGGCCAAGGCCGGTGAGCTCGCGGACGACCTTGATGACGGGGATCTTGTTGGGGCCGACCTCGGCCAGGATGGCCGAGAACTCGGTCTGCTCCTCGACCGCCTCAGCCTCGGCTGCGGCTGCCGGGGCTGCCACGGCGACGGCCGCGGGGGCCGCCGCGGTCACGCCGTAGCGCTCCTCGAAGGCCTTGATGAACTCGGAGAGCTCGAGCACGGTCATGCCGTCGATGGCCTCGAGGATGTCGGTCTGGGAGAGCTTGGTGGCCATGGTGCGGGGTTCCTTTCTTGGTTCGGGATGGGACTGTCAGTGAGGCCGCTGGCCCCGGGTCTGCCTGAGCGTCAGGCAGCCGGTGAGGCTTCGCGCCGTTCCTTGAGCTGGCTGAGGCCGTAGCCGAGGTTGCGCAGCGGTGCGGCGAAGAGACCGGCCATGGTGCCGAGCGGCGAGGCCATGGCCCCGGCCAGCTGGGCGAGCAGCACGTCTCGCGGGGGCAGGGCCGCCAGGGCCGAGACACCTGCGGCGTCGATCGTCTGGCCGCCCATGGCGGCACCGCGGATCTCGACCTTGAAGGGTCGCACGGCGTCCATCAGGCCCTTGGCGAGGGCCGGCTCGTCGCTGCCGCCGACAGCCAGCGCGGTGGGGCCGACGAGCAGCGGGATGAGCTCCGGCACGCCCGGCCTGCTGGGCCGCGATCCTGGCCAGCCGGTTCTTGACGACGCGGTAGCGGATGTCCTTGTCGCGCAGGTCCCTGCGCACCTTGGACAGCTCAGCCACGGACAGGCCGCGATGGTCGGAGACGATCGTGGTGTTCGCCTCCTTGAGGAGCTCGGTGAGCTCCGCGATGTCAGCCTGCTTGGCTTCTGTGGGCATGTGACCTCCTTTCCCGTGAGGCGCCGCGGGCGCGACGTCCCCTGTGGGTCCCGCACAGGGGCGTCGCTGCGACTGCAGCGCCCGGACGTGGAGGTCAGGGCTCGACACCTGCCTTGGCGTGCCCGTCGGCGTCCCCGCTGGCGCGGTCCGGTCGACGATTTCGGTCCGGTCCGACGATCGGGTCACCCCGTTCGCGGCCAGGCACCCGTGAGTGCCCGCGGACGCATCGCTGTCTCTGGCGGAACGCTATTCCCTTGTGACGGGCCGAGGCCCGTCGCTGGCTTGCTGCGGGCGCTCGCCCGCTGCGCTCAGGCGGCGGCCTTGGCCAGGAGGGCCGGGACATCCACGCGGATGCCGGGGCCCATGGTGGACGCCACGGTGAGGCTCTTGAAGTACTGGCCCTTGGCTTCCTTGGGACGGGCGCGGTTGATGGCGTCCGTCAGCGCGGCCAGGTTGTCCGTCAACTGCTCCGGCTCGAAGGTGGCCTTGCCGAAGGGGACGTGGATGATGCCGCCCTTGTCCACCTTGAACTCGATGCGACCGCCCTTGAGCTCGTTGATGACGCGCGCCAGGTCGAAGGTGACGGTGCCAGCCTTGGGATTGGGCATGAGGCCGCGCCGGCCGAGGATGCGGCCGAGCTTGCCCACGCTGCCCATCATGTCCGGGGTGGCCACGGCCACGTCGAACTCCAGCCAGCCGGCCTCGATGCGGGCGGCGAGGTCCTCCGCGCCCACGACGTCCGCACCGGCGGCGGTCGCCTCAGCGGCCTTGTCGCCCTGGGCGAAGACGGCCACGCGCACGACCTTGCCGGTGCCGTGCGGCAGCGACACGGTGCCGCGCACCATCTGGTCGGCGTGGCGCGGATCGACGCCGAGGCGGATGTGCGCCTCGACCGACGGGTCGAACTTGACCGTGGAGGTCTCCTTGAGGAGCACCATGGCCTCCTGCGGCTCGTAGACCTTGCCTCGCTCGACGAGCTTGGCGGCTTCCTGGTAGCGCTTGCCGTGCTTGCCCATGCCTTCGATCCTTTCCGTTCGGCCTCGTCGGCCTCCCCCTGGTGACGCGGGGTGGACGTGCCGGTGCGGGCGTGCCCGCGGTCGCCGCTCCGTCCGCTCCGGCAGGCGGACGGCGGCCCTGGGTCGACTAGTCGACGATGTCGATGCCCATCGAGCGCGCCGTGCCCTCGATGATGCGAGCGGCCATGGCCGCGTCATTGGCGTTGAGGTCCGCCTTCTTGACCTCGGCGATCTCGAGCAGCTGGGCGCGCGTGACGCGGCCCACGGTCTGGCGCCCAGTGGTCGCCGAGCCGCGCTCGACCCCCGCCGCCTTGCGCAGCATGTCCGCCGCCGGCGGCGTCTTGAGGATGAAGGTGAAGCTGCGGTCCTCGAAGATGGTGATGCGGGCCGGGATGATCTGGCCGGCCTGGGCGGCCGTGCGCTCGTTGTAGGTCTTGGTGAAGTCGACGATGTTGATGCCATGCGGACCGAGCGCCGTGCCCACGGGCGGAGCAGGCGTGGCCTTCCCGGCGGGCAGTTGGAGGGTCAGGATGGTGCGGATCTTCTTGGCCATCGGTTCTCTTCGTCGTACCTCGTTGGATGTCAGGCCCCGGGGCGGGCCGGCTAGAGCTTCTCGACCTGCAGGAAGTCGAGCTCGACTGGCGTCTCGCGCCCGAAGATGCTGACCAGGACCTTGAGCTTGTTGCGCTCAGGATTGACCTCGTCGACGGTGCCGATGAACTCGGCGAACGGCCCATCCGTGACACGCACGCTCTGGCCCTTCTGGAAGGCGACGCGGTACTTGGGGGTCTCCACGCCCATCTGGCGCAGGATGCCCTTGACCTCGTGCTCCTCGAGGGGCACCGGCTCGTTGCGCTGCCCGGGGATGTTGCCGCCGCCCACGAAGCTGGTGACGCCGGGCGTGTTGCGGACGACGAACCAGGACTCCGGGTCGAGGATCATCTCCACCAGCACGTAGCCGGGGAAGACCTTCTTCTGGACGGTGACGCGCTGGCCGCCACGGATTCTCGATCTCGTCTTCCTCGGGCACGAGGACCTGGTAGATCTTGTCTTCCATGCCCATCGTCTCGATGCGGTGCTCGAGATTGGTCTTGACCTTCTTCTCGTAGCCGGAGTAGGTGTGGATGACGTACCAGCGCTTCTCCGGCTGTGCCGCCTCGGTGAGGTGCTCCAGGAAGCCGGTCATCCGAAGGCCTGCGTGATGATGACGAAGACCTCGCGCCAGACGGCGTCGAAGAAGCCGATGAAGACGCCGATGATGGCGCTGATGACGAAGACGAGGATCGTCAGGTTGCGGACGTGCTCCCGCGTGGGCCACGTCACCTTCTTCAGTTCCGACCACGACTCGGTCAGATAGCGGCGGATCCTGTCGATCACGTTGTTCGTCGTTCCCTCATGTGGGGCAGCCTGCGGAGGTGGCAGGCGCGGCGGGACTTGAACCCACAACCCCTGGTTTTGGAGACCAGTGCTCTGCCAATTGAGCTACGCGCCTACGCTTGGCCTGCGCCTCCTACTTGGACTCGCGATGGAGTGTATGGCTTCGGCAGCGCGGGCAGTAGCGGCGCAGCTCCAGCCGGTTGGGATCGTTCTTCTTGTTCTTCTCGGTCGTGTAGGTGCGCTCCTTGCACTCGGTGCAGGCGAGCGTGATGGTGGGTCGGTTCTCGGCTGCCTTGGCCATCCGAGTCTAGTCCTGGACCGCGATGACGGCGCCGGCACCGACGGTGCGGCCGCCCTCGCGGATGGCGAAGCGCTGGCCGGGCTCGAGGGCGATGGGCGTGATGAGCTCGACGTCCATGTCGACGTTGTCACCGGGCATGATCATCTCGGCCCCTTCCTGGAGCTTGATCTCACCGGTGACGTCGGTCGTGCGCAGGTAGAACTGCGGGCGGTAGCCGTTGTAGAAGGGGGTATGGCGGCCGCCCTCCTCCTTGGTCAGGACGTAGACGCGGGCGGTGAACTTGGTGTGGGGCTTGATGGAGCCCGCCTTGGCGAGGACCTGGCCGCGCTCGATGTCGTCGCGCTCGATGCCCCGCAGGAGGGTCCCCACGTTGTCGCCGGCCTGGCCCGAGTCGAGCAGCTTGTTGAACATCTCGACGCCGGTCACGACCACCTTGCGGGTGGTGCGGATGCCGATCATCTCGACCTCGTCGCCGACCTTGACCACGCCGCGCTCGATGCGCCCCGTGGCCACGGTGCCGCGGCCCTTGATGCCGAAGACATCCTCGACGGGCATGAGGAAGGGCTTGTCGATGGCGCGCTCGGGGGTGGGGATGTAGGAGTCGACCGCGTCCATGAGCTCCTGGATGCAGACATAGGCCGGGTCGGCGACGTCATCGGGGGCCTCGAGGGCCTTGAGGGCCGAGCCGCGCACGACGGGCAGGTCGTCGCCGGGGAACTGGTACTTGCTCAACAGCTCGCGGACCTCGAGCTCGACGAGCTCGAGGAGCTCCTCGTCGTCGACCATGTCGACCTTGTTGAGGAAGACGACGATGTAGGGCACCTCCACCTGGCGGGCCAGGAGGATGTGCTCGCGGGTCTGGGGCATGGGCCCGTCGGTGGCGGCCACGACGAGGATGGCGCCGTCCATCTGGGCGGCCCCGGTGATCATGTTCTTGATGTAGTCGGCGTGGCCCGGGCAGTCGACGTGGGCGTAGTGGCGGGCGGCCGTCTGGTACTCGACGTGGGCGATGGCGATGGTGATGCCGCGCTCGCGCTCCTCGGGGGCATTGTCGATGCTGTCGAAGGCGCGGTACTTCGCGTCACCCTTGAGGGCCAGGTACTTGGTGATGGCCGCGGTCAGGCTCGTCTTGCCGTGGTCGATGTGACCGATGGTGCCGATGTTGACGTGGGGCTTGGTGCGCTCGAACTTCTGCTTGGCCATCCTCGTGTCCATTCGGCCCCAGACGCGCGGCACCAGTGCGGTGGGCGTCGGAGGTTGATCAGGTGGAGCCCACAATGGGACTTGAACCCATGACCTCTTCCTTACCAAGGAAGTGCTCTACCACTGAGCTATGTGGGCCCGCTGGGCGTATGTGTGGGACTTCCAGAGGGCGCTGGTGATGGTGGGCAGGGAGGGAATCGAACCCCCACAGTCGAAGACGGCTGATCTACAGTCAGCGGAGCTCACCACCTGCTCAACCTACCCATGATTCGTCCGTGCACCCCTCGGGACCGGAGTCCCTGTGGTGAGGGGGATACAGCGTCCTCTGTTGTTGGAGCCGACGACGGGACTCGAACCCGGAACCGGTGGTTTACAAAACCACTGCTCTGCCAATTGAGCTACGTCGGCGGCGACGCAGAATAGTAGCGCAGGAATCGTCCGGCCCGCAAGCGGCGGGTCTCGGCCCGGATGGGCGGTCAGGTCGGCAGCAGGTCGTCGTCCTCCTGTGCTGTGCCCTCGCCGACCGTCCGGGCGCCTCGGCCGTGGGCGCGCCAGGGGCATCCGACGAGCTGAACGGCGCGCCGGGTCGTCCGGCGGGGTGGGGTCGTCCGGCGGCGTGGGGTCGTCCGGCGGGATCGGTCGTCGGCGGGTGGTGCCGGCTGGCTCGTCGAGCGCTGCCGGGCCGTCCACTGGCTCGACCTCGGCGTCCGACCGCGCAGCCCCCATTTCGGCAGCCGATAGCGCCGGGCCAGCGTCCTCGGCACCTTCCGCAGCGTCGACCAGGCTCGCGGGCGGCGGTGGCGGCACGGCCCAGCGCTGCGTGGCAGCCTCGAAGAGGAAGACCGAGCCCGCCACCGAGGCGTTCAGGGATGCCACGCGCCCGCGCATGGGGATGCGTGCCATGACGTCGACGCGACGGCGGACCTTGGCCTCGAGCCCGCGACCCTCGCTGCCGATGACGATGGCAAGAGGCCCGCGCATGTCGACCTCGCGGACGGTCAGCGGGGCATCGCCATCGGCGCCGACGATGCGCACGCCGCGGGTGTGCAGGTCGACGAGGCCGCCGGGCAGGTCGCCCATCGGCACGAGCAGGAGGTGCTCCACGGCACCGGCCGACGTCTTGATGGCCGCCGGGCTGATGGGTGCCGCGCCGTGCGACGGGAAGAGGACGCCGTGGACGCCGCATGCCTCGGCCGAGCGAAGGAGCGTGCCCACGTTCTGGGGATCCTCGAGGTGGTCGAGGACCAGCACGAAGGGCGGCTCGCCGCGGATCCGGGCCAGGGCCAGGACATCAGCCAGCGTGGCCCAGCGACGCGGCGCCACGACCAGCGCCACGCCCTGATGACCGTCGAAGCCGCTGATGGCCGTGATGGTCCCACCCTCCACTTCGACGACGGGGATGCGCAGGGTCGTGGCGTGCAGGACGATCTGGTCGAGGGCGGCGCGACGCTCCGGCACGACGTACAGGCGACGAGCCTCGCGACGGGCCGCGAAGGCCTCCTCGACGGGCCGCCGACCGGCCACGATCTCGTCGTCCCCGGAGAGAGCCTCCACGGGCGCCTGGCCCTCGGCGCCGGCTGCCGCCAGCGCGGCGACGACCGGCTGCCAGGGGCGCCGCGGCCCGGGATGCTCGGGAGGTCGGCCGAACGGCGGGCGCGATGGACCCGGGCGCGGCCGGAAGGGCGGACCGCCGCCGGGGCGGCCTGGTCCGGGACGTCCGTCAGGGCGAGCGTGGGCCGGCCTGTCGATGGGGCGCTCGCCGGGAGGCCGTCCTCGGTCCGCCCGCCGCCACTCGTCGGGCGCAGCCGGGCCGCCGACCCTGCGCTCGGGCCAGGGCTGACGAGAGGGTGCCCCTCGTCCCGGACCGGCACCGGGCGGGCGACCGCTGCGCTCCCGATCGTCCCAGGACCGTCCTCCGGACGGCCGGTCACCGTGCGGCCGATCGGACGCAGGCCGCTCTCCGCCGGGCCGGGCCGCCGGCCAGCGCCGGGCCGGCGCCGTAGGGCCTGTTGCCGACGGGCCGGTCACCGGAACGTTCGTGGCCGCCGGTGCGGTCACCAGGGGAGACGTTCCCGCGCGGCCGGTCGCCCGCAGGGTCGGTCGCCGTAGGGGCGGTCGCCGTAGGGGCGCGGGCGGAACGATGGTCCTCCGGAAGGTCGCGCGCCCGGGGGACGTCCGCCGGACGGTCGGCCTCCGTAGGGTCGACCAGCGGACGGCCTGCCACCTGGCGGCCGGCCGGTCGGGCGGCGCTCTCGAGGTCGGTCACCCCGGGGTCGGTCACCTGTCGGCGGGCCGCCACCTCGCTCGTCGTCAGTCATCAGCCCCCCGCCTTTCGCCAGCGTTGTCCGTCAGGAGTGTCCTCGACCACGATGCCGGCAGCCGCCAGGGCATCGCGCAGCTCGTCACTGCGGCGCCAGTCGCGCGCTCGCCGCGCTTCGACACGGGCCTCGAGCATGGCCTCCAGGTCAGCGTCAAGGACCTGGTCGCCGTCGTCCAGGACCCCCAGGACCATGTCCAGCTCCCGGATGGCCTCGGCCGCGCGCTGCGCGTCCGCGGTCGAGAGGCTGCGGGCCGCGACGCGGCCGTTGAGGTCGCGCACGAGGTCGAAGGTGGCCGCCAGGGCCGCGGAGATGTTGAGGTCGTCCCCGAGCGCCGACGCGAACGCCGAACGCGCCACTGCCAGTCGCTCGACCAGCGACGAGTCGTCGGCACGCTCCTCGCGGTAGCCCTCGAGTGCCGAGACGGCCGTCGTCAGCCGCTCCACGGCCGCAGCCGCGTGGGCCAGCGAGTCGTCCCCGAACTCCAGCGGCGAGCGATAGTGCGTGGCCAGCAGCGCATAGCGGAGCGCACGCGGGCTGAAGCCGGCGGCGTAGACGTCGGCCGGCCGGGTGATGTTGCCGGTCCGCTTGGCCATCTTCTCGCCGCCCATGTGCAGGTGGGCACAGTGCAGCCAGGTGCGCACGAAGCGCTGGCCGGTGGCCGCCTCCGACTGCGCGATCTCGTCCTCGTGGTGCGGGAAGACCAGGTCGATGCCACCCGTGTGGAGGTCGAAGCTGGGCCCCAGGTAGCGCATGCTCATGGCAGAGCACTCGATGTGCCAGCCCGGGCGCCCCTCCCCGAGGTCGGTCGACCAGCTGGGCTCGCCGGGCTTGGCGGCCTTCCAGAGCGCGAAGTCGCGCACGTCGTCCTTCTCGTACTCGTCGGCTTCGACGCGCTCGCCGATGCGTTGCTGGCCGGGGTCGAGGCGGGCCAGCCGGCCGTAGGCCGGCCACGACGCGATGCGGAAGAAGATCGAGCCGTCCTCGGCCCGGTAGGCGTGGCCGCGTTCGAGCAGCGTGGCGATGAGGGCGACCATGTCGTCGATGTGCTCGGTGGCGCGGGGCATGACGTCCGGCGTGGCGATGCGCAGGCGTGCCAGGTCCTCAAGGAAGCGGGACGTGTAGCGCGCCGTGAGCTCGCCGATGGGGACGCCCTCGTGGCCCGCGTCGCGGATGATCTTGTCGTCCACGTCGGTGATGTTCATGACCCACGTCACGCGCAAGCCCTCGAAGAGCAGCACGCGGCGCAGCAGGTCGGCAAAGACGAAGGAGCGGAAGTTGCCCACGTGGGCGGGGGCGTAGACGGTCGGGCCGCAGGTGTACATGCGGACGTGTCCCGGCTCGAGCGGCTCGAGCGGCTCCAGGCGGCCACCGAGGGTGTTGCGGAAGCGCAGGCTCATCGGGACGCCAGGGTCACGAGGCAGGTGGCGCTGATGGCGCGGCCAGCGCCCTCGTCTCCGGCCAGGTTGCCGGTCATGGCCTTGACCGAGACGCGGCTCGGAGGCGCGCCCGTGAGCGCCGCCATGGCGGCGGCCATGGCGTCCAGCCGTCGGCCGCCGAGGTGCGGCCGCGCCCCGCGGATGGTGGCATCCAGGCTGTCCACCGCCAGGCCGGCCGCCGCGAGGCGGGCCATGACCTCGGTCACCAGCGCGCGGCTGTCCACGCCGCGCGTGGCCGGCTCCCCGGACGGGAAGAGCCGGCCCAGGTCACCCTGTCCGGCTGCCGCCAGCAGCCCATCGCAAAGCGCGTGGAGGAGGACGTCGCCATCCGAGTGACCGTGCAGCCGCGGAGCGCCGTCGATGAGCAGCCCCCCGAGGCACAGCCCGTCACCCGGGCCGAAGGGGTGGCTGTCGGCACCGAGGGCCACACGCGGCCGGCCGTCCTGGCCGGCATCCGACGCGGCGTCCTGACCGGCCAGCCGGCGAGCCAGGGTGAGGTCCTCGGGGAGCGTGACCTTGATGTTGGCCGCCTCGCCCTCCACGACGTGGACGACGACGCCGTGGCGGGCCAGGAGCTCGGCCTCGTCCGGGAGCTCGTCAGGGCCGTCCGCGTGGGCCTCCACGGCGGCCAGCAGGAGGTCGCGCCGGGCTGCCTGCGGCGTCTGCGCCCGGGCCAGGCCGGACCGATCGGCAGCGCCGCTGATGCGGCCGCCCTCGACGCGCTTGATGGCGTCGGTCACGGCCAGGGTGGGGATGACGGCGCCATGACGCTGCGCACCCTCCACCACGCGGGTGATGAGCGCCGGCGAGACGAATGGGCGTGCCGCGTCATGCACGAGCACGATGTCGGCGCGCGTGGCCCTCACCCCTGCCGCCACGGAGTCCTGGCGGCGCCGTCCGCCGCGAACGATGTGGGCACCCAGGCTGCGGAGCCAGTCGGCCTCGCGCAGCTCCGCCTCGCGACCGGCCGAGGCGACGACGATGACATCGGCGATCTCCGGTGCCGCGGCCAGCGATTCCACGGCCCAGCGCAGGACCGACCTGCCCGCGACCAGCGCCGCCAGCTTGTCTGCGCCACCCATGCGTCGGCTGCTGCCCGCCGCCACCACGACGGCGTCAGCCACTCGGTGTCCTGTCACCGTGCAAGTGTGCCCTGCGCCGTGCATCCCTGCCGTGCGGGGCGTCGCACACGACGACGGCGGCCGGCGCGGCGACTGGCGCCGCGGGCCCGGTGCCAGGTCACGAGGCGGCAGCCATCTCCGCGAAGATCGATGCGGCCGGCGACCGTCTGCAGGATGCGCGTGACGGTCACATCGAGCTCACCCTCGATGTGCCGGCCGCCGCCCTCCACGACCACCATGGTGCCGTCATCGAGGAAGGCCACCCCCTGGCCGGGCTCCTTGCCCTCCTGGACGACCTTCACCCGCAGGGCCTCCCCAGGCAGGAACGAGGGCTTGAGGGCATTGGCCAGCTGGTTCAGGTTCATGACCCGCACGCCCTGCAGCTGGGCCACGCGGTTGAGGTTGTAGTCGGTGGTCAGGATGGCGGCGTCCCGCTTCTGGGCCAGGGCCACCAGCTTGCCGTCCACGGTGGAGACGCCCGGCTCGTCGTCCGTGCTGACCTCGATGCCGATGCGGTGGTCCTTCTGGAGCACGGCCAGGACGTCCAGCCCGCGGCGGCCCCGGTTGCGGCGGCCCGGGTGTGTGTCATCAGCGATGTGCTGCAGCTCCCCGAGCACGAACCGCGGCACCACGAGCAGGCCGGAGAGGAAGCCGGCCGCCACGACGTCCACGATGCGGCCGTCGATGATGGCGCTGGTGTCCAGGAAGGTGATGGGGACGGGCGGCCCGGCGGGGGTCGCAGCCGCGCCGCCCCCGCGGCGGAGACCCAGCGACTCCAGGGCGGCACGCAGGTCATGCCGCTTGGCCACCGTGAGGCCCATCATGCCCAAGCGCCAGGATGACGGAGACGCCGATGGGCAGCACCAGGCCGGCCGGTGCCGGCAGGCTGGTCAGGGGCAGGCCAAGGAGGAAGCCCATCAGGAGCCCCACGAGCAGGCCAGCCACGGCGGCGATGAACTCATCGGTGGACATGTCCGTGACCGCCCGCAGCATCCAGCGCGCCGGGACGAGCGTCAGGTAGGGCGCGATGACGAAGCCGACCACGCCCCAGGCGGCGATCCAGGCCAGCAGCAGCAGGCGCCCCTCGAGCGAGGGTTCCAGCAGGGCCGTGGAGGTCACGTCGAAGCCCACGAGGGCGATGGCCAGGATGACCCCCAGGGCGCCGCCGAACAGGCGGATGAACCTCAGCATGGCACCGGAACGCTACCAGAACCACCGGGCGCTGCGGCCCTTCACCCAGAGGTACCAGTCGGCTCGAGCGCCAGATCGAGGGCCTCGCGCAGCGTGGCCACGCGCCTGACCTCCAGGCCCACGGCCGCGGCCTGCCTGGCGCCCAGGCCGGAACCCTTCCGGGACCAGCGCCCGTCGGAAGCCCGTGCGCGCCGCTTCACGCAGGCGGCGCTCCAGGCCGGGCACGGGCCGGATCTCACCGAGCAGCGAGACCTCGCCGCAGGCCAGCAGGTCACCGGCGATGGCGTGGTCCCGGTGCGAGGCGGCGACGGCCAGGGCCAGGGGCAGGTCGAGCGCCGGCTCGCTGACGGTGATGCCGCCGGTCAGGCTGGCGTAGACGTCGCGACCGACGACGTCGACGCCACCTCGCCTGGCGAGCACGGCGATGAGCAGCACGAGGCGGTTGACGTCGAGGCCGGCCACCGTGCGGCGCGGCGGGCCGAAGCCGGCCGGGGCGACGAGCGCCTGGACCTCCACCAGCAGCGTGCGACTGCCCTCCAGGATGGCCGCCACCGACACCCCCGGCGCCGTCCGCGACCCGTGACCGAGGAAGGCGGCGGCTGCGTCCCGCACCTCACGAAGGCCATCCGGGGTCATCTCCATGACGCCCACCTCCTCGGTCGAGCCGTGGCGGTTCTTGAGCGCGCGCAGGAGCCGCAGTGAGGCGTAGCGGTCACCGTCGAGCATGAGCACGGCGTCGACGAGGTGCTCGAGGGTGCGCGGCCCGGCCAGCGTCCCGTCCTTGGTGACGTGTCCGACGAGAAGGACGGGGACGGCCTGCTCCCGGGCGAAGGTACCCAGGCGGGCGGCCGATTCGCGGACCTGGCCGACCGACCCGGGCGGGCCGTCGAGATCGTCGATGGAGACCGTCTGGATGGAGTCGACGACCAGCAGCGAAGGCCGAAGCGCCGCGGCGGCGGCGATGATGGCGTCGACGTCCGTGCTGGCCAGGACCGACAGGGCCGAGCTCGCCGGACCCGTGGTCAGGCCCAGCCGGGAGGCACGCAGGTGCAGCTGCCCCGCCGATTCCTCGGCGCTGGCGTAGAGCACCCCAGCCCGGGGCCCGGGACCCGGTCCGGGAGTGCTGTCGCCGTGCTCGCGGGGGGCGGCGCCGGCAGCCAGGGCTCCTGCCACCTGGAGAACGAGCGTGGACTTGCCGATGCCCGGTTCGCCACCCAGCAGCAGGAGCGACCCGGGTACCAGCCCGCCACCGAGAAGACGGTCCACCTCGGACACCCCGGTCGGCTGGCGCACCGTGGCCGCGATGTCCAGGGAGCCCAGCGGTGTCGGCTGCACGGCTCCGCCGAACCCCGGCGAACGCCCTCCCGCGGACTCGGCGGAGCGACGCACGGCGGGGCGGACCAGCGTCTCCACGAGCGAGTTCCAGGCGCCGCAACCGCGGCACTGGCCCTCCCACCTCGGGTGCGAGGCGGCGCAGGCCTGACAGATGTAGGCGCTGGCCAGCCGTGTCCGGGCCACGGGCCTACGCGGCCTCGACGGGGGCCTTCTCCACGGCCGGCTCGATGGTCAGGCCGGCGTCTTCCGAGCGGTCCACGAGGACCGTGTCCCCGGCCTCGAAGCGGCCCACCAGGAGAGCCTCGGCCAAGGGGTCCTCGATCATGTTCTGGATGACGCGGCGCAGGGGTCGGGCACCGTAGTCGACGTCATAGCCCAGCTTGATGACGTGGTCCTTGGCCGCCTGGCTGACCTCGAGGCCGATCTGCTGCGCTTTCAGCTGGCTCCGGACGCGGGCCAGGAGCAGGTCCACGATCTCGCGGATCTCGTCCACGGTCAGGGAGCGGAAGACGACCTGCGAGTCGACGCGGTTGAGGAACTCGGGCCGGAAGGTCGTCTTGAGCTGCTCGAGGACCTTGGCCTTCATGCGGTCGTACTGGGCCTCGCGCTCACGGTCCTCGTTGGCGGAGACCGGCCGGAAGCCCAGCGAGGTGTCCTTGAGGAGGTCCTTGGCGCCCACGTTGCTGGTCATGATGATGACCGTGTTGCGGAAGTCGACGCGCCGGCCCTTGGCGTCCGTGAGCTGGCCGTCCTCCAGGATCTGGAGGAGCATGTTGAAGACCTCCGGGTGGGCCTTCTCGATCTCATCGAGGAGCACCACGGAGTACGACTTCCGGCGCACGGCCTCCGTCAGCTGGCCGCCCTCCTCGAAGCCCACGTAGCCCGGGGGGGCGCCCACGAGGCGGCTCACGTTGTGGCGTTCCATGAACTCGCTCATGTCGATCTTGATGAGTGAGTCCTCGCTGCCGAACATGAACTCCGCGAGGGCCTTGGCCAGCTCCGTCTTGCCCACGCCGGTGGGGCCCAGGAAGATGAAGGAGCCGATGGGCCGCTTGGGGTCCTTGAGACCGGCGCGGGCGCGCCGCACGGCGCGCGAGACGGTGTCGATGGCCTCCTGCTGGCCGATGACCCGCTTGTGCAGCGCGTCCTCCATCTCCAGCAGTCGCTTGGACTCCTCCTGGGCGATGCGCGTCACCGGGATGCCCGTCCAGAGGGCCACGACCTGGGCGATGTCCTCCTCCGTGACCTCCGGGGTCTCCGCCGCCAGGGCCGCCTGCCAGTCGCTGCGCAGCTGGTCGGACCGGGCCTTGGCCGCCGACTCCGCGTCGCGCAGCTCCTGGGCGCGCTCGTAGTCCTGGTCGTTGACGGCCGCTTCCTTCTCCTTGGCGATGCGCTCCAGCTCCTTCTGGGTGGCCTTGAGCTCGGCGGGCGTGGAGCTGTGCCGAAGCCGGACGCGGCTGGAGGCCTCGTCGATGAGGTCGATGGCCTTGTCCGGGAGGTGACGGTCGGTGATGTAGCGGATGGAGAGGTCGGCCGCGGCGCGGGCAGCGTCGTCGGTGATCTTGACGCGGTGATGGCGCTCGAAGCCCTCGCGGATGCCGAAGAGGATCTCGACGGTCTGCTCGAGGGTGGGCTCCTCGATCATGACCGGCTGGAAGCGGCGCTCGAGAGCGGCGTCCTTCTCGATGTACTTGCGGAACTCGTCGAGGGTCGTGGCGCCGATGCACTGCAGCTCCCCGCGCGCCAGGGGCGGCTTGAGGATGTTGGCGGCGTCGATGGCACCCTCCGCGGCCCCGGCACCCACGAGCGTGTGCAGCTCGTCGATGAAGAGGATGGCGTCGTTGGTGCTGCGCAGCTCCTCGATGATCTTCTTGAGGCGCTCCTCGAACTCGCCGCGGTACTTGGTGCCGGCCACCAGGGAGCCGATGTCCAGGGTCAGGACACGCTTGTCGGCAAGGCTCTCGGGGATGTCGCCGCTGACGATGCGGTGCGCCAGGCCCTCCGCGATGGCGGTCTTGCCAACGCCGGGCTCTCCGATGAGGGCCGGGTTGTTCTTGCGGCGGCGCGACAGGATCTGGACGACGCGCTCGATCTCCTTCTCGCGACCGATGACCGGGTCCAGCTTGCCCGCACGGGCGGCTTCGGTCAGGTTGATGCCGAGCTGGTCAACGGTGGGCGTCTTGCTGCTGCGCTTCGTCTCGGCCGGGCTGGGCCCGGAGGCGCTTGACTGGCTGAGGACACGGATGACCTCGTGGCGGACCTTGTCGAGGTTGACGCCGAGCGACTCCAGCACGCCGGCGGCGATGCCCTCGCCCTCGCGCACCAGGCCGAGGAGCAGGTGCTCCGTGCCGATGTAGTTGTGCCCCAGGCGGCGAGCCTCGTCGATGGCCAGCTCGATGACACGCTTGGCGCGGGGGGTCAGGCCGACCTCTCCCACGACCGGGCGGTCGCCGCGGCCGATGATGAACTCGACCGCGGTGCGCACCTTGGGCAGCTCGACGTTCATGTTCTCGAGCACGCGTGCGGCCACGCCCTCGCCTTCCCGGACGAGGCCCAGGAGCAGGTGCTCCGTACCGATGTAGTTGTGGTTGAAGCGCTGCGCCTCATCCTGCGCGAGGGTGAGGACCTTGCGGGCGCGGTCGGTGAACTTGTCGAACCGGTCCATGGGGGTTGGCGACGACTCCTGGGTGCAGGCGACCCCTTGACGGCCGCTCAGCCATGCTACCACCCGGAGCGGGAGTGACCGACACGCGGTCACACGCGGAAGCGGACTCCGCGTGGCGACCCGCCGGGAGGCCCGGCGGGTCGTTCGGCGTGGCGATCGCAGGCAGAGGCTGGCGGCTGCCAGTTCCGGGGGTCGGCTGCGCCCTGCCCCGACCCCATCAGAGTCGAGAGGCGACCCTGACTGGACCTCGCTGCCGTCGGGCTCGACGATCTCGCTGACCTCGACCGCCTCGATGACCTCGCTGCCGTCGGGCTCGACGATCTCGCTGACCTCGACCGCCTCGATGACCTCGCTGCCGTCGGGCTCGACGATCTCGCTGACCTCGACCGCCTCGATGACCTCGCTGCCGTCGGGCTCGACGATCTCGCTGACCTCGACCGCCTCGATGACCTCGCTGCCGTCGGGCTCGACGATCTCGCTGACCTCGACCGCCTCGATGACCTCGCTGCCGTCGGGCTCGACGATCTCGCTGACCTCGACCGCCTCGATGACCTCGCTGCCGTCGGGCTCGACGATCTCGCTGACCTCGACCGCCTCGATGACCTCGCTGCCGTCGGGCTCGACGATCTCGCTGACCTCGACCGCCTCGATGACCTCGCTGCCGTCGGGCTCGACGATCTCGCTGACCTCGACCGCCTCGATGACCTCGCTGCCGTCGGGCTCGACGATCTCGGCCGCGTCCTGCTCGGCGATCTGCAGGCGGACCTGCGCGAAGGCTGCCGCCAGGGTGTTGTCGATGCCGCCCTCGGGCTCCTGGATGGCCTGCGAGCGGTCGTAGCCGGCGCGCTCGGGGCGGGGTCGCCGCTCGCGCGGGGGCCGGGCAGGGGCTTCCTCGGCCTGCTTGAGGCTCAGGCCGAGGCGATGGCGCTCGGAGTCCAGCGAGATGATCTTGAGCTTCAGCGTCTGGCCCTCGTTGACCACGTCGCCGGGGTGGGCGACACGCTGATGCGAGAGCTCGCTGATGTGGATGAGGCCCTCCAGGCCGTCCTTCACGCGCACGAAGGCGCCGAAGTTGACGATCTTGGTGACCGTGCCATCCACGAGGTCGCCGACCTTGAGGTCGCCGACGGTCGACTGCCAGGGGTCCGGCTGCATGCGCCGGATGGAGAGGCTGATGCGGCCGCGCTCGTGGTTGATGTCGATGACCTCGGCCTCGACCTCATCCCCGACCTCGTGGGCGCCCTCCGGGTTGTTGACCTTGTTCCAGGAGAGCTCCGACTTGTGCACGAGTCCGTCGATGCCGCCCAGGTCGATGAAGATGCCGAAGGGCGCGATGGAGCGCACGGTGCCCTTGACCTGCTGGCCGACCTGGAGACTGCTGAAGAGCTCGTCGCGCTTCTCGCGGCGCTCCTCGTAGAGGGCCACCTTCTCCGAGAGGATGAGGCGGTTGGCCTTGCGGTTGACCTCCAGGATCTTGAGGCGCAGGCGGCGGCCCACGTAGGGCTGCAGCTTCTCCGCGATCTCCTGGGCCGCGTCGCGCGGCTGGTCGTTCTGCGGCCGCCGCGGGAAGTCGACGATCTGGCTGATGGGCACGAAGCCGCGGATGCCACAGTCGACGATCAGGCCGCCCTTGTTGTGGTCGATGACCGGCGCGTCGATGATGTCACCGGCGTCGAACTGCTCCTGCATGGAGCGCCACTTGCGCTCCAGGCCCGCGCGCCGCAGCGAGAGGACGGCGTGACCGTCGGTCGACTCCGGCTGCAGGACGTAGACCAGGACGGTGTCCCCGACGTTGAGGTCGGGCTGGCTCTCGGCGTTGCGGCCGTAGAGCTCGCGGTTGCTGACCACGCCCTCCGACTTGGCGCCGACGTCGACGAGCATCTCGTCCTTGTCGATGCGGACGATGGTGCCCTCGACCACGTCCCCGTGCTTGAGACTGGGGATGTCGCCGGACTGCTGCGCGAGCAGCTCCTCCATGGTCGTGGGCTCGGGGCGTTCGGCGACCGGCTCTGCCTGGGCGACCGGCTCGGCGGCCGGGGCCGCCGCGAGCTCATCCTCGGCCACGGGCTCAGGCTCCGTGACGGGCGCGTCGACGTCCGTGGCGGCCACGGACCCAGCGCCGGCCTCAGCGGCCACGGGCTCGGGCTCCGCAAGGGGCTCGGCGGCCTCGGGCTCAGCGGCAGCGGGGTCAGGCTCCGCAAGGGCCTCAGCGGCCACGGGCTCGGCGGCCTCGGGCTCGGCGGCCTCGGGCTCGGCGGCCTCCAGCGCTGCTTCCCCCTCGTCAACGACAGCCGCGTCATCGATCGCCGGCTCGACCTCGGGTACGGCCTCGACAGGTGCGACATCCGTGGCTGCGGCCTCGGGGGTGGCGGTCGCTGTCTCGGTCTCGATCCCGGCATCCTCCGGGCTGGTCGTGACGCTATCGGCGTCGGTGATCTGCGGCTCTTCTACGGTCAACGATCTGGTCTCCTTGGTGGCTGGGCTCCTGTCCTCCGAGGATGACGACAGCCCGGGTGCGAGCCCGGGCTGCTGGTGCATCGGGTGCGTCGTCCGTGTCCTGCGGGGCGGGATGACTCCTCCGGTACCGGGCCTGCGCGGCCTGCGTATTCTCGTTCGACAGGGCCCGCGCATCCTATCATGGGCACGACCGCGCAACAATGGCGCGATGCCGGAACTGCCTGACCTGCGCATCCTCGCCGAGGCCTTCACGGCTGCACTGGCGGGACGGCCACTGGGACACGCGGTCGTTGCCCAGCCATTGATCCTGCGGGGGACCGCGGCCGAGCTCCGCGGCTTCGAGGGTCACGTGCTGGAGGCCGTCTCGCAGCGGGGCAAGTTCCTGACGCTCTCCTTCGGCGGCCAGGGTCGGATCGTGGTCAATGCCATGCTCACCGGACGCCTCGGCCTGGCGGCACCCGGCAGCAAGCCCTTCACCTCGACGGCCATGGTCTTCACCTTCGGCCCGCGCGCCGCCGGGCTGCCGGCCCGTGACCTGGCTCCCTGGACGCATCGGCGCAGCCTGGCTGCCGGCGGATGACGCGATCATCGAGCTGCGCTACCGGGACCCGCGCAGGATGGGCAAGGTCTACCTGCTGCCGGAGAGCGTGCCGCGGGAGGTCGCCGGCTGGGAGGCGCTCGGCCCGGACGTCGACGACCCGGCCCTGGACTTCGCGACCTGGCAGGCACGCATCGGGAGGCACGACGGCGAGCTTCACAACCTCCTCAAGAACCAGGCCTTCGTGGCTGGCATCGGCAACGCCTACAGCGACGAGGTGCTCTGGCTGGCGCGCCTGGGCCCCTTCCGGCGGCGCGCCTCGCTCGCCGACGAGGAGTCGGAGCGCCTGTGGCGAGCCAGCCGGGAGACGATGGCCTGGGCCGTCGCCGAGCTGCGCACGCGGGTCCCGCCCCGCTTCGAGGAGCAGGCACGCGACTTCCTGAACGTGCACCTGCGGGGCGGCCAGCCGTGCCCGCGTTGCGGGGCGACCCTCGCCGAGGTCTCCCCGGGCGGATTCGTGACCACGTGGTGCCGTTCCTGCCAGGCCTGAGCCGGCGACGCTACTCCACGTAGCGCTGGAACCCCGGGACCGCCTCGATGTCCGCCCGCGCCATGTCCGGCGAGACGGGAACGATGATGATGTCGCCGGGTTCCGTGTAGGGCCGCTGCTCGGCGATGGCCGGGTTCGCCAGCAGGATCTCCCGGCGGCTGGTGCCGAAGGTAGCCGCGATGGCGATGAGGGCCTCGCCCTCCTGCACCTGGTACTCGATACGAGGACCTTCGAGAGCCGCCGGCTGGTCGCTGGCTGCACTGGCGCCGGGCGACGCCGGCACGCTCGTGGGCAGAGCGGTCGGTCCTGGGGTGACCGGCGGCGCCGCCGTCGGGGCGGCCGATGGGAGCCGCGATGACCCTGGTGACGAGCTGGCATCCGCGCCCGGCCCGGACCCCCCGCCGCCACTGAGCAGCAGCACGATGACGAAGGCCAGAACGGCCAGCACAAGGATGCCGAAGCCGGCGGCGATGAGCGGTCCGCGCGAGTCTCGTCCCTGACCGGAGCTGCTGCCGCTGGATGGGCCGAGGGCGAGCGGCACTGACCGCACCGATGGCCTGAAGCGCGCCGAGCGGACCTGCTCCGAGGGGATGCCCTCGCGGTCGAAGGCGGCCGACCGGGCCGACTGGGCGACCTTGTACATCTCACAGCGGAGATGGCGCTCGGAAAGGCAGTAGCGCTCCTGGAACGCCAGCGGAAGCGAGCTCGGTGGATCCTGGGCCGTGCAGCGGTGCCCGGCGTCGGGCTGGCTCGAGCGGTAGGTCCCGCGCTCGGACAGCAGATACGGGCAGAGTCCGGTCCAGCCAATCCTGCGAGCCCGCCAGCGGACCGGCCTCCTCGGACCCCATCGCCAGCGTGCCCGTCGGCGTCGTCCACCGGCGCGTGCTCCGCCGCACCTTCCGAGGCGGGCGGCGGGGACTGCCGTGCCGGCGCCACCGGCATGGGCGCGGAGGGCACGACGGGTGGGGGCGGCGCGCCGACGGGCGGCGGGAACGAGAGCGTGGGAGGGCCAGCCGGCCGTGGGGGCACGGACGGCGGCATGCCCGGTGGGGCGGCGATGCGGGAGGCACGGATGCCTGGCCGACACCGGCCACCGGGGGCGGCGGAGGCACGCCCACGCACCCGGCGCAGGACGCGGCGGCGGCGCCCATGCAGGCCCCGCCTTCATCACCGGTGATGGGTGCGTTCGGCTCGCCCCACGGTCCGGTCATGGGCTGCGCCTGACCGTCCGGCGGCGGCATCTGCTCACGGCGAGGGTCCGGCTGCACACCCCGATGATACGGTGTCGCCGGCCGCACGATCCCCACATCCAGGCGCGCACCCTGCCCGGCCCACCGCACGATCACCCGGACAGCGGCCGTTCGCAGCCTGTCCGGCCAGCGCGACCCCTGGCTCATCCGCGCGGGGCGTGGCCTCACCCGACGCGGTCCGTGAAACGCAAGAGACCCCGGCGACGGCCTATTTTCCCGAGGGGCTGCCCCCTGAGTATCTTCGGCGCTGGAGAGCTTAACTTCCGTGTTCGGGATGGGAACGGGTGTGGCCTCTCCGCTTGAGTCACCAGGATCTCGTGCGTGTGGTCGTGACGTGAATACGTGATCGGAACGGCAAGCGACCTGGCCTGCCTGTGAGTCTGAACCTCGATTCCTGCCGTTGAGCGGCGACCAGCGGTCGCCCACGACGCGGTGATGATGCCGCGATCCCTTCAGCTGCCCATGGGTGGGTTGCTGAAAAAGGTCAAGCCCTCGACCATTAGTACGGCTCAGCTTCACTGGTTACCCAGCTTCCACATGCCGCCTATCAAGCAGGTGATCTCCCTGCGGTCTTACCCGGTTGACCCGGTGGGGAACCTCATCTTGAGACTGGCTTCGCACTTAGATGCTTTCAGCGCTTATCCAAACCGAACATAGCTACCCAGCGACGCCCTTGGCAGGACGACTGGCACACCAGAGGTTCGTCCACTCCGGTCCTCTCGTACTAAGAGCAGCTTCTCTCAAGTTCCCTACGCCCACGATGGATAGAGACCGAACTGTCTCACGACGTTCTGAACCCAGCTCACGTACCGCTTTAATTGGCGAACAGCCAAACCCTTGGGACGTACTACCGCCCCAGGATGCGACGAGCCGACATCGAGGTGCCAAACAGGGCCGTCGATGTGAACTCTTGGGCCCTATAAGCCTGTTATCCCCGGGGTAGCTTTTATCCGTTGAGTGATACCCCTTCCACTCGGAGGTACCAGATCACTAAGCCCGACTTTCGTCTCTGCTCGACTTGTGGGTCTCGCAGTCAAGCTCCCTTATGCCTTTGCACTCTACGGCTGGTTTCCATTCAGCCTGAGGGAACCTTTGGGCGCCTCCGTTACTCTTTAGGAGGCGACCGCCCCAGTCAAACTACCCGCCTGCCACTGTCCTGCGCCCGGATCACGGGTCGCGGTTAGAACCAAAACACAACAAGGGTGGTATTTCAACGTCGGCTCCACCGAGGCTAGCGCCCCAGCTTCTCAGCCTCCCACCTATCCTACACGTGCTAAATCCCGATCCAATGACAGGGTGTAGTAAAGCTCCACGGGGTCTTTTTGCCCTATCGCGGGTAACCTGCATCTTCACAGGTACTTCAATTTCGCCGAGTCCCTCGTTGAGACAGCGCCCAGATCGTTACGCCATTCGTGCGGGTCGGAACTTACCCGACAAGGAATTTCGCTACCTTAGGACAGTTATAGTTACTGCCGCCGTTTACCGGGGCTTCGATTCAGAGCTTGCACCCCTCCTCTTAACCTTCCGGCACTGGGCAGGCGTCAGCCCGTATATGTCAGCTTTCGCTTTGGCACGGACCTGTGTTTTTGCTAAACAGTCGCCTGGGCCGTTTCACTGCGGCCTCGAACACACGAGCAAAGCTGCGTGCCGAGGCGCCCCTTCTCCCGAAGTTACGGGGCCAATTTGCCGAGTTCCTTAACGAGGGTTCTCCCGTTCGCCTTGGTATTCTCTACCCGCCTACCTGTGTCGGTTTGCGGTACGGTCACCTTTGATCTCGCTAGACACTTTTCTTGCCAGCTTGGCTCACTCGAATCGCAGCGGATGCCGCTTTCATTCGCTTCTCGGCGTTTGGATGGGATGACGGATTTGCCTGTCTTCCCCGCCTACCGGCTTAGACGCGTATAGCCAAAACACGCTCGAACTACCATGCTGGGTCATGCCCTTGCTCTCACCTGGGCTCAGCTCTCCCGCTTCGAGATGACCTCTACGGCCAACCCAACCACGGGGTCGCCTCCTCCAGGCGACACCTTGCGGTGCAAACGATCTCTGGTGGTTCCGGAATATCAACCGGATGTCCATCGCCTACGACGTATCGTCCTCGGCTTAGGCCCGACTAACCCTGAGTGGACAAGCCTTCCTCAGGAAACCTTAGGCTTCCGGCGTGTGGGTTTCTCACCCACATTTCGCTACTCATGCCGACATTCGCACTCCTGCACGCTCCAATCGTCCTTACGGTCAACCTTCGCTGCATGCAGGACGCTCCCCTACCGCCCATGACCCGCGAACGGGTCACAGACCCGTAGCTTCGGTGCCAGGCTTAAGCCCCGTTGGATCTTCGGCGCGGAACCACTTGACCAGTGAGCTGTTACGCACTCTTTAAATGATGGCTGCTTCTAAGCCAACATCCTGGTTGTCTAAGCGACTCCACATCCTTTCCCACTTAGCCTGAACTTAGGGACCTTAGCTGACGGTCCGGACTGTTTTCCTTTTGACCACGAAGCTTAGCCCTCGTAGTCTGACTCCCGAGCTCTGGAATCACGAGATTCGGAGTTTGATTGGGGTTGGTAAGCGGGAAGCCCCCTAGCCCATTCAGTGCTCTACCCTCGTGATTGAACGCTCGAGGCTAGCCCTAAAGCTATTTCGGGGAGAACCAGCTATCTCCGGGTTCGATTGGCATTTCACCGCTATCCACAGCTCATCCCCTAGCTTTTCAACGCTAGTGAGTTCGGTCCTCCACGGGACATTACTCCCGCTTCAACCTGGCCATGGGTAGGTCACCCGGTTTCGGGTCTACTGCATGCGACTTGACGCCCTATTCAGACTCGCTTTCGCTACGGCTCCGTCCTTCGCGGACTTAACCTCGCCACACACAAGTAACTCGTCGGCTCATTCTTCAAAAGGCACGCCATCAGGCTACCGGCGGTGAAGCCGGCAACACCCTCTGACTGTTTGTGGGCACGTGGTTTCAGGTACTATTTCACTCCCCTTCCGGGGTACTTTTCACCTTTCCCTCACGGTACTGGTTCACTATCGGTCGCCAAGAGTATTTAGCCTTGGACGGTGGTCCGCCCGGGTTCCCACATGAGAGACCTTCCACGTGGTACTCAGGTGGCTGACCTGGAGGTCGCTCGCTTCGCGTACGGGGCTATCACCCTCTCTGGCCCGCCTTTCCTGACGGGTTCAGCTCACGATCGACTTTGTAACTCCAGTGGGGTCCGGCAGGTCCCCGATGTCAGCTCCTACAACCCCGGCCCAGAAACGGCTGCCGCCTATCACGCTGGGCTGGTTTAGGCTCTTCCCTTTTCGCTCGCCACTACTCAGGGAATGATCTCCTTTCCTCCCGCTACTGAGATGTTTCAGTTCGCGGACTTACCTCAACCGGGCCTATATATTCAGCCCGGAGTGACTGGGCATTACCCCAGCCGGGTTTCCCCATTCGGACATCCCTGGATCTACGCTTGCTCGCAGCTCCCCAGAGCGTTTCGTCGCCTGCCACGTCCTTCATCGGCTCTTGGCGCCAAGGCATCCACCCCGTGCCCTGTGTAGCTTGACCTCCCTCAACAACTCACCCAACGGCCAGTTGCCAAGGGATGTCCGGGATCATCACCTTGTCGTTCTATCTCGGCAGAAATCGAAGTTCAAAAAAGACTCAATTTCTTCCGATCACGTATTCACTTTGTAAGGTGCTGCGAGTCACCTCGCATATCCAGCGATCCGCTGGTCGGTGACCTCCAGGCCATTGCCTGGAGCCCACGGACCAGTTGATCTCACGGCGACTGACACCACAAGACGGCTCGAAGACCTCGAGCCGTCCCTTCGATCAGCCTGGGGTGTCGCTCTTCGAGAGCCGCCGGGGTCTACCCGATATTCGTTTCCATCGGCAGGTGCGCTGTTCGCAGCCTCAGTTCCTCCGTGCCTTCGCGGACGGCGACAGGGTGGTGGAGACGAGGAGACTCGAACTCCTGACCCTCTCCTTGCAAAGGAGATGCTCTTCCGACTGAGCTACGTCCCCTTGCACGCGCCGGCCATCTGAACGGTACGTGGTGGGCGTTTCTGGACTCGAACCAGAGGCCTCTGCCTTATCAGGGCAGTGCTCTAACCAACTGAGCTAAACGCCCGGCGTTGTCCCGCGACGAGCGGACTCGCCGGGGTCACTGCACCTTAACACTTGAAGAGTGGCAGACAAGGTCTTGTACGAGCGGTTTCGGTGCTTGGTGCTGGGTCGTCACGATCTCACGCGGACGGATCCGCGCGCCGCCCCCACCCAGCCGGGTGGCGGTCTCGATCGTGGCGATCAACCTGGGAGGGTGTCTAGCGCTCCGGCCTCACCGATGGCCTCGGCTCCCTCTCCCTAGAAAGGAGGTGATCCAGCCGCACCTTCCGGTACGGCTACCTTGTTACGACTTCGTCCCAGTCACCAACCCCACCTTCGACAGCTGCCCCCTTGCGGTTGGCTCACTGGCTTCGGGTGTTGTCGGCTTCCATGACGTGACGGGCGGTGTGTACAAGGCCCGGGAACATATTCACCGCGGTATGCTGACCCGCGGTTACTAGCAACTCCGGCTTCACGCAGGCGAGTTGCAGCCTACGATCCGAACTGAGACCGGCTTTAAGGGATTAGCTCCACCTCGCGGTTTCGCAGCCCGTTGTACCGGCCATTGTAGCGTGGGTGTAGCCCAGGACGTAAGGGCCATGCTGACTTGACGTCATCCCCACCTTCCTCCGAGTTTCTCTCGGCAGTCCCGTGTGAGTGATACAACACACAGTAGGGGTTGCGCTCGTTGCGGGACTTAACCCAACATCTCACGACACGAGCTGACGACAGCCATGCAACACCTGTGGCCAGGCCCCTTGCGGGGCGCCGACGTTTCCGCCGGATTCCTGGTCATGTCAAGCCCTGGTAAGGTTCTTCGCGTTGCATCGAATTAAACCCCACGCTCCGCTGCTTGTGCGGGCCCCCGTCAATTCCTTTGAGTTTTAGCCTTGCGGCCGTACTCCCCAGGCGGAACACTTAATGCGTTAGCTACGACACTGGCGGGGTTGATACCACCAACATCTAGTGTTCATCGTTTACGGCTAGGACTACCGGGGTATCTAATCCCGTTTGCTCCCCTAGCTTTCGCGCCTCAGCGTCAAGAATGGGCCAGAAAGCCGCCTTCGCCACTGGTGTTCCTTCAGATATCTACGCATTTCACCACTACACCTGAAATTCCGCTTCCCTCTCCCATCTTCAAGCCGAGCAGTATCGAATGACCCTCCCCAGTTGAGCCGGGGGCTTTCACATTCGACTGACTCGGCCGCCTGCGCGCTCTTTACGCCCAGTAAATCCGGACAACGCTTGCCACCTACGTATTACCGCGGCTGCTGGCACGTAGTTAGCCGTGGCTTATTCCCCAGGTACCGTCATCATCGTCCCTGGGAAAAGAGGTTTACAACCCGAAGGCCTTCATCCCTCACGCGGCGTTGCTGCTTCAGGCTTTCGCCCATTGAGCAAAATTCCCGACTGCTGCCTCCCGTAGGAGTCTGGGCCGTGTCTCAGTCCCAGTCTGGGTGATCATCCTCTCAGACCACCTATCGATCGTCGCCTTGGTGAGCCGTTACCCCACCAACGAGCTAATCGAACGCAGGCCCCTCCGGAAGCGCCTTGCGGCTTTGGTCATACGAACGAACGTATGGCCACATGCGGTATTAGCCACCCTTTCGGGCAGTTATTCCCCACTTCCGGGCAGGTCACCCACGCGTTACTCAGCCGTTCGCCACTAACGACCTCGAGCAAGCCCGAGGTCGTCCGTTCGACTTGCATGTCTCATGCACGCCGCCAGCGTTTATCCTGAGCCAGGATCAAACTCTCCGACGAAAAGGATGTTCCTTGCGGTTCATCCTTTGAATTCGGGGTTTGCCCGCTCGCACAAACAAATGACTCTGTCTGCCACTCTTCACTTGTTAAGGTGCCCGGCCAGACTCCAAGTCTCCTTGGCTGTCCGGCGCGGCCGCCTATGATGACACATGTTCCTGAGGGGTGTCAACCGCAGGTCTGGCCACCTCCGAGCCGGATGGCCCGGGTGGCGCTGCGCGTGGTCCGCGCGGCGCAGAAGCAGGATGATAGGCGCTCGGCGCGGCGCGCCGTCAAACCGGCCCACGGCTCCGCGCAGCGCGGCTTCAGATGATGCCGGTCTCCGCGAGCAGGATGAAGGCCGAGGTGCTCAGCCAACAGGCCAGGAAGAGCAGGGCCGACCCGGGCTCGCCCAGGAGGCCGGTCAGCACCCAGTAGAGGACGACGGCCAGCAGCAGGGCGATGAGCGGTTTGATGAGCCGCAGGAGCGCCTCGTTGACGAGGTAGCTCATCGCCCGGGGCCCTTCTCGACCTGCTGGCGACCCTGAAGGGCTCGCACGAGGGTCACCTCGTCGGCGTACTCGAGGTCGCCGCCCACCGGGATGCCCCTCGCGATGCGTGACACGAGACCCACCTGGCCAGAGATGCGCTCGGCGATGTACATCGACGTGGCTTCCCCTTCGAGGGTCGGGTTGGTGGCGATGACGACCTCCTCGAACGGGGCTCCCGCGGCGACCCGCGCAGCGATGCGCTCGAGCAGCGACCCGATGCGCAGGCGGTCGGGACCGATGCCGTCCATCGGCGAGATGGCGCCGTGCAGCACGTGGTAGCGGCCCCGGAAGGCCCGCGTGCGTTCCAGTGCCAGGACGTCGAGGGGCTCCTCGACGACGCAGAGGCGAGCATCGTCGCGCCCAGGGTCGCTGCAGATGGGGCACAGGGGACCGGTGCTGATGTCGTGACAGCGCTCGCAGAAGACGACGTCATCGCGGACGGACACGAGGGCCGCCGCCAGGTTCCGGGCCTCCGACTCAGGCGCGCGCAGCAGGTGATAGGTGAGCCGCTGGGCGGTCTTCGGCCCGATGCCGGGCAGCCTGCGAGAACGACTCGATGAGCCTGGCGACCGGCTCGATGAGCTGGCTCACGGGCGCAGGGCCGGCGGCGTCAGGCGCGCCGGCCGATGGGCGACCCTAGAGGCCGGGGATGCGCAGGCCACTGGTGACACGCGACATCTTGTCCTCGGCCGTCTTGCGGGCATTGGCGAGGGCGTCCCCGACGGCCGCCACGATCGAGGTCCTGCAGCATCTCCACGTCATCGGGATCCACGACGCTCGGGATCGATGCTGAGCGAGACGATCTCCTGCTTGCCGGTCACGACCGCCTTGACGACGCCGCCGCCGGCGCTGCCCTCGACCTGCAGGTCGTGCAGCTCCTGCTCGACGCGGGCCATGTCAGCCTGCATCTGCTGAGCCATCCTGGCCAGGTTGCCCATGCCCACGCGCTGTCTCCTTCGTGACTAGTCGATGTCCTCGACCCCGGCCAGCTCACCGTCGAAGATGCGCCGCGCCTGGGCGACGAGGTCATCTTCGCCAGAGTCGACCGGCTCGACGAGCTCAAGGTTGGTCACCACGCAGCGTACCGCCACGGGCCGGCCGATGACGGCCGAGATGCCATCCTCCAGGACGAGGCGCTTGCGCTCGGCGATGTCGCGCATGAAGGCCTGGTCCTCGGGGAAGCCCAGGACCAGGAAGCCGTCGCGGAACTCGACCGGGCGGCACGAGCTGACCAGGGGACGATTGGCCGGATTGGCCCCGATGGCCGACACGATGCCGGGCCAGGCCGAGCGAACGGCGACGATGTCGCCCCCATCGGGCGGACTCGTGGTCCGGGCGACCCGGGCCGGCTTCCGCGCCTCCACCGGCCCGGGCGGCAGGGCCGCCGTGGGGCCAGTCGCGGGACCGGTCGCGGGTCCGGTCGCCACGGGGCCTGCGGCTGCGGGTTCGGCCGCGACGGGCACGTCGAGCTGGCCGGCCGAGGACGCGCGCGGCGTCGGACCCGGCCTCTGCGGGGGCGACGGCTTCGCGGTGGTAGCTGATGGGAGTCGCGCTGATGGGAGTGGCGCTGATGCCGGCGGGGCTGGTGGCACGACCGGCGGCGCCACCGACGCGACGCCCGCCGGGGTGCCGTCCGCGACCGCCAGCAGGCACAGTTCGAGCTGCCAGCGGTAGCCCCCCAGGCCACTGCGGCTGGCGTCGACGCCGGTGAGGCGCCGGGCGGCATCCGTGAGCGTGCGAGCCCCGGCTCGAGACTCCGGCGAGGGTGCCGACAGGCGCTCCACGAGCACCTCCCGCAGGCGCGACACGAGCTGTTCGCTGAAGGCCACCAGGTCGCGACCTTCGGCCTCCAGGGCATCGAGGATGCGGATGCCCGCGAGCACGTCGCCGCCCACGAGCGCGTCGACGAAGTCGTCCACGACCGTGGCGTCGGCCAGGCCGAGCAGGTCGGCCACCGAGGCCGCGCGTGATGGGATCGGCCGAGCTCACCGAGGACCTGGTCGAGCATGGACTCGGCGTCCCGCATGCCGCCGCTGGCTAGCCGGGCGATGAGCGCCAGCGCCTCCGGCTCCACGCTGCGCCCCTCGGCCACGAGGATGCGCCGGAGCTTGCCCTCGATGTCGGCGCTCGCCAGCGGACGGAAGGTGAAGCGCTGCAGGCGCGAGACGACGGCCGGGCGGATCTGGCTGGGATCGGTGGTGCAGAAGATGAAGAGCACGCCCTCCGGCGGCTCCTCGAGGGTCTTGAGGAGGACGTCCCAGCCCTCCTTGATGCGCTGGACCTCGTCGATGATGAAGACCTTGCGCCGAAGGTCCGCCGCGCCCGTGTAGACGCGCGGCACCAGCTCCCGCATGTCGTCCACCTTGTTATTGGAGGCAGCATCCAGCTCGATGACGTCCAGGGCCCGACCCTCGCGGATGGAGACACAGCTGAGGCAGGCGTCGCAGGGCTCCCCGTCCCGCAGGTCCGTGCAGTTGACGGCCTTGGCCAGGATCCGCGCCATGGAGGTCTTGCCCGTGCCGCGCGGTCCCACGAAGAGGAAGCCGTGGCCGACGCGACCGAGGCGGACGGCGTTGTGGAGCGTCTCCACCACCGGGCCCTGGCCGACCATCTCCGAGAACGTCTGGGCGCGGAAGCGCCGGTAGATGGCCTGCCTCTGGCCCTCTGTCCCGGGGCTCATGCTGCTCGGTGTCTCGACCATCGGTCTCCCTGTGCCGGGGCGCGCCTGCGGGGCCGGCCCGGCCTGGTCGGCATGTCCGCCGCGCTCCGGCGGCGGGCGGCCGCACATGGCGGAACTGGGTCTCTTGCCGTGCACCCTCCGTCGATCACGACCGCTCGCGAGCCCGACCAAGGCGTCCGGCTCGGACCAGGCCGGTCCGCGGCACCCGGCGAGCAGCGCTTAACGCTGCTTCCTTCCGGACCTGACGTGGTTCACGCGTCGCCGCTGCGCGGGACCCGATCCTCAACACCGATCGCCCCGTTGGCGTCCGCGGGCAGCGGACCTCGGGAGGGGATTCAGCCCTGCTGGAGCGGATTGCAGGTACAGGGCACCGCTAGTTCCCCGCCTAGCACGGCCTAGGCATCATAGCGGGCGGCGGCAGGAAGGGGCTCGGGATGGCGGAGAGGGTGGGATTCGAACCCACGATGAGTTTCCCCATACGGCATTTCCAGTGCCGCGCCCTAGGCCTCTAGGCGACCTCTCCATGGCGCCGCCCGACTGCGAACGGCAGGAGGAGACTGGCGGAGAGGGTGGGATTCGAACCCACGGTGCTTGCGCACACCGCTTTTCGAGAGCGGCACCTTCAACCACTCGGACACCTCTCCGCGGGCGAGTCTAGCAAAGCATCGCCGGTGACCGGGGACAGGCGTTGCCGGGGACCACGGGGCTCCACCCTGGCGGCGCCCCCGGACCCCGGGGATCGCGGCTCGACCGCGCCGTCAGGCCCGCAGGCGCTCGGGATCGAGGTCAGGCCGCAGGTCGGCGGCGTCGTCGCGCAGGATGCCGGAGACCACGTTGAGGCGACGCGGCAGGCCGCGGGCCTCCGCCAGGGCGACCGCCGGAATGGCAGGCACCCTCGCCAGGGTCGGCCAGCGAGTAGACGACCCCGTCCGCGTCCGCCTGCTGCAGGGCTCCGACGCACATGGCGCAGGGCTCCACGACGCAGAAGACGGTCATGCCGGCCAGCGACCGACGGCCCAGGCGGCGTGGCCGCCTCGCGGACGGCGATGATGACGGCGTGCGCCGTGGGATCGCCCGCTGCCGCGCACGGACTCGCGGCCGTGCGCCACCATGGCCTCGTCCAGCACGGCCACGGCGCCATCGGCACGCTCACCGGCGCGGGCAGCCTGGACGGCCTCCGAGAGCGCCGCTCGCATGTAGAGCTCGTAGTTCATGGTCGCCTGTGGCCCATCCTCATCCTTCGAACGCGCGTCGCGCGTGGCCTTCATCGTAGCGGCCGCACGGAGGCGCTACCATCGTGAACCGCAACGTCATCGGTCCGCGCGACCGTCCATCACACGTGATGTCAGGCAGGCGCCAGGGCCTGCCTGGAAGAGGGGATCAGCAGAACGACATGAGCACCACGCGCCGCATCGGCATCCTCACCGGGGGTGGCGACGTCCCCGGCCTCAACGCCGCCATCAAGTCGGTCACCTATCGAGCCACGGAGCTGGGCTGGGAGGTCGTGGGCGTCCGGCGGGGCTGGAAGGGCCTGACCCACCTCCAGCCCGGGGTAGCGGAGTCGGAGGCCGAGTACCTGGTGCCCCTCGACCGGCTCGTCACGCGCACCATCGACCGCACGGGCGGGACCTGGCTGCACAGCTCGCGCACCAACCCGCGCAAGATGAAGCGCTCCGCGCTCCCGGCGCACGTCTCGGACGCGCAGGCCGAGCAGATGCGCGTGGGCGAGGACCGCTACGACATGACCCCGGTCGTGCTCCGCAACATGGAGGCGCTGGGGCTCGACTACCTCATCCCCATCGGCGGCGACGACACGCTGAGCTACTCGCAGATCCTGCACGACGCGGGCGCGAACCTCATCGCCATCCCCAAGACCATGGACAACGACGTGCAGGGCACGGAGTACTGCATCGGCTTCTCCACGGCCATCACGCGGGCGCGTGACGCCATCAACCGGCAGCGCTCCACGATCGGCTCGCACGAGCGCATCGGCGTCTTCCGCATCTTCGGTCGGGACGCCGGCTTCACGGCCCTCTACTCCGCCTTCGTGACCTCCGGCCGCTGCCTCATCCCGGAGGCACCGTACGACGTGGAGGCCCTCGCCGCCGTCCTGGCGTCCGACCACGCGACCAACCCCAGCCATTACGCCTTCGTCATCACCGCGGAGGGCGCCATCTGGGAGGGCGGCAGCATCGCCGAGGTCGGCGAGGCGGACGCCTTCGGCCATCGCCACAAGGCCAACGTGGCAGAGATCCTGGCGGCGGAGATCAAGAGCCGCACGGGCATCGACACCGTCCACTCCGACCTGACCTACGACCTGCGCTCGGGCGAGCCGGACTCGGTGGACCAGATGGTGGGCATGGTCTTCGGCAACACGGCCGTGGAGCTCGTGGCCGAGGGTCAGCGCGGGCGCATGATGGCCATCCGCGAGGGCCGCTACTCGCACGCGCCGCTGCCGGATCCGGAGCTGGGCGCCGTCTCGGTGGACGTCGACCTCATGTACGACCGGGCTCGTTTCCGGCCGCGCTACGACGGCCTGCTGGGCCGCCCGCTCATGCTGGGCCACGGCGTGGCCCCGCTGACGGAATAGGCAGCCCGGGGCGCACGCGCTGAGGTGGCCATGGACGGCGACCTGACCGAGCCGGCGACCGGGTCCGCCTACCTTCGGCGCGTGCTGACCTTCTGGGGGCTGCTGGTCGCCGTCCTGCTCGTGGTGCTCATGACGGCGCTGTCGGAGCCGTTCGAGCCGGACGGCTTCGGGCCCGGGCAGGACGCCCGGGCCTACTGGGCCGCGCCGCTGGCGCGACCCTACGAGCCCGGCTCGGTCGGACACGAGAGCGCCTACCTCTACTCGCCGGCCTTCCTGGTGGCCATGAGCCCGCTGCGAGCCCTGCCCTGGCCGCATCTTCGTGGGGCTCTGGACGGCCATCCTGCTGGCGGTGCTCTTCTGGCTGACCGGACCGCTTCTCTTCCTGCCCCTCGCGGTGCTGGCCATGCCGGAGATCTGGGGCGGCAACATCACCATCCTCCTGGCGGCCGCCATCGTCGTCGGGCTGCGGCGCCCGGCCGCCTGGGCCTTCCCGCTGCTCACCAAGGTGACGCCCGGCCTCGGCATCCTGTGGTTCGCGGCGCGCCGCGAATGGTCCCCGTTCCTGGGGGCGCTGGCAGCGACGGTGGCCGTCATCGCCGTCACGGCCGTCATCACGCCGGGCCTCTGGGCCGACTGGTTCGCGCTGCTCACGCAGCAGCACCGGCTCGAGCACCGTCCCCGGCTCCATCCCCATCCCGCTGCTCCTGCGCCTGCCGCTGGCGGCCGTGGTCATCGTCTACGCCGCCCGAACGGGCCAGGCCTGGCTGCTACCGGTCGGCGTCCTGCTGGCCATGCCCGTCATCTGGTGGGGCAGCCTGATCATCCTTGCGGCCGCGGTGGCACTCCGCCGCGAGCGCATCGAGGCCCGCTTCGACCGGTTCCTGGCCGGCCTCGAGGCCCGCTACCGCCAGCGCCACCTCGGCGCAGCGAGCCGCGGCATCGACGAGCTAGGCGCACCCGTCGCGGACCGGCGAACGCTCCGCGCGGAAGGCCCCACTGACTCGCCGATGAGCCGCGTCGACCGTCCCCACGGAGCTCGACCTTGAGCCAGCGCTTCATCCTGCGCGATCGCCAGGTCCGCGAGGCGGAGGAGGCTGCCGGGCTGGCCCCGGCGGCCCTGCGCTCCGCCCAGTCGCGGGGGCGCGCGCGCCCTGAGGCACCCGACGCGATGCGGACCATCTTCGAGCGCGACCGCGACCGCATCATGCACAGCAAGGCCTTCCGACGGCTCAAGCACAAGACGCAGGTCTTCGTGAACCCCGAGGACGACCACTACGTCACCCGGCTCACGCACACCATCCAGGTGACCCAGATCGCCCGCGGCATCGCCGCCGCCCTGTCGCTCAACGAGGCCCTCGCGGAGGCCATCGCGCTCGGCCACGACGTCGGCCACTCGCCGTTCGGTCACACTGGCGAGGAGGCCCTCTCGCCCTACTTCCCGACCACGGGCGGCTGGCACCATGCCGCCCAGAGCGTCCGTGTCTTCGAGGTGCTGGAGGACCTGAACCTGGCCTGGGAGGTGCGCGACGGCATCCGCGCGCACTCCTGGAAGATCGACCCGCCGCCCACGACCCAGGAGGCGCTCTGCGTCCGCTACGCCGATCGCATCGCCTACCTCACCCACGACGCGCTCGATGCCATGCGCGCCGGCCTCCTGGCCGAGGATGACTTCCCGGCCGCCATGCGGGCCCGCTTCGGGCGGCCTGGCTCCACCTGGATCGGCGGCATGATCGGGGCCGTCGTCGAGGGCGCCCTGGACCTCGGGGAGGTGCGCATGCACGACGAGGTGCTGGCCGACATGCACGAGCTGCGCGGCTTCATGTTCGAGCGGGTCTACCTGGCGCCCTCGCAGCGACGACGCCATCGGGCGGCCATCGAGGTCATCCGACGCCTCATGGACCACCACCTGGACCATCCGGAGGACCTGCCGGCCACCTACCGCGACACCGATGCCGACCGCGTCACGCAGGCCGCCGACTTCATCTCCGGCATGACCGACCGCTATGCCCTGCGCACCCATCGGCGCCTCTTCGGAGAGCGGGGCCTGGACGACCCGGACCTCTGACCCGCCTCAGCGTCGGGTGCTGCCGGATGGCACGGGCGCTGCGGCCAGCCCGACCGGCTCCGATCGTCTCCACAGATAGTTGCGTCTGCAACTACTCTGTGGCACGATAGTGGTCCCCACAACGGAGATCCCCCGATGCCAGCCATCACCGTCGCCGACATCACGTCCCTGCCGCGCCTGCCCCGCCTCGACGCGCTCGCCAGTCGCCCGCGCGCCGTGAAGTCGGTGACGAGCGCACCGAGCGCCTTCGAGGGAGAGGGCTTCCCGGTCCGCCGCGCCTTCGCGGGCGTCCCGCTCACGGACCTCGACCCCTTCATCCACCTCGACCAGATGGGCGAGGTGGAGTACGCGCCGGGCGAGCCGAAGGGCACACCGTGGCACCCGCATCGCGGCTTCGAGACCGTCACCTACATGATCGACGGCATCTTCGAGCACAGCGACTCGAACGGCGGCGGCGGCGTCATCACCAACGGCGACACCCAGTGGATGACGGCCGGCGCGGGCATCCTGCACATCGAGAAGCCACCGGAGCACCTCGTCGTGAGCGGTGGGCTCTTCCACGGCTTCCAGCTGTGGGTCAACCTGCCGCGCTCGCAGAAGTGGGCCGCTCCCCGCTACCAGGACCTGCGCGCCGATGCCGTGGCGCTCGTGGCCTCGCCCGACGGTGGCGCCCTGCTGCGGATCATCGCCGGCGAGGTCGCCGGCCACCGCGGGCCGGGCTCCACCTACACGCCCATGACCCAGGTCCACGCCACCATCAGCCCGGGGGCGGAGCTGGTGCTGCCCTGGCGGGCCGACTACAACGGCCTCCTCTACGTGCTCAACGGCGACGGCAGCGTCGGCCCGGAACAGCGACCCATCGGCATGGGGCAACTGGCGGTGTACGGGCCAGGTGACAGCCTCATCGTGCGGGCCTCGCCGCTCCAGGAGAGCCGCAGCCCGAGCATGGACGTGCTCATCCTGGGCGGGCGGCCCATCGGCGAGCCAGTGGCCTGGATGGGTCCCTTCGTCATGAACACGCGTGAGGAGGTCGTGCAGGCCTTCCACGACTACCAGGCCGGCCGGCTGGGTAGCATCCCGGCCGTCCACGGCACGCCCACGCAGGTCGTCTCGACGGAGGGCGGGCCGGCCGACGCGCTCGCCTGACCCGCTGGCCGATGCGGCCGCTATCCTCGGCCTTCGATGAGCCGATGATGGAGGGGGCCACGATGCGACGCTTCCAGCAGGTCGATGTCTTCTCGCCCGAACCGCTGCGCGGCAACCCGGTGGCCGTGGTCGTCGATGGCGAGGGGCTCACGGCCGAGCAGATGCTGGCCTTCACGCGCTGGACGAACCTGTCGGAGGCGACCTTCCTGCTGCCGCCCTCGACCCCGTCGGCCGACTACCGGGTGCGCATCTTCACAGCCGCGAGCGAGCTGCCCTTCGCCGGCCACCCGACGCTGGGCAGCTGCCACGCCTGGCTGCGAGCCGGCGGTCAGCCGGTCGACCCGGAGCGCATCGTCCAGGAATGCGCCGCCGGGCTGGTGCCGATGCGGCGCGTCGAGGGGCAGCTGGCCTTCCAGGCGCCACCACTGCGTCGCTTCGGCGCGGTCGCTGAGGCCGACCTCGAACGCGTGGCGAGGGTGCTGCGGATCGGGCGCGACGCCATCGTCGACAGCCAGTGGGTGGACAACGGACCGGGCTGGGTGGCCGTCATGCTGGCCTCGGCAGAGGACGTGCTGGCGGTCTCGCCGGCGCTGCCCGACGATGGCGGGCGCGTCGACATCGGCATGGTGGGCCCCTATCCGCCCGGCTCCCCGTGCGCCTACGAGGTGCGGGCCATCTTCAGCGATGACCAGGGCCGGATCCTCGAGGACCCGGTGACGGGCAGCCTCAACGCCTCTCTCGCCCAGTGGCTGATCGGCAGCGAGCGCTTCGAGCCGCCCTACCTCGCCAGCCAGGGGACGCTGCTGGGGCGCACCGGGCGGCCGCGCATCAGCCGCGACACGGATGGCTCGATCTGGGTCGGCGGGGCGACCCACACGCTGATCGAGGGAGCGATCCGGCTGGGCTGATGGGCTGCCAGAGGACGGGCGGAGCCCGTGCTCAGGCGACGCTGAGGGTGACGGAGTGGTAGCCGCGGGCGCCGTCGGGGGCGGGCGGCGTGGAGACGTCGGTCTGGACCTCACCATTGCCGTCCGTGGCCCGGACGCGGACGGTGTGGGTCCCGGGATCCGTGGCGACCCAGGGCAGCTTCCACTGCACCCAGGTGGCATCGTTGAGCGGCATGGACAGCTCGGCAGGCTGCCAGTCACCGTCGTCGATGGCGACCTCCACGGCCTGCACGCCGCGGTCCGGTGCCCAGGCCACGCCGGCCAGGGCGACGGTCGCGCCTGGCTCCAGGGTCGTGCCGCTGCGCGGCACGTCGATGCGCGACTGGGTCAGGATGGGCGCCTCCTTGGCCCATCCGCGGGGGATCCAGTAACCGTCGAACGCCTCCCACGTGGTGAGCTCGATCTCGCTCAGCCACTTGGTGGCGCTCACGTAGCCGTACAGGCCGGGGATGATGAGACGGGCCGGGTAGCCGTGGTCGACGGGCAGGGGTTCGCCGTTCATGCCCAGGGCGATCATGGGCCGGCGCTCGGGGTCCATGGCCCAGGCCGTGGGGAAGCCGGCCGTGAAGCCATCCACGGAACGGCCCACGATCTGGGTCGCCTCCGGCTGGACGCCGGCCATGTCGAGCACGTCACGGAGGTCGACGCCCGTCCACAGGGCATTGCCGATGAGCTTGCCGCCGACCTCGTTGGAGACACAGGCGATGGTCACGTACTGTTCCATGAGCGGCATCTGGGAGAGCTGCTCGTAGTCCAGCCGGACCTCGCGGTCCACGAGTCCCCTGACCGTCAGCTGCCAGTCAGTGACGTCGACCTTGGGCGTCACGAGCGCCGTGTCGATGCGGTAGAAGGACTGGTTGGGGGTCACGATGGGCGTGATGCCCTCCACGTCCAGGGAGGCGCCGGCGGGCACGGCCGGCTGAGGCCCGCTCGCGGTCGGCAGCGTGGCGCCCTCGACAGCGCCACCGGGGCGGTGATCGAGGAGGTCGCGGCCGAGCAGACCGAGCACGAGCGACCCGGCGGCCACGCCGCCGCTCACCTGCAGGAAGCGTCGTCGGTCCCAGTCGGGCGTCTCTCGGGCGGCCAGGCTGCCGCTGCAGTCGATACCACCGGCGGCGACCGGACGCGCCCAGGCGGGGCCGGTGGCACGCAGCATGACGCGCAGCGACCCGAGCGCGGCGGCGATGGCGACCGCGACGGTCAGGACGGCCAGGAACGGGTCGGTCAGGGACTGTGCCAGCGCGGCCACGAGGCCCACCGCGCCGGCCACCAGGAAGCCCGCCACGGCGATGCCCCAGCGGCGCCGGCCGGCCACGCCCAGGAGCCCAGCCACGACGATGGCAGCCACGATGATGGCGGCGTTGAGGGCCAGCTTGTTGTTGGTGCCGAAGAGCTCGACCATGAGCTCCTTGGCGCCGGGTGGCTGGTTCTCGATGACGAGGTCGCCGATGGCGATGACGAGCGAAGGCGCACCCGCGACGAGACCGGCCAGCAGCTCGGCGATGGCGATGCCCAGTGCGGCGGCCAGCCCACCAGCGACGAAGCCCGCCACGTCCGCGGAGCGCGACGGGTGTCGCCCGGCTGGCGGGCCCGCCAGCGTCAGGCGTCGGACGGGGGGACGGAGCGTTCATCGACTCGCCATCCAAGCAGACGTCTGTGACGATGGCAAGACGGTGAGGTGCGGCATACTCGGCGGTCATGGGTGAGCGGACGGCAGGCGAACTGGAACAGGGCATGGACGACGTCCTCGCGTCGCCCCGCGACGAGGGACCGGTCCGCCTCATCGTGCGCCGGACCGGCCGGGGCCAGCGCGAGATCCTCGCGGTCGGCGAGCTGGACCCCGGCGTCGGACTGGTCGGCGACGACTGGGTCAAGCGCCCCAGCAGGTCCACCGGCCAGCCCAGCCCGTATGCCCAACTGACGGTCATGAACGCACGCTTCGCCGAGCTCATCGCCGAGGACGCGGCGCGCCGCAGCATGGGCGCAGGCGGGCGACCAGCTCTACGTGGACCTCGACCTCTCGCAGGAGAACCTGCCCGCGGGGACCCGGCTGGCCGTGGGCAGCGCCATCATCGAGATCTCGGCCGAGCCGCACACCGGTTGCGCCCAGTTCAGCGCCCGCTTCGGGGCGGACGCCATGCGCTTCGCCAACTCCGAGCGGGGACGTGCCCTGCGTCTTCGCGGCGCCAACGCCGTGGTCGTCCGGCCGGGCGTGGTGCGCATGGGCGACCTGGCGAGGAGGATCCCGGCGGGGGCCTGACCGCGCTCGCGGGGCGGTGGCATCGACCACGGTCGCGGTGGACGTTCAGCCGGCCCTTGACACGGTGGCGCACTATCGTGGCATCCCGCCGGGGGGCGGCATGACGTGGTGCGGGAGCGCCCGGAGGACCCGTTCGATGGCCGACCCCACGCCGATCCTGGCGACCGTCCTTCGTCAGCCCTCGCCCGATGCCGTGTGCACCTGCCGCCACTGGCCCGACTGCGACTGCGGCTGCCATAGCCGTCGCTGCGATCCCGGCGAGGACATCTGCGACGTGGAGTTCCTGCCCGACGAGGGTGGCCTGGCCCATTGGGGCTGCACGCGCTGCACGCCCGGCCAGGAGGCACCGCACGTCCTGGGCTGCGAGCTCATCGGCTGGAACGTGCCGCTCACCCCGCCTCGCCACCAGCCGGGCCACGGGCACGCCTGGGGAACGCCACCTCGCCTGAGCCACCCCTCGCCCGCCGCTGGTCGTCGTCGAGGTGGCAACATAGGCCTCCGCCTCGGTGACGCTCGCCGCCTCGGCGAATGAGAGGTGATGGGAGGCCGGAGTGGACAGGACCAGGGTGCTGATCATGGGGGCCGCGGGTCGCGACTTCCACGACTTCAACGTCGTCTACCGCGCGGACCCGACGGTGGAGGTGGTGGCCTTCACGGCCACGCAGATCCCGGGCATCGATGCGCGGCGCTACCCGGCGGCCTTGGCAGGCGAGCACTACCCGGGCGGCATCCCCATCGCCCCGGAGGCCGACCTCGAGCGGATCATCGCCGAGGAGCGGGTCGACGTGGTCGTCTTCTCCTACAGCGACGTCAGCCACGAGACCGTCATGCACGCGGCCTCGCGCGCGATCGCGTCGGGCGCCGAGTTCCGGCTGCTGGGACCGGCCCGCATGATGCTGCCCTCCAGCCGGCCCGTGGTGGCCGTCTGTGCCGTGCGCACCGGCGCCGGCAAGAGCCAGACCACGCGGGCCGTGGCAGCGCTGCTGGCGGAGACCGGCCACACCCCGGTCGTCGTGCGTCACCCCATGCCCTACGGGGACCTCGCCGCCCAGCGCGTCCAGCGCTTCGCCAGCCGCGAGGACCTCGCCCGCCACGAGACCACCATCGAGGAACGCGAGGAGTACGAGCCGCACATCGAGGCCGGGCGCGTCGTCTTCGCCGGCGTGGACTACGAGGCCATCCTGCGCGAGGCCGAGCGCGAGGCGGACGTCATCCTCTGGGATGGTGGCAACAACGACCTGCCCTTCTATCGGCCCGACCTGCACATCGTCGTCGCCGATCCGCTGCGCGCCGGCGACGAACGTCGCTATCACCCGGGCGAGGCCAACCTGCGCATGGCAGACGTGGTCATCGTCAACAAGGTCGATTCCGCGGACCAGGCCTCGATCGACGCAGTGCTCGGCAGCATCGCCGCACTCAACCCCACGGCGGAGGTGCTCACGGCGCGCTCCGACCTGATCCTCGACGGCCCGTCCATCGAGGGCAAGCGCGTCGTCGTCGTGGAGGACGGCCCGACGCTGACCCACGGCGGCATGACCTTCGGGGCCGGCGTGGTGGCAGCGCGGCGCTTCGGCGCGGCCGAGCTGATCGACCCGGAGCCCGTCGCGGTGGGCTCCATCAAGGCGGTCCTGCAGCGATACCCGGACCTGGAGCCGCTGGTGCCAGCCATGGGCTACGGTGAGACGCAGATGCGGGAGCTGAAGGAGACGCTCGAGCGCGTGGACGCGGACGTCGTCCTGGTGGCCACGCCCATCGACCTCGGCCGCCTGCTGGAGCTGGACAAGCCGGTGACACGCGTGCGCTACGAGCTGGCCCAGGTCAGCGGCCGCCCGCTGCGAGAGATCGTGCAGGGTGCGCTGACACGCTGAGACGTGCTGGGGCCCGCTGGCTGGAGCCGGGGGTCTCGGATCGAGGGCGGACAGCGGGCCGGGCCCGGGATGGTCGTCCCGGGCCCGGCCTGGATGCCAGGTGCTGGCAGGGCGCTACTTGATGCGTGCCTGCCCGGTGCTGCTGTCGTTGGTGCTGACCGGGTCCGTGCCCTTGACGGCGACCGTCGCGGTCAGACTCGCCTTGGCGCCGCCGCCGGACTTCGTGCACGTGGTGGTGAATGACTCCGAGCGGCTCTTGCCCTTGGCCAGCTCGGCCCCGGCCACGCTGCCCACCAGTGCCGTACACGTGGCTCGACGGGTCTTGAGGGCCAGGTTCAGCGTGTACCTGGCGTCGTCCGGCCCGTTGTTCTTGACGACCACGGTGAACGTGACGGAGCCGGAGACGGGCTTCGTGGGTGCCTTCACGGTCACGGCCAGGTCGGCGCGGTCCGGCTGTCGGGTCGGGCTTGGGTTCGGGCTTGGGGGTGGGGTTCGGGGTGGGCGCTGGCCCTGGCCCCGGTGCGGGCGCCGGGGCGCTGGACTCGCAGTTCACGACCGTGCCGCTGCCGGCGCCCTGGGAGCAGGCGTCCGTGCCAGCGCCGCCGTCGATGCGGTCATCGCCGCGCAGGCCGCGGATGGTGTCATCGCCGCCGGAGCCCGCCAGGCGGTCGTTGCCGTCGTTGCCCTCGATCGTGTCGGCCCCGGCGCCGCCCTTCACGCGGTCGGCGCCGCCGCCGCCCTTGATGATGTCCGAGCCACCACTGCCGCAGATGATGTCGTTGCCACCGCGGCCGTTGATGCGGTCCTTGCCGCCGAGGCCGACGATGACGTCGGCACGGGACGTGCCGTTGAGCGTGTCATTGCCGGCCGTTCCGACGATGGTGGCCCGCTGGCCCATGCAGGTGGGCGCCGCGGCATCAGCGCGCTGCGCGACGGGGATGGCCAGCATGGCCGCGGCCAGGGCCGTGATGACGACCCATGCCACCGACGAGCGGCGCATGGGGGTGGCGATCGCGCGTGACACTCGAGGCTCTCCTCCTGGCTGATGTGGACGATGTTCGTGGCTCGGAGTGCTCGGAGGCACTCTACCCTGACGGACGGCGGTCCTCCGTCCCTGGTACGGAAGTCAGGCGCAGCCACGCACCACGTCCGCGCTCGCGGCTGGTCGCGACTGCAGGGCCCGGACGCCGCAGACCATCCACTCAGTCGATGGTGCCAGCACCGGCGGCGGCGTGGACGGGGAAGATCCGGGGCTCGGTGCCCGTGGCCGTCGCGTAGGCCAGCCGGACGTGCGCGCTGAAGGCCGCCACGGACCCCTGCTCCACGAAGGCCACCAGGCAGCCGCCGAACCCGGCACCGGCCTGGCGGCGGGCGATGAGCCCGGGGGCCGTCGCGCATGGCCTCGTGCATGGCGGTCATGGCGGGCGCACCGATCTCGAAGAGCCGGGTGGCGCCGTCGAACGAGGCGTCCAGCAACCTGGCCAGCGTGGTCGGATCACCCGTCCGGCAGGGCATCCGCAAGCTCCAGGACGCGATGCTCCTCCTCGACGATGAAGCGGCACCGCCGGGCGACCACGGGCGGCAGGTCCGCCTCGTGCGCCGCGAGCAGCGCAGGGCTGACATCGCGCAGGGCCGTGATCCCCGGGTCGATGGCGCGCAGGAGCGCCGCTCCGGCCTCGCACTGGGCTCGCCGCTCGCCATACCCGGTGGCGCCCAGCTGTCGCTCGGCCCGAGTATCGGCGATGACCACGGCCAGGTGCGAAGCCATGGCCACGGGCCGACTCTCCAGGTGGCGGCAGTCGAGCAGGAGGGCGTGCCCGGCCTGGCCCAGCACGGAGGTGTACTGGTCGAGGATGCCGCAGCTGACGCCCACGAACTCGTTCTCCGCCCGCTGGCCGAGGATGGCTGTCTCCAGCGGTGCGAGGTGGAAGCCGCTCACGGCGGCGAAGGCCAGCAGCGCGGCGACCTCGATGGCCGCCGAGGACGAGAGCCCGGCGCCGAAGGGCACGCTGGACTGCACGAGCCCGTCGAAGCCGACCAGCTCGCGGCCTTCCGCGCGCAGCACGTGCGCGGCGCCGCGCACGTAGTCGGTCCAGGGCACCTGCGCGTCCCGCGTGATGTCCGCGAGGCTGAAGTCCGCCTCGCCGGGCAGGTCCAGCGAGGCGATGGCGACGCGGCCGTCGGACCGCGGCCGCACGGCCAGCCACGTGTCGCGATCGACGGTCATGGTGAGGACGTGGCCCTCGTTGTAGTCGGTGTGGCTGCCCATGAGGTCGACGCGGCCAGGGGCGCGGCACCAGACCGTGGGCCGGCCGCCGTAGCGCTCTGTGAAGGCGGCCTCCAGGCGTGCCCGCCGATCCGTGCCGTCCACCGGCTCAGCCCGGCTGCCCGAAGGCCGCCAGCATGGCCTCCACGTTGGCCATGGGGATGTCCGCCATGAGGCGATGCGAGGGCGCCAGCAACAGCCCCGTGCCGTCTGGCGCCAGGCTGGAGCGGCAGGCGTCCACGGCCACGCGCACCTCGTCGGTCGTGCCGTAGGGCAACACCGTCTGGGTGGAGACCCCGCCGTAGAAGGCCAGCCGTGCGCCGAAGGCGGCACGCAGCCAGGCGTGGTCCAGGACCTCCGGCTGGACCGGGTTGAGCGCCGTCAGGCCGATCTCCACGAGGTCCGGGACGATCTCGTCGATGCGGCCGTCGGAGTGCATGAGGACGGGCAGGCCGCGCTCCACGAAGGGCTCGAAGAGTCGCGCCAGGCGCGGCTTGACGAGGCGGCGCCAGGTCGCCGGCGAGAAGAGCAGGCCGGCCTGCGCCCCGTAGTCGTCGCCGAAGTAGCCGCCGTCCACGCCGAGGTCCAGGTAGCGGCCGATGAGCACGAGCTGGATCTCCGTGATGCGGTCCAGCAGCTCCGCCACGTAGCCCGGGTCCGCGGCCAGGTCGAAGAGGAGCTGCTCGAAGCCGCGCAGCGACCAGGCCCGCTCGAAGAGTGCGAAGCCCAGGTTGGGCACCACGAAGCCGTCCTCGCCCGTCTGCTCGCGCAGGCGGGCAGCGTCGTCGAGCAGGCCGGCCGCCCAGGGGTCCGGCCAGGCGAAGGCGTCGAGATCGGGGTCAGTCGCCAGCGGGCTCTCGCGGATGAAGTAGCCCTCCTCCTGCGCGTCGTGGCCGGCACCCCACCAGTCGGTGCGGGTTCGGCCGTCCGGGCCCAGGCGCGGCACATGGCCCAGGTCCAGCCGCACGAGGTGGTTGTCGAAGCGGGCCGCCAGGTCGGAGACCGGGACGCCGAAGTGGGCCGCCAGGCGCTCGCCCATCTGCGCCGTCCAGCCCACCTGGGTGGGCAGGCGGTCGAGTGGCTCGTGGCGGAGCGCGCGGCGGACGCGCTCGCGGCGGCTCAGCGGCATGGCGCAGCGGGGCTGGCAGGTCCGGTGCTTCGTGCTCGACCCATGATCGCGAGGATAGCTGGCCGGGACGCCTCGTCCGGGCGACGGGCCCAGCGACCCCCGCATGGAGCGGCGCCACCAAGACGTATCCCTGCCGACACCGGGTACCGCGATACACTCCGGGCGGCGATCACCGTCGCCGAGGAGGCTGAGCGCCGGCGCGGTCGAGCTGCCAGCCCATCTGCAGGGAGGACCGAGAGACCATGAGCTTGCTATCCCGGTGGCCACGGCTGCTGGCCCTGGGCACCACGGCGGTCGTGACCGCCGCCGCCCTGCTGCCGGCCGCGACCGTCGCACAGGAGCCGCAGATGGGCGGTTCCATCGTGGCCGTCATCGAGGGTGAGCCCACCTCCGTCGACCCGGCCTTCGACTACGACTTCGTCTCCGGCCTGGCCACCTCCAGCATCACGGAGCCGCTGCTCAAGTTCTGCGAGGGCGACACGGCCCTCTGCCCCAACCTGGCCAGCGACTGGACCGTCAGCGATGACGGCCTGACCTACACGCTGACCATCCGCCAGGGCGTCACGTTCCACGACGGCAGCCCCATGACCGTCGATGACGTCGTCTTCAGCCTGAACCGCGTCCGCGACCCGGAGCTGGGCTCCTACGTGGGCTGGATGCTCGCCAACGTGGCGGACGTGACCGCCCCGGACGACCAGACCGTCGTCATCACCATGAGCCAGCCCGACGCGCTCCTCGAGTACGCCCTGGCCTCCACGGCCGCGCACGTCGTCAGCAAGGCCTTCGTCGAATCGGTCGGCGAGGACTACGGCACGCCCGGCGTGGGCTCCATCGGCACCGGCCCCTTCAAGTTCGTGGAGTGGGTCTCCGGCGACCACCAGACGCTGGCCCGCAACGACGACTACTGGGACAAGGCCAACGGCGGCCCCTACCTCGACGAGATCACCATCAAGATCCTGCCCGAGCCCACGACCCGCGTGGCCGGCCTGGAGACCGGTGAGATCGACTACCTCGTCAACAACGTGCCCTCCGACCAGTACGAGACGGTCAAGGGCTTCGATAACGTGAGCCTGACGTTCGTTCCGTCCTTCTACGGCGAGTGGATCACCTTCAACACGCAGCTGCCGCCCTTCGACAACGTGAAGGTCCGCCAGGCCATGAACTACGCCCTGGACAAGGCCGGCCTGCGCGCCCTGTATCGGCCGGAAAGCCCCGACACCAAGGCCACGCTGGTCTACCCGACGATGTGGACCTTCGAGGACGCCGCCTGGCAGGCCGCCTGGGACGCCCTGCCGGCCTATGACCAGGACCTCGAGAAGGCCGCGCAGCTGCTCGAGGAATCGGGCGTCGCGGACCAGCTCAACGGCATGACCATCTCGTACTACGAGTCCACGCCGTCCATCAAGGGCATCGCCGAGTCGTTCATCGACGCCATGTCGCAGCTGGGCATCACCATCGAGGCCAACAAGACCACCTACCAGGAGAACATCGCGCAGCAGTTCGGCAACCACGACGACTACGACATCTTCGTGGGCTCGTGGGGCTCGGACTTCCCCGATCCGTCGGGCAACCTGCGCCCCAACTTCGGCTCGGAGAACATCGTCGCCGGTGGCGCCAATGCCTCCGCCTACAGCAACGCGGACGTCGACGCCCTGCTCCAGGAGCAGAACACGCTGACGGACAAGGCCGAGCGAGCCAGGCTCCTCATCGAGGCGCAGGCCATCATCGCGGAGGAGTCGCCGCTCATCTCGGTGACGAACCCAGGCTGGCCCCTGGCCGTCAACACGCGCGTCCAGGGGGCCGAGGTCGGCCCGCTGTGGTACTGGGCGTCGCTCTTCAAGAACGTCTGGGTGACCGAGTAGCCATCTGAGCCGCCACCACCGGGTCCGCGGGGCGGGCCCGGTGGTGCCACACATCCAACAGGGAGGGGAGTCCGCACCGTCATGGCCGGCTACGCCGTACGCCGTCTGCTGGCCGCCATCCCCACCCTGCTCTTCGTCTCGTTCGTCACCTTCGGGCTCGTCAGGCTGGCGCCAGGCGACCCGGTCCTCATCGTCCTGGGCGGCAAGCGCATCAGCCCCGAGCTCATCGTGCAGCTGCGCGAGAAGTTCGGCCTCGACGGCGACCCCATCACCCAGTACGTGGCCTGGCTCGGACGCGCCCTGCAGTTCGACTTCGGTGAGTCCTACAAGCTGAAGCAGGAGGTCAGCGACCTCATCCTGGCGCGCCTCGACACGACCGTCCAGCTGGTCGCCCTGTCGGTCCTGTTGGCCATCCTCATCGGCATCCCGCTGGGCGTGCTGCAGGCCCGCAAGCGCGAGAGCGCGGTGGACTACGCCGGCTCGTTCCTGGCCTTCGTGGGCGTCAGCTCACCGGTCTACTTCACGGCCATCATCGGCATCCTCGTCTTCGCCGTGTGGCTCGGGTGGCTCCCCGCCTTCGGCAGCGGTGACGATCCCCTGGACCAGCTGCGCCACCTCATCCTGCCCGCCGTGGCGCTGGCGCTGGGCATGATCGCCCTGACGTCGCGGATGACGCGCAGCGCCATGCTGGAGGTGCTGGCCTCCGACTACATCGAGGCCGCCCGCGCCAAGGGCCTGCCCGAGCGCACCATCCTGGTCAAGCACGCGCTGCGCAACGCGCTCATCCCGGTGCTGACGGTCATCTCGCTGCAGGTCGGCTTCCTCGTCGTGGGCACGGTGCTCGTGGAGTCGACCATGGGCCTCGGCGGCCTTGGCTCGCTCATCACGGACGCCATCCAGAACCGCGACTACCCGGTCATCCAGGCGTCGGTCCTGCTGCTGACGGTGCTCTTCATCCTCATCAACCTGCTCACGGACCTGCTCTACGCCGTGATCGACCCGCGGATCCGCTACTCGTGATCGGCCGCCTGTACGCCTCGCTGCCGCTGCCGTCGTCGTACCGCATGGCCCTGCGGCGCATCGCCGCGGCGCCGCTGGTGCGCAACCGGGCGGCGCTCGTGGCGGTCATCGTGCTCATCCCGCTGCTCATCGCCACGGTGGCGCCGTGGCTGCTGACGCAGGCCGACCCCATCGCCCAGGACCTCACGAAGTCCCTGCTGGGCGCCAGCGCCGACCACCCGCTGGGCACGGACAAGCCCGGGCGCGACGTCCTGGCACGCGTCATCTTCGGCGCCGCGCCGACGCTCGTGGGGGCCCTCGTGGTGGTCATCGTGAGCGGCGTCGTGGGCGTGCCGCTGGGGCTCATCGCGGGCTACTACGGCGGCACCCGGGAGGCCGTCATCATGCGGCCGCTGGACGCCCTGCTGGCCTTCCCGGCGCTGCTGCTGGCGGTCCTCGTGGTGGCCACCTTCGGCCGCGGCCTCAACACCGTGGTGCTGGCGCTGGGCATCATCTACGTGCCGGCCATGGCCCGGCTCGTGCGCAGCGTCACCCTCGTGCAGCGCAACCAGGCCTACGTGGACGCCGGGCGGGCGCTGGGCTACTCCGACCGGCGCATCCTCTTCCGGCACATCCTGCCGAACCTCGTCGGCCCGGTCGTGGTGCAGTCCACCATCGACCTGGCCTACGCCATCCTGGACATCGCGGCCCTCAGCTTCCTGGGCCTCGGCCAGCAGCCACCTGACCCGGACTGGGGCTCCATGCTCGCCGATGGGCGCAGCTACCTCCTCCAGAATCCCCTGCCGGCCGTCTCGGCCGGGCTGGCCATCATGATCGCGGTCGTCTGCTTCAACCTCGTGGGCGACGGCCTGCGCGTCCAGCTCGACCCGCGGGAGCGCCAGCGATGAGCGCGCCGCTCCCGCCCGGCGGCCGCTCCCGTCCGCGCCGGGCGCCACGGGCGCCACGGACGCCTCGGGCGCCGCCACCCCGCCGGTCCTGCTCGAGGTCCGCGGCCTCTCCGTCCGGTTCCGCACCATCGCCGGCCTGGTCAACGCCGTCAACGGCCTGGACCTTTCCATCCGGGCCGGTGAGATCGTGGGCCTGGTGGGCGAGTCGGGCTCCGGCAAGTCGGTGAGCAGCCGGGCCGTCATGGGCCTGCTGCCGCCGCGCACGAGCAGCGTGGAGGGCAGCATCCGCCTCGAGGGCGACGAGCTCGTGGGCCTGCCCGAGTCGCAGTACCGACGCGTGCGCGGCGAGCGGGTGGCCATGATCTTCCAGGACCCGCTGACCGCCCTCGACCCGCTCTACCGGGCCGGCGAGCAGGTCGCCGAGTCGCTGCGCTTCCACTTCGGTCTCGGGAAGGCAGCGGCCCGCGCCCGGGTGCTCGAGCTCTTCACGTCGGTGGGCCTGAGCGACCCGGCCAGCGTGGCGGAGCGCTACCCGCACGAGCTCTCCGGCGGCATGCGCCAGCGCGTCATGATCGCCATGGCCCTCGCCGCGGAGCCCGAGCTGCTCATCGCCGACGAGCCCACGACGGCCCTGGACGTCACCGTGCAGGCCCAGATCCTGGAGCTCATGCGCTCGCTCGTGCGCGACCGCGACATGGCCCTGCTGCTCATCACCCACGACCTGGGCGTCGTCCGCGAGCTCTGCGAGCGGGCCGTCGTGCTGTACGCGGGACGGGTCGTGGAGGAGGCGCCCGTGGCGCAGCTGCTGTCCACGCCGCACCACCCCTACACCTCCGGCCTCGGCGCCAGCATCCCGTCCATCCTGGAGCGGCGCCGGCGCCTGCCGCAGATCCAGGGCACGCCGCCGGACCCGGCCACGCTGCCGCCGGGCTGTCCCTTCGCGCCGCGCTGCCCGGTGGCCGTGGAGCGCTGCCACACGGAGGTCCCGGCCTTGCTGGCCGCCGGGCCCGGTCGTCGCTCGGCCTGCCATCGCAGCGCCGAGCTCATGGATGGAAGCCTGCACATCACCTGGGAGCACGAGACATGAACGAAACCGGGACTCGCGACCATCGACCCGGCACTGGGCGCCGAGGAGCGCTTCATCACCTTCGAGGGGCTGCGGACGTGGGTCGGCATCGTCGGCGATGCCGAGCGGGAGCGCGAGGCGGGCCACGCCCCGCTGCTGCTGCTGCACGGCGGCCCCGGCGCCTGCCACGACTACATCGAGGCCATCGCCGCCGTCTCGGCCACGGGCCGGCGGGTCATCTTCTACGACCAGCAGGGCTGCGGCAACTCCGACCAGCCGGACGACCCGGCGCGCTGGACGGTCGACTTCTACGTGCGCGAGGTCGATGCCGTCCGCGAGGCGCTGGGCCTGGAGCGCGTCCACATCCTGGGCCAGTCCTGGGGCGGCATGCTGCTCATGGAGTACCTCGTGCGGCGGCCGGCCGGCGTCGTCTCCGGGACCATCGCCAGCTCGCCGGCCAGCATGCCGATGTGGGTCGCGGAGACCGGGCGCCTTCGCGCCGACCTGCCGCCGGAGGTCATCGAGGTCCTCGACCGCCACGAGGCGGCGGGCACCTGGGACGACCCCGAGTACGAGGCGGCGGTGAACGCCTTCTACGAGCGCCACGTCTGCCGGGTCGTGCCCTTCCCCGAGCCGGTGACACGCTCCTTCGCCAAGATCGCCCGCAACCCGCAGGTCTACCGGACCATGAACGGGCCGACCGAGTTCCACGTCGTGGGCACGCTGGGCGACTGGGACATCACTCCGCGCCTGGGCGTCGATCGAGGTGCCCGTCCTCATCACCAGCGGCCGCCACGACGAGGCGACCCCGTCGCAGATGGCGCACCTGGCCGGGCGCATCCCGCAGGCCGAGTGGGTCGTCTTCGAGCAGTCGGGGCACATGTCGCACGCCGAGGAGCCCGACCGCTACATGGCCGTCCTGGCCGACTGGCTGTGCCGCTCCGAGCAGGGCCGCACCCTCACACGTGACCAGGCCCTGGCGTCACCGCGGGCCTCGGCAGTTGCCGCGCAGCGCCGGGCCCGGCCCGCTCTCCGGCCGCCCCGGTCCCGGGGTCGGGTGAGCGTCAGCACGCCGGCGGCGCCCGCGGCGCCGGCCGGTGGACAGGGGGCCCACGCTCCGCTCCTGGAAGTGGACGACCTGCACGTCACGTTCACGCGTGGCCGCAGCGTCACCGACCGCCTGGCGGGCCGCGAACCGCGCAGCGTGGCCGCCGTGCGTGGCGTCAGCTTCTCCATCGCGCGCGGCCAGACACTGGCGCTGGTCGGCGAGTCCGGCAGCGGCAAGACGACGACGGCGCGGGCCATCCTGCGCCTCGTGCCAGCCACCAGCGGCCGCATCATCTTCGACGGCATCGACGTCCTGGCGGCACCGACCGGCCAGCTGCGCCGCCTGCGCGAGCGCATCCAGATCGTCTTCCAGGACCCCTACTCATCGCTCAACCCGCGCATGACCGTGGCGGACACGATCGCGGAGGTGCTGGCCGTGCACCGCATCGGCGCGCCGGGGCGCGAGCGGCGCGAGCGGGTCGCGGCGCTCCTGGCGGACGTCGGCCTGGGAGCGGAGCACGCCCGCCGCTACCCCCACGAGCTCTCCGGCGGGCAGCGCCAACGAGTGGGCATCGCCCGCGCCCTGGCCGTGGACCCGGAGCTGCTCGTGCTGGACGAGCCGGTCTCGGCCCTGGACGTCTCCGTGCAGGCCCAGATCGTGAACCTCCTGGAGGACCTCCAGGAGGAGCACGGCCTGGCCTACCTCTTCGTGGCCCACGACCTGGCCGTCGTGCACCACGCAGCCGACCGCATCTCGGTCATGTACCTCGGCGAGATCGTGGAGGAAGGCGGCGTGGACGAGATCTTCGACACGCCCCATCACCCCTACACGCGGGCCCTGCTGGCCTCCATCCCGGGCGAGGATCCGGCCTGGGCGGCCCGACTGCGCACCGAGCGTGCCGGCGGCGAGGTCACGCTGGCGGCAGCGGAGGGCCCGGGCTGCTCGTTCCGCGACCGCTGCCCGCACCGCTACGGCCCGTGCGACCAGACACCGCCCTTCGTCCGTCTCGGCGAGGGCCGCGCCAGCCGCTGCTGGCTCGACTGACCAACGACGAACCAGGAACCAGATCAAGCAGGCACACAGGAGGGAACGTCATGACAGCCCACATCGGACGCGAGACCTACCACCTGGCCTGGGATGCCGCCATCCCGCCGGTCCTGCGCATCGCCTCGGGGAGCGTCGTCTCCTTCGACGTCCTGGACGCCTCCTGTGGCCAGCTGAGCGCGGCCTCCACGGTCGCGGACATCCCGACGCTCGACTTCGCGCGCGTGGACCAGGTCGGCGGCCCGGTCTACGTGGAGGGCGCGGAGCCAGGCGACACGCTGGAGATCGAGCTCCTGGAGTTCGCTCCGGCCGACTGGGGCTGGACGGCGTCGATCCCGGGCTTCGGCCTCCTGGCCGACGAGTTCCCCGACCCAGCCCTGCGCATCACCCGGCTCGCGGACGGCCTCGGCGAGTTCCTGCCGGGCGTGCGCATCCCCCTGGCGCCCTTCTGCGGGGTGCTCGGACTGGCCTCTCCGGGCGAGCCGCGCAGCACCATCCCGCCCACCGAGACGGGCGGCAACATGGACACGCGCCATCTGACCGCCGGAGCGCGGCTGTGGCTTCCGGTGCAGGTCCCCGGCGCCCTCTTCAGCCTCGGTGACGGTCACGCGGCACAGGGCGATGGCGAGGTCTGCGGCACGGCCATCGAGACTCCCATGGCGGCGCAGGTGCGGCTGACCGTCCGCAAGGACGTGTCGGTCACGGCTCCCGAGTTCGAGACGGCCGGTCCGCTCGGCAGCGCCACCAACACGGGCGCCTGGTTCGCCGCCGACGGGCTGGGCCCGGACCTCTTCGAGGCCGCCCGGGACGCGACCCGGCGCATGATCGACCGGCTCGGGGTGCGCCACGGCCTGGCGCCGGCCGACGCCTACATGCTCATCTCCGTGGCCGGGGAGCTGCGCATCAGCGAGATCGTCGACCAGCCCAACTGGATCGTGACCTGCTACGTGCCGACCTCCATCTTCGGCTGATCTGGCGTCCGGGCATCTCCATGCGGAGCGTCCGCTGACGGGACGTCGAGCGAGCGGCGCATCGCGTCGAGCGCCGCGTGCAGGCGCGAGCGGGCCGTGCCGGCCGGGATGCCCAACACGGCCGCGGTCTCGTCCAGCGAGAGGCCTGACTGGTAGTGGAGGGCGACGACGGCGCGCTGGCCGGGTGGCAGTCGGCCGCACGCCCAGGCCACCAGGACGCGGTCGATGCTCCGAGTCGCCTCGTCCCCATCGGTCGCGCATCCATCGTCCGGCGGCCCTGACTCGCGACGGCGCTGACGAACCCGGAGTTGGTCGTACGTGGCCGTCGTGACCAGGCGCATGAGCCAGGCCAGCAGGCAGGCGGGTTCGCGCAGCGCCGGCAGGTCATGCCAGGCCCTGATGAGGGCCTCCTGGAGCGCATCCTGGGCGACCGTGCGGTCGTGGGAGATATGGCAGGCCAGCGCGTAGAGCTGGTCGGTCGAGGCTCCCACGATGGCCCGGAAGGCCTCGTAGTCACCCCGCTGCGCTCGCCGAACGGTCGCCTCGTCGATACCGGTCACGCGATCCCCGGGAGGGTGGGTCCATCGGCCCTGTCCTCGCAGGGCGCATGCTCCCGCTGCTGAGGCTGCCTGTCCAGAGGCCGGTCAGTGCATCGACTCCGGGTACTCGCAGCAGAGCTGCGCCTGGCGGTACTGGAGAAGCATGGGCACGCGGGACGACGCCCGGTCCCCGGCGGTCTCTCGCAGGACATGTTCGTACAGCTGAGCCGGGCGGTCGGCATCGGTGCCGGGAGCGGCCCAGCCCGCCGCGCTGGCGACGATCCCCACCAGCAGGAGCATGGCCGTCAGCGCCGTCGTCGTCCGGGTCGATCCGACCCACGCCGGCCCGGGAACGCGATCCACGCATCGCGACCTCCTTTCTGTCGCAGGCAACGCCACGCGTTCCCTGCCAGAAGGAAGACGCTCGCAGCACCCCGTGCGGTTCACCCGATCCGGGGCTGCCTCACGGCATCCCCGCGCGCCGGGCGGCGGCGGGGCTACGGGCCAGGCGCCCGTCAGCCGGCCGTCCTGCCCTGCGCCTGCGCCTTGGCCCAGCTGTCCTTGAGCGAGAGCGTGCGGTTGAAGACCGGTCGGCCGGCGCCGGGTATCGGGGTCAGGGCTGAAGTAGCCCAGTCGCTCGAACTGGACCGTCTCGCCGACGAGCAAGGTCGGCGGCAGCCGGCTCCAGCCAGCAGTCGGCCATGATCTCCTCCGAGTCGGGGTTCAGGTCTGCCAGGAGATCCCCGTCGGCACCCGGGTCGGGGCGCACGAAGAGTCGATCGTAGAGGCGGACCTCGGCCGGGACGGCGTGCGTGGCCGAGACCCAGTGGAGGGTGGCCTTGGGACGTCGGCCGTCCGGGGCGTCCCCTCCCCGCGTGGCTGGATCGTGCGTGCAGCGCAGCTCCACGACCTCGCCCGCGGCGTCCTTGACGACCTCGCGGCAGGTGATGAAGTAGGCGTAGCGCAGGCGCACCTCGCGGCCCGGCGCCAGTCGGAAGAACTTGGCCGGCGGATCCTCCATGAAGTCGTCGCGCTCGATCCAGAGCTCCCGGGAGAAGGGCACGCGGCGCGTCCCGGCCTGCGGGTCCTCCGGGTTGTTGACGGCCTCCAGCTCCTCGACCTGGCCCTCCGGGTAGTCCTCGATGACGACCTTCAGTGGGCGCAGGACGGCGAAGCGCCGCAGGGCGCGCCGATTGAGCACGTCGCGCACGACGTGCTCCAGCTGCTCGATCTCGATGACGGCGTCCCGCTTGCTGACGCCCACCTCCGTGGCGAACTCGCGGATGCCTTCGGCCGGAAAGCCGCGCCGCCGGAAGCCGGCGATGGTGGGCATGCGCGGGTCGTCCCAGCCGCGCACGCGGCCGTCCTCGACGAGGCGCAACAGGAAGCGCTTGGAGAGGACCGTCCAGGTCAGGTTGAGGCGGGCGAACTCGTACTGGCGCGGTCGCGAGGGCACCGGCAGGTGCTCGATGAACCAGTCGTAGAGCGGGCGGTGGTTCTCGAACTCCAGTGTGCAGACGGAGTGCGTGACGCCCTCGATGGCGTCCGACTGGCCGTGCGCGAAGTCGTACGTGGGGTAGATGCACCAGTCGTCGCCGGTGCGCGGGTGGCTGGCGTGGAGGATGCGGTAGAGCACCGGGTCACGCATGTTGAGGTTGGGCGAGCCCATGTCGATGCGGGCCCGCAGCACGCGGGCGCCGTCCTCGAACTCGCCGGCGCGCATGCGCTCGAAGAGATCCAGGCTCTCCTCCGTCGAGCGGCCGCGCCAGGGGCTGTCCGTGCCGGGCTCCGTGAGGGTGCCTCGGTGGGCGCGGATCTCCTCTGCGGAGAGGTCGTCCACGTAGGCCAGGCCGGTTCGGATGAGGTGCACGGCCCAGGCGTAGAGCTGCTCGAAGTAGTCCGAGGCGTGGTAGAGGTGCTCGCCCCAGTCGAAGCCGAGCCAGCGCACGTCGGCCTCGATGGCGTCGATGTACTCCTGCTCCTCCTTGGTGGGGTTGGTGTCATCGAAGCGCAGGTGGCAGCGGCCGCCGAACTCGCGGGCGATGCCGAAGTTGAGGCAGATCGACTTGGCGTGCCCGATGTGCAGGTGGCCGTTGGGCTCTGGAGGGAAGCGCGTCACGATCGAGGCGTGCCGCCCGCTGCGCAGGTCGTCGGCCACGACGTCGCGGATGAAGTCGCTGCGCTCCGGGGTGCTGAGGTCGTTGGTGCTCATGAGGTCCCTAGTGTGCCGTGCCGGGCGACGCCTTTCACGCTCCCGTGACGACCGATCCTGCGGGCGCGCGACCTGGCGCCCGGCCAGGCGGGCTCGGCGGCCTCGGGTTGCGCCAGGCGTCGAGGGCCGCCAGCCGTTCCAGCCCGGCCGGGATGCGACGCTTGTCGACGGCCGCGTAGCCGAAGACCAGGCCCCCGCAGGCGGGCCTCGCAGCGTAGCCCGAAGAGAGACCCTGGAGGCTGATGTCTCGCTCGGCCGCATCCGCGACGAGGGCCGCCTCATCCACGCCGACCGGCAGGAAGGTCAGCACGTGCAGTCCGGCCGAGGCGCCCGTCGGCCGCAGCTCCGGGAGGAGTGTCGCCAGACCGGCCAGGAGCGTGTCACGTCGCTCGCGGTAGACGGCGCGCGCCCGACGCAGGTGGCGGTCCAGCTCGCCGCGTTCGATGAAGTCGGCCAGGGCCAGCTGGTCGATGGCGCTCGAGCCGTGATCGGCAAGAGTCTTGACCTGGGCGATACCCTCCGCGAGCCGGCGCGGGGCCGCCAGCCAGCCGAGTCGCAGGCCGGGGGCCAAGGTCTTGCTAGCCGTCCCGGCATAGATGACGCGCTCGGAGCAGAGTCCCTGCATGGCCCCGATGGGCTCGCGGTCATAGCGGAATTCGGCGTCGTAGTCGTCCTCGAGGATCATCGCCCCGTGTCGGTCAGCCCAGTCGATGAGTGTGGCCCGGCGTTCCGGGGCCAGCACCGCGCCGGTAGGGTACTGGTGGGCCGGCGTCAGCACGACAGCGTCAACGCGGGCCTGCTCAAGGTGCTCCACCTGGAGGCCGCCATCGTCCACGGGGATGGGCACGATCTCCAGGCCGGAACGCGCCAGCATGCGCCGGTACGTGTCATTCCAGGGATCCTCCACCCCGACCCGCCGCGCGCCGGTCTCGTGCAGCGCGTTGGCGACGAGCTGGAGTCCCTGCGCATAGCCGTTGCAGATGACGATGTCACGGGCCCTCGTGCACGTCCCCCGAACCCGGTCGAGATACGCCGACAGCGCTTCGCGGAGCTCTGGCACACCATGGCCGTCGAGGTAGCCAAGCCGGTCCGCCGGAGCTTCGTTGAGCACGCGGCGCAGCGATCGCGACCATTCCTGCCTGGGGAACTCCGTCGTGTCGGGTCGCCCGGGCCGAAAGTCGAACTCGACCGCCTCGGGTCGCGGCGCCGCAACCTGTGACGTCGGCCCCGTGGGCACCCGTGCCACCCGGGTCGTGCCGCCCGGCCGCGTCAGGAGATAGCCCTCCGCCGCGAGCTGCGCGTAGGCCTCCACGACGACGCCCCGAGCCAGGCCGAGCTGGGCCGCCAGGGCACGCGTGGAGGGCAGTCGGCTATCCGGGGCCATACGTCCTGAGCGAACGGCCTCCCGGAGCTGCTGCTCGAGCTGCTGGTGGAGCGGCCGTGCGTCGCCACGGTCGATCGGCACGAAGAGCTCCAGGCTCGAACTGGTCCTCGATAACGCCATCGGACTGGACCTTATCACTGGACCGCTTTGCCAGCAAGATGGCGCATCACGGGGGTCGGCAGACTCAAGGGAACACCCTATGCACCCACTCCTCTCCCAGATCGCCCAGGACGAGATCGCCGAGCGCCTCCGAGCCGTCGAGCGCGAGCGCCTCGCGCGGCAGACACCGCCATCGGCATCCTCCGGTGCGCCAACGCCTGGTGCCTGGTCGCGGCTGCAGCGGCTCGTCCGCCGCCGGCTGGCCCAGCGGCCAACCTGGCGCTCGGTCCTCCCCGCCATGGACCATACCGGTCCCGAAGCCTGCCCGGAAAGCGATCGCTCGTGAGCCGCTCCGCTGCACGGGTCGACTGGCTCGTCTTCATCGCGCTGGGGGTCATGTGGGGCAGCAGCTATCTGTTCATCAAGATCGGCGTGGAGTCGATCACGCCGCTGACGCTGGTAGCCCTGCGCCTGGGCGTCGGCGCGCTCTTCCTGGGCGGCGTCCTCCTGCTTGTCCGAGGGCGGCTCCCGCGCCGGTTCGCGACGTGGTTCCACCTCACAGTGATGGCCATCCTCAACATCGTGGTGCCCTTCTCGCTGATCACGTGGGCAGAGTTGGAGGTGCCCTCGTCGCTGGCGGCCATCCTCACCGCGGCTGTGCCGCTCCTCACGATCGTCATCGCCGCGCTGTCCCTGCGAGATGAGCCCGTCACCCTGCAGAAGGCGTCGGGCCTGGTCGTCGGGTTCGCGGGCGTCGTCGTGCTCAGTGGGCCGGCGGCCCTGGCGTCGGGTGGCTCGTTGGCCGCGGTCGCGGCGTTGCTGCTCGCGGCTGGCTCATACGCCGCCGGTGCGGTCTATGCCCGACGGACGGTCACCGGCCTGGCACCCGTGGTACCGGCGTTCATGCAGGTGGCGATCGCCTTCGTCATCAGCGGCATCCTGGCCGTCACGCTGGAGGCGCCCACACGCCTGGACTATGGCCCGCGTGCCCTCGCCGCCGTTCTCTGGCTCGGACTGCTCGGCTCGGGTGTCGCGTACCTCGCCTACTTCCGGCTCATCCGCGCGTGGGGCGCGACGCGGACCACCGCGGTCGCTTACCTGCTGCCGGTCGTGGGCATCGCCCTCGGCGTCCTCGTGGCCGGCGAAACGCTCGACCTGCGCACCATCGCGGGCACGGCACTCATCATCGGCGGGGTCATCCTCGTCAACGCGCGCAGCCGCCGACGGGTCGGCCACGCGACGAAGCCGGCAGCCAAGGTGCGAGCGGAGCCCGCCTAGACGCGCGGCCTGTAGGCATCCGTGCAATTTCAGCGTCCACGCGCGCGGCATGAGGCCCTACACTGCCCATCGGTCTACCGGTGGACCAACGGGGGTCCCTGACGGTACCAGCGACCGGGAGGGCGAGGCGTCGGCCGTGAATCCCGAGAACGAGTCCTCACCGCGCTCGGCCACCAGGAGCCGGACCGCGTACCCATCACGTTCGGCGTGCCGGTCTACTCGAGCATCTGGGATGCGCCGCCGCACGGCTACCGCGCCCTCTGTGCAGAGCTCGGCCTCGAGGACTCGAGGAGCCACGCATCTTCGGCGACTCGCACACGGTCATGAACGCCGACCGTCGGCTCATGGACCGCTTCGGCGCGGATCTGCGGGCGGTCTGCGGAGGCACGGATCGCAAGGGCGAGTCACTCGGAGACGACCGCGAGCGCGACCCCTGGATGGGCCTCATCCTGACCACGGAAGGGCCGTTCACGGACGTCGTCAACGACGAGGCGCCCCTCCGCGACGCGACCGAGGTCGATGAGATCGAGGCCTACCCCTGGTGGCCCGGACCGGAGCTGCTGCACGAGCCGGCCATCACGCGCGGCCTCGTCGAGCAGGCCCGCGCAGCCCAGGCTGAGGGCTTCGCCGTGGTGGCCATCCCGGGCTCCGCCACGCAGTCGCTCTTCCACATCTACGACTTCCTGCGCGGCTTCGACACCCGCATGATGGACATGCACCTCAACCCGCGCCTCTACCACGCCCTGGTCGAGAAGATCACGCAGGTCACCGAGGAGTACCTCGAGGAGTTCCTGACGCCCCTGGGGCCGCACGTCGACCTCATCTGCATGGGCGAAGACCTGGGCACCCAGCGCGGACCCTTCATGAGCGTCGCCGACTACCGCACCTTCTGCAAGCCGTACCAGAGGCGCTGGATCGAGGTCGCCAAGCGCTGCGCCCCGGAGGCGCGGCTCGTGCTGCACTCCTGCGGCGCGGTGCGCGACTACATCCCCGACTTCATCGACATCGGCGTGGAGGTCCTCAACCCCATCCAGCCCAAGGCCGCGGGCATGGAGCCAGCCGGCATCAAGCGCGACTTCGGGCGTGACCTCAGCTTCATCGGCGGCTTCGACATCCAGGAGCTGCTGCCCTTCGGCACGGAGGCCCAGATCCGCGACGGCGCCCGGCGACTCATCGAGGACATGGCCGATGGCGGCGGCTACATCTTCGCGCCGGCCCACCAGATCCTGCCGGAGGTCCCGCCGCGCAACGTCATCGCCATGTACGACGGCGCCCTGGAGGCCGCCGCGTACCGCTGAGGTCGTGGGGCGGCCACGGCCGGGATCGGCGTATCCGGCGTCAGGGTGCCCGGTCGCCGAAGGAGACGCCCATGTCGCGCGCGGCCCGCACGAGCGCCCCGTCCGGCGGCACCGTGCGGAGGCTGTTCACGGCCTCCGACAGCGGCACGCTGTCCACGCCGTGGCCGGTATAGATGACCAGCCGGCCGAACTCCTCCTGGGTCATCATCTCCACGGCCTTGGCGCCCAGGATGGTGCACAGGACGCGGTCGAAGTGCGTCGGGCTGCCGCCACGTTGCAGGTGGCCCAGGACGACGTGGCGCGTCTCCTTGCCGGTGCGCCGCCCGATCTCGGCGGCGACCTCCTGCTCCGACGCCGCCCAGGCGCACCTCGCGGTCGGCACCGCCGCCGATGGTCACGGCCGACGCACTGCCCGCCAGCCGTGGCGCCCTCCGCAGCCACCACGATGGTGTGGAAGCGGTTCGTGCGGTCGCGCTCGCGCACGGCCTCCGCGATGTGCTCGTGGGTGAAGGGGATCTCCGGGATGAGGATGACGTCCGCGCCGCCGGCGAGGGCCGAGTAGAGCGCGATCCAGCCGGCGTGGCGCCCCATGACCTCCATGACGATGGCGCGCCGGTGGCTCTCCGCGGTCGTCTGCAGGCGGTCGACGGCGTCCGTCGCGTAGGCCACGGCGGAGTCGAAGCCGAAGGTCTGCAAGGTGGCGCCAAGGTCGTTGTCGATCGTCTTGGGCACGCCCACGACCGGGATGCCGTAGGCGTCCAACTGCAGCGCGATGCTCATCGTGCCGTCCCCGCCGATGACGACGAGCCCGCGCAGGCCGAGCCGCTCGACGGCCTCCTTCGTCGACGCCAGCAGGCCCTCCGGCAGCTGGCGCACCTCACCGCCACCGACCTTGGCCGCGAACCGGCCACTGTTGGCAGAACCCAGGATGGAGCCGCCCTTGGTGAGCAGGCCGTACAGGTCCTGGTAGTCGAGGACGTGGCAGGCCTGCGGGTCGAAGAGGCCGTCGAAGCCACCCGTGACGCCGATGGCCTCCCAACCGCGCAGGCGGGCGGCCTTGGCGACGGCCCGGATGACCGCGTTCATACCCGGGCAGTCCCCGCCCCCGGTCACGATGCCGACACGAGCGGTGTCAGTCATGCGCGACTCGCGGGCTGGGCGATCGCGATGGATCCGGTGGCTGGGGCGATGGTGGCTTCGAACGACAAGCGGGGCTCCTTCCTGCGAAGGGCAGGCTGACATCCGGGCCGGCGACGGCTCCAGAGCCGGATGGCCCGTCTGCCCGGTCCGGGCGCCGCTCGGTTGCGGCGGCGCGGTCCGGGCGCCGCTCGGTCGGGGACGAAACAGGCGACAGGCCCGGCAGGGGCCTCGATGATCTAGGCTGCACCTGGGGCAGCCCGTCGTGGTGGGCAGGCCCGGGACGGAGGATGCGATGCGCTCGAGGTTCGATCGCCGAGCGCCGGAGCTGGCTCTCGTGGGGCTGCTCCTGGCCACGGCCCTGGTCGTCATGCCGGCCCTGGCCATCGGGCAGGGCTCGGAGCCCGGCCTGGTGACGGGCACGATCAGCACAGCTGAGCCACTGTCGCCGTCGGCGAACGCGGTGGCCGTGGTCACCATCGTCGATCGTTCGGCAGGTGGCGGCGACGTCATCGTCGGCCAGCAGCGCCGGGCCGACCCGGGCCCCACGCCCATCAAGTTCAAGGTGGCCTACGACCCGGCACGCATCCAGGGCGGCCACGCCTACGTCATCTTCGCCGCCATCCTCGACGGCGGGGCCGCCTGGCAGAACAGCGACGGCGTCCCGGTCATCACGGGCGGCCCCACCTCCGGCGTGAACGTCGGCGTGAAGCGCGTGCCCGGCTCCTCGCCGATGGAGGTCCTGGGCCAGATCAGCAAGGACGACAAGTCCTCCCTGACCGGCAAGGCCGTGGCACTGGCCGCGCTCCAGGACACGGCCACGGGGCGGATCGATCGCCTGGACGGCCATCTCGCCGACGGGCCAGGTGCCCATCGACTTCCGCCTCGGGTTCGACCCCGCCAGCGTGGGCGGCGACGCGTCGCTGGGCGCCTGGGCCGCCATCGTCGACGGCACCAGCGTCTGGCAGAGCCGCGGGACGCAACCGCTCGTGGCCGCCGGCGACCAGCTGAGCGCCGGCGTCATCACCGTCTCCGGGGCGGCCGCCGTGCCCCTGCCGCCCAAGCCCACGCCGACACCGGAGCCGACGCCGCCACCACCCACCCCGGCACCGACGCCTGAGCCGACCCCGGGACCGACGGCGCCGCCCACCCCGCCTCCCACGCCGGAGCCCACGCCGGTCATCGTCCCCAGTGTCTCCGGCCAAGCCGAAGCGCAGGCCGTGACCACGCTGGAGAGCAGCGACCTCAAGGTCGGTGAGACCAAGCGCAAGTACAACGAGAACGCGCCCAAGGGCACGGCCACCAAGACGGACCCATCGGCCGGCACGGCCGTGCCTCCCAAGTCGGCCGTCGACCTCTTCATCTCCAAGGGCCCGGAGCCCACGCCGGTCATCGTCCCCAGTGTCTCCGGCCAAGCCGAAGCGCAGGCCGTGACCACGCTGGAGAGCAGCGACCTCAAGGTCGGTGAGACCAAGCGCAAGTACAACGAGAACGCGCCCAAGGGCACGGCCACCAAGACGGACCCATCGGCCGGCACGGCCGTGCCTCCCAAGTCGGCCGTCGACCTCTTCATCTCCAAGGGCCCGGAGCCCACGCCCAGCCCGACGCCGGCCGCGACGCCAACGCCCGGCCCGACAGCCCAAACCGACCCCGACAGCCAAGCCCACCCCCAAGCCAAGCCCGGTCGCGGTGCCCAACGTGAAGGGCATGCCGGAGGCCGACGCCATCGTCGAGCTCAACGACGCCGACCTCAAGGCCGGCGAGCGCACCCGCAAGGCCAACGAGTCGATCAAGGCCGGCTCCGTCATCAAGACCGATCCGGCCGGCGGGACGAGCGTCCAGCCCAACAGCAAGGTCGCCCTTGTCATCTCGACCGGCCCCAAGCCGTCGCCGAGCCCCAAGCCGGTGGCCGTGCCCGACGTCCGCGGCCTGCCCGAGCCTGACGCCATCATCACCATCACCGACGCCGACCTCAGCGTGGGCGACCGCCTGCGCAAGTCCAACGACGACATCCCGGCCGGGTACGCGCTCAAGACCGACCCGACGAAGGGCACGAAGGTGCCGCCAGGCACGCTCGTCGATCTCTTCGTGTCGTCCGGACCGGCCAGCAGTCCAAGCCCGGTGCCGACGGCGAGCCCGTCGCCCGCACCCACGCCGGCACCACAGCCGTCGCCCACGGCCGACGGCAGCTACCCGACGACGGGGACCGGCTTCCTCTCCGGCGTGCTGGCCTACCGGGAGCCTGTCCCGGCGACCGCCAAGCGGCAGGTCTTCCTGAGCCTGCTGGAGGTCGGACCCTTCGGGACGCGGGCCGTCCCCGTGACGCAGTACGTGGCCGCCGGCACCTCGCCGCAGGCCTTCGTGCATGGGCTTCGACTGGGCCCAGATCGACCCGGCCGCGAGTTATCGGGTCATGGCCGCCATGGTCGACGGGCCGCACACCTGGATCAGCCGTGAAGGCACGCCGGCCATCACGCAGGGCGCACCCACGAGCGGGCTCGATCGTGCCGCTCTCGTATCGCGCCGACGTCCTCGAGGGCGAGGTGAGCGGCATCATCATCGGCACGCCGGCGGACCTCTCCCCGAACGCCTTCCGCGAGGTCTTCCTGGTCCGCGGTGACAGCGGCACGGTCATCGGCTACGACGCGCGGCGCGTGACCGACAGCGAGTCGCTGGCGTTCTCCATCCCGTTCCTCCTGGAAGACATCGACGAGGCGGTCACCTACCTGGTGGTCGCGCGCGTCACCGATGGGCCCTCGCTGTGGACGGGCCCCGGGGTGCCGGTCATCACGCAAGGCGCTCCGTACCGCGTCGCGGTGCCGGTCGTCCTGACCAGCGACCCATCGGTCGTCCTGGGCGACCCGGTGCCGGAAGTCTCGCCGTCGCCGCAGGCATCGACGGCCCCGTAGCCCGAAACGCCGAGGAGGGATGCTGATGGGAGACCCCGAACCCCTGGTAGGGCCACGTTCGACCTATCGGGCACCCGACCAGGGCATCGCGGCCGCGGCCGACTACCCCGGGGCGCCGGTCAGTCGCATCCTCGACGAGACATCCCCGGGAGCCGAGCTGTTCGCCGTGCTGGTGGCCATCACGGGTGACATCCCGCTCCACTACCACCCGGTCATGGAACTCCAGTACGTGCTCTCGGGGCATGGCCTGGCACTCGACGCCGATGGCGGCGAGACGCCCATCGCCCCGGGTGGCACGGTCATCAGCCCGGCAGGGCCCTCCGGCGCGCACGGCTTCCGGAGCACGGGTTCACTGCCCCTCACGCTGCTGTGCGTCTATCCGGCGCCCGGCGGGGTCGCCCCTGGACGGACCCCGTTCACCCTGGCCACCACCGGCGAGGCCCGGCGAACCGGACGCCCCACGCTGAGGACGAGGGCGAGCCTGCTGCGGCAGCGAACGGCAGCAGGACCCGGACGCGGCGAGAGGCGGCCACCGCGCCGGTGGCCGCCTCTCGGATGGGAGGAGCTCAGTACTGGAAGAGCAGCTCGCGGTACTTGGGCAGCGGCCAGAGGTCGTCGGCGACCAGCGCCTCGAGCTCGTCCGCGACGCCGCGCAGGGCCTCCTGGGCCGGGATGACCGAGTCGCAGAAGGCCTTGGCCTCCGCCTGCACGGTGTCCGCCTCGTGGGCGGTGTGCTGTGCGTGCTCCAGCGCGTCGATGGCGGCGACCAGGTCGTCCACCTTGCCGGCCACCTGCTTGGCGACCGCACTGACGCCCTTCGAGGTGCCCGCCGAGGACAGCTGGCCCAGGTAGCGCACGGCGGCCGGAAGGATCATCGTGCGCGCCATGTCCAGGGCACAGCTCGCCTCGATGTTGCTGACCTTGACGTAGCGCTCCCAGTTGATCTCGGCCCGGGCGGTGAGCTCGCGCTCGGAGAGGACGCCGTGGCGGGAGAAGACCGCCAGGGCCTTCTCCGTCGTCAGCGCCGGCAGGGCATCCACCGTCGTGCGGTTGTTGGGCAGACCCCTCGTGGCTGCCTCGGCGTGCCACTCCTCCGAGTAGTTGTTGCCCTCGAAGAGGACCTCCGATGCTTCTTGGCCGTCTCGGACAGGATCTTGGTCAGGCCATCGAAGTCGCCCGGCTTGAGCTTGTCCAGCTTGTCGGCCAGGGCCTCGAGTGAATCGGCGACGGCCGTGTTGAGGACCGTCTGCGGCCAGTAGATGGGTGCCGACGAGCCCACGGCGCGGAACTCGAACTTGTTGCCCGTGAAGGCGAAGGGCGAGGTCCGGTTGCGGTCCGTGGCGTCACGGGGAAGCACCGGCAGCGAGGTGACACCCAGCCCCACCGAACCGCCCTTCTTGGAGGCGGAGGCACCACCCTTGCCGAGCTGGTCGACGACGTCTTCGAGCTGCGAGCCGAGGAAGATGGACATGATGGCCGGCGGCGCCTCGTTGGCCCCCAGGCGATGGTCGTTGCCGGCGTCCGCGATGCTGGCACGGATCAGGTCGGCGTGCGTGTCGACAGCCTGGATGACGGCCATCAGGAAGGCCAGGAACTGCGCGTTGGCGTGCGGGTCGTTGCCCGGGTCAAGGAGGTTCTCGCCCTGTGTCGGTCGCCATCGACCAGTTGTTGTGCTTGCCCGACCCGTTGATGCCGGCGAAGGGCTTCTCGTGGATGAGGAGCATGAGGCCGTGCTGCGGTGCGAGACGGCGCATCGTGCTCATGACCACCATGTTGTGGTCGGAGCCGACGGACGTGGGCTCGTAGACCGGGGCCATCTCGAACTGGCCGGGTGCGACCTCGTTGTGGCGCGTCTTGGCCGGGATGCCCAGGCGCCAGAGCTCACGGTCGAGGTCCATCATGAAGGCCAGGATGCGCTCGCGGATGGGGCCGAAGTACTGGTCCTCGAGCTCCTGGCCCTTGGGCGAGGGGGCACCGAAGAGGGTGCGACCGGTGAGCACGAGGTCCGGCCGGTGCTCCGCCAGGCGGCGGTCGACCAGGAAGTACTCCTGCTCGGGACCGATGGCGGTCTGGACGCGCGTGGCCGTCTCGTTGCCGAACCAGCGCAGGATGCGCAGGGCCTGCCTGCCGAGGGCCTCCTGGGAGCGCAGCAGCGGGATCTTGTGGTCGAGCGCCTCGCCCGTGAAGGACACGTAGGCCGTGGGGATGGTCAGCGTGACGCCGTTGGGCTCCACCTGCAGGAAGATGGGGCTGGTGACGTCCCAGGCGGTGTAGCCGCGCGCCTCGAAGGTGGCGCGGATGCCGCCCGACGGGAAGGAGCTGGCGTCCGGCTCACCCTGGACCAGGTTGCGGCCGGAGAACTCGGCGATGGTGCGGCCCTCGCCCATGGGCGTCAGGAAGGAGTCGTGCTTCTCCGCCGTGGCGCCCGTCATGGGCACGAACCAGTGCGTGTAGTGGGTGGCGCCGTGGGCCAGGGCCCACTCCTTCACACCGTGGGCCACGGCGTCGACGATGCCCGGGTCGAAGGGCTCGTGACCGTCGATGGTCTGGCGCAGCTTGCGGAAGATGGGCTTGGCGAGATACTCCCGCTGGGCGTCCTCGTGGAACACGTACTGGCCGTAGATGGCCTCTCCGGCGTGCTCCAGGTACTTCTGCGTGGGGGTGACCCGGTGGCCGGCGATCGCGGCGATGGCCGATTGGCGTGCGGTCATGGGACTCCTGTGCGTTGCTGGCGGATGGGCGCGTGACGGCGGGCACGCGGGGGCCGGGACCGCTGTCAGTGTCTTCGGGTCGAGTCTATCGAGCGACAGGTTGCGGTTCGACGGCGGGAGCGGCGCGGTACGGGAACGAATCGCGTGCGCCTCGTGGCCCGGTGGCAGGCGGGGGCGTGGTCAGCCCGCCCGTGCGGCACTCAGGCGACCGTGCTGAGCCCAGGCGGCCGAGCCGAGCTCAGACGGCAGACCCAGCTCAGACGGCCGTGCCGATGGCCTGGCCGATGAGGAAGGTGATGAGGGCCGCGATGCCACCCAGGCCGATCTGGCGCAGGCCGCAGCGGAGCGCCGGGCGACCCGTCAGCCGGCTGACGCCCAGGCCCAGGAGGAAGAGCGCGCCGAGCGAGACCACGACGCTCGCCGAGGAGGGCCGTCGTACCCGCCAGCAGGAGGAAGGGCAGCAGCGGGATGAGCGCCCCCGAGACGAAGGCGAGGAACGAGCTGATGGCCGCGGCCCACGGGCCGCCGATGGACTTGGGGTCAAGGCCGACCTCGTCACGCATCATCGAGTCGAGCGCCCGTTCCGGCGTCGCGAAGAGCGTGCCCACGATGGCCTTCGCCTCCTCCGAGGTGAAGCCGCGCTCGCGGTAGATGCCCTCCAGGATGGCGCGTTCGCCGGCCTCGTCCGCCTGCAGCTGCCGCACCTGCAGCTGGCGCTGGGCGTCGAAGAGCTCGTGCTGTGACCGCACCGAGATGTACTCGCCGACGGCCATGGAGAAGGCGCCCGCCAGCAGGCCGGCGATGCCCGCGATGACGATGGCCTGGTTGTCCGAGGAGGCGCCGGCCACGCCCATCACCAGCGCCAGGTTGGAGACCAGGCCGTCGCTGCCGCCGAAGACGGCCGGGCGAAGGAAGCCGGTGGCACGGGTCTCGTGAGGCGAGGTCGGTGGGGGCGGGATGGGGTTCATGACCCGGAGTCGCGCGATCGAGGTCCATGTCCCCGATGATGCCGCAGCCGCTGCGGCCCGGAGGCGTGGCTGCGCATCCCTGAAGAGGCACCCGGGCCCGCCGACCCAGGGGCCGCGCCGCCTCAGGCGGCCTCGTCCAGGGCTTCCTCGAACTGGCTGGCGTAGAGGTCGTGGTAGAAGCCGCGCGCGGCCATGAGCTCCTCGTGGTTGCCCTTCTCGACGATGCGGCCCTCGTTCATGACCAGGATCGTGTCGGCATCGCGGATGGTGGAGAGCCGGTGTGCGATGACGAAGGCCGTGCGGTCCTGCATCAGGCGGGACATGGCGCGCCTGATGAGCACCTCGGTGCGCGTGTCCACGGACGAGGTGGCCTCGTCCAGGATGAGGATCGGCGGGTCGGCCAGGAAGGCGCGGGCGATGGTCAGCAGCTGCTTCTCGCCAGCGGAGACGCTCGTGGCGTCCTCGTCCAGCACGGTGTCATAGCCATCGGGCAGCGTCCGCACGAAGTGGTCCACGTGGGCCGCTTCCACGGCTTCGTGGAAGGCCTGCCTCGGACACCTCGCCCTCCACGCCGTAGGTGATGTTGTCGCGGATGGTGCCCTTGAAGAGCCAGGTGTCCTGGAGGACCATGCCGAATGAGCGCCGCAAGGCGTCGCGGGTCATCTCGCGCGTCTCGATGCCGTCCACGCGGATCTGCCCGCTGTCGACATCGTAGAAACGCATGAGGAGGTTGACGAGCGTCGTCTTGCCGGCACCGGTCGGGCCCACGATGGCGATCGTCTGGCCAGGCTCGACCTGCAGGTCCAGGTCCTCGATGAGCGGCTTCTCCGGCTCATAGCGGAAGGAGACATCTGCCAGCGCCACCCTCCCGGCCACCGGCTGCGGCAGGCTCACGGGGGCCGCCGGGTCGGCCACCTCCTCGGGTTCGTCCAGCAGCTCGAAGACACGCTCCGCCGAGGCCACGGCACTCTGGAGGGTGTTGGCGATGGAGGCCAGCTGGATGATCGGGAAGGTGAACTGGCGCGAGTACTGGACGAAGGCCTGCACGTCGCCCAGCGAGAGCTGGCCGGTGGCGACCTGGATGCCGCCGATGACGCAGATGGCCACGTAGTTCAGGTTGGAGATGAAGCTGATCGCCGGCTGGATCAAGCCGGACAGGAACTGGGCCCGGTAGCTGGCCTCGTAGAGCTCGTCGTTGCGGCTGTCGAACTCGGCCACCGCCTCTTCCTGCCGCCCGAAGAGCTTGACGATGGCGTGCCCCGTGTGCATCTCCTCGATGTGCCCGTTGAGCGTGCCCGTCCTCTCCCACTGCGCCGCGAACTGCTTCTGGCTGCGCTTGGCGATGAGCATCGTGACCACGACCGAGGCAGGCACCATCAGCAGCGAGATGAAGGCCAGCAGCGGGCTGATGCTGAGCATCATCACGAGCACGAGCGACGACGGTCAGGACCGACGTGATCATCGTGGTCAGGCTCTGCTGGAGCGTCTGGCTGATGTTGTCGATGTCGTTGGTGACTCGGGACAGCAGGTCACCCCGCGGCTGGCGGTCGAAGTAGGAGAGCGGCAGGCGACCGATCTTCTCGTCCATGCGCCGGCGCAGGCGGTAGACGACGCGCTGGGTGACGCCGGCCATGATGTAGGCCTGTCCCCAGGAGAAGAGCGCCGAGAGGATGTAGGCCACGGCCACCACCGCGAGGACCCAGGCCAGCGCCGCGAAGTCGATGCCGGCGCCAGGCCTGACGTCCAGCGAGGCGAGCATGTCCGCGAAGTTCGTCTGGCCCTGGGCCTGGAGCATCTCGACGACCTGCTCCTTGGGCACGTCGCTGAGGCCCATGGCACCCATCTGCTGGCCGACGACACCCTCGAAGATGATGTTGGTGGCCTCGCCCAGCAGCTTGGGGCCGATGACGGACAGGGTGACGCTGACGATGGCGAAGGCCACGACGAGCAGGGCCCATCCCCGCTCGGGGCGCAGCTCGCGGAGCAGGCGCACGAAGGAGGTGCGGAAGTCCTTCGACTTCGCGACGGGCATGCCCATCCCGTGCCCGAATCCCGGCCCGCCACCGGGGCCGCCTCGCCCTGGTCCGGGCCCCGCCCCGCCCGGTCGACCCATGGCGCCTGCCCCGCCACCCGGGCGGCCCATCATGCCGCTTCCTCCTCGGTCACCTGCGAGAGGACGATCTCGCGGTACGTCTGGCAGGAGGCCATGAGCTCTTCGTGGGTGCCGATGCCGGCCACGGCGCCGTCCTCGAGGACGACGATGCGGTCGGCGTGGAGGATCGTCCCCACGCGCTGGGCGACGATGATGACCGTGGCGTCGTCCAGCTCGCGCCCGAGCGCTGCCCGCAGCCGGGCATCGGTCCGGAAGTCCAGGGCGGAGAAGCTGTCGTCGAAGATGTAGATGTCCGGTCGCTTGACCAGCGCCCGGGCGATGGCCAGCCGCTGGCGCTGGCCGCCGGAGAGGTTGGTGCCGCCCTGGGAGACCGGCGCCTCCAGGCCCTCCGCCATCTCCTGCACGAAGTCGCGAGCCTGGGCGATCTCGAGGGCGCGCCAGAGGTCGTCGTCGCTGGCGGCCTCGTCGCCGTAGCGCAGGTTGCCGGCCACCGTGCCGCTGAAGAGATAGGCCCGCTGGGGCACCATGCCGATGCGCTTCCAGAGGGCCTGGCGGTCGACCTCTCGAACGTCCACGCCGTCCACCAGGACGGTCCCGGCCGTCACGTCGTAGAGGCGCGGCAGGAGGTTCACGAGCGTCGTCTTGCCGCTGCCGGTGGAGCCCACGATGGCCGTCGTCTCGCCCGGGACGCGCCTCGAAGGTGACGTCGCGCAGGACCGGTTCCTCGGCACCCGGGTAGCCGAAGGTCACGCCGCGCAGCTCCACGTGGCCGCGCTCGCGTCTGCGCCCGCGGGCTCTCGGGATCCTCGATGGAGGGCGTGGTGCCCAGGACCTCCTGGATGCGCCCCCCGGAGACGACCGCCCGCGGGATCATGACCAGCATCAGCACCGCGGTCATGACCGCCATGAGGATCTGCATGATGTACTGCAGGAAGGCGATGAGGTTGCCGATGGGCATCTCGCCGCTGTCGACGCGGAAGGCACCCAGGTAGAGGACCGCGACCAGGCTCAGGTTCATGAGCAGCATGAGCGTCGGCAGGGTGATGGCGAAGAGGCGGTTGAGCGACAGCGCCGTGCGCCATGTAGTCGCGGTTGGCGGCATCGAAGCGCTGCTCCTCGTGAGCGGTCCGCACGAAGGCACGGATGACGCGGATGCCCGTGAGCGTCTCGCGGGTGACGAGGTTGATGTGGTCCGTCTTGCGCTGCAGCGCCGTGAAGAGCGGGATGGCCCGAGTCATCACGAGGGCGATGAAGATGACCAGCAGCGGGATGATGACGAGCAGGACGCCGGTGAGCGGCACGTCCTGGCGGAGGGCCATGATGAACCCACCGATGACCAGGATGGGTGCCGTGATCATCATGGTCAGGGCCATCAGGATGACCTGCTGGACCTGCTGCACGTCGTTCGTGTTGCGGGTGATGAGCGTGGCCGTGCCGAAGCGGTTGATGTCTGCCTGGCTGAATGACTCCACGCTGCGGAAGACGGCGCTGCGCACGTCGCGGCCGAAGCCCATGGCCACGCGGGCGCTGTAGTAGACGGCCACGAAGGCGGCGACCATGAGGGCCAGCGAGATGGCCAGCATGACGGCGCCCGTGCGCAGGATGTACTCGGTATCGCCCGTGACCACGCCGTTGTTGATGATCTCCGCGTTGAGCTCTGGCAGGTACAGGGTGCCCACGGCCTGCACGAAGAGCAGGACGATGACGAGCAGGAGGGGCCAGCGGTAGCGCGGCAGGTAGCGGCGCAGGAGCGTGA
>CAVYBJ010000014.1:0-21046 GCA_963766685.1 uncultured Chloroflexia bacterium
TAGAGGTGCTCGATGCGCCCGGTGCTGAAGGAGCTGGAGCGGCGCATCAGGCCGTGGACCTCGTAGCCCTTGGCGAGGAGCAGCTCCGCGAGGTACGAGCCGTCCTGGCCGGTGATGCCGGTGATGAGCGGCCGTCTTCGCGGTCATCGTCCCTCCAGGGCGGCGGGGATGGTGCGGAACATGATCTGGAGGTCCAGCCAGAGGGACCAGCGGTCGATGTACTCCAGGTCGTCTGCCACCCAGCGGTCGAACTCCGGCTCGCGGCGGGCGCGCACCTGCCAGAGGCCGGTGATGCCGGGCTTCATGGAGAGCCGGCGGCGGTGCCACAGGTCGTAGCCGGAGACCTCGCTCACCAGCGGCGGGCGCGGGCCCACCAGGCTCATGTCGCCGCGCAGCACGTTCCAGAGCTGCGGCAGCTCGTCCAGGCTCCAGCGGCGCAGGCGCCGACCGATGGGCGTGACGCGCGGGTCGTCGGTGACCTTGAAGGCGTGGCCGTTGATCTCGTTGGCCTCGGCCAGCTCCGCGACGCGCGCCTCCGCGTCGACCACCATGGAGCGGAACTTGATGATCTGGAAGGGCCGGCCGTGGAGCCCCACGCGCGCCTGGCGGAAGAAGCACCGGCCCGCCGTCCTCACGGCGCACGGCCCAGGCGATGACCAGCCGAAGAGCGGGGCCAGCAGCACCAGGCGCGAGCGGCGGAGACCCCGATGTCCACGAGCCGCTTGGCAGCCAGCGCCAGGGCCCGGTCCGGGCCGGACACCAGCGAGTAGACCGGCGTGCCGTCCAGGTCCTCCACCTTGCCCTGCGCGAAGGAGTGGTCGAGCAGGTCCATGGGCACGCGGACGATCTTGCCGGCCTCCTCCGCGATGTGGGCGATGCCGTCGGTGTACTGCCACTGGCTGAAGGGCAGGCAGATGGCGACCTCGTCCACGACCCGCTCGCCGGAGCACCGTCTCGAGGTCGGCCAGCGGGCCCAGCCAGGGCCAGCGGGCACCCTCCGCGAACGCGGGCTCGTCGTCCAGGAAGCCGATGACCCGAAGGCCCAGCTCGCGGTGCGATTCCATCGTCGCGGCGAAGGCCTGGCCGCGGGGCCCGGCGCCCGCCACCAGGACGAAGCGGCCGTTCATGCCCCGCGCGCGGAGGTGGCGGAAGGCGAGGCGCAGGATGGCCCGCGTGACGAGGGCGACCAGCGAACTGCGTCGGGAAGAGGATGACCAGGAAGAGGCGGCTGACCTCCGGCAGCTTGAACCAGAAGAGCACGGCGAAGGTGGCCACGGCCATGAGCACGGTGGCCCGCACCAGGTCCCAGGCCTCCGTCCGGATGGACCAGCGTGCCCGCGGCCGGTAGAGGCCGTTGAGCGAGAGGGCCACGACCCAGCCGACCGAGTAGACGACCAGCAGGGCGACAGGGTCCGGGATGATCTCGCGCCACCAGACCGCCCAGTTCTCGCCGAAGCGCACGATGGACAGGCCCACCAGCACGGCTGCCGCCAGGAAGCCGTCTGTGAGCATGAGCAGCAGGCGCAGGGTCGCCGCGTAGCGCCGGATCATCGTCCGCGTCACCCTAGGAAGAAGTGGTGCGTCCGCGCAATGGTACTCATGAGCGATGTTCATGTCAGAGCCTAGGTCAGAGAGACCACGCCGCCGGTGACGGTGGAACGAAGAGACCAGACCGGGTCGCGGCCCGTACGGTTCGGGCCTCAGGCGCTCGGCTCACTGGCTCGCAGGCGGGACGTTGCGAGCGCCAGGCCTACCGCGAGAAGCCAGACCCACTGAAGTGCGATGTGTCCCACGATGGCCGCGTTGGAGAAGACGAACAGCGCTCGATTGCGACGATGGCGACGAGGCCGACGAGCAGCAGGGCAGTTGCGAGCGAGCTCCATGGCGCGGAAGTGGCCCGAATGAACAGCATGATGAGCAGCGGGTACGCCGTGATGAGGTTGTAGTCGTTTGACAGGGAACTGAAGTAGGTCGAGATAGCCAGCGCACCGGCGAACAGCAGGGCGGGGTCGCGTCTGCAGCCGTCTGCCGACGCGAACATCCAGACCACGAGCAGAGGGAGGCTTAGGAGCCAGCGAGCCCCACCTGGGACGATGCGGCGAGTGCGTGATTGGCGGTGCTCGGTACGTATCCAGAGGCCATCAGCACCTTGAACTCACCAGCCAGCGACAGCATCGTCTGCTCGAACAGCGCGACGCTGCTAGAGGACCACTCCGATGCAGCCAGCGCGAACAACATCAGCGGGCGCCAGGCCCGATGATGCCACGCCATCCAGAGGAGACCGCTGCCAACCACGACAACGGCAACGGCAGGATACAACTTCAACGCGACAGCAAGGCCCGCCGCGAGACCCGACCAACCAAAGCGACCAGACATGAACAGGAGGGCCGAAACGGTCCACACCACGACACGAGCACGTCATTGTTGCCCCGCTCGAGAGCGAAGAGCATGGGGAACTGGGAGAGGAGTAGGACCGCGAAGATCGCCACTGTCCCGTCATGCCGACCTTGGAAACCCAGGCCTTGGACGCGAGGAGCACTGCGCCCACGCTGACGGCGACCCAGATAAGGTAGCCGGCCTGCAGTGACACAAGGCGGGTCCAGGCGAACGACCAGAACAGCATCGGTGGGTAGTACATGTCTAGAATCCAGATAGTCGCCGCAGGCCGCTCCAGTGCTGAGGTACGGGTTGTCGCGAGCGGCGCAGTCGTGAAAAGCGTCCAGGTTCTGGAAGTCGAGGCCCAGTATCGGACCCGCAGGGATGACAAGGAAGGCCGGGTCGAGGGCTGCCAGGACGACGAAGACGGCGACCTTGGCGGCTAGTCTGGCCACTCGCTCAGACATCTGGGTAGGTCTTCAGCCGTGACGGTCCGCGGGAGCCGGATCAACGCCAGCCCAGGACTGCGACGATGGGTTGGCGATGCTCATTCGGGCCGCCGAGGCGCCTGGGTCAGGTCCTGCGGCAGAACCAGCCCCGGCAGCCCGGGAACCAACAGGTCCACCGGCATGGCGCGCCGGTACGTGTACGTGCCGTAGTAGTAGGTGCTGGTGCCCGTGGCGGCGTCGCGCGACGGATCGCGCAGGCCGAAGCTCGCGTCCAGCGTGGACGGGCCGTAGTAGGGGCCCAGGCGCGCCAGGCGCCGGTACTTCGTGGCAGCCTCCTCGTCCCCGGCTCGGTCGCTCACGCGCGCCGCCTCAGCGAGCCTGACGGCATCCATCGGCTCGGCGTCGGCCGCCGCCTGGATCTCCGCGGATCGCTTCGGGGTCGCCGCCCCAGGCATCGATGAAGCGAGCGACTACCACGGGTCCGGGCGGTCTGCGGCGAACTCCCGTGCCCGAGCCTCGTCGCCGGCCATGAGCGCGATCTCCCAGGCCTGGGCCGGCTGCGCCGCGATGGCGCGATCCACGATCGAAGCGAACCGCGCATCTCCGAGCGTGGCACGCCAGTCCTGCATCGGCGGCGAGGCTGGGGTCAAGGGCCAGCGTCTGCGCGTACGCATCATCGGCCTCATCCGTCAGCCCGACACGGTCATACACCTGGCCCACCGCGACCATCAACGCCGGGCTGCTGCACGCCCAGTCGCTGCGCCTCGGTGAGCGAGGTCTCCACGTCGGCGAGCCGGGCGGCCGAGCTCTGCCTGCGCCGCGCCGAGCCCGAGCCAAGCCGTGGGCAGGCCATCGATCTCGGTCACGGCTCGGAAGGCCGTCTCCGCAGTCTCCCAGTCCCCGGTGGCGGCAGCGGCCAGTGCCGCCGTGAGTTGGTAGGCCCCGATCTGCGGATCAGCGGCGGCCGCCTCGCTGGCAGGCGCCACGGCGTCCGCCCACTCCCCCTGCGGCGTGGCGGCGACGGCCCGCTGGTGCGTGAGGGCCACCGACTCCGGCGCGCCAGGAACAGGAGGGCGGCCACGCTGCCGACGAGCAGGGCGCCCAGGGCGAGCGCGCGCAGCGGCCTGGCCCACGACCGCAGAGTCGTTCGGGAGGCCGATGCCGCGCTCGCTCGTGGCGTCGAGGACGGCGATGGGGATCCCCAACAGCAGTGGCACGGTGACGATGGTGTGCACGTCCACGACCACGTTGAGGGCGAGGAAGACCAGCCCGAACACCGAAGCCCACGCCCAGCGGCGCCGCATCGGGTCGCCACCGCGAAGCGCGCCGAGGAGCAGCCACGCCACGGCCCCGAAGGCGACCAGGCCGGCGGCCAGGCCCACCAAGCCCAGCTCGGCCGCGGTCTGCAGGTACTGGCTGTGCGCGTGGGGCATATACAGGTCCATCTCGCCCGGCAGCGTGTAGGCGACGCGCCGGACCATCCAGGTCCCGGGGCCCTGCCCGAGGATCGGTGCGTCCTCGAACATGCGAAGGGCAGATGCCCAGAAGGTCAGCCGGCCCGCATCGCCGGCACCGGTGAGGCGATCGATCATGGCCGGGCCGAAGATGACGGCCGCGACGACTCCGACGGTGACCGCGGGAAGCAGCGCGATCCGTCCCGACCGGCTGCCCAGGGCGCCGGACAGCAGACCGCGTCCGCGGCTGTCGAGGAGCGCGAGCGCGCCCACGATGACCGTCGCGCCGGCGAGCGACAGCCAGCCCGAACGGCTGCCCGAGATGATCGCGACCGCTGCCAGCAGCATGACCAGGACGCCTCACCGTGACGCGGGCGCCTCGTGTCGAGAAACCCAAGCCCCCTGCTGCCGCGGCCGTCATCAAGACCTGCACGGTGAGCAGGACGCTGGCGCTCCCCCACGTCAGGCCGAGCTGGGTCGGCCGAAACGGCGGCAGCCGCAGCTCGCCGACCAGGCCCCACCACTCCACCCAGAGCACGACCGTCCAGACCACGTAGGCAAGACCAAGCACGAGCGCCAGTGCCGCCATGAGGCCGCCGATGCGGGCGCGAGCATACGGCATCGCCATGATGCGGACGAGCAGCAGGTAGAGGGCCGTCAGCAGGAGGGCGAGCGCGAGCATCTCGAGTCCGAGGCGCTGGTACGAGGAGCCCGCGATCGACAGGCCGAAGGCCGCGAGCGCGGCCACGAACGCCGGCCAGATGGCGGTCGAGGGCCTCCACTCCGGGCGTCGTGCGGCGACGACGAGCCAGACCAGCAACGCCACTGACGTAAGGGCCAGGTTCAGAAGCCGCACCGGACCCACGTACATGCCCAGCCAGCTGCCGCCGACGAGGACCACGTAGAACACCAGCAGCGAGAAGCCCGCCCAGCCCAGGAACGGCCAGCGTGATCCGCTCGCGCGGCCGGGCCTCGACAGGCATGCTGGTGACCGCTGGTGGCAGGCGACGTCACGCTCGCAGTGTGGCGACCCCCATCCGCGCTGCCAATAGCCGAACGTCTGGCCGCGACAGCGGCGATGGGCCTATGGATGCGCGAAGCCGGGCTCCGTGGGGAGCCCGGCCCTGGTGCTGCGGTCGCGGGTGGTGCGGCTACGAGGCCCGGAAGCCTGGGACCTCGATGCGCGTGGCGTCCTGCCAGTTGCTCACGTTGCCGCGGTTGTCACGGGCCCGGACCCGGAAGAGGTGCGTGCCCGGCCGCAGGTTCCAGGAGGCCTCGCGGGCCGTGGTGCGCTCGATGACGGTCTGCCATCGCCCGCCCTGCACCTTGTGCTGGATGCTGAAGCTGTCGAGACCCGCCGTGCGCGTGGCCAGCGGCCGGTCGTGGCCCCACCAGTGCAGGACGGTCCGGGAGGTGGCCGCCACCTGCATGGTGGACGTCCGGGTCGGTCGGCCGATGCGGGCGATGGGTGCCGTGCGGTCGGCCTGGTTGACGAAGACGATCGTCCACAGGACGCGGGAGCCCTCCTGGGCGATGCCCACGCCGGCGTAGTTGAAGGCGCGGCTCAGCATCAGCTCGCGGTGCACCGGCGAGTTCTTCCACCAGTCGACCATCCAGCGGCTGCCCTCGCCGAGCTCCATGTTCACGGTCCAGCCGATGACCTCGCCCCAGGCGCGGTAGCTGACGCCGTGGGCGCGCAGCACGTCGGAGGCGTCGGCCCCGGACGGCGAGACATGGCCGAAGTAGTCGAGGCGCTTCATGGAGCGCGAGCGCTCGCGGGACACCTCGCGGACGTCCTCGACCATGCGCAGCGGGCCCAGCCCCTGGTTCTCGCGCACGCGGTTGACCTCTGACAGCACGGCCCACTCGGCCGACTGGACCGGGTCGGGCGGCTCAGCCGCCGACGTGACGGCAGGCAGGAGGGTCAGGAGCATCCCGACCACCAGCGCTGCCGGGACCGCTCGACGGGTGGGGATGGTGCGGATGGAGGACATGGCCGCACTGTGTTGGCCGCACGCACCGAGGGCATCCCCACGCGGGTACCACCGGGGATGCTACCGAGGGACTGTCGCCCGACCACTGCCCCACCAGACCGCACCAGCGGCGGGAGCCGGATCGCAGATTCAGTCGCCGGTCAGGCCGCTCGAAGGCTCCGCCGATCGGCGCGTCCGCGTCCGCCAGGCCGGCCGACGGGCTGGGGCTCGGGATAGGGCGCCCGCCCCTCGAGGAGATTGGCGATGGGCTCCGCCAGCCTGGCCATGTAGGTCGCCGTGACGTGATGCTGGTCGCGGAAGACGACGGTCCCGTCCACCACGACGGGGCAGGTGGCTCCCGGGCAGAGCAGGTCGTTGGCGCTCAGGACCGTCGCCCCGGCGGCGCGCGCCGCCGCCGCCTCGACCGCGGCATAGGCGTCGTCGACGACCCTGGACCGTGGCGGGTCGCAGCCGCTCACCGTGGGGTCGGCCAGGCAGTCCAGCGGGTCGTAGGTGAGGAACGGCGTCTCGGCCAGCAGGACGACCCGCGGGGCCTCCGCGCGCAGCGCCACCAGGGCATCGGTCAGGCCCTGCTGCCAGGCGGGCAGGATCTCGCGTGTCTGGACGACCCCTCCCCCATCCTGGATCTCGTAGTCCCGGGAGCTGCCCACGAAGACGACGTCCGGGTCGCCCTTGGCGATGCGTCGCATGACCGCGTCGCGCCACTCGAAGCACTCGTCGTACTCGCGCTTCAGCGTGCGCTCCCAGAGCGGCAGGAGCACCGGGCTGCAGGCCGCCTTGGTGTGGTACTCGAGGCGCCAGCCCCGGTCGCGCGCGTAGCGGTCCAGGGCCGGCAGCCACTGGGCCGCGTGGGAATCGCCGTAGAGGACGGCCGTGCGCGTCCCCTGCGGGTCGCCGTAGGCGCACTCGACGGGCTTGGTGGCCTGGTAGTCGTTGATGTGGCACCCGTCCGAGTAGCTGACCGGCAGGTCGTCACGCACGCCCGCCAGCTCGACGAGCTGGGGGTCTCGATGCGTCCAGGGGGTCGGGATGCTGATGGCACCCTCCCAGGAAGAGGGCCCCGATGCCGACCGCGAACGATGCCGCCAGGCCCAGCTGGACGGTCCCGCGCGACCGTGCGGCCAGGAACGCGGCGCGCCGGAAGGGCCGCTCGATGAGCTCGGTGCTGATGGCCGCGACCAGGATGGCCACGCCCGCCAGGGCCAGTCGGAAGGTCATGTCGTCGTTGCCGACCGCGATGGGCACCAGGATGAGGATGGGCCAGTGCCAGAGGTACAGCGAGTACGAGATGCGGCCGAGGTAGCGCGCCGGCGGGTTGTCCAGCAGCCGGCCCGGCAGCGTGGGGCCGGCCGAGCCACCCAGGATGACGAGCACGGCTCCGACCACCGGGAGCACGGCCCACGCCCCGGGGTAGGCCGTCTCGTCGCTGACGGCCAGCACGCCAGCAACGATGAGGACGAGGCCGACGGCCACCGCCAGCGACGCCGAGGCCCGCGGCAGGCGGCGCGGCAGGCGCAGGAAGCCGACAGCCAGGAGCGCCCCGGCGGCCAGCTGCCAGGCGCGCGTGACCGGCGAGAAGAACGCCCAGGCGGGCGAGGTCTCCGTCCAGTAGAGCGACAGGCCGAAGGAGCCGATGGCCAGGAGCAGCAGCGCCGGGCCCAGGAGGCGCGGGGAGAGCAGCCGCGCCGTGACGAGCAGGATGAGCGGCCAGGCGAGGTAGAACTGCTCCTCCACGCCCAGCGACCAGTAGTGCAGCAGCGGCGACGGCGCGACGAGGGAGAGATAGTCGGTGGCCTCGATGGCGAAGCGGAAGTTGGCCACGTACAGGGCGGAGGCAGCCGCGTCGCCGGCCACCTCCGGCAGGCGCAGCGGCGAGAGGACAAGGGCGGAGGCGGCCAGCGTGACCACGATGACCACCAGCGCGGCGGGCAGCAGACGGCGCATGCGCCGCGCGTAGAAGGCCAGCAGGTCGACCTTGCCGGTGGCCTGGCCCTCGCGCAGCAGCAGGCCGGTGATGAGGAAGCCGGAGATGACGTAGAAGACGTCGACCCCGATGAAGCCTCCCGCCGCGGCCGGCAGGCCGACGTGGAAGAGCAGCACGGCGATGACGGCCACCGCGCGCAGGCCCTCGATATCCGGCCGGAAGTGCTCCTTGCGGTCAGCGGCGCCGGCGGCTTGGGCGGGCCGCGGCGGCTCAGGCACCTGACGAAGGGCGTAGGGACCGGGTCCGCTCGGAGCCGGGATGGGGGGCCGGGCGCCGACCGGAGGGCCGAGCGGAGTGGCCGGTGCTGTGGCGGCGGTAGCGGCCGGTGCGGCGGCGGGGCCGGTGGCGGCGGGTAGGCCGGTGGCGGCGGGTAGCCGGGCGGAGTGGCGGGTGGTGGCGGGTAGGCCGGTAGCGGCGGGCCAGCGGAGGAGCCGATGGCACTCGGTCCAGCGGCGCGGCGACCACGGGCGCCGGGCGCGGGCGGTGGCGCGGGCGACGCAGCGGGTGGCGGGGCTCGGCGGCGCGGGGCCGGCGGTGGCTGAGCGGTCAGCGGCGACCGCGGGCGGCTCGGGCTGGCGGCAGCGCAGGTTCGGCCTGCAGCGGCGGCTCGGCCGGCCAGTCGACCGTCTCGTCCGGCTCGGGAGCGTGCCGCACCTGGCGCAGGTCCTCGGCCGGCCATTCGAGGTCGGGCCGAGGCTCTCGCGGCGGCCTCGGCGGGTCGTCGGTCATGCGAGCGGGGACATCGGCGGCCGCGCAGGGACCAGCGTCAGGCGGCGCGGCGGACCCGCGAGCGGGCGCAGGGGAAGATGGTCGGGCGAAGCGCAGGCGTTGCCATCCAGCGCCATCATAGGTGGCGGGTGCTGCGCATCGAATAGCGCGGATGCACTACCACGGAGGCGACCATGGCTGAGACGAGCACGAACCCCGGCGCGTTCGACGGCTTCCGGCCGGACGCCCTGCAGTTCCTCGCCGACCTCGCGGAGAACAACGAGCGGGCCTGGTTCCAGCCGCGCAAGGCCGACTTCGAGCGACTCATCCGGCGGCCCATCGAGGCGCTCTGCGTGGCCCTCGCGGACCGCTTCGCCGCCCGCGGACTGCCGCTCCTCGCGGACCCCGCGCGCTCGCCCTTCCGCATCTACCGCGACGTTCGCTTCTCGAAGGACAAGTCGCCCTACAAGACGGCCCAGGGCGCGCAGTTCCCCTGGCAGGGCGCGGCGCCGACGGGCCGCACCAGCGTCGGCGTGGGCGGCTACTTCCACCTCGAGCCGGGCAGCATCTTCGTCGGCGGTGGCATGTGGCGCCCGGAACCGGCCGCCCTGGCCGCCTTCCGCGATCGGGTGGACCGGGAGCCGGCCGCCGTGCTCGCCGCCCTCGAGGACGAGCGCTTCCGCTCGGTCTTCGGCTCGGTGGGCGGCGACACGCTGGCGCGCAACCCCAGGGGCTACCCGGCCGACCACCCCCACGGCGACCTGCTGCGCCTCAAGGACGTCGTCTTCAGCCGGCGCCTCTCCGATGCCGACGTGGGCAGCCCGGAGCTGCCGGACCGCATCGCCGCCGACCTGGACGCGGCTCGACCGGTGCTGCAGCTGCTCGCGACCCTGGGTTCCGGCGCCAGCGCCGAGGCGGGGTAGCCGCCTCGGGCGCGTCAGTCGGGCGGGCCGTCAGGCCTCGTGGTCGGCCGTCAGTCGGCGCCCGATGGCCAGCACGTCCGCGACGAGCCCGTCGACGTGCTCGCGATCGTTGCGCGGGTTGATGAAGCAGGCGCGGATGGCGTAGCGGTCTCGGACGCGGGTGCTGGAGGGCAGCGAGCGACCCTCGCGGCGCAGCTCGGCCAGGATGGCCGCGTTCAGCTCGTCGAGCCGCTCGTCATCCGCCCAGCCGGACGGGCCGGTAGCGGAAGCAGCAGACCGACAGCTGCGGCTCTGACATCAGCTCCAGCTCGTCGGACTGGCGCACCTGGGCAGCCACCATGCGGGCGAAGTCGTTGTGGCGGCGGACACGCTCGCGCATGCCCTCCGCGCCCATCTCCTTGAGCACCGCCCACACGGCCATGCCGCGGGCCGGCGTGGAGAAGTCGACACCCCAGTCGGCCGTGCCGCTGCCCGTGGATTCCCAGGGCGAGGGCACGTCGCCGCCATCGTCCACAGCGCCGCGGCGCTCGCGGTCGTAGTGGCCCGGCTCGATGGTGAAGGCGCGGCTCAGGAGCTCGCCGTCGCGGCAGACGGCGAAGCCGGTGCCCACGGGGGCGGCCAGCCACTTGTGCGGGTCCACGGCGAAGGAGTCGTACGCGCCGCGGTCACCGTAGGCGGCCTCGACGCGCTCGTCGAGCATGCCCCAGCCGCCGTAGGCGCCGTCCACGTGGAACCAGATGCCGTGCTCGTGGGCGATCTCGGCCATCTGCGGCAGCGGGTCGATGATGCCCGTGTTGACGTCGCCGGCGTTGCCGACCACGGCCACCGGCGTGCGCCCCGCCGCGAGGTCCTCGGCGATGAAGGCGCGCAGCTGCCGCAGGTCCGCCCGACGCTCGTCGTCCAGGTCCAGCACCCGGATGGCGGTCCGGCCGATGCCGAGCACGCCCATCGCCCGCGTCACCACGTGGTGCGTCTCCGGGCTGGCGTAGACGCGCGGCGACGGCAGGGCCTCGATGCCGTCGGCGGCCGGATCCAGGCCGATGCGCTCGCCGGCGTGCTGCCGAGCCGCCCCCATGCCCACCAGGTTGGCCGTGGAGCCGCCCGCGGTGAAGGTGCCCACGAACGAGGCCGGGAAGCCCAGCAGCTCGATGAGCCAGCGCACGGCCATCGAATCGATGTGGTTGCCGGGCTGCAGCCACCAGCGCTGCGGGCTGGCGACCGCCTGGGCCAGGTGGGCCGCGGTGGCCATCGTCGTCGGCGCGGTCGTCACCCAGCCCGTGAAGCCCGGGTGGCCCGATGCGCAGCCCGCGCGGGATGACCACGTCGCGCAGGATCTCGAGGACCGCCTCCGCACCCACGCCCTGCTCGGGCAGCGGTTCGTCGAGGAGGGGCAGCCAGGCCGAGCGGGGCACGGCCAGGTCGGGCCCCTCGAAGCGATTGAAGGCGTCGAGCGCCGGCAGGAGCGTGGAGACGGCCTCGCCCAGGCCGTCGGTGCGGGCCACGTCGGGCTGTCCGGGCGGGCGGTCGGGCGCGAGGAGCAGGTCGTCGGCATCGGTCATGGTCGGCTGATTCTAGGGCCGCTCTGCCGCACGGGTCGTGGTCCCGTGTCGTGGTCCCGACCACCGACCGTGCCGTCGGATGGCACAAGTGTCGGTCGGGCGACTCGGAGCGCCGCACAAGTCGAAGTTCCTCCGACGGACGAGCCGCAGGGGGGCACAGACGTCGGAGGAACGGGGTCGTGCGTCTCGGGGAGCAGGGTCCGGGCGAAGCTTGTGCCGCCAGACGGCACGAAAGGCGTTGGAAGCCTCTCGCGAGGGCGAGGTCGGCCCTGGCGCCACACCGCTGTGCGTGAGCCGGCAAGGTGAGACAGGGCGCGCGACACAGCCGCTGACACGACGCTCGCCGCGGCCAGCGTCGCTCCGCTAGATTGCAGCACGTGATCCCGGGACGATGCGCACGATCGGGCCGGCCCTTGGCGGCCTCGCTGCTGGGCGCCGCCGTGCTCCTGGGCGCCGCCACCGCGCCCGCCGTGGCCGGTGCGACATCCCCGCCGCTGCCCGGTGACCCGCCCGCGCCGCCAGGCGCTGACCCTCGCTCGCCCCGCCCGGACATCGTGGTCGTCGTCCTCGACGACATCCCGGAGCTCGACGGCCGGCTCTGGTCCCGGTTGCCCAACGTGCAGCGCTACCTCGATCGACGAGGGCATGGAGTTCACCGATACCCACGGCGAGACGCCGACCTGCGCGCCGGGCCGGGCCGGGCTCCTGACCGGCTTGCACACTCACAACCACGGCGTCTACCAGACCGATGACGGCACGCTCTTCCAGCCCGACGAGACCATCGCGACCGAGCTCCAGGGCGTCGGCTACCACACCATCGAGGTCGGCAAGTACCTCAACCTCTTCGAGCGGATCGATGCCCAAGTGGCCACCCGGCTGGGACGAGTTCCACGGCTACGGGGGTGAGTACTACGACTACACGCTTTGGAACAACGGCCTGCCCCGTCACTACGGCCATCAGCCTTCCGACTACTCCACCGACGTCATCGCCGACCTGGCCGTGGGCGCCCTGCGTCGCGCGCCGAAGGACCAGCCGCTCTTCGCCTGGATCACGCCATATGCCATGCATAAGCCGTGGAACGTGGCCCCCCGCCACCAGCAGGCCAAGGGCTGCAGCCTGCCGCGCTGGAAGCCGCCCGGCTACATGGAGAAGGACGTCCGGGACAAGCCAGGCTTCGTCCAGACCCGCAAGCTCAAGGAACCCGGCGGCTACGAGCTGAAGCGCATCTGCCGAGGCTTGCGGTCGGTCGACCAGCTCGTGGGCCGCGTCGTGCGCAAGCTCAAGGACCTCGACCGGCTGGACAACACGCTGCTCGTCCTGACCTCGGACAACGGCATGACCTTCGGCGCGCAGCGCATCCTGGACGACAAGAAGTCGCCCTACGCCAGCCAGGTCCCCTTCCACGTGCGCTGGCCGAGGATCCTGGGCCGCGACCCGACCGACGTGGCCGAGCGCATCCAGAACATCGACCTGGCGCCGACCCTCTGCGACATCGCCGGCTGTCGGCTGGGCCCCTACCCGACCGGCCAGGCGAAGCCCGACGGGCGCTCCTTCCTGCGCCTGCTCACGGGTGAGCGCGCGACTCTCGAGCGGGAGGCCGTGCTGACGAGTTACCAGGACAGCGAGCGCCAGATGCCGAGCTACTGGAGCGTGACCACGACGGCAGCCTCACCACTGGCGAGGGAGCTCTGCGCGCAGCGTCGCAGCGGCGGCTGTCGCTGGATGTACACGGAGTACGAGACCGGGGAGACTGAGCTCTATGACCTCAGCAACGGTCCCTGCCATGCCTGGACGCGACGCATGAAGGGCGACCCCTGCATGCTGGAGAATCGCGCCGGTGGGCGCCGCTACGCCGACCTGGAGGTCCAGCTGCGCCGCGAACTGGCGCGACTCCGGGAGAGCTAGGCGCCCGGAGCCACCTGACCGGCGGGGCGCACGGAGTCGGCCGGCACCCCCGCTGCGGCTACTGGTAGCCGCGGAACCTGCGGTCGCCGGGGTACAGCTGCGCTGCAGGGTCCCGGCGAGCCGGGGACGACTCGACGCGCTGGGACCAGCCCGACCAGTGCAGGATCCGCAGTCGCCGGGACATCCAGGAAGCCGGCTCGACGACCGGCCGCGTGCGGTCCTCGAGCGTCGATGCGTCCAGCATGGGTACGCGTTGGCGGCTGAACCAGACGGCGACAGCCAAGGTCCCTTCCCCTCCTGACAGGCGTCACGTTCGTTCCGGTCCGGGCACGGCGACCGGCGCGCCCACGGCATGTGCGGGGCACCCGGGAATCAGACCAGCGCGCAATCGAATGCGGACGGGCACGATGGCCCCCTCCGAGGGGGCCGCATGTCACCAGCGTTGACCGTGTGCACCGCCCTGCGCCGCGGATCCGGGACCGCCGGCACATCATGCCGGCGAGCGACCCCCGCGCGAGATGCCGTAGGCTGGCGCCTCATGAGACACCGCATCATCGCCACCCTCGTCCTCGTTGCCGTCGCCATGACCCCGACCACGGTCGCTGGCGCAGGAGTCACCCGCCCCCGACACGGCTGCGGCCCTGGAGCGTGCCCTGCTGGAGCGGCTCTGCTCGGTCGACACGACCGAGGAGGCCGACCTGGCAACCTGCCTGCTCACGGCCGCGGACGCCCTGAGCGGCGGCGCCATCCTGGGCGGTCCAGCGGCCTCACCGGCCGTGGCCCCCTCCGCGGCGGCGCAGGGTCGCCTCGAGCAGGCCCGCCAGGCGGTCGATGAGGCGCTCTCGATGGCGCGCCAGTCGGTCGAAGACATCGATCTCCAGGCCGCCGTGGAAGACGCCGTCGCCTCGGCCCGGGACGTGGACCTGCGGGCCGCGCTCGACGATGCGGTGGCGGCTGTCGGAGCGACCGACCTCCAGGCCACGATCGACGCGGCGCTGACCGCCGCCGAGGTGGACGTCGAGGCCGCTCTCAGCGATGCGATGGCCGCGGTCGACACCATCGACCTGCAGGCTGCGCTGGACGAGGCGCTCGCACCCCTCAAGGATGCCGTCCCGGAGGTCAGCCTGGTCGACGTGGAGGTGCTCCTCGCGGCCGGGGTGCTGACGGCCCGCGTGGCCGTCGAAGAGGCACAGGCCTGGGCGCAGGAGAACTCGGAAGCGCTCTGCTCGGGCGGTAGCCTCAGCGTCGGCGCCGCGGTAGCCGTCGTCGTGGCGCACCTGACCGGCGACCCGGTGTTGGCCGTCAGCGCCTTCCGGGAATCGGAGCGCCTCAGCGGCGACGTCTGCACGGAGGTCGCCCAGTAGGGAGCGGCGCTCTGCGCCCCAGTCTTCACCTCGACGCCGGGGCGCAGCTCCCCGCGGTACGGCGTGACGTCGTCTTGCGCGATGCCCGACGCTGGGCTGTGCAAAGGCCCGATGCGAGCTTGCGCGTTCCCCGGCGCCGGCTGGCACGGATGCCCGGCGCCGGGAGGCGCGATGCCCGGCGCCGGGACCTTGCCTTGACGATGGGCGAGTTCAGGCGAGCGAGCCGCCGACCTGCTCCGTGGACGATGCCCGTGCCTCCGCCGTGCGGCCGCGGATCTCGGCCAGCCGTTCCAGCGGCAGGCGCTGCTCCCGAAGCGGCAGCAGGATGAGGAAGGCGACGATCGCGGCGCTGATGCCCAGCAGGAAGGCATCCCCGGTGGCCAGGCTGAAGGCCTCGTGGATGCCCGTCGCGATGGCGTCGATGAACGGCTCGACCACGACCCGGGCCTCCGGCGGCAGGGCTGCCAGGATGCTCGTGCCAAGGTCACCGACGCTGCTGCTCTCCTCGTTGGCGACAGCGCCTGGGCCACCCGTCAGGCCGGCGACCAGGTCGGCCGGCACCCCACCGGCCCGCAGTCGTACCGGCAACTCGGAACGGAGTGAGGCTGAGAACAGCGATCCTCCGGCGGCCAGCCAGATCGAGGCACCGAGTTGACGGAAGAAGGTCAACGTGCTTGTCGCCGTGCCCATGACCGAGGGCGGCACCGTCGTCTGGACCACCGCGGTCAGCACCGACGAGATGGGACCCAGCCCAAGACCGGTGAGGAACATGGCACCCCAGACGAGCGGCATGGGCGCGTCCGCGGTCAGCTGCGAGAGCAGCGCCATGCCCGCCACGCCGACGGCCATGGCTACCAGCAGGGGCACCTTCCAGCGCCCCGTGCGAGCCACCACCTGCCCGGCGCCCACGGCGCCCACGATGAGGCCGAGCAGCAGGGTCATGATCTGCCAGCCCGACTCCGTGGCGCTGGCACCGTGCACGAGCTGGAAATAGCGCGGCAGGAAGACGATGGCCACGAAGAGCCCGGCCACGGCGAGGAACACCACGCCGCATGCCACGGCAAAGGTGGCGTCGCGGAAGAGCCGGATCGGGATGATGGGCATGGCGGCACGCGTCTCCACCCATAGGAAGGCCATGCCGACAAGGAGGCCCAGCAGCATGAGCCCACCGACGTCCGGGTCCGTCAGGTCCCCCGTGGGCAGGTTGCGGATACCCAGCAGGAACGGCACCACGGCCGCCACGAAGAGGGCCATGCCGGCCACGTCGAATGACTTCGGCTCCACATCCGGCCGCAACTGCGGCATGAACCGCCACATGACCGCCAGAGCGACGAGGCCGACGGGCAGATTGACATAGAAGACCCAGCGCCAGCCCACGGTGTCCGCCAGGATCCCGCCGATGGTCGGCCCGATGAGGAAGGCCAGCACGAAGAGCGAGCTGAAGGCGGCCTGCAGCCGAGCGCGGTCAGCCGGCGGGTAGAGGTCGCCGATGACGGCCAGCGAGACGGGCACGATGGCCCCCGCCCCCAGGCCCTGGATGCCACGGAAGACCACGAGCTGCCACATCCCCTGGCTGACGCCGCAGAGCGCGGACCCGACCAGGAAGATGGCGAGGCCGATGAAGAGCACGGGTCGGCGGCCGAAGCGGTCGGACAGGGAGCCCCAAAGGGGCATCGTCGCCGTCATGGCCAGCAGATAGGCGGTGAAGACCCACGCGTAGAGGTCGTTGCCGCGCAGATCGCTCACGATCCGCGGCAGGGCGGTGCCCACCGCGGTCGAGTCGAGCGAGGCGGTCAGCATGACCAGCGCCAGGCTGGCCAGCACCCCCCTGATGGCCCTGGGCTCCAGGGTCGCGTAACGGTCGCTGGACGGGCGCGACGTGGCGCCGCGCTCCTGGGACTGGAGTGTCATCCTCGGCTCCCTCCGGGATGTCGGACCTGTCGCGATGACTCGTGCGATGGCCTGTCCGGCCCAGCCACCGCACGACACGAGACATAGTGACACCCTGTGCCATTCGCGTTCTAGTGCCATTTGTCCCATGATGTCGGTTGACACTCAGGGCCACATGTCCTACCCTCGCGGCATGACCACTCCCCCGGCCAGCCTCCGCGAGCGCAAGAAGCTGGAGACCCGGCTTGCGCTCGCCCGCTCGGCGCTGCGGCTGTTCGAGGAGCGTGGCTACGCGGAGACATCCGTGGATGACATCGCGGCCGCGGCCAACGTGTCGCGCCGGACGTTCTTCCGCTACTTCCGCGCCAAGGACGAGGTCGTCATCGTGGACCCGGAGGGCAAACTGCGGGCCCTGCACGTGGCGCTCGCGGATGGTCCCCCGGATGAGCCAACCATCGCGGCGCTCCGGCGGGGCATCCTGGCACTCACGGAGGCCTACTTCGAGCCGGACATCATCCGCAGCGTGGCGCGGGTCGGGCTGGCCGAACCCTCCCTGGCCGCGACCGCCATGGCATACCAGGTCCACTGGGAGGATGAGCTCGCCCGTGAGGTCGCCGCCGACCTGGGCGTGGACGTGACGCGCGATCCGCGGCCGCGCATCGTGGCCCACACCACGGTCGCCATCATGCGCGCCGCGTTCGCGGCCTGGCTCCAGGACGAGTCGCTGGGCTCGCCCGTGGATGCCGCCGCCATCACTTTCGACAACGCCGTGCCAGCCCTGGAGGCCATCCTGGGCATGCCCGTCCGCTGAGTCGGGTCGGCCCTCCCCTACTCCGTCGTGGGCGGCGTGTTGCTGGGGGCGTAGGCCAGCCCGCTGGAGAGGACGACGTCATCGAAGGTGGCGTCGAAACGCTTGCCGGCACCGGCCGCGTAGACCGCCGCCCGATCGAAACCGAACAGCGATCCGGTCGTGAAGTGGTCGAGGACCGGGATGCCGTCCACCCAGACCACCACGCGGTCCGCATCAGGGCCGGTGACGGCGCACTCGACGGCGACCCGATGGCGCGCGGCTGAGGACACTTCAGCCGGCAGCGCCGCACGCGCCAGCTCGGTGATGACGCCGTCCACGGAGATGCCCACGACGGCATCGCCCCCGGTGTCGAGCCCGCCGTAGTAGAAGGCCTCCACGGGGCCGGACAGGCCGCACAGGAAGCCTGACTCTCCGGGCCCCCCGCCGGGCCGCACCGTGCCCTCCGCGCGCAGGACCGGCACCAACTCCGGCAGGGACTGCCACGTCCAGAGGTATCGGTCCGGCTGGCGCAGGACGATGCGCAGGACGCCCTTGCCGTACTCGATGCGACCCTCTCGGGCCTTTCCTGTCACCCAGCCGGTCGGGTCGTCGAACGAGTCCTCCAGCCCGACCGTGTCCGCGCCGAGGCTGGCGAGCGGCCCCGCCGGGTCGCCCATGCGGATGGCGGCGTCATCGAAGCGCGTCGTCGCGGGCACCAGCGAATCGGCGTATACGCCCACGGCGTCGTATGGCCCGTGCTGCTCCGTGCTCGTGACGTCCGCCACCAGCTGGTCAGCGATCCAGAAGGCCATGCGGTCGCCCTCGTCGGTGACCGCGCATTCGAGGGCCATCCGTACCGCTGTGCCGGCCGCGATATCGACGCCCTCGAGCTGGCCGCGGGCGATGATCCGGGGCGAGCCCAGGATGATGCGCCCGACGCTCCACTCGCCGTCGCTGTTCGCGACGCCGAAGGCCACGTCCGGCGGGTCCCCCGCCGTGAGGCACATGGGACCCGCGTTGGCACCGTCTGCGCCGAGCACCACGTCGACGTCCAGGCGCACCTGGTTCGAGGCCTCCAGGAGACGCAGGCCCGTCCAGCGGCCGTTGCCGCCCTGCTTGTCGGTGATACCGAGTGAACCGTCCTCGACGGCGATGCGGGTGGTCTCGTCATCGGTGCTGAACCATCCCTGGTCCGTCGCGAAGTCGTCGGCGAAGACCTCCCGACCGGCGCCCAGCGTGGTCAGGCCGGGCACAGGCCCGGCGTCGAAGGCGGTCGCGTTGTCGAAGCGGACGATGGAGCCGGCCGTCGTAGCGTCCGTGAACACGCCGACGTGGTCGTACGGTCCGTGCGTCTCGTCACTGCTCAGGTCCGCCACCAGCTGGCCATCCACCCACATGGCGAGGCGCTCGCCCGTGTCGGTCATGGCGCACTCGATGGCCACGCGCACGGGCGTGTCGATGGTCACGTCCGTACCCTCCAGCGCACCGCTGGCGATGACGCTCACGACGTTGTCCCTGAGGCGCCCCACGATCCACTGGTCACCCGTGTTGACCGCGCCGAAGGCGTAATCGGTGGGCGCGGCCGTGGTGCCGCACATCGGTCCGGCGCTGGAGCCGTCGGCGCCGATGGCGACATCGACGTCGAGCCGCATGCCCGGCGAGGCCTGGGCCGGGCGCCGCGTGGACGTCCGCGAGGTGGCTCCCTGCTTGTGCGTGAAGACCAGCGAGTCGTCCTCGTAGAGGATGCTGGTGACCTCGTCATCGACGGTGCCCCAGATGCCGGAGACGGAGAAGTCGTCGCTGAACGCTTCGCGATCCGCGCCCAGGGTGGTGAGGGGCGGGGGGGTGGGCGACGGCGAGGGGGTCGGGGTCGGGCTTGGTGTGGCTGTCGGGGTCGGGGTGGGTGCCGGGGTCGGGGTGGGCGTCGGGGTCGGGGTGGGTCGGGGTCGGGGTGGGCGCCGGGGTCGGGGTGGGTGCCGGCGAGGGGGTTGAGGTCGGCGTAGGTGTCGGGCTCGGGGTGTGCGGTCGGCGTGGCTGTCGGGGTCGGGGTGCCGGGGTCGGCGTAGGTGTCGCGGTCGGGGTCGGGGTGGGCGTAGGTGTCGGGGTCGGACGGGCAGAGGCGACCGCCACGGGCTCGGCAGAGGCCGCTGGCGCCGACTGGGCGGCCACGGGTGCGGATGCCAGCGGGATCGACACCGCCACGACCAGCGCAAGGCTGGACGCAAGGCCGAATCGGTCGCGGCGGATCATCGACGGTCTGTGCATCCCTGGAAGCCTCCTGACGGTCGCGGCCGGTGTGTCGCTGGGTCCCCCTGCCAGATGGTACCGGTCCCGCTGCTCCGTGGACCCTGAAGGCCTCAACTGCGGGTCGACGTCCGCAGGTAGGCCACCCAGTAGACGGCACCCACGAGCACCGCCCCTCCGATGATGTTGCCGATGGTGGCGGGCACGAGGTTGCCGATGAAGCCATCGAAGTCCACGGCCCCGTAGGTCGCGGCGGTCGTGCCCGTCTCCGTCCAGAAGTCGGGCGGCGCGATGGCCCGCACGACCATGGCTGCCGGCAGGTAGAACATGTTGGCCACCGAGTGCTCGAAGCCGGCCGCCACGAAGGCCGCGATGGGCGGGACGATGGCCAGGATGCGGTCCGTGGTGCTGCGCGCCGAGTACGCCATCCAGACCGCCAGGCAGACGAGGGCGTTGCAGAGGATGCCGGACGCGAGGACCTCCAGGAAGCCCTTGCTGGCCTTGGCGTCAGCCGTGGCCAGGAGCGCCGTGCCGATGGTGCCGCCGCTCAGCTCGTACCAGCCGCTGGCGATGACGAGAGCCACGGTGCCCAGGGCGCCGATCAGGTTGCCGATGTAGACCAGTGTCCAGTTGCGGACGAGGCTGCCCGTGCGTACGCGGCGGCTGGCCCAGGCCATGACGATGAGCACGTTGCCCGTGAATAGCTCCGCACCGGCGACGACGACCAGGATGAGTCCGAGCGAGAAGGTCAAGCCGGCCAGCAGACGCGCCACGCCGACGGGCAGCTCGGATGCTTCGGCCGACACGGTGACCGAGAAGATCGCGCCGAGCGCGATGAAGGCCCCGGCCAGCACGCCCAGCGCGAGCATCGTGATGGTGTCCTGCCCGGCCTTGCGGACGCCTGTGGCCTCGGCCCTGGCGGCGATCTGGGGCGGCAGCAACGCGTCGAAGGACTCCCCTTGGTTGAAGGGCATGGCGCCGCCCGGCGGGGCGGAACCGCCCTGTGATCCCCGAACCTCCTCGCCTGCGTCCGTCATGCACCCTCCCCTGTCGCTCGGCGGCACCTCGCGGCCACCGCTCGCGCCCGCGTTGCGACAGGCTAGCGAGTCCGGGATCGCGCGGCAGGGTCAGCGGCGCGGGCGCCGGGCCTGGCCGTGGGGTGCCACCGTCACGCCGGGTCGCGAAGCCGCCCGGTCGCCGAGCCTGCGCCACGATCGAGCACATCGTGCCCGGCGGCGGCAGGAGGGCGGCCTCTTCGGCCGCGATCGGCTGGGAGCCCCCTCGGCGTACCGCGTGGCCACGGTCACCACTCCAACGGGCGGCTCGAAAGGCGAACGTGGAGCGGGAGACGGGGTTCGAACCCGCGACATTCAGCTTGGGAAGCTGACACTCTACCGACTGAGTT
>CAVYBJ010000015.1:0-40253 GCA_963766685.1 uncultured Chloroflexia bacterium
CCGGCCACGGCGAGGAACACCACGCCGCATGCCACGGCAAAGGTGGCGTCGCGGAAGAGCCGGACCGGGATGATGGGCATGGCGGCACGCGTCTCCACCCATAGGAAGGCCATGCCGACAAGGAGGCCCAGCAGCATGAGCCCACCGACGTCCGGGTCCGTCAGGTCCCCCGTGGGCAAGTTGCGGATACCCAGCAGGAACGGCACCACGGCCGCCACGAAGAGGGCCATGCCGGCCACGTCGAATGACTTCGGCTCCACATCCGGCCGCAACTGCGGCATGAACCGCCACATGACCGCCAGAGCGACGAGGCCGACGGGCAGATTGACATAGAAGACCCAGCGCCAGCCCACGGTGTCCGCCAGGACCCCGCCGATGGTCGGCCCGATGAGGAAGGCCAGCACGAAGAGCGAGCTGAAGGCGGCCTGCAGCCGAGCGCGGTCAGCCGGCGGGTAGAGGTCGCCGATGACGGCCAGCGAGACGGGCACGATGGCCCCCGCCCCCAGGCCCTGGATGCCACGGAAGACCACGAGCTGCCACATCCCCTGGCTGACGCCGCAGAGCGCGGACCCGACCAGGAAGATGGCGAGGCCGATGAAGAGCACGGGTCGGCGGCCGAAGCGGTCGGACAGGGAGCCCCAAAGGGGCATCGTCGCCGTCATGGCCAGTAGATAGGCGGTGAAGACCCACGCGTAGAGGTCGTTGCCGCGCAGATCGCTCACGATCCGCGGCAGGGCGGTGCCCACCGCGGTCGAGTCGAGCGAGGCGGTCAGCATGACCAGCGCCAGGCTGGCCAGCACCCCCTTGATGGCCCTGGGCTCCAGGGTCGCGTAACGGTCGCTGGACGGGCGCGACGTGGCGCCGCGCTCCTGGGACTGGAGTGTCATCCTCGGCTCCCTCCGGGATGTCGGACCTGTCGCGATGACTCGTGCGATGGCCTGTCCGGCCCAGCCACCGCACGACACGAGACATAGTGACACCCTGTGCCATTCGCGTTCTAGTGCCATTTGTCCCATGATGTCGGTTGACACTCAGGGCCACATGTCCTACCCTCGCGGCATGACCACTCCCCCGGCCAGCCTCCGCGAGCGCAAGAAGCTGGAGACCCGGCTTGCGCTCGCCCGCTCGGCGCTGCGGCTGTTCGAGGAGCGTGGCTACGCGGAGACATCCGTGGATGACATCGCGGCCGCGGCCAACGTGTCGCGCCGGACGTTCTTCCGCTACTTCCGCGCCAAGGACGAGGTCGTCATCGTGGACCCGGAGGGCAAACTGCGGGCCCTGCACGTGGCCCTCGCGGAGGGTCCCCCGGATGAGCCCACCATCGCGGCGCTGCGGCGGGGCATCCTGGCCCTCACGGAGGCCTACTTCGAGCCGGACATCATCCGCAGCGTGGCGCGGGTCGGGATGGCGGAGCCCTCCCTGGCCGCGACCGCCATGGCATACCAGGTCCACTGGGAGGATGAGCTCGCCCGTGAGGTCGCCGCCGACCTGGGCGTGGACGTGACGCGCCGATCCGCGGCCGCGCATCGTGGCCCACACCACGGTCGCCATCATGCGCGCCGCGTTCGCGGCCTGGCTCCAGGACGAGTCGCTGGGCTCACCCGTGGATGCGGCCGCCATCACCTTCGACAACGCCGTGCCAGCCCTGGAGGCCATCCTGGGCATGCCCGTCCGCTGAGGCGGGTCGGCCTTCCCCTACTCCGTCGTGGGCGGCGCGTTGCTGGGGGCGTACGCCAGCCCGCTGGAGAGGATGACGTCGTCGAAGGTGGCGTCGAAGCGCTTGCCGCCGCCGGCCGCGTAGACCGCCGCCCGATCGAACCCGAACAGCGAGCCGGTCGTGAAGTGGTCGAGCACCGGGATGCCGTCCACCCAGACCACTACGCGGTCCGCATCAGGGCCGGTGACGGCGCACTCGACGGCCACCCGGTGGCGCGCGGCTGAGGACACCTCAGCCGGCAGCGCGGCACGCGCCAGCTCGGTGATGACGCCGTCCACGGAGATGCCCACGACGGCCTCGCCCCCGGTGTCGAGCCCGCCGTAGTAGAAGGCCTCCACGGGGCCGGACAGGCCGCACAGGAAGCCGGACTCTCCGGGCCCCTCGCCGGGCCGCACCATGCCCTCTGCGCGCAGGACCGGCACCTGCTCCGGCAGGGACTGCCACGTCCAGAGGTATCGGTCCGGCTGGCGCAGGACGATGCGCAGGACGCCCTTGCCGTACTCGATGCGGCCCTCTCGGGTCTTTCCCGTGATCCAGCCGGTCGGGTCGTCGAACGAGTCCTCCAGCCCGACCGTGTCGGCGCCCAGGCTGGCGAGCGGCCCCGCCGGGTCGCCCATGCGGATCTCGGCGTCATCGAAGCGCGTCGTCGCGGGCACCAGCAAATCGGCATACAGGCCCACGGCGTCGTACGGCCCGTGCTGCTCCGTGCTCGTGACGTCCGCCACCAGCTGGTCACCGATCCAGAAGGCCATGCGGTCACCCTCGTCGGTGACGGCGCACTCAAGGGCCATGCGGACCGGCGCGCCTGCCTCCAGGTCCACGCCCTCGAGCTGGCCGCGGGCGATGATCCGGGGCGAGCCCAGGATGATGCGCCCCACGCTCCACTCGCCAGCGCTGCTCGCGACGCCGAAGGCCACGTCCGGCGGGTCCCCCGCCGTGAGGCACATGGGGCCCGCGTTGGCACCGTCCGCGCCGAGCACCACGTCGACGTCCAGGCGCACCTGGTTCGAGGCTTCAAGGAGACGCAGGCCCGTCCAGCGGCCGTTGCCGCCTTGCTTGTCGGTGATACCGAGTGAACCGTCCTCGATGGCGATGCGGGTGGTCTCGTCATCGGTGGTGAACCATCCCTGGCTCGTCGCGAAGTCGTCGGCGAAGACCTCGCGACCGGCGCCGAGCGTGGTCAGGCCGGGCACAGGCCCGGCATCGAAGGCGGTGGCATCGTCGAAGCGGACGGCTGAGCCGGCCGTCGTGGCGTCCGCGTACACGCCGACGTGGTCGTACGGTCCGTGCGTCTCCTCGCTGCTCAGGTCAGCCACGAGCTGTCCGTCCACCCACAGGGCGAGGCGCTCGCCCGTGTCGGTCATGGCGCACTCGATGGCCACCCGCACGGGCGTGTCGATGGCCACGTCCGTGTCCTCCAGCGCGCCGCTGGCGATGACGCTCACGACGTTGTCCCTCAGGCGTCCCAGGATCCACTGGTCACCCGTGTTGACCGCGCCGAAGGCGTAATCGGTGGGCGCGGCCGTGGTGCCGCACATCGGGCCCGCGCTGGAGCCGTCGGCGCCGATGGCGACATCGACGTCGAGGCGCATGCCCGGCGAGGCCTGGGCTGGGCGGCGCGTGGACGTCCGCGAGGTGGCTGCCTGCTTGTGCGTGATGACCAGCGACTCGTCCTCGTAGAGGATGCTCGTGACGTCGTCGTCGACCGTGCCCCAGATGCCGTAGACGGAGAAGTCGTCGCTGAACGCTTCGCGGACCGCGCCCAGGGTGGTGAGGGGTCGGGCGGGGTGGGCGACGGCGTGGGCGACGGGGTCGGGCTGGGCGTGGGTGTCGGGGTCGGGGTCGGGGTCGGGGTCGGTGTGGGCGTCGGGGTCGGGGTGGGCGTCGGGGTCGGGGTGGGCGACGGCGTGGGGTCGGGGTCGGGCGTGGGTGTCGGGCGTCGGGGTCGGGGTCGGGGTCGGCGTGGCGTGGGTGGGGGTCGGGCGTCGGGGTCGGGGTCGGACGGGGAGAGGCGGTCGCCACAGGCTCGGCGGAGGCCGGTGCAGCCGACTGGGCGGCCACGGGTGCGGATGCCAGCGGGATCGACACGGCCACGACCAGCGCAAGGCTGGACGCGAGGGCGGATCGGTCGTGGCGGATCGATCGACGGTCTGCGCATCCCTGGAAGCCTCCTGACGGTCGCGGCCGGTGTGTCGCTCGGTTCCCCCTGCCAGATGGTACCGGTCACGGCTGCTCCGGGGACCCTCAGCGCCTCAACGGCGCGTCGAGGTGCGCAGGTAGGCCACCCAGTAGACGGCGCCCACGAGCACGGCGCCGCCGATGATATTGCCGATGGTGGCGGGCACCAGGTTGCCGATGAAGCCATCGAAGATCCACGGCCCCGTAGGTCGCAGCGGTCGTGCCGGTCTCCGCCCAGAAGTCGGGCGGCGCGATGGCTTTGACGACGATGGCCGCCGGCAGGTAGAACATGTTGGCCACCGAGTGCTCGAAGCCAGCCGCCACGAAGGCCGCGATGGGCGGCACGATGGCCAGGATGCGGTCCGTGGTGCTCCGCGCCGAGTAGGCCATCCAGACCGCCAGGCAGACGAGGGCGTTGCAGAGGATGCCGGCAGCCACGACCTCCAGGAAGGGCTTGCTCGCCTTGGCGTCGGCTGTCGCCAGCAGCGCGGTACCGATGGTCCCGCCACTCAGCTCGTACCAGCCGCTGGCGATGACGAGGGCCACGGTGCCCAGGGCACCGATGAGATTGCCGATGTAGACGAGCGTCCAGTTGCGCAGCAGGCTCCCGGTGCGCACTCGCCGGCTGGCCCAGGCCATGACGATGAGCACGTTGCCCGTGAAGAGCTCCGCCCCGGCGACCACGACCAGGATGAGTCCGAGCGAGAAGGCCAGGCCGGCCAGCAGACGTGCCACGCCCACGGGCAGCTCGTATGCCTCGGCTGACACGGTGACCGAGAAGATGGCGCCGAGCGCGATGAAGGCTCCGGCCAGCATGCCCAGCGTGAGCATCGTGATGGTGTCCTGCCCGGCCTTGCGGACGCCCGTGGCTTCAGCCCGAGCGGCGATCTGGGGCGGCAGCAGCGCGTCGAAGGACTCCGCCTGGTGGGAGGGCACGGCACCGCCCGGCGGGGCGGAACCGCCCTGTGATCCCCGAACCTCCTCGCCTGCGTCCGTCATGCACCCTCCCCTGTCGCTCGGCGGCCCTACGCGGCCGCCCCTCGCGCCCGCGTTGCGACAGGCTAGCGAGTCTGGGCTCGCGCGGCAGGGTGCGCGGCGCGGGCGCCGGGCCCGGCCTGGTACTCCCGAGGACGCGCCGAAGCCAGCTCAAGGTCGGGCCGATCGGACCGGGCCCGCGCTCGACGAGATCGATGGCCTCTGATCTGTGCAGCTCCAGCGAGCCGCCTCACCGATGGTCCCGCGCCCTTCGGCCAACTTCTGGGCGTCCTCGGCAGGATGTCGGAGTCGAACTCGCACGACACTCGGCCGAGTGGAGGAATGTGGAGCGGGAGACGGGGTTCGAACCCGCGACATTCAGCTTGGGAAGCTGACACTCTACCGACTGAGTTACTCCCGCCCGGGCGAGCCGATTGTACCGCGCTGTCGGAAGCGCCCGCGGCGCTGGCGCCGACGATCCGACAGGGCACGGCCATCCCGGCCCCGCGACGGCGCGATCGCCCGGGCGCCCCGGATGGGCATCTTGCCAAGGGTGGCATACTTTCGCCTGGCTTCACCGACACGGAGGATCGAGGACCGCGGGGGGCGTCACTCCCCGGGTCCCTGCGGCCATCCAGCCTTGCCGATCCACGTGGAGGAGCCCGATGACCGCAGCCACCACCGCAACCCCCTTCGTCGACCGCGCGCCAGTCGAGCTGGCGCAACCCATCCGCCTGCGGATCCTGCTGGCGGTCATGATCGGCGTCTTCCTCGCTGCGCTCGATCAGACCGTCGTAGGCACCGCTCTCCCGCGGATCGTGACCGACCTGCGCGGCAACGACGTCTACACATGGGCGTTCACCGCGTACCTCCTGACGGCCACCATCAGCGGTCCGCTGTACGGCAAGCTCTCCGACCTCTACGGCCGCCGGCCCATCTTCCTTCTGGGCATCGGCATCTTCCTGGTCGGCTCGGTACTGGCCGGCCTGTCACCGTCCATCGAGTGGCTCATCGCGGCCCGCGCCGTCCAGGGGCTCGGCGCCGGAGCGCTCTTCCCGATCGCGATCGCCATCATCGGCGACATCTTCGCACCGTCAGAGCGTGGCAAGTACCAGGGCCTGTTCGGTGCCGTCTTCGGCCTCTCCGTCCTTGTGGGACCGGCTGTCGGCGGTCTCATCACCGATACGCTGGGGTGGCACTGGGTCTTCCTGGTCAACCTGCCGGTCGGTGCGGTGGCTGCCCTGATGGTGTGGCGGTACCTGCCGGCCTATCACCTGGGCGGTGACCGGCCCCGCATCGACTATGTCGGTGCCGTCCTCTTCGCCGCCGCGCTCGTGCCGATCCTCGTGGGCCTCACCAACAAGTCGACCGCAGACTGGACCGACCCGACCGTGGGTGGACTGATCCTGCTCGGCGCGGTCATCCTGGTGGTCTTCCTGTTCGTGGAGTCTCGCGCCGCCGAGCCCATCGTGCCGTTGGGCCTCTTCCGGATCCGGTCATTCTCCGTGTCCGTCACGGCCACGTTCCTGGCCGCCTTCGGGTTCTTCGCGGCGGTCGTCTTCCTGCCTCGCTGGTTCCAGGTCGTGAACGGCAACTCCGCGACTGAGTCGGGCTACCAGATCCTGCCGCTCCTTGGTGGTCTCATCGTGAGCGCGGTCGTGTCGGGGCAGATCGTGAGCCGGACCGGCCGCTATCGATGGCTCGATCTTCGTTTCTCTCCTTCTCACCTCGGCGGGTCTCTATCTCCTGAGCACGATGCACGCTGACACGCCGGTCCCGGTGTTGTGGGCGTACATGCTCGTGACCGGCATCGGTGTGGGCCCCACGTTCGCCGTGTTCATCCTCATCGTCCAGAACAGCGTCCCAGTCGCCCGACTTGGCGCCGCCAGCAGCAGTCTGACCTTCTTCCAGCAGGTCGGCGGGACGGTCGGCCTGGCCATCACGGGCACGGCGTTCGCTTCGGCCATCGCGCAACAGGTCCCGCGCCAGATCGCCGCGGCGGATGTGCCGCCGCAGCTCGCCCAGTCGATGGCCGGGGGCGGCATCAGCGCGGCGCAATTGACTGGCGTCGGCGACCTGGGCGCGGCCATCCTGTCGGGCATCCCGGAGGCAGCGCGAGCGCAGGTGGAACCGTTCATCCCAAACCTCGTCGGTGCCATCTACGAGGCCTTCTCGCTCGCCACCGCGAGCACGTTCACGGTCGGCATCGTGACGTCGCTCGTTGCGGCCGGCCTCGTTCTGCTGCTCCGAGAGGCGCCGGCCCATGCTGTCGCGACGTCTGCTGCTCCGGCTTCCGCTGGTGCCATGGCGTCGGGCCCGCCGCAGGCAGGCTCCGGTCCACGGGACCGTGATCCGCACCGACGTCCCGGTGGCGGTCGAGATCGAGGGTGACGCTGGACCAAGTGGTCGCTACTGAGCCCGGCACCTTGCCGGATACCTGACCCGGCCTCGTCGAGGCCGGTGACCAATGGCCGCGACGGCATCGGGCCGATGAGCCCTTGTCACGATGCCCGCGTCTGCCCACGCTTGAGTCGATGCGGCCCTCGCCTGACATTCGCCGGATACGGACATTCCGCAACTGGGTCCCCGTGTTCGACGTCCTTGACCACGAGAGCGGCTCCACGATCGCGGCGATGTCGGCGGCAGGATCGACCGTACTGACGGGGCTCGCTCTCATCGAGGGCCGTCTCGTCCACGGCGACCCGGCAGGTCTCACGATGGTCACGTTCCTCGCGCTGGCGGCGCTCGGAGCGGCGCTTGTGATGGCCGCCGGGGAAGCGCTCGCCTGGCTGCTCGCTCGGCCAGTGGGCCGCGACGTGGCGAGGGCCGCGGCCTCGCTCGAACGTGCCCGGGTCGCCGTCGCCCGCATCGGTCCGATCGTGGTCGCCGACGATGTCGACCTCGCCCCGTACGCGACACGGATCGAGCGCGCGACCGGCGACCTGGTGAGGTGGCTGACCGATGCGGACGCTGCCATCATCGCCTGCGGGGCGATGCCGGACCCCGCCACCAGAGCGTCGCGCTGCAGACTGCTGCGGGCGGAGGGGCGAGCCATCGAAGCCGCGGCCGAGGCATTCGACGCCCAGTCCCATCTCCTCCGCTGGATCGCTGCCTGTCCGTGGAGCCCGCTGCGCCCCGAGGCACTCACCAGGCTCTCGCGGGACTTGTCCGCCGCCGAGCGGCTCGCGGCTGAACCAGCCTGACGCGAGGTCGCGCCGCAGGCGTCGGCGCCCGGACACCCGAACGGGGCGGCACGCCATCGTCGGCAGCGTCAAGAGGCATGGCGTTCCGCCTCAGCCGCGGCCACGGGCTCTGCATGGCAGGATGGGGGCACCGTGAGCGTTCTTCGAGTCGGTCTCACCCTGGCGGTCCTGATCGCTCTCATTCCCTGTGCCACCCTTGCCGCGGACCCCGGTGCCGACCCAGCTTCGACTCCGGGAGCAGCGTCCGCCTCTGCAACGCACGCCGGCACCGAAGGTGGCCCGTCTCCCAGCGCGGCAGCCACGCTCCTCCCCGAGCGGGTCCTCTTCATCGGCAACAGCCACACCGACCGCCACGGCGGCATGGACTGGCTGGTCGGCAACTTCGTGGCCGCGGCGGACCCGACACAGCCGTTCGAGGCCGAGCGCCTGACCGCCAGCGGCGTGACGCTGGAGTACCACTACCAGAACGGCGCCCCCGAGCGCATCCGACGCGGCGACTGGGATGTCGTCGTGCTCCAGGAGTACCTGCCCGCCAGCCCCACCCACACCGCGGAGCCCTTCCTCGAGTACGCCAGGCGCTTCGACGAGATCGTCCGGCAGTCGGGCGCGCGGACCGTCTTCTACATGACGTGGCCGCAGGGCAAGGGGGACTGGGCGGACCTCGACGACTTCGTCGCCGCCCACCGCCAGGTGGAGGCCGAGCTGGGCGCCAGGATCGCGCCCGTCGGCGTGGCCATGGCACGCGCCCAGGCCGAGCGGCCGGACCTGGCCCTGCTCGATGCGGACGAGGTCCACGCCAACTGGGCGGGTGCCTACCTGGCCGCCGCGGTCATCTACGCCACGCTCTTCGACCGGAGCCCGGAGGGCCTCGACTACACCTTCGCGATGAGCGAGGAGGACGCCGCCTTCCTGCAGCGCGTGGCCTGGGAGACGGTGACCGACTGGCAGGCCGGCGAACCGCCGGCACCCTGACGGCGCCCGGAGCGCGCTCCACCTGGGCGAGCCCGGCGCCGACGCCGGAGCACGTGCGTGCTACCGTCCCCGGCATGGACCTCGTGGTCGAGTGGCTGGGGCACCTGCCCTACCGCGACGCATGGCAACGCCAACGCTCGCTCGTGGAGGCTCGGGTGTCTGGCAACGCGCCGGACACGCTCCTGCTCGTCGAGCACGACGCGGTGCTGACGCTGGGCCGACACGCCGCCGACACGCACGTCCTCGCCTCCCCTGCCGAGCTCGAGCGGCGCGGCATCGAGGTCATCCGCGTGGAGCGCGGCGGCGAGGTCACCTACCACGGGCCCGGCCAGCTGGTCGCGTACCCCATCGTCAAGCTGGCCGACCGCGGCGTCCTGCTGCGGCCCTTCGTGCGAGCCCTGGAGCTGGCCATGGCGGACGCGGCCGATTCCTACGGCGTGACCGCGGCGCCCCGTCCCGGCTACCCCGGCGCCTGGGTGGACCTCGACGGACCGCGCCCCCGCAAGCTCGGCGCCCTGGGGCTGCGGGTCGAGCGTGGCATCACCTACCACGGCATCGCCCTCAACATCACCACCGGCTGGCCGACTTCGGCCTGATCGACCCCTGCGGCATGGCCGGCCTGGACGTCACGTCCATCGCCCGCGAGCTGGGCTGGCAGGGCCCGAAGGCGGAGCCGTCGACCGAGGCCGTGCGGGAGGCCGGGCTGCCGCTTCGCGGCGGCGTTCGAGCGGCGGCTGGCGGAGGCTGGGCAAGAGCTGGCGGAGGCCGCGCCAGGCCTGACGGAGGCCCCGCGGGAGCTGGCGGCGCGCGCGCCCGGGTCGGCGATGGTGGCGCCGGTCCCCGGGACACCCGCGGCCGTCGCGGGAGCCTGACGACCGATGGCCGGCGGCCTCTTCGAGCTGCGGCGCGACGACATCACCGGCTGGTGGGTGGCGACCGTGGTCGACCGCGAGTTCGACCGCTCCCGCTTCGCACGGCCAGCCCGTCGCGTGCCGACGCCGACGCCGATTGCCAGAACTGCCGCGCCAGTCCTGACCAGCGAGCCTGGCTGCGCACGCTGAAGCCGCAGGCCTTCACGCTGGGCTCGAGCCCCGCCTCCGGCCCGGCCCCGGCTCGCGATCGCGGCCGCGAGCCCGCCGGCCCCGCGGACCACGCTCCCGAGGAGCTGGCCATGGGGCTGCTCGGCGACGTCGGCTCGTGGGAGACGATCGTGGCGCCCGATCGGCCACCACGGGCCGCTCGGCGACGAGACGGAGGCCATCGTCATCCAGATGCTGGCGCTCGCGCGCGAGCGCATCGTCCGCGCGCAGGCCCAGCGCGGCACCGAGTACCTGCAGGTCGTCCAGAACTGGGGCGAGCAGGCCGGCGCCATGACCAACCACCTCTGCTTCGACGTCTACGACCTGCCCCAGATCCCCCACCGCATCGGCGAGGAGCTCGGCGGCGCGGCCCGCTACGTCATCCGGGAGGGCGTCTGCCCCTGGTGCCGCCTCGTGGAGACGGAGGTGGCCCGTCGCGACCGACTCGTCTTCGACGATGCCGCCAGCGTCTGCTTCGCGCCCTACGCCTCGCGCTCACCCTTCGAGCTGTGGGTCGTGCCGCGCCACCACGAGGCCGACTTCGGCAAGGCCACCGACGAGCAGCTGACCTCCGCGGCGGAGACCCTGCGCAAGGTCATCCGCATGCTGGGCTCGCTGGAAGGGCCCGCCTACAACCTCGTCCTGCACACGGCGCCGCTGCACGAGAACGTGCGCGAGACGTACCACTGGCACTGGGAGATCCACCCGCGGCTGCGCGAGATCGGCGGCCTGGAGCTGGGCACCGGGCTGCCCGTCAACCCCATCAGCCCGGAGGAGGCCGTCGACGAGCTGCTGGCCTCGACGCGTGCGGCATCGGGGGAGTCGGCCGCGCGGGAGGAGCCTGACGCCGGTCGGACCTGGGACGACTTCCCTCGCCGCTGACCACTCGGGCTGAGGCCGACCAGCCCGGGCCCCGCTGAAGGTGGCCTGCGGGGAAGGACTGGCCGGCCTACCTCAGCGCGTGGCGGTAGCGCAGCTGCTCCACCTGCGTGTCGCCACAGTCCTCGAGCCGCGTGGCGCCGTCGGCCTGCCAGCCCTGCCGCTCGAGGAAGGAGCGAGCCCTGACGTTGGCCGCCACGACCCAGGTGTCCACGCGGGTGAAGCCGTGCTCCAGCAGGTCCTTGAGGACGTGCCGCAGGAGGCCCTCGCCGATGCCGCGACCCCAGCAGCCGGGCGCCACGTAGACCTGGTAGACCTCGGCCACGCCGCGGGCGGCCCCTTCATCGCTGGACAGGCCGCCGGTCGCGAAGCCCACGATGTCCTCGTCGACGAGGGCCACCCACGGCTTGCGGTCGGCCGATTCGACCTCGAGCTCCGCGCGCCAGAACTCCTCGCGCCCGCGCGCACGCATGCAGGACAGGTACTCGGGTGGCACCACGCCGACGTGCGCCTCCTGCCAGCCATCCAGGTAGACCCTGGAGATGCCGGCAGCGTCGGCCACGACGGCACGGCGGAGATGGACGGGGCCATCACAGGGCATCGCTGGTTCCCCCGCTGCGGGTTCCCTGTCCGAGATGGTCACGCCAGCCGGACCGCCAGGCAAGGGCCACGGGTCGGCGCCGATGGGGCCATCTGTCCCGGGCGGAGCCCGCACCTCACGGCCACGGCCACGAGACCGCGGCCCGGCATCGTAGGATGGAGGGCGTGCCCGAGACCGCGTTCGACCCGACCGGCCTGCCTCCCCGTGCTCGGCCATGAGCGCGCCCACCGAGCCGCCCCTCTACAAGGGTGAGCCGCTCGACTCCGAGCGAGGACCGGGGCTGGGCTGCTTCTGGATCCAGATCGGCCTGCTCACCTTCTTCCTCATCCTCACGCCGCTCACGGTGACGTGGGGCTGGGATCCCTTCATCAGCGGCGCGCTGCTCATCTTCACGCTCGTCCTGCTGCTCTTCAGCGGCCAGACCATCATCTTCCTGCTGCGCCTGGTGGCCGCCGACCGGCGCACGCGCCGGGCGCCGCTCGACCCGAAGGCCCGGCCGACCATCGGCCAGATCGTGGACCAGGTCGCCGATCTCGCGCCAGCCCCGACGCCCGAGCAGGAGGGCGACGCCGACGCTCCCGAGCCGAGGGCGACGCGGAGCCCGAGCCGGAGCGGCGATGCCGGCCCGGTGCCGGCACAGGCGCGCCGGCATCCGAGCCGGCGCCAGGGTCATCCGAGCGTGCCTGACGTCCCGAACCGGGCCCGGGTGAGCGCGGGCATCCTGCTCTTCCGCCAGGCGTCCGACGGCGTCGAGGTGCTGCTTGGCCACCCCGGCGGACCCTACTTCGAGCACCGCGACGCGGGCATCTGGTCCATCCCCAAGGGCGAGGTCGAGGACGGCGAGGAGCTCTGGTCGGTCGCGCGCCGCGAGTTCGGCGAGGAGACCGGCCACGTCGTCGGCTCCGCGGCCAGAGCCATCGATCTGGGCAGCGTCACGCAGCGGGGCGGCAAGGTCGTGCATGCGTGGGCGGTGGAGGGCGACCTGGACCCGACCGAAGCGTGGTCGAACACATTCAGCATGGAGTGGCCGCCGCACTCGGGCATCCTCGATCGAGGTGCCGGAGCTCGACCGGCTGGCCTGGTTCCGCCCGGACGCCGCGCGAGCCGCCATGAACCCCGCGCAGGCGGGGCTTGTCGACGTGCTGCTGGACATCCTTCGACCGTAGCGAGCTGCGCGAACCCGGCCCTCGGCGTCGGGCAGCCCGCCCTCCACGCGCATCCCGGACTGCCCGCGGGCCACGGGCGCCGTCCTGACGCGTGCGACAATGACGAGCACTCGCAGTCGGAGGCAGCGTGCCGGTCCTGGCCACATTCTTCTCGGTCCGCCGTGGTCGCGATCCCTTCTTCAAGTTCTTCATGCAGAAGCTCTTCCCCAAGCAGGTGGAGCGCTACGAGAAGGACTTCGGGATGCGCTTCCTGGGCTGGTACAACGTGGCCTACGGCTGGGACTTCGACAACGTCATCCTGCTCGAGCTGCCGGACTACGAGACCATCGACAAGCTGGAGGGCGATCCCCGTTCGCGGGCCATCGGCCACCGAGCGGGCGAGTGGATGTTCGAGCGTCACCACGCCATGTTCCTGAGAGAGCGCATGGGACCCGACCTGGAGTTCCACCCCTAGCCAGTCCCGAGGAGGCAGACGATGGACGAACAGCTACGCGCCGCCGCACTGGGCGAGCTCGCCATGCAGGCCGGGATCGAGCGAGCCTCCTTCCTGACGGATGCCGCCAGGCAGTTCGAGGCCTTCATGGACGAGAACGGCGATCGCATCCGGGAGCTCGGCGGCCTGGTGCTCATCGACGACGAGCCGGAGTACCTGGCCGTCGCCGCGGACGGCACCTTCCGCTCGCGCACGCGCTACCAGGACGACGAGGGCGAGTGGGTGGCCGAGACGGAGGTCATCGAGAGCGCCGCTGAACTCGTGGAGATCTACAACCCGGCCGACCTGTACGCCGCCTTCGCGGAGGCCGCCCGCATCGAGGCCGGCCTGGAGCCGGAGCCGACGGCCGCGGAGGACCTCCTGGAGGTGGCCGGGGTGGCCTCGGAGATGGGGGTCGAGCAGGAACCGCAGCCCGAGCCGGCCGAGGGCTGGGCTGGGTATCCCAGCCGCGCCGAGCGACAAGGACGACGCGGCCCGCATGCTCTACGACCTCGCGCTCACCTTCCAGGAGCGCAGCCAGCGCCTGGAGGCGGGCCTGCTGGATGACTTCAAGGACGCCTCGGAGAACCTGGCCAGCGTCCTGGGCGACAGCATGGTCCTGGAGGACGACGATGAGCGCCTCTGGTTCCGCGCCAGCGGCGCCTTCGAGGCGGAGGTCGTGCCGGAGGTGGATGGCGGAGGCGAAGGCGCCTGGCAGCCGCTGACCAGCGCGGAGGAACTCGTCCAGTTCTACGACCCGACCGACCTCTTCGGCGACCTGGCTGAGGCCCTGGCCGACCACTACCCCGATGTGGCCCCCGAGTTCGAAGATGACGCGGAGGCCGAGGGCGACGAGACGGACGGGCCGACCAGCCGCAGGGCGACGAGCCGGCGCCGGCAGCCCGCCAGCCCGACCGACGGGCGCTGACCCGGCCCACGGGCGCCGGTCCGGCACGGCAGAGCGCCCACCCGCTCGGCGGCGGGACCCCGACCCGGGCGCCATGGGGCGCTGACCGAGCCGGCGGCGAGCTCGCGCAGCTCATCGCCTGGCGGGAGGTCCTGCCCGGCCTGCGCCTGCTGACCTGGCGGGTGCCCGGCCTGGCGCGGCGCGTCCAGCCCGGCCAGCTCGTGCACCTGCTGGCGCCTCGGCCGGCAGGGTCGCTCCTGCCGGCCATCCCGGTGGCGGGCTTCGACCGCGTCGGGGGCACCGTCGCGCTGCTGGTGGACGAGTCATCGCCCGGCGAGGAGTTGCTGCGTCTGCGCGAGGGTGACGAGATCCGCCTCGACGGGCCGATCGGCCGCGGCTTCCGCGTCGATGCGCGCAGCCGGCACCTGCTGCTGGTCTGCGACGGCTCCGGCATCTCGCGCGTCCGGGCGCTCCTCGACGAGGCCGTGGCGGGCGGTCGCCAGGTCACGCTGCTGCTGGGCGTCGGGTCGGCGTCGGAGGTGCTGCCCTCCTGGCTCCTGCCGGACGAGGCGGAGTACGCCGTCGCCACGCTGGATGGCTCGCTCGGTCACGGCGGCGAGGTCACCGAGCTGCTGCTGCGATACGAGGCCTGGGCCGACCAGTGCTTCGCCGCTGGCGCCTGGTCGCTGCTGGAGCGGTTGGCGGTGCTGGCTCGCGGGCGCGATGCGCGCCTTGGCGTGGCGCGCCTCGGCCGTCGTCCCGGGCGGCGGGGCAGTGCAGCCGTCGCCCGTCGCACATCGTGGCTCCAGGTGGCGCTCCCGCACGAGGTGGGCTGCGCTCTGGGCATCTGCCTGGGCTGCGTCGTCGACGGTGCCGACGGCCCACTGCGGGTCTGCCGCGAGGGGCCCGCCTTCAGCGCGGACGAGCTGGCCTGGGAGCGACAGCGATGACACGGGGCTCCGGCCGGAGCGGTGTGGTCGCGGGCGACGTGACCGCGACCGGGGTGGCCGTGGCCGTCGACCTGGCGCCGTCGCGGCCCGGCGGGCTGCGACTGGCGCATCCCCTGATCGTGGCGGCCGGTGGCGGTGGCTATGCCACCGAGCTGCTCGACGTCGTGGGCGAGCTGGCACCGGCGGCCGTCGTCACGCACAGCACGACGCGCGCACCGAGGCGCGGCAGCGGTCCGCCGCGGATGTCCCGGCAGGCTGGCGGGCTGCTCTGGTCGACCGGGCTCCAGAACCCGGGGCTGGATGCCGTTCTGCGTCGGCAGGCGCCGCGCTGGGGAGGCTCCGACGTTCCCGTCATCGTGAGCCTCTGCGCTGACAGCGTCGAGGACATCAGCTGGCTGGCCCAGCGACTGGACCTCGCTCCGGACGTGGCTGGGCTGGAACTGAACCTGGCCTGCCCGGATCGCGGGCGCGGCAGGCATGCCCATCGGGCTGGACGTGGGGGCCAGTGAGCTGGCCACGGTGACAGCGCGGGCTGCCACGGACCTGCCGCTCATCGTGAAGCTGACGCCCGTGGCGCCGGACCTGCGGGAGATCGCGCGCGCCGTGGTCGCGGCCGGCGCTGACGCCATCAGCGCCATCGGCCCGCTGCCGGCGCTGGCCGTGGACCGCGAGCGCGAGCGTGCTCTGCTCGGCACGGCCTACGGCGGGCTGTCCGGTCGGGTGCTCAAGCCGATCGGGCTGCGCGCCGTGTACGAGGTCGCGCAGGTCGTCTCGGTGCCCATCATCGGGATCGGCGGCGTGGCCGACCTGGATGACGTCCTGGACTACCTGGCGGCGGTGCCACCGCGGTGGGCATGGCCACGGCGGCCCTGGCCGACCCGTGCGCTGCCGGGCCGGCTGGCGCTCGAACTGGCAGCCTGGTGCGAACGGCATCGGATCACGCGACGTGCGCGAGCTGGTGGGCACGGCGCTCCCCCGCCGACGGGACCGGGGCAGCCTGCGCCAGGGACCCTGGCGCCTCTAGCAGCCGATCGCCGCTCTCGCCCGGCTCATGCCGTGGTGACTGAACGAGAGACGCAGGGCACTCCATGCGCCTCTGGGCTGGCTTGTCGCCCGCTCACGGAGCGCCATTCGAGTCATGAGTGACTGAGGCTGCCGGCCAACGGCCGGCTGAGTCACCAGCGGCATCAGAAGAACAGGCAGCGGTGAGCTGCCTGTTCTGTCCAGTCACGTGGGCATGAGCGGCACAGGGCGGCATGGGGCGGCGCCGGCCCCGGGTCGGCGCCGGCCGTGCCGTGCCGGCCTGCCGTCAGGGTGCTTCGGCCAGGGCGTCCTCGATCGCGGCGCGCAGCTCGTCGCCACCGACGATGCCCTCGAACTTGGCGAACACGTCCCCCCGGGCATCGACCAGGAAGAGGTAGGGCTCCACGGGGATGCCGTAGTCACGGGCCGCGGCCACCGGCTGCAGTCGCCCGTCCGCGTCCAGGACCGGCCGCAACCCATCCACCGTCTCGTGCAGCTCGTAGGGCTCCACGTTGACGAAGGCGACCCGGCCCTCGTACTCGCGCGCCACGGTCTTGACCAGCTCGATGGTCGGCCCGCAGAAGCCGGTCTGGCAGAAGGCCGGCGTGGCGAAGAAGACGATCGAGGGCCGCCCGGAGGTGACGGCCTCGGCCACGGTCTGGCGTGTAGGCGGCCGCGTACGGGTTGGGGTCGGTCGAGATGCGGCGCACCTCCTGGAGGGTCGTGGCCGTGGGGCTCTCCGAGCGGGGCGCCGGGGCGCCGATGGCCGGCGTGCTGCCGGATGGCTGGACCTGGAACCGCAGCCGCTCGCTGGCCACGGTGCCGTCAGGCAGCGCCACGGCGATCTCGGCACCCCACTCGCCGGCGCAGTCGAAGTCGACGGCCGCGCGGTAGAGGCCGCGGCCGAGGCCGCTCGAGAGATAGCTGGCCTCCACGCTCGCGGCTGGCGTCTCCGCGTCACGCTCCAGGGCGTAGAAGTCCACGTGGCTGGGGACATCCGGGGCGGCCAGCTGGCGGTAGCCCTCGTCGAGCACGTTGTAGAGGAAGCGGCTGGGGCCGACGCTGACGAGCGAGGACGCGACCACGGGCATGAAGGCCGCCTCCGCGTCGCCGCCCAGGGGCCAGTCGGGATGCTCGAACACGGGGCCGTCGCCCGGGCTGCAGTCGGGTGCCGCGGTCGCGAGGTCGGGCGCCGCAGGCGATGCACTCACCCGGGGCTCGGCCGCCGCCGGCGATCCACTCACCCGGGGCTCGACCGCCGCCGGCGATGCACTCGCCCGGTGGCTCGGCGGCGCCGCGCGGCGATCCGCCGGCCGGGGCACACGCCGCGACCACGACGAGCACACCCGCGATCCACCGCACCGACCGAAGCCACCCCCCGTCCATGACACGGCACAGTACCGCTCGGCGGCCGTTCTCGCAGTCGGCCTCCGGTGCGTCGGGCACGATCTGGCAGGCATCCCTTGGTACGATCGCAGCGCCCCATGAACGCCCGCCTCACCGGCTTCCAGAAGCTGGCCATCTCGTCGGTCGTGGCGACCTACGTGATGGTCGTCATCGGCGTCATCGTCCGCAGCACCGGTTCGGGCATGGGCTGCCCCGACTGGCCGCTCTGCAACGGCCAGGTCATCCCGGCGCTCGGGGACACGGCCGCCTGGCTGGAGTCGATCCACCGCTGGTGGGGCGTCATCATCGGCTTCCTCGTCCTCGGCCTGGTCGTCTCGGCCGTCAGGACGCAGCGTGGCACGCGGTCCATCGTCGTCGGCTCCTTCGTGGCCCTGGCCATCGTGGCCTTCCAGGCCTACCTGGGCAAGGTCACCGTGGACATGAACAACTCCGCGGAGACGGTGCTGGCACACCTGGCCACGGCCATGATCCTGATGGGCACGTTCATCTTCGTGTTCGTCCGCTCCCGCTTCCCGGCCGACCTGCCCCGCCACGCGGCCAGCGTGCGCGTCCCCGTGCTGGTGGGCTTCGCGGCGCTGTCGGTCTATGCCCTGCTGCTCTTCGGTGCGGAGACGACCTGTCCGGGCGTGGACCGCGGCGGGGCCGGCTGCGCCGCGCTCATCTTCCCGGAGTGGCCGCTCTTCGACGGCCAGCTCATCCCGGCCTTCTCGGCCGACGCGGCGATCGCCAACCTCCAGATGCGCCAGTTCGCGCACCGCATCGTGGCCGCCATCGTGGGCGCCATCGTGCTCGTCACGACCATCGTCGTGTGGCGCGCGGCACGGGGTCGCGCCGGCCCATCCGGTGCCCGGCGCTGACGTGCTGCTGGCCCTGGTCGGCACGGCTGCCGCGCTCTTCGCCATCCAGGTCATCGTCGGCGCCCTCCAGATCTGGATGAAGCTGGAGTGGTGGGTCGTGTCGCTCCACCTGGCGATCGGCTCGGCCATCTGGGGCCTGCTCTGGGGAGCGGCCCTCTACGGCTGGTACCGCGCCCGGGCCGCGGCCCTCGAGGGTGCCCCGGACGGCGGCCGCCGGACGGTGGCGGCCCGCCCGACGTCGACCGCAGCCCGCCCACGCCGACGAGTCGCCGCGACCTGATCCGTGCCTACGTCGCACTCACCAAGCCGCGCATCATCGAGCTGCTGCTGGTCACGACGGTGCCGGCCATGGTGCTGGCCTGGCGCTACGTGGACGGCATGGACCCGCTGACCTTCGCCTGGCTCGTGGTGGCCACGCTCATCGGCGGCACGCTCGCGGCCGGGGCCGCCAACGCCATCAACAACGTCTACGACCGCGACATCGACCAGATCATGATCCGCACCCGGCGGCGTCCCCTGCCGGCCCACGCGGTCAACCCGCAGGATGCGCTCGTCTTCGGCCTCATCCTGACCGTCGTGTCCTTCGGCTGGCTGGCCTTCACGACGAACCTCGTGGCGGCCTTCCTGTCGCTGCTCGCCATCGGCTTCTACGTCGTCGTCTACACGATGCTGCTGAAGCGCTCCACGCCGCAGAACATCGTCATCGGCGGGGCCGCGGGGGCGCTGCCGCCGGTCATCGGCTGGGCGGCCGTGACGGGGGACATCTCCCTGCCCGCCCTGTTGCTCTTCGCCATCGTCTTCTACTGGACGCCGCCGCACTTCTGGGCGCTGGCGCTGCGCATCCGGGGCGACTACGAGGCCGCCGACGTGCCCATGCTGCCGGTCACGCACGGCGTCCGCGAGACGACCCACCAGATCGCCCTCTACACGGTGCTCATGGTGGCCATCACGCTGGTGTTCTTCGCCGTGGCCCAGATGGGGCTGCTGTTCCTGGCCGGTGCGATCGTCCTGGGCGGGCTCTTCCTGGCCCAGGCGCTGGCCATGGCGCGCGAGGGCACGGACGCCCGGGCGGTGCGCATCTACAAGTACTCGATCACGTACCTGACCGCGCTCTTCGCGCTCATCATCGTGGACGTCGCCTTCTTCGTGCCGATCGGGTGAGGCCAGTCCGGGCATCGCTGATCCAGGGTCCGGCGCGGGGCGTTCCGACGGCGCGCGGGGGGCCGGCACGCTCCAGCGCGGCGCGCGTGTCGGCGGCCCTGGCGGCAGCTGCCCTGGCCCTGGCATCGATCGCGGCCTGCCAGCCCACGCTGGAGCAGCAGGTCGGCATCGTCTACAGCGTCGATTCGCCGGCCCTCGGGCAGGTGGAGGGCTTCGAGCTGCTCGTGCCGGACGGCCGCATCCTGACCTTCGACACCACCGAGCTGCGCTTCCGGCCGGAGTTCCCGGCCGCGCACCTCTCCGAGCACCAGGTGCTCTCCGACCCCATCGAGGTCACCTACCGGACGGAGGGCGACCGCCTCGTGGTCACCCAGCTCGACGACGCCTGACCGACCAAGCGTCAGCCGGCAGCGGGCAAGCCAGCACGGCCGTGCCGGCCCCTGCAGGTTCAGCCGTCACCGGCGCAGGCCGGCGCTCGCGGCCCGCTCGCGAGCGGCCTTCTGCCGCGCCAGTCGGGCATCCTCGCGCAGGTTCTCGCGCTCCTCGTGGCGCAGCCAGGCCCCCACGGTCAGCACCAGCGCGACCACGAAGGCCAGGTCGCCGCCGGCCCACATGATGCCGCCGGCCCACTGCTGGTCCACGAGCGGCGTGGGGCCCCAGTCGCGCACCAGGGTCAGGTAGTGCGGGTAGAGGACGGTCTCAGCCGAGAAGATGACCAGGCCCAGGAACGACGAGAGCGGCATGCCCAGGGCCAGGTAGAAGAGCCGCGCCGGATAGCCCATGCGGTGCGGGCTGGGATCGGCGCCGACGACGGGCCACCAGAAGAGCAGCGCCGTGCCGATGTACAGCGCGTGCTCCATGCGGTGGAGCGTCAGGTCGTCCAGCGCCGCGTCGAAGATGGGCGAGAAATGCGTGAACCACATGACCGTGGCGAACAGCAGCCAGGCCACCAGCGGGTACGAGACGAGCCACACCACGCGCGAGTGGAGCACCGGCAGGATCCAGCGTCGACGCGCCTCGGGCGAGGACACGCGCAGGAGCAGCGTGATGGGCGCCGCCAGGACCAGCAGGGGCGCGGCCACCATCATCAGCAGCAGGTGCTGGACCATGTGGGCGGCGAAGAGCGTCGTGTCGTAGAACTCGATGGGCGACGCCAGCGCGAGGACGATGGCGGCCAGGCCGGCCAGCCAGGACCAGAGGCGCCAGCGCGGCACCGGGTTGGCCGGATGGCGCTGGTTCACCAGGTCGCGCGCCTTCCAGTAGGCGAGGGCCGCCAGGATGACCGGCAGCCAGACGTCCGCGCTGAAGGACCAGCCGTCGACGAGGGTCGCCGGGGTCGGCGCCACGGGCGCCTGGCCGTGCGCCACGACCGCGGAGGGCAGCGCCAGCAGGGCGGCCGAAGCCGCCGCCAGCGCGGGCCGAACGATGCCGAGACGGGGGGTCTCCCGGTGCGCCGCGCGGCCTGTCCGTGAAGCCGAAAGCCGGCGCACTGCAATGTGCATCAAATGGCTATGATATGCGCGTTCCACAGGGAGTCGACACGAGACGGGGGAGAGTCCTTGCCACGACCGGTCTTGGGCGATCGCGCGGGTCGCCTTGTCAAGATCGCACTGGTCCCCATCATCGGGCTGGTGCTGGCCGCCTGCGGCGAGCAGGCCAACAACAATGCCACTGGGGATGACGCCTTCCCCAGCCTCATCGGCGCGAACGGATTCCCGCATGAGGTGGTGACCACGCAGGGCAGCCAGGCCGCGAGCCTGTACCCGATCATCTTCGGGGTGGCCGTGGTCATCTTCATCCTCGTCGAGGGCCTGCTCCTGCTGGCCATCCTGCGGGGCCGGAACAAGGGCAAGGCGGGTGAGCTGCCGGCCCAGACGCACGGCAACAACAAGCTCGAGATCGTCTGGACGGCCATCCCGCTGGTCGTCGTGCTGGTGCTCTTCGCAGCCTCCACGATGGTCCTGGCGCGCGTCGAGGAGAAGTCGGAGGAGCCCGCCGTCGTGGTCGACGTGCTGGCCTTCCGCTTCGGCTGGACGTTCACCTACAAGGAGCCGGGCACCTTCGACGAGGCGACCGGGGCCTACCAGGACGCCGGCGTGACCATCTCGTCCAGCCCGGCCTCGCCCTCCAGCGACCAGCCTCGCGACCCGGCCCAGGATGTCGTCCTGCCGGTCGGAGAGCCGGTCCTCTTCCGACTGAACGCGGCCGATGTCATCCACTCCTTCTACGTGCCTGCCTTCTTCTTCAAGCGTGACGCCATCCCCGGCCGCACCAACGAGTTCGAGGTGACCATCGACAAGGCCGGCCGCTACGGTGGCCAATGCGCGGAGTTCTGCGGGCTCAACCACAGCCAGATGTTCTTCAACATCCGCGCCGTCGATCCGGCCGAGTACGAGACCTGGCTGGCCGAGCAGGTAGCCAGCACGGGAGGGGACGCCTGATGGCCACGACGACCGCGTCGCAGAGCGGCGCCTACGTGAGCCGCCGCTCCACCCTCCTCGAATGGATCACCACGACCGACCACAAGAAGATCGGCGTGATGTACGTCGATCACGTCCTTCGCCTTCTTCATGCTGGGGGGCCTGCTGGCGCTGGGCATCCGCTCCGAGCTGGCGGTGCCGGGCCTGCAGTTCATCAACGAGGCCACCTACAACCAGCTCTTCGGCATGCATGCCGTGATGATGATCTTCCTCTTCGTCATGCCCATGACGACGGGCCTGGCGAACTACATCGTGCCGCTGCAGCTGGGCGCCGCGGACATGGCCTTCCCGCGCATCAACGCGCTGTCCTTCTGGATGCTGGTGTCCGGCGCGGTCCTCGTCCTCTCCGCCTTCGCCTTCGGCGGCGCCCCCACCGGCTGGACGCTCTACGCGCCGCTCTCCGCGATCACGCCGCGAGCTGGGCGTGGACCTGCTGCTGCTGGGCCTGGTGGTGCTGGGCTTCAGCTCCATCTTCGGCGCCATCAACTTCATCGTCACCATCTTCAAGATGCGTGCGCCGGGCATGGGCCTGCTGCGCATGCCCATGTTCTGCTGGACGACGCTGGTGACCGCCATCCTGCTGCTCTTCTCGGTGCCGGTCGTGGCGGCGGGCCTGATCATGCTCTTCATCGACCGCAACTACGGCGGCGGCTTCTTCGACCCGGCGCAGGGCGGCAGCCCCGTCCTCTGGCAGCACATCTTCTGGTTCTTCGGTCACCCGGAGGTGTACATCCTCATCCTGCCCGCCTTCGGCGTCATCAGCGAGATCATCCCGGTCTTCAGCCGCAAGCCGCTCTTCGGCTACAAGGCCTTCGTCGTGGCCACGGCGGCCATCGGCGCCCTCGGCTTCACCGTCTGGGCCCACCACATGTTCACGACCGGCGCGGTGAGCCTGCCCTTCTTCGCCTTCTTCACCTTCCTCATCGCGGTGCCCACGGGCGTCAAGTTCTTCAACTGGCTGGCCACCATGTGGGGTGGTCACCTGCGCTTCGACACGCCGATGCTCTACGCGGTCGGCTTCATCGCCCTCTTCCTCATCGGCGGCCTGGACGGCGCCTTCCTGGCCGTGGTGCCCTTCGACTTCATGGTCCAGGACACCTACTGGGTCGTCTCGCACATCCACTACGTGCTGGTGGCGGGCGCGGTCTTCGCCATCTTCGCGGCGCTCTTCTACTGGTTCCCCAAGATGGCCGGACGGCGCCTCTCCGAGCGCCTCGGCAAGGTCCAGTTCTGGATCCTCTTCGTGGGCACCAACCTGGCCTTCTTCCCGCAGCACCTGCTGGGCCTGGACGGCATGATCCGGCGCATCCCGGACTACTCCGGCAACGCCGGCTGGACGCGAGCTCAACTTCCTGTCCACGGTCGGCGCCTTCCTCATCGCCCTCTCCGTGCTGCCCTTCCTGTGGAACGTCTTCATCACCCTGCGCAAGCCCATGGAGCACGAGGCCGACCCCTGGGACGCCAACGCGCTCGAGTGGGCCACCTCCAGCCCGCCACCGCCCTGGAACTTCGACTCGCTGCCGGAGGTCCACTCCGAGCGGCCCTGGTTCGACGTCAAGTACCCCGGCGTGGGACATGGGCCGACGCCTGAGCCCGGCGCGCAGATGAAGGGGACGGCCGCGTGACCGCCAACACGAAGATGCTGACCACGACCGGGCACGACGACCCGGAGGTCTCCGGGCACGACGCCAAGCGAGGCGGCATGGACCCCGCGCTGCTGGGGATGATGCTCTTCATCGCCAGCGAGGTGATGTTCTTCGCCGCCCTCTTCGCGGCCTACTTCAACGCCAAGGCGACGCTGCCGGTGTGGCCCCCGGAGGGCTACGAGGACGTCCTCAAGCTCTTCCCGGTGCCGCTCATCGCGACGGCCATCCTCATCGCCTCCTCGTTCACGATGCAGTGGGGCACGAGCCGCATCCGCAAGGGCGACCGGACCGGCCTCAACCGGGCCGTGGCCGTGACGCTCGTGCTGGGCGTCGTCTTCCTGGCCATCCAGCTCTACGACTACTGGGAGCTGGTGACGCGTCGAGGGCTTCAGCATCGACAGCGGCATCTACGGCACGCTCTTCTACACCATGACCGGCTTCCACGGCGCCCACGTGCTGGGCGGCGTCATCGGCCTGGCGGTGATCCTCTCGCGCGGCCTGGCCGGCCAGTTCACGCGCCGGCACCACGTGGCCGTGGAGGCCGTGCACTACTACTGGCACTTCGTGGACGTCGTCTGGATCCTGCTCTTCCTCGTCCTCTACGTGATGAAGTAGGGAGTCGTCGGCATGCCACACGTGACCCGCTGGTCCCTCGTCCTGGGCGCCATCCCCGATCGCTCATCGGGCTCGCTCTACCTCGTCGCCCAGGAGGCCATCGGCATGGAGGCCTGGATCGACCCGGCCGGCGTCGTCCTGCTCGTGGCCCTGGGCCTCTCCATGGGCTTCGGGATGCTCGTCATCCTGCGCGGCGCGCGCGACCTCTAGCGCTGCGGCTAGGATGGCCCTGACAGCACAGCCCTAGCGGACGGTCACCGTGAACCTCGGAGAGCTCTGGACCGGCATCCTCGACCTTGTCGCCCAGGTCATCATCCCGGTCTGGAACGACCTCATCGCCTACATCCCGCTGCTCCTGGGCCTGCTCATCCTGGTCAGCCTGGCCGGGCTGGCGTGGGCCTGGCAGCGCAACGCGGCGGGCAACCGGAGCCGCGTGCCGAGGCCGCTGCCGGCCGGCCGCAAGCCGGAGGACATGCACCTGCCCGGCCCGTCGCTGTGGCCCTTCGTGGCGCCCGCGGGGCTGCTGCTCATCGTCTTCGCCGTCGTCTTCGGCCTTGACCAGGTCGCCAACATGGTGCTGCTGGCCATCGGCGTGACCATCGTGGGCGCCGGTGTGCTGGGCTGGTACCTCGACGCCAACCGCGAGTACGCCCAGGTCGAGGCCGCATCGCACGGCCAACTGGAAGCGGGCTTCGGGGCGCGCCCGCCCGACTGGGCGCTGCAGCCGCCGGCCGGCACGCACCTGCCCGGTCCCTCGGCGTGGCCCTTCCTGGCCCCGCTCGGGTTGGGCTTCATGGCGGCCGGGCTCATCTTCGGCCCGGCCATGCTCATCGGCGGCCTGCTGATGGCCGCCATCGCCGCCGTCGGCTGGCTGCTCGACGCCAACCGTGAGCTCCGGGACGTCGAGGACCACGGCCATCCCACGCTCGGCCGACCGGGATCCGGAGAGGGCCTGGCCACGGCGGCTCATCCCCGTCTACGTCCTCGTGGGTGGCCTGGCCATCCTGCTGACGCTGGCCCCCTGGCTGCTGTCGCTGCTGCCGGGCGGTGGCTGACACGAGGGTCCGTCCCGCCGCCCTCGGCCTCGTGGTGGTGGCAGCGGTGGCGATCCTCGCCATCCTGGTCGTCCTCTTCGTGCCGCTCGGCGGCTCGCCGGCCGGCGAGCCCGGCGCCTCGGTCGATTCGCTCGTGGTGGGCGGCCATCCGCTGGTCGGCAAGCCGGCCCCGGAGATCGACCTGCTGACCATCGACGGTGCGCCCGTGAAGCTCTCCGAGCTGCGCGGCCGGCCGGTGCTCGTCAACTTCTGGGCGACCTGGTGTCCGCCCTGTCGCGAGGAGTTCCCGCTCATGGCGGACGCCTACGCAGAGCACGGGGCCGATGGACTGGAGATCCTGGGTGTCATGCACCAGGACCTGGCTGATGGCGCGCGCGCCTTCGCACAGGACACGGGCGCCACCTGGCCGATCCTGGCCGATCCAGAAGACACGGCCTACCAGGACTACCTCGTGGTCGGCCTGCCCACCTCGTTCTTCATCGATGCCGAGGGCATCGTGCGCGCCTTCAGCCTGGGCGGCTTCAGCGAGGACGGCCTGGCCGCACAGCTGCAGACGATCCTGCCTGCGGCGTAGCGGAGCGCACGATCAGCGCGCGCGAAGCGGCGAGTAAGCGGATACCAACAGGAAGGGCGCACCATGGGCAGCCCATGAACACGCCGTTCCCAGCGGTGGCAATGACCACTATAGTGACTATATGGTCAGACAAGTGACCGCCACGCTGGCGAAGGCCCAGCTGCTCGCGCTGCTCGACGAAGTGCAGGGCAGGCGAGAGCGTCGAGATCACGCGACATGGACGCGTCATCGCGCGCCTGGTACCTGCCAGCGGGGCGCATGCCCTGCGCGGCCGGCACGCCGGAGCGGTCACGCAGCGATGCGGACGAGGAAGGCCTCTTCTCGACCGGCGTGCCATGGGAGCTCGAGTGACCACGCTGCTCCTGGACACGCACGCCCTCCTGTGGCTGGACGCCGAGCCCGAGCGCCTCAGCATCCGCGCCTCGGAGGCGGTCGACGCAGCTGACGAGCTGGCCGTGGCCAGCATCACGTGGTTCGAACTGGCGTGGCTCGTGGAGCACGGCCGGATCACCACGCCATCCCGATGCGGACCTGGCTGTCGAGCCTGGCAGATGGCGTGCGGAGCATCCCCGCCACCCCGGCCATCGCGGCCACGGCGGTGGCACTCTCGCCGTCCTTCCCCGGCGACCCGGCGGATCGCCTCATCTATGCCACCGCGGTCGAGCATGGCCTCCGCATCGTGACCAAGGATGAGCGCATGCACCGGCATCCGCATCCGCGACCCGTGGCCATCTGGTAGGGCACGTGTCCGACGGTCCAGCTCTGGGGCCTGGCCAGCCGGCGCCGGCCGCTTCGGGGTGACGCAGCCGCCCTACCGCCGCGCCTCCAGCGCACCTCTCCATGCCTCCAGGGCGACCGGCCACCAGCGATCGATGACGTGCGCGTCGCCGTACCACGGGCCTCCGAAGGTGCCGTGGAGGACGTCGTCGAAGGCGAGGTGCCGCGCCCCCGGCAGACGGGAACGCGCCTCGTCCACCAGGCCGTCGCCGCGCAGCCCGGGTGTCTGCCCCACCGCGACCCGGGTCACCACGTGGCCGAGGGCCGTGGGCGACAGGGTCGTGCGGATGGGCGATGGCAAGACGCGGCGAGAGCCCACGGAGACGTAGGCCGTCGCGGGAGCGAACCACGTGCCCGGCGCGACACGCTCGAGGAACTCGGCGGCCCGGGCCCCTGCGTGCCGCCAGCCCGGGATCCGCGGGTCGAAGCGGTAGGGCGTGCCCAGCGTGACGAGGCAGCCGACGTCGTCGGCGACGCCGGCCTGGCGGCCCTCGAAGGGCACGGGCGTCATGGCCAGCCGGGCGACGATGCCACCGGCCGAATGGCCGACCACGATGAGCGGTGCGGGCGCCTGGCGCCGTGCGCGGCGGATGGCCAGGGCCCCGCGGAGCATGACCGGACCCATCCCGGCGAAGCTCATGGCGAGCCAGTCGGGCAGATGCACCGGCGCGATGGAGACCCGGGCCGCGCCGCGTCGAAGCAGGCGGTGGCGCAGCGGCTCGAAGAAGAGGGGCTCGGTCAGGAACCCCCCGATGATGACGACGTGCGGGCCGGCCTCAGCGGTGCCCATGGCACGAAGGGTAGCGCGCCCGGCGGCGGAGGCCGTGGGCGCGGAAGGCTCGCGGCCGAGGCCTCGAGAGCCCCGGCCGCGATGTCAGTCGACGTCTCCCTACTCAGGGAACCGGAAGGACTCCACGATGGGCATCGCCTGCTCCACGAAGGCCGCCTGGTCTTCGGGCTTCTCGCTGTCCACGAGGATGACGAGGGGCTGGCCGTCAAGGTCGAGCAGGATGATGCGCTGGGGGTCGCTCGTGCAGTCGGGGCAGATACCGCCGCTGCCGAAATCCCAGCCGCCCGCATCCCAGTCGGTGATGAGCACCCCATCATCTCCGGACATCCGTGCCGTTGCCGAAGAGCGGCACGCCCGGACCGGCGTCGAAGACGTTGGGACAGGCCGTGTCGGGGCCGATGGCCATCTCGGTGTCGAGGACCAGGCCCGGGCGCCCGTCGATCGTGATGGGCTGTGGCGCCTTCACATCGAGGTCAGCGATGGCCTTCCAGCCAGGCCGCCAGGCTCTCCACCGAGCTGCCTCCCCTGCGGGTCCGCGAGCCATCGCTCACAGTCCGGTCCGGGCACGGTGAGGGCCACGACCGGCGTGGACCAGATCCGGACCTGGTCGGGCCAGATCCCCGGGTCCTCGAGGAGGCGCTGGAAGCCGGTGTCGGGAACGAGCATGAGGCTGTGGTGCCAGTCGTCTGCGTTCGCCCAGCCCGCAGGCACCTCGTACGAGACCGCCCCGGGACGCGCCACCCGCGGCTCCGACGTCGCTCGAGGATCGAAGACGGCGGACCCGTGGCGCCCGGGCTCAAGCCGGCCGGCGCAGGACCAGCCGAGCTCGCAGCCCGTGCGGGACCAGGTGCCCTCGAGATAGGCCGCCCGTGCCGCGCAGTCGTCGCCGCGCGCTTCGATCACCACGCTCGCCGCATGCTCACCGAGCACCCAGGCATAGTCACCGACGGCACCCACGGGACAGCCCTGCCCCCCGAGGACATTCTCGAGTCGGAATGTATCAGGCCCCGTGGTGGTGACCCTGGATCCGAGGCTCGAACCCTGGAAATCGGTATGGAAGGTCGTGTCGACCGTCCAGCCGGCGATCGACTCGGACAGGAACAGGCCAGCGATCTCGCCGCGAGGGGCGGCCGACCACGACCCCATGAGTGGCTCCGGCGCTCCGGCGACGGACGACCTTCCGCGGCTGGTAGATGGCGAAGCCGATGGCGTCAGCGCCGCTGGGAGCCTGCTGTGCGTGCCTGAGGGTCCCAGCCACAGGGTGACCGTGGCCAGGCCGATGGCGAGGGCGGCCACGGCGGCCGCCAGGGGAAGCTTGGACATGCTGAACATGGCAGAGAACCTCGTAGGACGCACGGCGCGCCGCTGCGGCGTGCGCTCGATGCGGTCGATGGCGTCGTGATAGAGGCGGTCAGGCATCTCGCTCGGCCCGGGTGCCAGCCAGGCGTCCAGGATCCGCTCGATGTCCCGCTCGGTGCTCATGCAGACAGCCCTCCGACCACCGTCGAGCGCGCGTCCGCCTCGAGGGCGGCACGCATCGCGCGGTGGGCATGATGAAGTCGGGAACGGGCTGTGCCGGCCGGGATGCCGAGCGCTTCGGCGATCTCGGTCGGTTCCATGCCCGCGTAGTGGCGAAGGACAAGGAGCGCGCGCTGCTCCGGCGGCAGGCGCCGGAAGCCGCGCTCCAGCTGGTCACGGTCGCCGACGCTGACATAGCCGTCGTCGGCGAGCGGGATGTCATAGGGAAGCGCCTGGATGTCGACGATGATGCGACGGCGATGTCGCGTCGCCTCGGCGATGCAGGTGCGGACCAGGATGCGGTTGAGCCAGGCGTCGAAGCGGTCCGCATCACGGAGTCCGGGCAGGTCGCGCCAGGCGATCACCAGCGTGTCCTGCACGGCATCCTCGGCCTGGTGGACGTCGCGGAGGACCCGCTGCGCGATCGCGAAGAGCCGGTCGCCACGGAGGCGGATGAGGTCGGCATAGGCCTCCCTGTCCCCTGTCCGTGCAGCTGCCACGAGATCACGATCCACTGCGCCCATCCTTGGAGTCGCGCCCAGCGGGGGCGCCGTCCACACATGATGGGGCCGCGCGCGGCCCGTGCGTTCAGAAATCGCAAGTCGATTGGTGCGCATTCATCTGGACAGGGCACCACAGCAGAGCGTCGGCACCTGCGCGCCCTGTGGCCCGTGGCTTCGCGCCGGATGGCTCACGCGTGCTGGAGTGGCCTGCCGTACGATGGCGCCGCGAACCCTGAGCGCTGACACCGCCCGCCACACCGCGGGCCACAGGAGGAGGACCACCCATGGCCGACTATCAGCCCACCCCTGCCGACAAGTTCAGCTTCGGGCTGTGGACCGTGGGCTGGCAGGCCCGCGACCCCTTCGGCGACGCCACCCGGCCGCACATGGACCCCGTGGAGGCCGTCTACCGCCTGGCCGAGCTGGGCGCCTGGGGCGTGACCTTCCACGATGACGACCTCATCCCCTTCGGCTCGGAGGAGGGCGCCCGCGCGGAGCACATCCGGCGCTTCAAGGACGCCCTTGAGAAGACCGGCATGGTGGCGCCCATGTTGACCACCAACCTCTTCACGCACCCGGTCTTCAAGGACGGCGGCTTCACCTCCAACGACCGCGACGTGCGCCGCTTCGCGCTGCGCAAGGTCATGCGCAACCTGGACCTGGCGGCGGAGCTGGGCGCCCAGACCTACGTCTTCTGGGGTGGCCGCGAGGGCGCGGAGATCGACTCCGCGAAGGACCTCCGCGCTGCGCTCGACCGCTTCAAGGAAGCCTTCGACCTCCTCTGCCAGTACGTCATCGACAAGGGCTACGGCCTGCGCTTCGCCATCGAGCCCAAGCCGAACGAGCCGCGCGGCGACATCTTCCTGCCCACCATCGGGCACGCCCTGGCCTTCATCGAGTCCCTCGAGCACAGCGAGATGGTGGGCCTCAACCCGGAGGTCGGCCACGAGCAGATGTCCGGCCTGAACTTCGTGCACGGCATCGCCCAGGCGCTCTGGCACGGCAAGCTCTTCCACATCGACCTCAACGGCCAGCACGGCATCAAGTACGACCAGGACCTCATCTTCGGGCACGGCGACCTGCAGAGCGCCTTCTACCTGGTCGACCTGCTGGAGACGGCCGGCTACGACGGCCCGCGCCACTTCGACTACAAGCCGCTGCGCACCGAGATCGGCGACGGACGTCTGGGTCACGGCGGCCGCCAACATGCGCACCTACCTCATCCTCAAGGAGCGGGCCGCGGCCTTCCGCGCCGATCCGGAGGTCCAGGAGGCGCTCAAGGCCGCCCGGGTCGACCAGCTGTCCATCCCGACGCTGGCCCCCGGCGAGACCCTGGACGCACTCCAGGCGGACGTGTTCGACGCCGACGCGGCCGGCAAGCGCTCGATGGGCTTCGCCCGCATCGACCAGCTGGCCATCGACCACATGCTGGGCGCCCGCTGACGACAGGCCTGGCGCCGGCCGGACACGGCGCCCCGCAACGGACATACGCTCGACCGCCCTCCGGACGCACCGGGGGGCGGTCGCTCATCGTCTGTCGCCGGCGAGTCCAGCCCGCGCGCGGGCGTACCGGTCAGATGGGCAGGAGGGCGAAGAGCAGGGCCACGGCCAGCGCGGTGACCGATGCGCTGGCGAAGATGGCGAGAGCCTTCCGGCGGTCGGCCCGGCGTGCCTCGGCATCCTCGACCCGCTCGATGTCGCCGATCGCCCCGAGGTTGCGGATGCCGCGCCAGCCGTAGTTGGCGCAGAAGCGCAGGCGCGCCTGGAGGAAGCCGCTGAAGCCCATGGCCAAGGGCAGCGCGACGAGGAGTCGAGCCAGCGGAGGCGCGTCGAGTGCCATGAGCAGCGCGCCCAGCGCGATGGCCGCAGCGACCCCAAGCACTCCGCCGGCCCGCCGGCGCCGGATCTCCGCCGGACCGATGTTGCAGGCGCCGGGCTGGTACGTCAGGGGGTGGTCCACGTACTGCGATCATGGCGTGAGTCGTACCGGATGTATAGTGTTTGTGCAATCTTCGTCTACCCACGCGCGAGCGCTACGGGTGCGGCGCCTGGACGGGAGCCGGTGCGCCGCGCAAGCGCCGCCAGGCGAGCCAGCCGGGCCGCGCCAGCAGCCAGAGCAGCGCCAGCATCGTCAGCGCCGACGTGATGCACCACATGCAGGTGGCGCCGATGACGAATGGCTCCAGGAAGGTGAGGTAGGCCGAGAAGCACACGCCCAGGAAGGCGCCGGCGGCCATGCCGGTCACGATGAGGTCGGCCGTGCGGCCGTGCACCAGGCGGGCCACCACCCAGCCAGCCAGCAGCAGGGCGTAACCGACGACGCCCAGCACGCCGACGGGCATGCCGAGGACCTTGGCGTACTCACTCTGCTGGACGGCGTTGCAGTCGCCGACGGGGCCGCAGACCGCGGACACGTCGTTGGTCTCCACCATGCCCAGGTACGCGGACACGGCGATGCCCAGCAGGGCCAGGAGCGGGTACCGGCCAGGCCGGCAGCTCCGGGAGTCGGCGCCGCAGCGCGAGCAACGGGACGAGCAGCAGGCTGGCCAGGAGGGCGATCAGCACCACGATGGCGACGGCGTTGCCGACGGGGTCACGCGTGACCCGCTCCCAGATCGAGAGGGACTCCGCGGGCAGCGTGACCGCGGGCTCGTCGGCCGTGCGTTCCGCGTCCGGCACCTGGCCGGCGTCCGGGAACGGCGCCAGGGCCGCGGCCAGTCCGGGCACGGGCGGCCAGTCGATGCCCTTGCCGGCCAGGCCGGTCGCGATGATGTCCGGCAGGCGATCGGCGATACTCCACCTCTCCGGTGAGGAAGGCATCCGCGACGTCGAGGCGCGGCACGCCGGCGCGGTCCAGGCCCAGGCGCGCGGAATCCTCGGTGAACATGCGAGCGCCGCCGTCGATGGCCACGTTCACGGCCAGCAACTGGAGGGCGCCGTTGCTCATGAAGTAGAAGGCCACCTCACCCGGGTCGAGCGATTCGTCCACGGAGACCACGGCCGGTCCGCCCGACTGCGCGAAGAAGTCGGGCAGGTCCTCCGTGATGACCTTCTCGCAGTGCGAGCACGTGGGCGAGAAGAAGAAGACGCCGCGGACCTTCGGTCCGGATGCTGGCGCCGACGATGGCACCGCGGACGCGCCGACGGGCGGGGATACCGCGGGCTGCGAGGCTCCGGTCGAGCCTGTGCTGCCTGGCGAGGCGACGGCTGGCGAGGCGGCGGCTGGCGCGGCATGGGACGCCCCTGACGCCGGCGATGCCGGCGACAGCGAACGTGGAGGGCGCCGCGGACGGATCGGGAGCCTGCGCGGCCACCGGCGCCGCGCAGACAGCCAGGAGCACGGCGAAGACGACCAAGGCAAGGGGGCGAAGACGCATCAACGTGGCAGGGTAGGCGCTGCGGCGCTGCGGCGCTAGGTTCGGACGGCCCGCTCCCTGCGGGCCGCGCGGCCCGCGCGGCGCCGCAGAGCCGAATCGACCAGGCCCTAATCCTGACTTGGGTGGTAGGATTTCGAGACTGACGGGGGCCGGACACCTCACCACGGGGTCATCGAAGTCGTGGACATCATCGAAGCCGAAGGGCTCGTCAAGGTCTACCGCTCGCGCAAGAGCGAGGTGCGTGCCCTGGACGGCCTGGACCTGACCGTCCCGGAGGGCAGCGTGCTGGGCCTGCTGGGTCCGAACGGCGCCGGCAAGACGACCACCGTGCGCATCATCGCCACGCTGCTGCGCCCGGACGCGGGTCACGCCACGGTGGCCGGTTTCGACACGGTCAAGCAGGCCCAGGAGCTGCGCAGCATCATCGGTCTCTCCGGCCAGTACGCGGCCGTGGACGAGAACCTCACCGGACGCGAGAACCTCTGGCTCTTCGGTCGGCTCTACCAGCTGCCCTCCGGGGACGCACGTGCGCGCGCCAGCGAGCTGCTCGAGCAGTTCGACCTGGTGGACGCTGCCGACCGCGTCATCAAGACCTACTCGGGCGGCATGCGGCGGCGGCTGGACCTGGCCAGCGCCCTGATCGCCCGGCCGCGCCTGCTCATCCTCGACGAGCCCACCACGGGACTCGACCCGCGCAGCCGCCTGTCCATGTGGTCCATCATCCGCGAGCTGGTCCAGGCGGGAACCACGGTGCTCCTCACCACGCAGTACCTCGAGGAGGCTGACGAGCTGGCCGACAGCATCGTCGTGGTGAACCACGGCAAGATCATCGCGCGCGGCACGCCCAGCGAGCTGAAGCGCCAGGTGGGCGGGGCACGCATCGAGGTCATCGCCCACCGTCCCGAGGACATCCCCGGCATCGAGGCGGTGATGGCGCTGCAGTGCGGCTGCGATGTCGCCGTGGAAGAGGCGACTCGACGCGTCAGCGTCGCCGCCGGGGACCAGGCGGATCGGCTCTTCAGCATCTTCCGCGAGCTCGATGCGGCGGGCATCAAGGTGGAGGACATCGGCATGCGCCACCCCACCCTTGACGACGTGTTCCTCTCGCTGACCGGGCATGTCGCGGAGGAGGACGCGGAGGGATCGGGGGCCACCCTCGTCCACGCGGCCGACCTGACCGGGGCCAAGCGATGAGCACCCCCCTGCCCGCCCCCGCTGGCGGTCTCCGGCAGGCCTGGAACGACGGGCTCGTGGTGACGTGGCGCTACCTGAAGCGGATCCCGCGCATCCCCGAGCTGGCCATCTTCGCCATCCTGCAGTCGATCATGTTCGTGCTGCTCTTCACGATCGTGTTCGGCGGCGCCATCCCCCTGCCGGGCGGCGCCAGCTACGCCAGCTACCTGATGCCGGGCATCTTCGTCCAGACCCTCACCTTCGCCTCGGCCACGACGGCCATCGGCATGACCGAGGACCTCAACAAGGGCATCATCGACCGCTTCCGGTCGCTGCCCATGGCCCGCTCGGCGGTGCTCTTCGGGCGCTCGCTGTCGGACGTCATCTACAACGGCGGCATCCTCATCGTCCTCATGGTCAGCGGCGTGGTCGTGGGCTGGAGCGTCAACAACGGCATCGCGCCGTTCGTCCTGGGCGTCCTGCTCATGCTGGGATACGCGTTCGTGATGTCCTGGGTCGGCGTCTGGCTGGGCCTGCGCCTCCCCAGCGTCGAGGTCGCCCAGCAGGTCTCGTTCATCGTCATCCTGCCGCTGACCTTCGTCTCCAACGTCTTCGTGCCCATCCAGACGCTGCCTGATTGGCTGCAGCCCATCGCCATGTGGAACCCGGTGAGCACGCTGACGGCCTCCCTGCGCGAGCTCTTCGGGAATCCCAATCCCTTCCCCGGCACCGGCCTGCCGGCCGAGATGCCCATCGCCGTGACGCTGGGCTGGTTCGTCGTGCTGCTGGCGGTCTTCGCGCCGCTGGCCGTGCGCCGCTACCGCTCCATCAGTCGCTGCAGAGCGCTCGGCCACGTCGACGGCACGCGCTCCCTCGTGGGCAAAGCACGACGGCCGCCTGGTGGCGGCCGTCGAAGGCGATCGGCGCCAGAGCGCTGACCTAGAGGTCGGCCACGGGCAGGTAGCGGTCGTAGTCGGAGTTGTAGACGACGGCATCGACGCTGACGCCCTCGGGCAGCAGGTAGCCGACGAAGCCGGAAACGCGGTCGCCGGGCGAAAGCGGCGTGGACTCGACGTCCTGCAGGAGATACGGCTGCGGTCGCGGCACCCAGGTCGGGAAGTACATCACGCCGTCCGTGCCGACGACGGAGACGCTGCCCGGGTAGGCCCACAGCGGCCTGGTCGGCGGCGGCCTCGAAGGCCAGGTCCAGGCCGACGTAGCGCTGGCCCTCGGCGGGCGGGCGAGTTCGGGTCGAAGTCGGCGAAGGGGTCCATGACCTCGCGCACGGTGACGCTCCCCAGCGCCGTGCCTTCCGCGTCGGTGACGGTCCGGGGTTCTCCGACGGCCACCGCGCCCGCGTCCGCGAGGTCGGAGAGCGTCATGAAGCGGCTCCCGTCGCCGCGATAGATGACACGAGCGATGGAGGCGTCCGCGGGCAAGACGAAGGGGATCACGCCGCTGACCCGGTCGAAGGGCGCAAGGTTCTGGCTTTGCAGGTCGGGGACCGTGGCGTCCGCAGGGCGCGGCACCCAGCTCGAGTAGTGCAGATAGCCGTTCGAGTCGAGCAGCTGCACCTGGTACGGGTCGGTCGGGAACGCCTGGTCCTCGGCGGCCTCGAAGGTGACGGTCAGGACCGCGTAGCGTTGGCCTTCCGCCGGCGGGCCGGCCGGGTCGAACTCGGTGAAGGGGTCGGCGAACTCCCGGATCAGGATCGTGCCCAGCTGGTTCCCCTCGGCGTCGAGGTAGGGCACCGGAGCGGCCTCGTCCTGGCCGGCGGCTGGCCCGGCCACGGAGAGCAGGAGCAGCAGGGCCCCAGCGAGGGCGGGTCGACGGCGAACATGCATGGCGAACCCCTTCCGCTTGTGGGCCGCCCTGACCCGAGATGGCCGACGCGGCCCGGTGCTCCCATCGTAGTGACGGCCCGCGCCCCTGTCGAGTACCGCTGGCGGACGCAGGGAAGGCCCCGACGGACAAAGGAAAACCCCGGGGGGCGGGACCCCGGGGCTCTCACGTCGATATGCGTCATTGGTTGCGGGGGTCGGATTCGAACCGACGACCTTCGGGTTATGAGCCCGACGAGCTGCCGCTGCTCCACCCCGCCCATGGACTATACCACGCCATCCCCGGGACGCCTTACGGCCCACTTACAAGACCCGGTGCCCGGGCGTACCCTGCCTCATCATCGTCATCGCTGCCGCACCGAATGGACGGCCGGGCCGCCGCACCGAGGTGGCCCGTCGCCTCAGACCACGAGAGGAACACAACGATGCAGACTTCCAGGACTCGACTTGCGGCCGTGTCGGCTGCCACCCTGGCACTCGTCATCGCCGGCAGCGCCGCCGTGTCGGCACATCCCGGCGACCGGGAGGACTTCCCCGGTCGCGGCATGGGCATGGGCCACATGGGCGCGATGGGCGCCCCGGGCTGGGATGACATGGGCGACTTCGGCCCGGGCGACGGCATGCGCGGCCCGCTGGGCGGCATGTTCGCTGATGCCATGGACGGCTTCGTGCGACACGAGTCCATCTTCCAGACCGAGGACGGGGTCGTGACCCGGCGCACCGACACGGGCACGGTGGCCAGCACGTCCGAGACCAGCCTCGAGTACACCCTGGCCACCGGCGAGACCGCCTCGGTGACCACCGATGACACCACCGAGATCGTCACGCTGGGCACGGAGACCGTCGAGCTGGGCAACAGCGGCCGCACCCGCGATCGCCTGGTGCCAGAGACGGTGGCCCTGGCCGACCTGGCCGCCGGCACGGAGGTCATCGTCTGGTCGGAGTCGCAGGCAGACGGCTCGTTCCTGGCCCAGCGCATCGTCGTGCGGCCGGCAGTCGTCGCCACGGACGACGCCACGACCGAGGATGCCAGCGGCAGTGATGCCGGCAGCGAGATCACCGAGGTGCCCGCCTCCCCGGCGCCCGCCGACGCCTGACCCGGTCCTCCTCCCCTCCCCGTTCCAGCCGACCGCCGGGCACCCGCCCGGCGGTCGGTGTGTCAGTCGCGGCCGGCCAGGCCCGTGATCTCCAGCGGCTCGATGTCGCCGGCCAGCTCGAAGCCCCACACCTGCGCGTAGAAGGAGAGCTCGGCCTCCAGCGCTCGCCGCCGGTTGGCGGCCTGACGGAAGCCGTGGCCCTCGCCCTCGAAGAGCAGGTAGGCATGCGGCAGCCCGTTGCGCGCCAGGGCCGCCACGATGCCCTCCGCCTGCGATGGCGGCACGATCTTGTCGTCGGCGCCCTGCATGACCAGCACCGGGCAGGAGATGCGGTCGGCGTGCCGGTCGGGCGACCGCTCGCGATAGCGCTCCGCCTGCTCCGGGTAGGGTCCGACGAGGATGTCCATGTAGCGCGACTCGAACTTGTGCGTGATCTCCGCGAAGGCCTCCAGGTCGCCAAGGCCGTAGAACGAGGTGCCGGCCGTGAAGACGTCCCTGAAGCAGAGCGCCGCCAGCGTCGTGTAGCCGCCGGCACTGCCGCCACGGATGGCCAGCCGCCGTCGGTCGGCGAGGCCCTGCTCGGCCAGCCAGACGGCGACGTTCGTGCAGTCGTCCACGTCCACGACGCCCCACTGCTCGCGGAGCTGGTCGCGGAAGCGCCGGCCGTAGCCGGTGGAGCCGCCGTAGTCGACGTCCACGACGGCGAAGCCGCGGCTCGTGAAGGCCTGCCGCTCGAGGCTCAGGGCCGCGCGCGCCTGGCTCGTCGGCCCGCCGTGGGACATGACCACGAGCGGCGGCGCCTCGTCCTCCGGGCCGACCACGTCAGGGTTGGTGGGCGGGTAGTACCAGGCGTAGGCGGTGCGGCCGCCGGAGGTCGGGAAGGCGATGTGGCGGGGGGCGGAGAGGTAGCCCGCGTCGACGTCCAGGCGGGCGGCCTCGCGCAGACGCTCCTCGCGGCCGTCGCGCAGGTCGAGCGTCATGAGCGCGCGGGGTCGCGTGGCGAAGGCCCCGATGAGCGTGACGACCCCGTCGCGCACCCGCACGTAGTCGATCTCGTCCGCGGAGACGCCCAGGTCCCGCGGCGCCTCGCCCGCGCGCATGGCCCAGAGGCGCATCTCGCCCATGGCGAAGGAGGAGGCCACGACCGTGCCGTCGGCGTCGATGCCGTAGTCGGAGAGGCCGAAGACCCATTGGGGGCCGGCGAACTCGGCCTCCATGGGCGCCAGGGCCTCGACCTCCGTCGAGCCCGCCCGCCAGCGGTAGAGGTTGAGCCAGTCGGTGCGGTCGGAGATGAAGACGAGCGAGCCGTCCGGCGCCCAGCGCGGCTGCACCACCGACTCCCCGGTCCCGCCAGCCACGTGGACCGCCTCACCGAGGCTGCCATCGTCCAGGATCGGCGCCACCCACAGGTCGGTGCCGTCCCAGGGCATCTGCGGGAAGTCCCAGGAGAGCCAGGCCAGCTGGCGGCCGTCCGGGCTCAGCCGCGGGTCGGAGTAGAAGTCGTGCCCGGCGGCCAGCTCCGTGATGGCGCCGTCCGCCAGCGACACGGCGCAGAGCAGGTTGCGGGCGCCGATCGCGGACTCGCGCTGGTCCTCCAGCACGGCGATGACCCGGTCGCGCCCCGGGTCGAGCTCCAGGTCCGCGAAGCGCAGGGACGGGTCGCTGACCAGCGCCACGGGCGCTGCATCCGGGGTGCGCTTGAGCATGAGGCGGTTGTCGGCGAACTCGGAGAAGACGAGGCAGCCATCGCGGACGGTGTACGCGCCGCCGCCGTACTCGTGCACGCGGGTGCGCACGTTGAGGCCGGGCGCCATGTCCGTGACGACGCCATCCGGCGTGCGCCGCAGCAGCACGACTCGCCCGGCTTCCTCCGGGCGCGACTCCAGCAGGTAGATGTCGTCGCCATCGGGGATGGGCTCGGAGAGGCCGCGGGCAGAGCCGACCGCCATCTCGATGCTGATGGGGGACGGCCAGGAGCCATAGGGCAGGGTCGGGCGTTCGTTCATGCGCCCGATGGTAGGACGGTCGCGCGCAGGCGTGGCACCGGGTCAGCCGGCACAGCGATACTGGTGCCTCCATGGAGCCCCTCACCATCGCCCCGGAGCTTCCTGACAGCGAGGACGTGCGCTGGTGCTTCGCGCAGTACTACGCGGAGCTCGACCGCCGCGTCGCAGGTGGCTTCGATGTGTCCGCCGCGCTGCCGCTCGTTGACGCAGGACTCCTGCCGCCGCTGGGAGTGGTGCTCGTCGCGCGCCGCTCCGGCCAGCTGCTGGGCTGCGGCGCGGTCAAGCTGGGCGAACCGAGCGTGGCGGAGATCAAGCGCCTCTGGGTCTCACCGCCGGCTCGCGGGCAGGGCGTCGGCAGCCGCATCCTGGCCGAGCTGGAGGCGCGGGCCGAGGCGGCCGGGAAGCAGGTCGTGCGCCTTGACACCAACGGCGCCCTGGCCGAGGCCGTGGCTCTCTACCTGCGGCGCGGCTATCACGAGGTCCCGCCCTTCAACGCGGAACGCTTCGCCGACCACTGGTTCGAGAAGGCCCTGGCGCCGGAGCTGGCGACCGATCGAGCGGCGTGGGCCGAGATGACGACCGCCGATGGCCTGGCGACCTACCTGGCCGGCCTGCCGCCCGGAGCCCGCGCCGGAGCTGGACTCGGTCCGGGCGATCATCCGCGAGCTCGTCCCGGACGCCAGCGAGACCATCAGCTACGGCATCCCCACCTTCAGCCTGGACGGGAGAGCCTTCGTCCACATCGGCGCATGGAAGCGTCACTTGAGCCTCTACCCGGTGCCCCACGCGGATGCCGAGCTGGCGGCGGAGCTGGCCCCCTATCGCAGCGGCCCGGGACGCTGCGATTCCCGCTCGGCAGTCCCCTGCCCCTCCAGCTCATCGGCCGCGTCGTTGACCTGCTCGTGGTCCAGCGGACGGCAGCGGGCATCCCGGTCACGGGCGAACCGTCCGGGCCGAGCACCATCAGCACCGAGGAGGAGTCACGATGACCACCCGACCGACCATCCACGATCTGCGCGCGCCCGTGAGCACGCCGGTCGACGGCATCGTCAGCCGCAGCCTGCACGACGACGACAGCTGCCGCGTCGTGCTCTTCTCGTTCGCGCCGGGTCAGCAGCTCTCCGACCACACCGCGGCCGTGCCCGTGACCATCGAGGTCGTGGAGGGCGAGGCCGAGATCGGCGTTGCCGGTGAGCGCATCGACGCCCGTGCCGGTACCTGGCTGCACCTGGGGGCGAACACCCCGCACAGTGT
>CAVYBJ010000016.1:0-15351 GCA_963766685.1 uncultured Chloroflexia bacterium
CTGGGGCTACCCCTCTCGCCCCGACCAAACCCACACATCCTGCGGTGTCAGGGACGCTGCCCGAGGATCTGCGGCGCCTCGGTGACCCTGGTGTCCACGGGCGACGTCGTGTCCGATCGACCAGCGGCCACTCCCGTCCGGCGAGATACTTGGCCACAGCGGGAGGCGCTGACGCACGACTCACAGTCCGGCCGCCGGAGTCGCGCAGAGCCACTGGCGGGACCGGCCCGCCCGAGGTGACGCCGTGCATGCCTGCACGGCACGGGGGGAGATGATGCCGGTGCGGAAGTCCGTCGTGCTCGTGTTCACGTTCGTGTTCGCCGTCGTCCAAGCACCCCCGTCCTTGCCCAGGACGACGCGACGACCTCCGGTCAGCGGGAGGCGCTCCTTGGAAAGGCGGAGCACGGCGAGGTCTGCGCCTGGCCGGTCGAGGTGGCGGTGGACGCCCTCGACGTCCTGGCGATGGCCGATCCCTATCCGTTCGACACCCACGCCAAGGATGCACTGCAGGAACTAGCAGCCGTGGAAGTCACGACGCCACCTGGTGGACCTCAGGCATTCGTCACATGTACCGGATGGCACGCCCTCTGCTCAGCATCCCCCGACTGCCAGGTGAGCGGCGGCAAGGCTGATTGCGACTGCATGAGGGTGAATGAAACACATATCGTCGCGACCTCCGAGATCCAGGATGCCTCGGTCAAGCGCCTGACGCAGGTCATGTGCACCGACCTTCGTCCATGTGATGTGGATCAAGCTCCTATCTGCAGCACCATGGCAGATGGCCGGTATGAAGTGGATGGTGTCAAATACGATTGGGTATCGACCTACTCTTATCGCGGATGGTGCACTCTTCTGCAACAGGATCTGGTGGCCTGTGATCCGCAGACCCCGGGCTATAGCGGGGACCGCAGTTGGGCTATCTGCGATGCCGCTCCGTGCACGGAGAACGTGGATCCGTCTGATCCGAACAGGCCATTGAGCTGTCAGTGTCGGGTGGTCGAGGGCGACACCATTCGTGGGAATGAATGGCGGCTGCACCGGTGACATGGGCGGGATCTTCTCGAGCTTCCCGCTATCGGCGTGGGACTTCGAACACGACACATACCCGTTCCCCATGCCGGGTTATGAATGGGTGCAGGGTGCCTGTGCCCCGCTGGGATCTGATGCATGGGAAGAGCCTCGCTCCGAGCGCGGGGATGTCGAACCATGAGGCATCCGTCGCCGTCCCGCGCGATCGCCAGGCTCATGATCTCCCGGGAACCTGACCGCCGCAGGCCGCCGCGCTGGCGTATTCGTTGCCTGCGGCCATCACCACGGGTGGGCCAGAGATGGAGGGAAGGATGAAGTCGCTCGCCCGGATCGTTATCGCCGCTGTTCTCCTGATGCTCACGATCATGGTGATCCCGTTGGCCAGTCACGCCCAGAACCTCGAAGGGTGTGCGTGGCCGATCGAGCTCTCGCCGGAGGGGTTCGGCAACGCCACGTCGCCAGACACGGCTGCTCGATACTGGGTCATGCCGTTCGACGGCTACGAGACGATGACGATCAAGGGCACCTATCCAGCTGCTCGATACTTCTCGTTCGCCGCGTACAAGACGAATGATGCCAAGGCATCCATCGGGATCGACGGCGCCCTGTCCGATGTCGAGATCGCTCCTGATCCGGGCAGTGTCAACCCGTACATCGAACCCGGAAGCAGCAGCGGCACCTACACGATCGTGATCTCGCGTGCTGGCCAGGCCTAGGGGAACGCGATCACGGTTTCCTCGGACTTCGCCTGGGTGCTCCTGCGGGTGTACGTACCGGACGCCGATCCCTCCCTGAGCGGCCGGAACCTGATGGGTGGCGTGCCGCTGCCCACCATATCGGTCACCGGCAACGGTGGGAGTCAGCAGCTGGAGCCGTGCTCGCGGATCAACAGGCTGACCGATGTGAGTGCGATCGTCTCGATGCTCCTTCCGGTCGACCTGGAAGGCAACGAAGGCACGCCGTACTCCGACCAGCTCTGGTTCGCACCGCCGGAAACCACGCCGACGGCATTGCTTCCCAACCCAGACAACAAGTACATCGTCATGTTCCCAGGCGACGACTACCAGCCAGGCCGGATCATCGTCATCCACGGCAGGGCCCCAGGCTTTCCCGATACCTACCACGGCTCGTCGATCTCGACACCGGCGCCGGGTTTCACGACCGTCGACGTCCGGTATTGGTCGATGTGCGAGGCAGACCTTGTGCGCCCAGTACCGACGGTCGCCTGCACGACCGATGTGACGACCGATGTCGCGGACGGGTACTACACGGTCGTCATCTCGGACGATCTGCTGCGCCCGGATTGGCTGGATCCCGAAATCAACTGGATGCCCTGGGGGGACGAGCAGTATCCCAAGGTCGTGTTCTTCCGCAACATGTTGCCTGCCGCACGGTTCGACCACTCAGTCCAGGCGGCCAGAGAGGCTGGCTGCGCGTTCGAGTTCACGTTGCCACACATCCCCTCGCGGGAGGATGCGGGCTATGGTGTGGACACGGCGGGGCGATGCGCGCAGCGAGTCATGGGTGAGTACTACCCGGTCGCGGTCTGGTGTGATCGATCGACATTCGCAGACGGCGGATGGCAAGCATGCATCGGGGGGCATTGATTCGCCCTCGGCGAGACTCGGTGGTGCCCTCGGTGGCCCCGTGGTACCCGCGGGCGACACGTCGTGTCCCGGCGACTTGAGGCCACTGCCCCTGTGGCGTCATGCGCGGTGAGAGGCAGGCTCATACACGCGGCCGATACCCAGGAGACGATCGGCCGAGTGGAGGCCATCCGTTAGACCTGCTCGGGGGGCCGAGTCGAGCTGCCGCACATCCTGGACGTCCGGGCCGTCCAGTCCCGGTGTCGATCGGCTCGATGAGGACCTCGAAGGGCGATCGCGCGCCCACGCTCCTGATGCCAGCTGAAAGGCGCGGACAGCATCGAGACATCGGGAGCAACGGCCCTTTGCGGACGCGACGGGCACAGTCAGCGTGGGAGGCGCGCCAGGTACTCGGAGCGGCTACCTGGCCGCCATGGCCAGCCCCCGGCCCCATCGTGCCCCGGCAAGTCGGCAGGAGGACGCCATGAGGCTCGCAACGGTGACATCCCTGGTGATTCTCGCCCTTGCGGTCGCACCAGCCGCCGGCCGACCACCGGCGACGCTCGCGGGCGAGGAAGCGTCGGGGGTCCCCCTCCGGGACGTCGTGGCGAGCATGGAGCCCCAGGATGTCTGGCAAGCCTTCTACGACCTGACCCAGGTGCCACGAGCGTCGCATCACGAGGAGCAGGCGACGGCGTATCTGGCCGCGCTCGGCGAGGACCTCGGCCTGGAGACCACCGTCGACGACGTCGGCAACGTGATCATCCGCAAGCCGGCGGCATCGGGCCTGGAGACACGCCACGGCGTGGTCCTCCAGGCGCACATGGACATGGTCCCGCAGACGGCACCCGGCAACGACTTCGACTTCGAGACCGATCCCATCGAGGCGTACGTGGACGGTGACTGGGTCATCGCCGATGGCACCACGCTGGGCGCCGACGATGGCATCGGCGTGGCCCTTGCCTTGGGCGTTCTGCAGTCGGACGTCCCGCTGGGGCCCATCGAGGCCCTCTTCACCGTCAACGAGGAAGACGGCATGGACGGCGCCTCGGGTCTCCAGCCGGGGGTGCTGCAGGGCGACATCCTCATCAACCTCGACTCCGAGACCGAAGGGGAGTTCACTATCGGGAGCGCGGGCGGCGAGTACGCCGAAGGCGTGGCGAGCTTCTCCATGGTCGACGTGCCCGCCGACATGGTCGGCTACACGCTCACGGTCGGCGGCCTCCAGGGCGGTCATTCCGGGGTCGAGATCGGCCTGGGACGCGGACACGCCACCAAGCTCCTGGTCAGGCTCCTGCGCGACCTCGCGGACGCCCATGACCTCCACCTGGCCGGGATGGCCGGCGGCACCGCGGCCAACGCGATCCCGACCAGCGCCTCAGCTGTCGTGGTCGTGCCGACGGCCCAGGCGGCGGCGCTCGAAGCCGACGTCCGGGCATTCGAGGCGACACTGCAGAACGAGCTCGCCCTCGCCGATCCGGGCGTGACCGTGACAGCCAGCCCGGCGGAGATCCCGGGAGCGGTGCTCGGCAAGGACGCCCAGGATGTCGTGATCGACGTCCTCTACGGCACGCCGCAGGGCGTCATGCGGATGAGCGATGCGGTCCCTGGACTCGTGGAGACCTCGACCAACATGGGCATCCTCGAGCTATCGGACGGGCAGCTCGCGATCACCTGCCTCATGCGCAGCTCCGTGGATACAGAGCTGCAGGACCTCCACCAGATGATGAGCAGCGTCTGGCGGCTCGCCGGGCTGGACACGACGTTCAGCGGTCTCTACGGCGGGTGGGAGCCGAACCTCGACTCGCCCATCCTCGGCCTGATGACGAGCGTCTATGGGGAACTCTACGGACGCGAGCCGGAGGTCGGTGCGGTCCACGCGGGGTTGGAGGCGGGCACCATCGTCAGCAAGTATCCCGGCATGGATGCCATCTCGATCGGGCCCACGCTGGAGCAAGTGCATACGGTCGATGAGCGGCTGGAGATCGATACGGTCGCGAAGCTCGATGACCTGCTGATGGCGACCCTCCAACAGATCCCCCTGAAGTAGCGCGTCTCAGCGGAGTTGGCCACCGAGGGAGGGAGCGTCATGAACCGGCGCGTTATCTTGGCTTCGTGCATCGCATCGTGTCTGTTGGTCGGTGCGATCCCTCCCCCGGGGGTGGGCGCTTCCGAGCCCGAGGTCTCGCCTGCAGCCACGTCGATGCCCCTGTCATCCACCTCATCGGGCGAGACTCCCGGCGCGATGACGGCACGGATGCTGACCGCCGCGAACGCGCTCATGGGGCCCGTGCCCTCGAGCCTGAGCTGGGCCCCGCAGGGCGCCCGACTGGCGTACGTGTATCCGACCGACGGGCATGACGTGCTGTGGCTCTACGACGCTGCCACGAGTGAGACGCGGGTGCTGCTCGATCCCTCCAGCAGCTCCGACACCACCATCGACCTGGCGTCGGCCCTGTGGTCGCCAGCCGGCGACACGATGCTGCTGGCCGGCGAACAGATCGCTCTGGCTGCTCGACGTGACGTCCGGGCTCCTGCGCCCGCTCGGGCCGGACGGGGGTCCCAGGACCGGGCTGATGTTCCTGCCGGACGGCGAGCACGTCTCGTACGTGGAGGGCAACGACCTCTACGTGGTCAGCATCGCGGACGGCCGGCTGGAACGTCTGACGAGCGACGGCAGCGACTTGGTCATCAACGGGGGGCTGGACTGGGTCTACAACGAGGAGCTGGCCACCCGCGCCGCCCAGCCCGCGTACGCGTGGTCGCCCGACGGCAGGCGCCTGATCTGGCTGCGCACCGACGACGCAGCGGTCCAGGAGCACCCGGTGACCGACTATCGCCCCGTCCCGCCCTCGGTCAGCTACACCCGCTACCCGGTCACCGGGACGGCTAACCCGCAGGTGTCGCTCCATGTCGCATCGCTCGATGGGGACGGGGCCACCCAGACGGTCTCCCTGCCGGCGGATGCCGAGTACATCCTGCCATTCTTCGCCTGGACCCCCGACGGCCAGGAGGTCCTCTACGCCACCGTGAGCCGCGACCACCACGTGCTTCGGCTCTCGGCCTGGGACCCGAGCCGAGGCACGGCGCGGACCGTCCTGGTCGAGACCGACCCTGCCTGGATCAACGAGGACCGCTACTCGGCTCCGGTCTTCGTGGACGACGAGGAGCACTTCCTGTGGCTGTCGGAGCGCGACGGCTTCATGCACCTCTACCTGTACGACGGCCAGGGGACGATGCTGCGGCAGCTCACCCAGGGGGAGTGGATGATCGACAGCGCGGCCTGGAACCTGATCGTCCCGGGACGCCCCGTCCAGGTTGATGGTGACGGGACCTGGGCGTGGTTCATCGCGACCAAGGACGGGCCCCTGGAGCGGCAGCTGTACCGGGTGAACCTGGCGAGCGGCGAGCTGGAGCGACTGTCCCGCGAGCCCGGCTGGCATGGGCTGGCGCTCTCGGCGGACGGCCGGTACCTGGTCGACCAGTACTCGGACGTGGCGACCCCGCCCGTGACCCAGGTGCTGGACGGCGATGGCAGCGGGGGCGACATCATCGCGCGTGCCGACGGGCCCACGTTGGCGCTGCCTAGCCTGGCCCGCGAGTTCCTGACCGTCACGGCACACGACGGCGTGGACCTGGCGGCCCAGCTCGTCAAGCCCGAGGGCTTCGACCCTTCGCGGAAGTACCCGGTGGTCATCCACTGGTATGGCGGCCCCGGCCTGCAGACGGTGGCCGATCGGTACGGCAGCACGAACATCTTCAACATCATCGAGCGGGATGTCCTCTACACCCAGGCGGGCTTCCTGGTATGGCGCCTTGACAACCGCGGCAGCTTCGGTCGCGGCCACGCGTTCGAGACGCCGCTGGCCGGCCACCTTGGCCCGGCCGCCCTCGATGACCAGCTCGCCGGGATCGAGTACCTGCGCACGCTGCCGTACGTGGATGCGACACGCATCGGCACCGACGGCAAGTCCTTCGGCGGCTACCTGACGCTGTACGCGCTCATCAACGCGCCCGATGTCTTTCGCTGTGGCGTGGCCGGGGCTGCGCCGACCGACTGGCGCTACTACGACACGATCTACACGGAGCGGTTCATGGGGACGCCGCAGGAGAACCCCACCGGATACGCGGAGACCGACCTCGTCGCGGCCGCCGGCCGCATCGAGGCGCGGCCGCTGCTGATCCATGGCCTCGCCGACCGCAACGTGCACCTCCAGAACACGATCGCCTTCATCGAGGCGCTGATGGCGGTCGACAAGCCCTACGAGTTCGTGCCGCTGCCCAACCTGGACCACAGCTTCAAGGGCGACGGTCTCGTCACCGCCCTGTCCGCCAGCACCGACTACCTCCAGCGGTGCCTGGCGGGGGAGTGATGGCCCAGGGCCGACGTAGACACGGAGGAGGGGGAGCGCCATGTGCAAGGACTTCGCGACAGGCTCCGTTCGCATCTCTCGCCGCGACATCCTCAAGGTGGGGGCGGCTGGCGCCGTCGCACTGGCGATCCCGCCTTTGGCATTCGCTGCACCCGCGGCCGTGGCTGCGTCGCCCTCAGCCGTGCCCAGCGGAGGGACGCAGCTCGTGCTCCTCGGGACCGCGGGAGGGCCGCCGGTGATGAACGGTCACGCCGGGATCGCGTCGGTGCTCCAGGTGAACGGCAGGAACTACGTCATCGACTGCGGCCGCGGTGCGGTGACCCAGTACAAGGCCGCAGGCCTGCGCTTCGACGCGCTCGCGTCGATCTTCATCACGCACCTGCACGCCGACCACCTCGCCGACTACTACAACTTCTTCATGCTCGAGGGCTGGGGACCGGTGGGCGGTGACACCGCCGACCGGGGGATCGTCTCCGCCGTCTCCGTCTATGGACCTGGTCCGGCCGGGGCGCTGCCAGACGCTTTCGGAGGCGCCCCTGTCGCCACGGTCGCACCCGAGGACCCCACCCCAGGGATCAGGACGCTGACCGACCGGTGCATCGAGGCGTACGCCTATTCCACCAACATCTTCATGCGCGACTCCGGCAGCCCCGACGTGCGCGACCTGATCGACGTGCATGAGATCGCGTTGCCGGACGTGGGCGCTGATCCCCTGACGAACACCGCGCCACCCATGCAGCCGTTCCCGGTCATGGAGGACGACGCCGTGCGCGTCACGGCGGTCCTCGTGCCGCACGGGCCGGTGTTCCCGTCCTTTGCCCTCCGCTTCGACACCGATGCCGGCTCTGTGGCCTTCAGCGGCGACACCGCGAAGTGCGACAACGTCGTCACCCTGGCGAAGGGTGCCGACGTCCTCGTGCACGAAGCGATCGATCTCGATTACATGGGATCCCTCGGCACGTCAGCCGTCCAGCTCAGTCACCTGGAGACGTCACACACCCGACCAGAGGACGCAGGTGCCGTCGCGCAGGCCGCCGGGGTCGGAACGCTGGTGCTCAGCCACCTCGCACCCGGCGACGCAGGCAGCGTACCGGACGAGCGCTGGATCGCGAAGGCCAGTCAGACTTTCTCCGGACGCGTCGTTCGCGCCCACGAGCTCGAGACGATCCCCCTTGGCCTGGTCGCCCGCAGCGGCGGCGGTCGAGTCGGGTAGGGGTTGGTACCGGCTCGGCGGCTAGACCGAGATGGCCCCGAAGTTGGCGTGTGCCGAGAGCTGCCACACGCCGTCCACGAGCCGGAAGACCGACAGGCGTGGGGCCGTCGTCGTCTGCTCCACACCGTCGATCGTCTCTGTCGTCTCGATCAAGTAGGTGACGACGACCACGTCACCACCCTGGGTCGCGGCCACATCGCTGATCGTGAAGTCGTCGACGCTGGCCGGCGCCGCCAGATACGCCTCACGGCCGAGGCGGTCACCATTGGCACGGACGATCTGGAACTCCGGGGCGAGGAAGGCCTCGAGGGAGGCCGACTTCTCGGCCTCGGGCTCCGCGAGGATGGTGAAGAACTGCGAGGCAAGCTGTGTGCCGAGCGCGAGGGTTTCCTCAGCCGAGGGGGCGTCGACGGCCTGCGATGATTCGACCGCGGTGGTCTCGCAGCCGGTGCTCAGGCCATTGATCGTGAATGTGCCATCCTGGACCCCCTGGGTGAGCGACTCCGCCGTTAGGCGGACGACGGGTCCGGTGATGGAGAGGCAGACGTCCATGGTGTCGTAGCCCACGACCGGCGCGGGGCTGGCCGCGGGAGCCTGGGATTGCGCCAACGCGACCGTGGGGACCATCAGGGCCCCGGCCACGATCAGTGCGGCTGCTCGTCTCATCTGGACCTCCTCGTCGCCCTTCGTTTCGCCGCGACGAGCGCGATCGCTGACGCGGGCCGCGGACCGCGGCGGTCGGGGCCTGCGCGAAGCAGGCATCGGCACCCCCGGCCTCGAATACCGCCTTGTCACAGTAGACCGCGTCTGGGTAGTAGGGTCCCATGACGGTTGCGCGGCACCCACGGTCAGCTCCGGCACAGCCCAGGCGGATTGGTCGTAGTAGTCGTCCGACGGCAGCATGTGCCGCAGCAGGAGCAGGTCGGGCAGGCTCGGGTCGGCTCCCTGGAGCCAGGCCACGCCGTCCTCCGGCGTGGCGTTCGCCGGGCGATCCTCCGGTTGCGAGACGACGACGGTGTAGGACCCGTCAGGCGCGACCGGGATCTCGGAGTCGGCGACGCAGGCGGTCGTCGGATAGCCGTCCGGCGGGGTGATGTCGTTCGATCCGGTACAGAACGACCAGAAGCGCAGCTGCGCTGGTGACGTCACGCTCTCCCCGGCGGTCGTGTCAGGGAAGGTCGGCGCCTGGCCCCGGATGACGACGATGCGCCCGGGCTCCCACACCACCGGCGTCATGACGTACCGGTTGTCGGGGTTGGGGGCCAGCCCGGGGATGGACGACTCGACCCACGCCGGCGCGGCATCGGCGCTGGGCGGCAGCGGCAGGCGATCCGCGGTCGCGATGTTGGTCATGACCATCTCTCGGATGGCCTCCGTCCAGACCTCTTCCTCTTCGGGTGTGCACTCCGCGAGCGGGCGGAGCTGCCCATCAGCCTCCTCGATCGCCAGGGCCGGCAGGCCGACGCCAGCAGCGTGGTCCGCCGCGTCGACCGGCACGTAGATACGCAGGATCACGACGCCGAGCTGGTCTTCCTCGCCTTCCGGATGGGCGGGGATGACGTTCTCATCCGCCGTGGCACCGACCCGGCTCCTGGGCCCACTCGTCCAGCCATGCGCGCAGGCGTCCGGGATCGCGGTGGCGTCTCGGCAAGGCGTCGTCCACCGGGATCGTGCCCGTGACACGCACGGCCCACTGGCGCCGGAGCGGATCGGACGAGGCATCCGCATCACGCGCAGGGTTGACACTGCCCAACTGCGGGGCGATCTCGGAATCCCGCAGCCAGCCCAGGACCTCGATGTCGCGGCCCGGCTGGCCGAGCCCGAAGTAGGTCACCAGCGAGGAGAAGCGGGCGAGCGGGTACCTCCCGTTGAGGATGAGGCTCTGTCCGGGCGCGAGCATGTAGGGCATCACGAAGTAGGAGGCCTTCGCTTCGGGGTAGGCGACGTTCAGGGCGTCGAGGGCCACCTCGACCGGCCAGGCGCAGACCTCGCCGCGCTTCGCCTGTCCCATGAGCGCCTCCCGCTCATCGGAGGCCGAGACCTGGTCCTGAGCGAGGACGGCGGGCGCTTGCATGGCGACCAACAAGCACGCGACCATGAGTACGACGGACTTCCGCCCTGGCATCATCCCCACCCCCCATGCCGTACCTGCACGCACGGCACACAGCAGGCGGGTCGGGTCCGCCAGTGGCTCGCCACGACCCCGGCGGCCAGGGTATGGGTCGTGCGTCATCGCCTCCCGCTCGATCGAGTATGGCACCGCGAGGTGGCGCTCAAGCGCCGGGCGTGTCACCGGTCGTGGAGACCATAGGGACCAGGCGCCTCCACGGGTCTCCGCAGAGAGATCACGAAGGGAAGAGGCTCCGGCGGCAGTGTCTGACTCGAGGACATGAGTGACACTTGCGCGTCGCCGTCGGCAACGACACTGCCCGCGCCATCGTCTTCAGCGCGCGCGACCGCGACGGATCCTGCTACCGGGACAGCGCGTGGAACATGGCCTGGATCGGCAACGACCCGGGTTCTCGCCGGATGGAGTGCTCAACCTCGACGCGCACGCTGTACTCCTACGCAACCCAGGGAGTCAGCCCGGCGATGTCGATCAAGATGGTCGGCATCGGCTCAAAGTACGTCTGGGCTGACCCCGTGGACATGGCTGCCGAAGCGATGCGACAAGACCACGTGCCATGCCGCTGCACGCTCACTGGGATGGCCAGTCTGTATCTCCTCGAACGGCGCGAGCCGTTCGAGGGGCTCCTTCATCCGTCCATGAGGAGCCGTCACTGACACGGCCCTCGGCGTGGTCGATAGAGATCTCGCGCTACTCCGGCGGGTTGTCGTAGATGTCGGGGTCGATGACGTTCGAGAGGAGCTCGTCGTTGAGCTGCGCGGTGGGCGAGTCGTACTTCGGCGCCGCGAGCTGATCGGACGGGTAGGGAGTCTGGGGCGGGTACCAGGCGTACTCGGGGACGACGGCCTGGCCGAGCGTGATGGCGTCCTTGGAGACGTCGACGACGAACAGGTCGGTCGCGATCGCGAAGGGGCCGTCGTACCAGCTCTGGACGTTGTCGACGGCCTGCTCGATGGTGTCGCTGTTCACCTGGAAGTGGGTCGCGACGCCGAGGCGCGGCTGCGTCTGGCTGAGGATGTAGCCCAGCGCCTGCTCTGGGCGTGTGCGAGGACTGCTGGACCTCGGTCGCGACGTTGAGCGCCTGGTCCCAGCCCGGGTCGCCGGGCTGCAGACCGGAGTTCTTCTCCGCCCAGACGTCGGGCGGCACGACCATCTCGTGGACGAGGACGTCCACGCCCTTGGCGTTCTCGAGCACGTACTCGTTCGGCAGCGTGTCGCCGCTGAAGACCATGGACAGCCCGTTCCACTCCAGCTTGTAGCTGATGCTGCCGTCGCGGGCATGGACCGCGGGGAAGTGGGTGATCGTCACGCCGTTCTCGTCGTAGGCGACGCCGGTCTCCATGTAGGGCAGCTCGTGGGTGATGATGTCGTAGCCATCGCCCTGGTCGACGGTGCCGGTGGGCAGGAAGCTGAAGCTCTCCTCGTGCCACTTCATGAGCTTCTTGAGCGTGGCGCCCCATTCGGCCATGCCCTCGTCGGGGCTGTCGCCGGACGGGCCGTAGAGGTGCAGCGGCGTCTTGCGGTCCTGCGACGGCCCGAAGCAGTAGAGCGTGATGAGGTCGCTCGTGTGGTCGCCGTGCAGGTGGGTGATGAAGACCTTCGTCTGGCGCGACGGCGGGATGCCCATGGCCCCGTACTTGGCCGAGACGCCCGAGCCGAAGTCGAAGACGAACGAGTCGCCGTTGCCGAGCTCGACGAAGACGCTGTTGGCCTCCTGCGCGATGCGGGGCAGGAAGCTCGTCCCGAGGAGCGTGATGCGCATGTGGTCGGCGGCCAGCGGCGTGCCCGGGGTGTACACGCCGATGGGCTCGGTCGACCAGCTTGCCCCGGGGTTGCTCATGACATCGGCCGAGCCCGTGGCCGGCTCGCCCGCGGCGGCCGTGCTCCCGGCAAGCACCAAGAGCGTCCCTGCCAGGAGGATGGCCGCCACCCCGCGAGGTTGGGTGCGTGACCAGCGCGGCTTCGCGTCGACCGTTCGATGGATCATCGTGCGCTCCCCCCAGCCCGCTCGCGCGATCAGGTCAGGGCGAGATCGGCGCGCCTTCCGGACAGTCGCCATCCCAGCTCGCGGCGACCCATCCGCCAAGAGAACGACGGCCCCACCTGAATGGGTGGAACGGCTCCCCGCCGACTGCCGCCGGCTCTCATGTTCGAGGGATGGAGCCCGGCAGGCGATGGGACACGACCCCAGGGCCGCCGCCCGCGCCTTCGGGGCGAGGATGCCGGTGCCGTGGCGCAGGCCGCGGGTGCCGGACCCCTCGTCCTCAGCCATGTCGTTCCCGGGGCCGCCGGACTCGTCCCCGACGAGCGCTGGATCGCGAAGGCCGGGCAGACGTTTGCCGGCGACATCGTCCGCGGGCATGAACTGCAGGTGCGCAAGCCCTGAGCCCGCGCCGGCGGCCACCAGCGACTATTCGTATGGTCGCACCTGCGTGCGCTGTGCGGCTATGCGCTCGCGGCTAGACCGAGATGGCCCCGAAGTTGGCGTGTGCCGAGAGTCGCCACGCGCCGTCCACGAGCCGGAAGACCGACAGGCGCGGAGCCGTCGTGGTCTGCTCCACTCCATCGATGGTCTCCGTCGTCTAGATCAGGTAGGTCACGACGATCACGTCGCCGCCCTGGGTCGCGGCCACGTCGCTGATCGTGAAGTCCGCGACACTGGCTGGCGACGCCAGGTACGCGTCACGGCCGACGCGGTCGCCGTTGGCGCGGACGATCTGGAACTCCGGAGCGAGGAATGCCTCCAGGGACGCTGACTTGTCGATCTCGGGCTGGGCGAGGATGGTGAAGAACTGCGTGACGAGTTGCGTGCCCAGCTCGAGAGTGACCTCTGCGGATGGCGCGGCGCTGACGGGCGGCAATTCGACCGCGGTGGTCTCGCAGCCGGTGCTCAGGCCATTGATCGTGAAGGTGCCGTCCTGGATTCCCTGGGTGAGCGACTCCGCCGTCAGGCGGACGACGGGCCCGGTGATCGAGAGGCAGACGTCCATGGTGTGGTAGCCCACGACCGGCGCAGGGCTGGCCCCGGGAGCCTGGGATTGCGCCAACGCCATCGTGGGGACCATCATGGCACCGACCAGGATCAGTGCGGCTACTCGTCTCATCTGGACCTCCTCGTCGCTCTTGGCTTCCCCGCGACGAGCGCCATCGGTGACGCGAGCCACGGACACGGTGGTTCCGCGGGCAGACCCGCGGAGCAGGCATGGGCATCGTCATCACTGCCCGTCCGCCCGGCAAGGGCCGATGGTCACCGTGGCCGTTCAGCGCTCGACCCGGCTGTCGGGCGAGACCTGGCTCCGGGCGATCCAGACCCGCCCGCCCGATGGTGGCCACAGGCCAAACGCCCTGGTGCATACTCGGTCGAGCGGGGGACATCGAGGCACCGATCAGAATCCTGGCCGCCGGGGTCGTGCTGAGCCACTGGCGGACCCGACCCGCCCGACGTGATGCCGTGCGAGCATGCACGGCACGGGGGGAGAAGATGCTGCCGGTGCGGAAGTGCGTCGCGCTTGTGACCACGTTGATGTTCGTCGTCATACAGGCGCCGGCGGTGCTTGCCCAAGTCCAGGGACCGACCTCCGCTGAGACGGAGGCCCTCCTGGGCCAGACCCAGCGTGGCGAGGTCTGCGCCTGGCCTGTCGAGGTCGCGGTCGATGACTTGAACGTCGCCTACCCTGAAGCCAAGGCCTCCTACTTCATCATGCCCTACATGCTCGCGCCGGGGCAGAGTCTCATCCTGACCGGGACGTACCCGTTCGCCCGGTTCTCTTCGCTGGTCACGTACTACGGCCTCGGCCAGCCAGGACGCGACATCGAGGTCCTGGGCTGGCTGCGGGATTCGGAGATCGTCCCCCAGTTGGGCAGTGTCAACCCGGCTCGGGACGCCAATGCACCATCCGAGCCGAGCCGGCGCCAATGGGGTGTGCGCATCACGGGAACCATCCCAGTGGACGACAGGATCTTCCGAGACGCCACCGGGATCCAGGGCGGCTGCGGGCCACGCTGGACGAGTGGGCCCAGGGTCGCGCCGGCGTCCAGGCGGTTGAGAACATCATCCCCGCCCATCCGGAAGGCGAGGAGGACCAGCTCGGCATCGCGGTGCTGCGGGTCTACGTCCCGGTGGAGGCTGCGGATCACAGCGGTGGGGTCGGCCTGCCGGGCCTGGCGATCGAGGAGGCTGACGGCCGGCTCCGCCCGCTCGCTGCGTGTACGCCCGAGGAGGAGCAGGTCTGGACGGAGGCCATCCGAGGGATGGTCATGACCAACATCGCGGCCGCGGACCGTCTCCCGATGCCGGCCGGTGCCGACGCCCCGCCGTCGTCGGTCAAATCGTCGATCCCCGGGCTGGCCCCCAACCCCGACAACCGGTACGTCATGACGCCCGTGGTGTGGGAGCCCGGGCGCATCGTCGTCATCCGGGGCCAGGCGCCGAGCTTCCCCGGACACGACCGCCGGGGAGAGCGTGGTACGTCACCGGCGCAGCTGCGCTTCTGGTCGTTCTGCGCCGGATCGAACGACGTGACGCCGCCGAACGGCTATCCGACGGAGGCGTGCGTCGCCGACGCCGGATCCCCGGTCGGGCCCGACGGCTTCTACACCATCGTCGTCTCACAGCCCGAGGACCGGCCGGCGAATGCGACACCCGAGGATGGCGTGGCATGGCTGCAGGGAGCCGATGCCAGCCTGCCGATCTCCTCCTGCTGCGGCACATGCTGCCATCAGGACGAATTCTTCGATCAGTCCGCCTGGGCTGTGCCTGAGCTGACCGTCGGCGCGGCGCAGGAGGTCATGGGCTCCTACTACCCTGACGCGGTCTACTGTGACAAGGCTGTGTTCGAGGCCGGCGGAGCGGATGCCTGCTTCGAGCATGGCGCAACCGCCGCGATGAGCTCGGCCGGTTGACGGTCTGGCACATCGCCGCCTCAGCAGCACTTCAGAGGCCCGTCCCCCGCCGGACGGGCCTCTTCCTGAACGTGCTCGTAGCGTCTGGCGCTGCCCACAGAGCAGCGAGCCGCATGTGGC